>CALYPJ010000009.1 GCA_945273735.1 uncultured Lactobacillaceae bacterium
TGGAGGAGAGTGGATTCGAACCACCGAACCCGAAGGAGCGGATTTACAGTCCGCCGCGTTTAGCCACTTCGCTACTCCTCCATAAACAACTTCTTTATTTTAAGTATTTTTTAAGTATTTTGCAAGTAATAAATACAACAATTTATAATTTTTAATATTACTTTTTTAGTATTTTTATATGGTATAAATTAGCTAAATAATAAGAAAAATTGCTTTATTTTTTGAATATATCATATTAAAATAAGTAATTAAAGGAGGTTAGTTTATGGCATTAAAAATCCACCGAGATTTAAATATCGAAAGTCTTTTCGATAAATTCGCCACATTACCAAAAGAGAAAAAAGAAAAAGAATTAGCCATTCAAAAACAAGACAAATCATTTAAATCAAAAAATAAAAAATAGATTATATCGTTGTCTTTTTATATATAAATTTCACAAAAAAACAAACCATTCAAAGCGAATGGTTTGTTTTTTATTATAAATATTTACTTATATTATTTAGCACGATAAGAAGTATATCTACTTTGAACCCATTGGTTGTTTCCTAATTTATAAAAGCCGTTTTGTTTCCCAAATACTTTCCACTTACTACCATCGTTTAGTTTTCGACCTAAATAATAACCAGAATTTGTATTTGAATCTTTCCATAAGTTAACGCCATACCCTTTAACATACTTAATGGTAACTATACCAGATAGATTTTGATAAACTTGATTATGATCAAAAACAACATATTGTCCATCTATCCACTGATTACCACCTACGTTGTAGAATACTTGACCTTTAGAATTAACTGCCTTTTTAAAGATTTTCCATGCACTATCATGTGCTAAATATTTACCGGTAAATTTACCCATTGGTTCATTCCAAACTTTTATTTTGTAGTTTGGAATATAGTTAATATATCCTACCGCTTTAAAATTACTAATTCTAAAATCACTTACTGGAGAATCAGAAGCATATTGTCCTTCAATCCACTGATTCTTTCCTAAACGATAATATTTTTGACCTGATGTATTTTCAGCAATTTGACTAACATGCCAAGAAGTACCATGTTTTAACATTTGATTAACAAATTTGCCTTTTGGCAAATCATACACTTTAACACTATAACCAGGAACATAAGAAATGTAGCAAACCTGATCTACATTTTTAACTGTCCAAACCTTTACTAATTTTTGTAAAGATGACTTTAAGTCCTTAGTTGCCTGATCAATTTGATCTTGAGTTGCTTCATCGTTTTGAAGAACTTTTTGAGCTGCTTTAATCGCTGTTTGACAATCTTGATAAGAATCTTCTTGATATTGCCATGATGATTCTAATTCTTTCTTAGCCTGATTTAAAACCGCTTTTAATTGAGTTTTATCTGTTGTCACTGATGTAACATTATCTAAATCTGTGAGAGATCCGATCAAATCTTGAGTTAATTGATCAGCTTCACTTTGTTTTTGAACTGAACTATTAGTTTGGTTGGCTTTAACAAAATCTTGAGCTTTTTTGAGAGTCTTAGTTAAAGCATCCCATTTTTCTTGGGTTGTTTTTGCTTGTTCAAAACCAGCAGCTACTTTAGCATTAGCTTCTGTGATTGCGTCATTCAAAGCAGTTAAATCTAATTTGTTAGCAACGATATAATTACCCAATACAGTTAATCCCAATTTTTGCAAATCGGCATTGTTAACTTCTTCAGGATAGTTTTTACCGTTATGAACCCAATCCCATTCAATACCAAACCAATCTGCATCACTAATATCTTGTGGTTGACCTGTCTGTAACTCTTGTGTTTTAGCATTTATCCATTTTTGCCAACGCATTTTATAAAAATCTTTAGTCAAACCAGACCACTGACGATTAGAGTAATCTTTTAAACCACCTGCATTAGCTTGATTAATACTACCCCAAGTAGTAATTAATGCCTTAGCATTATAAAGAGCTGTATCTTTACTAAAATCGTCTAATCCTGCAGCAGCACGCTCAGCAGGTTGTGTCCAATTACCTAAAATACTTTCAGCTTGAGTTCCAGTTACTTGATCAACTTGATCAATTGTCTTTAAGAATTTTTCAGAAGCACTCTTAAAGCCTGCAACATCCTTATTCTTTAATGCTGTGGTCATTTGTTTTTGAACTTCTTGAGCATAATTAGATAAAACTTGAGTCAAAACTGTTGCTAAATCATCTTGATAACCCGGACTATTTTTTAATTTAGAATAATCTTTTAATAACAAACGTGCTGCTTGTTCAAATTCCGACTTATCATATTGAATTATTGCATTACCCCAAGTTGAAGCAGCGGCAATATCAGTTGCTGGACGAGCGTTAATGACTGATTCCGGAGCCCCTTGGCCAATTTTATTATTTTTAGCAGCATAAGCTGTATTTAATAAGATCTTCCAAGCAGCATCAGCAGAATCACTTTTGGCACCATATCGTCTTTCAGCATAGTCTTTAATCCATTTATTTATATCAATTTGATCTACATGGTTGCCATCTTTACTCCAAATTGACTCGAATAATAAATCAAAAATTACTGGATTAGTTTGATTAGCTTCTGGAGTCATACCAATTCCAGCCATATGCTTAGCACGACCCATTGCATCATTCAACCCTGACAGAATAGAATCTATATGACCAGACATTCCATCACGACCTCCGAAGTTTTCAATAATTGAAAACGCCCAAGGTGTCTTCATAAATTCTCCACCTTCTGCTGATCCACCATATTTTGCTGGATTCGTTTCGTTCCAGTGGGGATTTGCTTCAGAGTTTAAATCTAATACTAAAGCATGTTTATCACGATTATCTCCTAATCCTTTTAACAAAGCAGTCGTTGGATTACCTTGCCAAGATTGAATTACCCAAACAGCTTTCGAGTCAAACTGCATCATATTTTTTAATACTTGTTGGGAAATTACTGTAGGACTCAAATTACCAGGATTACCACCTTCATGGAAAGGATCTATCGCATAATGGTGATCATAAGTACCATAAACTTTAGCTTGAGCTTGATAATATAATTGCGCATATTTATCAAATTCAGGAGTATCAGTTTTAATCATCGCTGGTCGTTGAAATCCACTCCAAGTTCCTTGTGGTAATAATTGAACTTTCGAATCTATCGCGGTAATTTCATCAGGAATCATTCCGGCATATCCTTGTAAACAAACTTCCATTCCCAATTTACGCATTTGATAATGATTTTCCCGTGCTAATTGTACTCGATTAGTAAAGAATTCATTATTTAAAGGTCCACCAAAACCTGATAGGTTACTCATATATTGCCAAGCAGCATAACTCGGCGCCGAAACAAAATCTTTAATTTGAGGATCTGTAAACCCTGCAGAATGTAAAAATTCATACCAAACTGCTTCTTGACCAGTAACATCAAGAACTAAATTAATACCGTTTAAAGCTAACCAATCAATTTCTTTTTGCCATTCCTTTTTACCCCAATATGGCATTGAATAAGACATCGTCGTGTAATTAAAGGCATATCTAACCGGGAAACGGGTTTCCTGATGAATTGTTTGAGTCGGCAAAACAATTTTTTCTGGCATTTTTGCTTGATCAGCAACTTCACTAAGATTAACTTTTACTTCATGTTTTAAATAATAATTTAAACCACTAGCTAAGCTAACTCCTGAATTACCAGTAATCTTAACTTTACCGTTGTCACTACTAATATCAAAGTAATCGTATTTATTTGCCTGATTAGCAATGGCAAAAGTAAACCAATCTTCGTATTTCTTTCCTAAACGGCGATCAATAATTCCTTTAACTGCATCAATTGCATCTTGTGTCGTTGTTTGTTGATTATAATCAGTATTTTTATAATCAGTCACTGTGGGAATTGGAGCAAGTTTTGAAGTTGTATTTGCTTCCTTACCCAAAACTCTAACTTCGTTTAATACTGCACCATCTTTTTTCGAATTATAGTAAACATATACTCTCACAAAACGAGCATTAGCAGATTTTTTATATCGATCTCCAGTTGCAGGAGTTGCTTCTTGATTACTCTTTTGTGCGTATCGGGTAAAGTTATTTCCGTCGGTGCTAGTATAAATTGTATAGTTTTGATAACCAAAACTTGGCGCATAAATTTGAACTTCACTTAAATCGTAATTACTGCCTAAATCAATATCAACGTAACTAGGATAATTTTTGCTTCGCCAACTATTAGTTAAAGATCCATCGTTTATTCGTTTTACTTGATCTTGATTACTATTAGTGTGAATAGTTTTATTCCAAGCAATACTTTCTTTATCTTCTTTGTTAGCTGAACTATCTGAACTTTCACCAAAAATTTTAAACTCAGCTATAGCCGGCCAAGGATCACCACCACTTGATTTTATATCAGTAATCGTTATACGAACTGCACTTAATTTTACTGAATCAGCTAAAGGACTTGTAACAATATCATCAGGTGAAGTTCTTTTAGCTTTAACATCTTTACAAATAGTGCTCCATTGTTGTGTAGAAGCATCTTTACCGCTAATTTGATATGTAAATTCAAAATTATTGGAATCACTATTTAGATGTTCAAATTGAGTTTGAAAACCAATAACATTAGTTGGTTGATCTAAATCAAATTCAACACTAGCTTGTTTATTTGGTAAAGTACTAATTCCACCATTAGCTAACATATATAAGGTACTCTGATCATTATCAGTTATCTTTTGAGCATCACCATATCCCTTAATATCAGCATTAGGCGCTACATCAGTAATTTCATCTTTATTTTCGCGATCAGCATATAACTTTAACTCAGCAATAGCAGGCCAAAATTCACCAGTTTTATCACCATTTTTAGGGTTACTCAAAGTTATATAGAAATCTGTCGCATTAATACCTTCACCATCTTTGAAGTTTATGGTAATATCCTGTCCAAATTTTTGATTCTGCAAAGTCTTATCTTCAATTAAATTTGACGTTACCCCATTTAAAGCATGTTGAATTTTTAAATCAACACTACGATCAGGCTGATTCTGTTCAAATTTAATGACTAATTGCCTAATTGGCTGAGTATTGCTAGTTGGTACTTTAACATGCAACTTAGATGGCCAATTACCACCATTAGCTATCCAGACTGTTTGATCATCACCATCCATCAATTGATCAAAACCATGACCAGATTGGCTTTCAGGACCATCAATAGAACACTGATCAATGATATTGGTGGTTGTAATTCCAGGAATATCTTGGCTTTTACTTGCAGCTGCTACTGGCTTTAAGTTAATAGCCAGTTGGAAGGGATTAATCATTATTCCAATTAAAAAAAACGCAAATAATCGCTTTATATGTTTCATTTATTCTCCTCTATTTTTTATTTATAAAAGTTGATTTCGTAATAAAATCCTAAGTATTTCTTTTATTAAAATCTTATTTCATTTATAACGGAAACGCTTTCAGATTTAATGTAACACATTTTCCCTTTTATAACAATTAAGTTTGATTTTTTTTTGAACTTTTACTTCAAAATTTAGATAAAAAAAAGTCATCAATAAGATGACTGTTAAATTACTGTATAAATCCATTGTTGTAAATCAGCAATGCCATAACCACTGACAGTACTAGTAAGCAAGTACTCTATAATGTTAGGTACTTTACCAAAATCAGTTTCAATCCGCCGTTCTAATTTCATTATTTGACTCTTTTTAACTTGATCAACTTTAGTAATAGCCAACATTTGAGGCACTCCCACCTGATTAAGAATTTTTTCAAAAGTTAAATCAATTTTTTGAGTAGCAATTCGTCCATCAATTAATTGAATAATTCCCTGTAAGTTAGGAATTTCTGCTACAGTTGAACGAATCATTCGATCAATTGCTTCCCGCCGATTTTTACTGAGTTTAGCATAACCATATCCGGGATAATCAACTAGTTCAAATTCATGATCCATTGATAAATAAAAATTAATAACTTGAGTTTTTCCTGGAGTACTTGAGGTATGAGCTAAATTCTTGCGCTTTAACAGAATATTAATTAAACTTGATTTTCCCACGTTGGATCGACCAAAAAAAGCAATCCGCGGAAGATTACTTACTGGGAAATCAACAGCTTTTTCGGCGCTTTTAATAAACTGTTGATCTTTATTTGCCATTAAGAAGCCTCGGCTGTCTTCAAAGTAATTTGAGGCTGCTTCCCTGATTTAATTGTATCTGAAGTAACGACTACTTTAGCTACATCTTTGCGACTAGGTAAATCAAACATTGTTTTTTGCATTGCTTTTTCAATAATTGAACGCAAACCCCGGGCTCCAGTTTGACGTTTAATTGCCTCTTCAGCTATTGCGGTTAATGAATCAGGTGTAAACTCTAAAGCAATGCCATCCATTTTCATCAAAGCTTGATATTGTTTAACGAGAGCATTCTTCGGTTGGGTTAAAATATGAACTAAATCTGAAGCTGATAATTTATCTAAAGTTTGAATAATGGGAATTCTCCCGATAAATTCAGGAATCATTCCAAATTTTAGTAAATCTTCAGGAATTACACGATGTAAAATTTGATCATCAGAAAGATCTTCGTTATTCGCTCCAAAGCCAATCACTTTTTTGCCTAAGCGTTCTTTAATAATATTCTCTAAACCATCAAAAGCACCACCAATAATAAAAAGAATATTTTTAGTATCAATTTGAATTAATTCTTGTTGTGGATGTTTCCTTCCGCCTTGCGGTGGAACATTAGCCACAGTACCTTCTAAAATTTTCAATAAAGCTTGTTGCACTCCTTCACCAGAGACATCACGCGTAATTGAAACATTTTCGGCTTTACGGCCAATTTTATCTATCTCGTCAACATAAATAATTCCCCGTTGTGCACGTTCAACATTAAAGTCAGCAGCTTGAAGCAACTTTAATAAAATATTTTCTACATCTTCACCAACATATCCTGCTTCTGTTAAAGAAGTAGCATCTGCAATAGCAAACGGTACATTAAGAATTTTAGCCAAAGTTTGAGCTAAATACGTTTTCCCTGAACCCGTTGGTCCAATTAAAGCAATATTACTTTTTTGAATTTCAACGTCTGGATTATCATCTTGAGTTATACGTTTATAATGATTGTAAACAGCTACCGATAGTGCTCTTTTTGCCGTATTTTGACCTATTACATATTCATTTAAATAGTCATATATATCATGAGGTTTCGGAAAATTATCTTTAAGATCATCAGTGGTTTCGTTCTTAATTTTTATCTGATCATCAATTATACTTTTTGATAAATTAACACATTCATTACAAATATAAACACCTGGACCAGCGATCATCTTTTCAACTTCATCTTGTGTTTTTCCACAAAATGAGCATCTAATAACACCATGTTCTTCGTTATTCAATCAATCTCCTCGGAAAAATACTTTCACTTCTTTAGGAAAATTAACCCTATTTTTGGTCACCCTCTGACTTTTTCTCAGTGGTTTTTTTAGCTTTTTCTTTACTTGGAACTTCCTTCGCAGAATCTACAATTAAATCAATAGCTTGTTTAACTCCTATATCATGAATCAACATATCATCAGATAAGGTCTGTCGAACCCGCTTTTCATCCATTTGATATTCTTTGGCTAAATTTTTAATTTCTTCATCAATATCTTCTTTTGTTGGTTTAATTTTTTCGGCTTTAACCACAGCTTCTAAAACTAAGTTAGTCTTAACATTGTCTTGAGCTTCTTCTTCATATTGCTTACGTAAATCGTCATTATTAGTACCAGTAATTTGCTGGTACATTTGCATAGTTAATCCACGAGTTTGCAATGCCGAATTAAAGCGTTGAATTTGTTGGTTAACTTCGTCATCAATCATCACTTGCGGAATATCTTTAATTTCTGCATTATCTAAAACTTTGTGAATTGCTGCTTCTTGCATTTCTCGTTCAGCATTATCATTCTTTTCGTTTTGAAGATTTTCACGAACTTTAGCCTTTAATTCATCAACAGTTTTTACATCTAAATCTAAATCTTTAGCAAAATCGTCATCCAATTTTGGTAATTCTTTAGATTTAATTTCATGTACTGTAACTGCAAAATGAGCTTCTTTTCCAGCTAAATCTTTAGCTTGATAATCTTTAGGGAAAGTGACTTTAACATCAACTTTATCATCAGCCTTATGACCTACCAACTGATCTTCAAATCCTGGAATAAAACTATTAGAGCCTAAAGATAATGAATAATTCTTTGCTGAACCACCATCAAACTCTTTACCATCAATAGTTCCAACATAATCAATTACTACAGTGTCGCCTTTCTCAGCAGCACCATCTTTAATAACTAATTCTGCTTCTTTTTCTCGACGATTTTGAATATCTTTATCAACATCCTCATCAGTTACTGTACGATCAATCTTTTCAACTTCAACACCTTTATATTTACCCAATTTAACTTCAGGTTTAACCGTAACTTTAACTTCTAATACCCAAGGTTTACCTTCAGTCATTTCATCAATTGTAACCTCAGGTCGGCTAACAGGTTCAATCCCTACTTCTTTATATGCAGCTTCATATGATGAAGGAAAGATATCTTCTAAAGCTTCTTGATAAAGTGATGAATCACCATAAAATTGTCGATAAACTGTACGATTTACTTTACCCTTTCGAAATCCAGGTAATTGAATTCGATTTTTTATCTTGTTAAAAGCATGATCAACACCTTTTGCAACCACATCTGTGGTAATTTCAAATTTTAAAGTTCCTTCATTGGTTCCTGTTTTTTCCCATTCTGGTTTCATAAATTTCCTCCGTGATTTAAGTCGTCACATTGCATTCTATTATAGCAGAGTCTTAAAGTAAATCTAATCTTCATAAGAAATTAGCTAAACTAAATAAAAAAGAGAGCCCGCTAAAAGAGCCCTCTAATTTCAATTGATTCTTAAGTTAAATTAATCAAGAATTTCCGTTACCTGTCCAGCTCCAACGGTTTTACCACCTTCACGAACAGTAAATTTAGTTCCCTTTTCAATTGCAACTGGTGAAATTAGTTCAACATCAAATGCTACATTATCACCAGGCATTACCATTTCAACTCCTTCTGGTAGTTCAATAGTACCAGTAACATCAGTTGTATGGAAATAGAACTGTGGGCGATAGTTGGAGAAGAATGGCGTATGACGACCACCTTCATCCTTAGACAAGATATAAACTTGACCGCGGAATTTCTTATGAGTTTGAATTGAACCAGGTTTTGCTAATACTTGGCCACGTTCAACTTGGTCATGATTGATTCCCCGTAAAAGAATTCCGACATTATCACCTGCTTCACCAAGATCAAGAGTCTTGTGGAACATTTCAACACCAGTAACTGTTGATTTTAAAATTTCTGGTTTCAAACCTACAATTTCAACTTCATCACCAATTTTGACAGTACCACGATCAACACGACCAGATGCTACAGTACCACGACCAGTAATTGTGAAAACATCTTCAACTGGCATCAAGAATGGCTTTTCAGTATCACGAACTGGGGTTGGAATATATTCATCCACAGTATCCATTAACTTTTCAATAACTTTTTCTTGTTCAGGATCACCTTCAAGAGCTTTTAAAGCAGAACCCTTGATTACAGGAACATCATCTCCAGGGAAACCATATTCACTTAATAATTCCCGAACTTCCATTTCAACAAGATCAATCAATTCAGGATCATCAACCAAGTCAGTCTTGTTAATGAAAACTATAATATATTCAACTCCTACCTGACGAGCAAGCAAGATATGTTCACGAGTCTGAGGCATTGGACCGTCAGTAGCAGCTACAACTAAAATTGCACCATCCATCTGAGCGGCACCAGTAATCATGTTCTTAATGTAGTCAGCATGACCAGGAGCATCCATATGTGCGTAATGCCGCTTATCTGTTTCATATTCAATATGAGCGGTATTAATTGTGATTCCACGTTCCTTCTCTTCAGGAGCGGCATCAATACCAGCATAGTCAAGAGGCTGTGCTAAGCCTTTCTTTGCTAATACGTGAGTAATAGCAGCTGTTAAAGTTGTTTTACCATGATCGACGTGACCAATTGTACCGATGTTAACATGCGGCTTGGTTCTTTCGTAGTGCTCTTTTTCAGCCATTTAAAAATGGACCTCCTAAAATATCTAATTTATTTAATTTAATTACCGTTATTTAGCATAAATTGCTTGGAAGCGTTCCGATTATGTATTATACCGGTAAAATAAAGCTTTGTAAATATTAAAAATTTACTTCTTTTACTGCCGATTTGATTTATTTTGATTTACTTCCATAATTACTGGAAGAATCACTGGATGACGCTTAGTTTGTTCAAATAAAAATTTATTTAATTTTTCTCGTACATCTTGTTTAATTTCAGACCAATCAAAATCATCATGTTGTAAATAGTTTGAAATGGTTTTCTTTATAACTTCTTTACTCTGATTAAGTAATTGACGATTAGTTTTATTATATATAAAGCCTTTAGCAACGACTTTTGGGGTAGAAATAATCTTCTTGTTACGCCGATCAATTGTGACTGTAGAAACAAAAACTCCATCTTCAGAGAGCATTCGACGATCTCGTAAAACAATACTCCCAATATCACCAACACCAATTCCATCAATCATTACATCTCCGGCAGGGACAGCTTTAGCTTGGTGTAATTCACCTTTTTCAATTTCTAAAACATCACCAATTGCCGGTAAAAATATATTTTTTCCAAGCATTCCGGCATCTTCAGCAATTGCTTTATGTGCATGTAAAGATCTATATTCACCTTGAATTGGGATTAAATACTTTGGATGCATTAATTTAATTAACATCTGTAAATCTTGACGACTAGCATGTCCTGTAGCATTTAAATCATCGCTTAAGGTTTTAACATCAGCACCAGCACGATAAATCAAATCTTTAGTCTTAGCCATTGCTGTTTCCATTGCAGCCGAAGGGGAAGTCGAAATAAAGACTAAATCGCCTTGCTTAAAGCGAACATTTTTAAAACGACCGGTAGCCATCCGTTGGAGGGATTTCATCGGTTCCCCTAATTTTCCAGTTTCTAAAATTACTATTTGATCTTCGGAGTACTTTTTCAAATCTTTTAAAGGAATCAAAAGCCCTTCTGGCAGATGTAAATATTTTAATTTCAGTGCTGTTCTTACTATTTTTTCTAAATCACGACCAGAAATAGCCAACTTTCGCTTACTATATTGAGTAGCATCAATAATTTGTTGAATTCTTACTAAATTTGAAGCTACTGATGAAGCAATTATTCTTCCTTGATGATATTTAAAAGTATTATTAATATAATCACGTACTTCTTGATCATTATTATAAGAAACCTGTGATTCAGCGTTTGAAGAATCACTCATTAAAGCAATTACATCTTTACGACCAATTTGAGCTAAAGCATAAAGATCAGTTTCATAAGCTCCTGTTTGAGAAAAATCAAACTTAAAATCACCAGTATAAACAATTTTTCCTTCAGAAGTGTGTAAAACAATTCCCAAACTATCAGGAATTGTGTGGGTAGTTTTAAAGAAAGAAACTGAAGCTTTTTCAAAATCAATAACTGAATTTTCATTAATTACATGAAAATCATATTGACTCTTTTTTTTATCCAAAATATTATTTTTTACTAAAGCGATTGAAAGCCTCGAACCAAAAATTGGAACATTGTAACCTTTGTGTAAAAAGTATGGTAAAGCGCCAATGGCGTCAGCATGACCATGAGTTAAAAATACACCAGCAATTCGTTCAACATTTTCTTCTAAATAGGTAAAATCAGGAATTACTACATCAATTCCTAACATCTCATTTTCTGGATATTTTAATCCAAAGTCGAGAACAAAAATTTCACCATCAACATCCACTGCATAAATATTTTTACCATTCTCTCGCACTCCTCCGAGGATGGCTATTTTTACCTTTCCCAAATAATTCTCACCTCTTTCAGTTGGGATAAATTTAAAAAACCTGCTCTTTTCGGCAGGTAGTTGATTATTATCTTCTTAGTCCTAACGAACTGATTAATTTACGGTAACGATCAAGATCGCTTTCACGTAAGTATCTAAGTAAATTCCGCCGATGTCCAATTTTCTTCATCTGGCCTACATAAGAATGGTGATCTTTTTTATGCTTTGTTAAATGTTCATTTAAAACATTAATTTCTTCGGTTAAAAGAGCAACTTGAACCTCAACTGAGCCAGTATCTCCATCACTACGAGCATATTTTTTTATGATTTCGTTTTTACGTTCTTTTGAAATTGCCATTATTTATATTCCTTATCATTTATTCCTAAAGCAAAGTAAAAGGGGGGCAATCCTTAAACATAGCAATAGGTATAATAATATTACCATGTTCTTTAATAAAATTCAAAATTGCTAGTCAAAACCGGCTTTAATTGCTATAATGTTTAAGATTGATTTCATTATATCCGATCAAGAAAGGAGTGGATCATTAATGCCCCAAATTAAATCAGCTATTAAACGGGTTAAAACTCAAAATAAGCGGCGTTTAGCTAATGCTTCGCAACGTTCAGCAATGCGTACAGCAATTAAAAAATTTAATACTGCCGCACACAATGGCGATAAAGATCAAGCAGAAGTTCTTTACAAGAATGCAGCAAAGATGATTGATTCAGCAAAACATAAAAAGTTGATTCATCCTAATAAAGCTGCTCGCGATCTTTCTAAACTTACTTTGCGTAAAAATAATTTATAATAATTTGAATAACTTTTATTTATAGTATTTACTGTCAAAAAATCCCTTTAAGTTAGTTTAATGGGATTTTTTTGATTTGAAAGGAAAAAATGATTAAAGCAATTGCCTTAGATATGGATAATACCCTTTTAAACAATGCCAAAAAAATTAGTTTCAAAAATCAAATGATTTTAAAAAAATTACACCAACGAGGCCTTAAAATTATTCTTTGTTCTGGACGCCCAATTGATGGTATCTATCCTTATTTAGAAGAACTTGGTTTATTGAAACCTCATGATGCTTGTATTTGTTTTAACGGTGGTCTAGTAGCACTCACAGCAAGTAAACAAAAAATTGCGACGACCACCTTATTACCTAATGATTTTAGACCTATCTTTGATTTAACTAAAAAAGAACATTTTAGTTTTTATTTAGTTAGCGAACATAAAGTTTATGCAATGCTTCAGGATCCAAATGTATCCCCTTATGAAGAACAAATGGGTAAATATCTTTCATTTATTAATACTAAGTTTGATCAAATTCCTCCAAGAACGCCGATCTATAAAGCCGTAATTATTGACACTCCAGTTAAAATTGCGGAATTAGGTAAACAAATTAAAAAGACTCACTGTTTTCATGTAACCCGTTCTCGTTCAACTTTTTTGGAAATTTTACCGCTCCAAGTTAACAAAGCTAATGGGTTAAAAGCACTTCTTAATTATTTTAAAATAAAAAATAGTGAATTAATAGCTTTTGGTGATGAAGCTAACGATCAAGAAATGATCCAATATGCTGGGATAGGAGTAGCTATGGCTAACGCAATTCCTGAATTAAAAAAAATTGCTAACCAGATAACCTCAACTAATGAGGAAGATGGAGTTGCTAATTTCTTAAAAAAATATTTTAAAATTTAAGAATTATGAATTTTCTTTAAGTTCTAAAATTAAATCAACAAAAAGTTGATCATAATTAATCGAACTAGTTTTAATCTTTTGATCCATTTCTAATAAAATACGATTAACTTTAATTAATTGATTTAGTGAAAATCTTTGATTTTTTTGTTGAGCTAATTTAATTCGATAGGGATGAACTCCAACTAATTTTTTTTGCATTTGATAGTGATCATAACCTGATTGTTGTAAAATTTTTACTTGTAATAGTAATTGAAAATTATTAATTAAAGCTCCATTCAAGCCATAAGGTTGCCCAAAATAGCTTAATAAATCTTTATATTGTTTCATAACTTCATTAAATTTTTTATCACTTAAATTCCCAATTAAGTCAAAAATATTATGATCAATATTTGGGGTAATTAATTGCTTAACTTCTGTAAGCGTTAAAGGAGAATCATGCTGATCTAGAAATAAGGTTAATTTAGGAAGTTCCCCTCTTAAAGCTGTATAATCATAATTTGTCCGATTTAAAATTTCATTTATTACTTCTGAAGAAAATGGCTTATTATATCTTTTTTTAAGGTAGTTTTTTAAATTTGCACTTACTTCTCCGGGTTTTAATTTAGATAACTCTACCTTTTCTCCTAAAGTAGTTATTAATTTATTCACTTTTAGTCGACGATCAATTTTTTCGTTACCTTCAATAAAAATTAAAGTAACACCTGGTAACGTTCCACTAAGTCGTTGCGATAAAAATGCAAGTTGCTTTTTTGAAAATTGTTTGTTCAACGAATCAAAAAAATGCTCCACAAAAAGATAACGTTGGGTAGAAAAAAGACTAGAGTTATCTACCGCTACCAAAAAATTATCAACAGGATCTTCGTTTAAATCAAAACTCACAACTTCAGCATGTTGAAGATCTGCAATTTTTTTAGTATTAATTCTTAGATCTTGAAAAAGAATAGTTTCATCACCACTTACTAGATAAATTACACCAGGAGTTTTTTTAATTTCTTTTAAATAATTACTTAAATCCATTGTTTTGAAACCATTTCATTTCCTTTTTTAATAAACTATATTGATAATAAACCATTCCTTGATCTTTTGTTATGAGCCAAGGAATTTTTTGTTGGTGTAATCGTTTTAAAGTTTCAGGATTTGGATGATTGTAGCGATTATTACGTCCTGCAGAAATCCAAGCTAATTTAGGTTTAACCGCTTTTAAAAAATCAATACTAGTTGAAGTTTTGCTCCCATGATGTCCTACTTTTAAGATATCAGCCTGCAAAGAATAATGCGAAAGAATTCTTCTTTCACCCACTTGATCTAAATCACCGGTAAACAAAAATTTCAAGCCACCTAATTGAGTCAAAAAAGTTATTGAATCAGTATTTTCACCTTTACCAGGAACCATTGGGTTAAAAATATTCAACTTTAAACCATTAATATCTAAAATATCTCCCCCTTTAACTTCAATAAATTGAGATTTTTTAATTAATGGTGCAACTTTTTTCCGATAGTTTGGATTTTCTAAAATTCCTTGTCCATGTACTAGTTTTTTAATCCTAATTTTTGATATTAATCTTGGTAAATCACCAATATGATCAGCATCTTGGTGGGTTGTAATAACTGCATCCAAGTGGTCAATTCCACGACTATGTAGATAATTTAAAATTACTGTTTCCGCTTTTGAACGACGTTCTGCTTTTTGCCAATTAGCTTGTTTAAACGCTAATTTACCTCCTGTATCTATTAAAATAATTTGTCGATGTAAAGGAGTTTCAATCAATAAGGAATCACCTTGTCCAATATCAAACATGATCACCCTTCCTGTTATTGGATAATGATTACCGATGTAAACCAAACTACCAAATGCTACTGCCAATATCAGTCCTGGATGTTTAAAACCCTTTTTCGTTAGTCCTATTACTCCACAAATAATCAAAATAATCACTTCAGGGACTGTAATCTTGCCAAAAATTATTTCACCAAAATTTAAATTTGATAAACCATCAATTAAAATAAATAAAAATTTAAAAATCTGATTAACCAGCTGATCAATTAATGGTAAATGGAAAAGCAAATTGATACCCAGTAAAGGAAAAAGTGATGCTACAATGGGGAAAAATAACCAAGAAGTAATTAAACCTAAAGTTTGCCAAACAAACATTTGCTTTAAGATCAGGGGGCAAATCACTAAATTAATTTTTAAATTAGTTATAAAACGATTTTCTGAAACTTTGGTTTGAATAAAAAAAGTAATTAAAAAACTTAAACATCCTCCCAAACCAAATAAAAACTGCGGGTTAACCAAGATAAAAAATAAAAAGGTTCCGGACCAAAGATCAAGAGGTGCCAATCGCCAGCCAGTCAATTTCCTAATCTCTCGAACAACTAAAAAGATCGCACTTCTAGTAAAACCCACTTTTTCAAAATTAAAAATAATTAAAATTAATAAAACGCAAATACTAAAAATACTAACTAAAGGTTTGACTATACGCAATCGTGCTGCCAGGTGCTCCCAAAATCCTAGCCATAAATAAAGTTGCATTCCACCCAAAGAAAACAAAGTTAATAATCCCAGATGATTCAATGATTCTTTAATCGCTAAAGGAGCCGACCCGCCTAACAAAAGTTGTAAAAATAATTGAGAATAGTGGGGAAAACTTAATAAATAAACATAAATTTTTCGCTTGATTCGAAATATTTTCTGCATCAAACTTTCAGTGATTATTTGTGGCTTAAAATCTGATAGAAAAGCCGTATAATCACAATGCAATTGGCGATGGGCATAGGATTGGTAATTAAATTCACTTTCATTATGTGGTGATTCAATACGCTCAAATTTTGAAGTTACCTTTAATTTAAACCAATGGGTATTTTTTATTAATTTATTCTTTTGTTTAGCTGAATTAATTTTAGCCGTAACTAATACCGGAATATTATTTGCTTGTCCTTTCATTTGAGCTAAATCACCTTTAACTTGAACATTATTAGGATTAATCACAACCCAATCTGTTTTTGGTAACAAAATTTTTTGATCTACTTGACGACAGTAACTACCATAAATTATTGCAAGTAAAAAAAAAATTAAACTCCAAAACCAAATTCGACCCTTTTTTAAAAAATAAATTCTAATAATCCAAAATATAATTAAACAAATCAAAAGTTTAGGGCCACCAAAAATTAAATAAAATACTCCTATAAATAAAATAGTAGGGAAAAACCAATAGCCTGCCATTCAGTCACTTACCAAAATTCGATCTTTAATAGCATTAAAAATTTTATCGCCAATACCGCTTATTTTTTTAAGATCAGTGATTTCCTTAAAGTTACCGTGTTCTTTGCGATATTCAATAATTTTTTCTGCCTTTTTTTGACCAATACCATCTAAAGTTTGTAATTTTGTAGCATCAGCTGTATTTAAATCAACCTGCTCTGTTTGATCAGAATTTTTTGATGTGGCAGTTTCATTTCCATCTGTATTATTTCTCACAGAACTAGATTCATTTGCGCCAACTGGATTTTCACCTTTTTGAGGAATATAAAAAGAATCCTGGTCTTTGACAATTTTAGCTAAATTAACAGTTTTTAAATCAGCATCAGGAGTAGCACCACCGGCTTTAGTTAATACTGCAGCTAAACGCATATTTGTTTGAATCGGATAAATACCTGGTTTAACCACTGCCCCTTTTATTTCTACAAATTGTTTATTTATAGATGTACTTACGGATTTTTTCTTAGACTTGTATTTTATAGGTTTTGGATTATTTTCAAATAATGAGGAGTTATCTGTATTTGATGAATTTATACTGGTCGTTGTTACTCTAATAATTAAAAAAGTAGCCATTCCGATAACAAACCCGGCTACAATTAAGATGACTACCCAAAACTTTTGAAAAAAATAGAGAAATTTTTGCACGTTTTTAACCTCCATTTGTCAATTACGCAACAATTTTTCTCTATCTCATAATTAGTTCGGAATCTGATTTCTTTCTAAAGCTTGAAGAGCTTCGGAAAAGTTCTTTACTGGAATTATTTTTATTTTTAAGTTGAATTTCTTTTTGGTGTTTAAAGCTTCATGATAATTATTTATATAGTTAGGATTAGAAGCTTTTATTTCTTTTGTTATTACATCATCCGGAGCAATAAAATATTTAGCCCCCGCTTTATCAGCACTAACAATTTTTTTATCAATCCCCCCAATAGCTCCAACACTACCATCTTTTTCTATTGTCCCTGTACCCGCAATTTTATTACCATGTGTTAAATCTTTACCAGTTAAAATACTATACAATTCTAAAGTAAACATTAAACCTGCGGAAGGTCCACCAACATTAGCTAAATCAAAATTGACATTTTTATTAGTAATTACTTTTGTGTGATCAATCGGTACTAACCCAATTCCTGCTCGCTTTGAGTTAATTTTAATTAATTTTCCCTTCTCTACTAAATAGTTACCATCACGCTTAACCGTAATTTTTACAGTTTGTCCCCGCTTTTTAGTTAGCAGATAATTTCTAAAATCTTGACTGTTTTTTACGGTCAAATCATCAACCTTAATAATGGTATCACCAACTTTTAATTTGTTTTTAAATTGAGATTTTGCATCAATGCTAAGGACATAAATTCCTAAATATTCAAGTTTAACCTTTTCACCAGCGGCCTTAAACGCTGTAGCAACAGCTGTATTTTGTGCATCTAACATGTAGTATTCATCAAGTTTTTTATTTTCTGCTGGAGTTTGATTATTAAAGACCGTTTTTTGATCCATAATCGTCGCATGGGGATTTAATGATGCTAATCCTAAATTCAGCAAATTACTTGGCCCACTTATACTTACGGCAGTATACATCAAACTTCCTGAATGCTGGTCATTTTTACCGTTAATGGTGATGACATCTTTTAAAGGCTTTGCACCACCTAAGTTTTCAACATAGTATTTAGTAGGCATTACAACTGGAGTTAATAAAATAACTATCAATAAAAAAAGCGTCGCAATTATCCAATTACGACGATAAATTTTTTGCTTAATTCTTTTGCCATTATCATCATTCATCATGATCAAATTTTTCCTTTAATTTTTTTAATACCGGAGTAGGAACCAGTTTGGACACATCACCGCCCAAAGAAGAAACCTCGCGAATCATTGTTGATGAAATATAAGTAAAATTTTCAGGAGGAATAAAAAAAATAGTTTTAATATCTGGATCAAGTTGATGATTAATATTAGAAATATCTGCTTCATACTGGAAATCACTCGGATTACGAATTCCTCTAATAATAAACTTAGCTTGTAATTTCCTAGCAATTTTGACTGTTAATTCTTCTGGTTGAGCAATAACTTTAACATTTGGTAAATTAACTACACTATCTTCAATCATTTCTTCTTTTTCAATAAGTGAAAAAAAGCCTTTTTTTTGTGTGTTAGTCTCAACAGTAACATAGATTTGATCAAAAAGCGGACAAGCGTATTTTAAAGTTTCTAAGTGACCATTAGTAAATGGGTCAAAGCTTCCTGGAAATAATGCAATTTTTTTCATATTTCTTATTTTTCCACCCGATAAATATCTATCAATGTTTTACCATATTTTTTTGATTTTAAAAGAGTTAAATTAGCAAGATTAGCTACTTCTAACTTTTGATCACCTTGGCAAACAATAATTGCACCCTTTTTGACTAAACCCAATTCCAAAATTTGTGATAAATCTTGATTTTGATTCTGATAATGATAAGGTGGATCCAAAAAAATCAAAGAGAAATATAATTTTTCAACCTGAAATTTATGGAGCGCTTTTTGAGCACTAATTGCATAAAGTTTAAAAGCTTCTGGTTGATGTAACTTAGTAATATTTTCTTTAATTACAGTAATTGCATCACGAGAACGATCAACCAAATAAACCATTTGGCCCCAACGTGAAAAAGCTTCAATTCCTAAAGCACCCGATCCGGCATATAAATCTAAACAAGCACCTGGATTAACAATATTTTGAAGCATATTAAAAATTGATTCACGCACAATATCGGTAGTTGGACGCGTTTTTTGTCCCTTAGGTGTTTTTAATTTAACCCCCGAAAAATTTCCCCCAATAATTCGTAGCATTTAATCTCCTAGAGTTTTTGAATGTTTCTTTAAAGTAGTAAATTGTTCAAAACTAGTTATTTGTGGCGAAAGTTCCACTTTCTTAACTTGAGGTTTTTGAAGTAATTGCTGTTGAATCTTATAAACTTTATCCGCATTAACATAGATAATTGCATAATGAAATCTGCGTGAGTAATATTGTAAATGACCAATATGATGAGTTAAATGTAAACTTCTTAAATTATTTGTATAAACAATTAATCTCATTCTTTTAATCATTAGAAATAATTTTCGCCTCAATTCTACGCTGATGGTCTTCATTAGAAATATGAAATAGTAATCCTAATTCTATGGACAAAAGCAAAATACTTGAACCTCCATAACTAATGAAAGGTAAGGTAACTCCCGTAATTGGAAGTAACCCCGCTACGCCGCCAACATTAAATACTGTTTGCGTGAAAAAAGTAGTTGCTACTCCAATACAAATCATTGCATAATAGTTATTTTTACTTCGAATCGCTAAGATCACCGCTCGGGTAATTATCATAAAAATTGCAATTAAGATTAAAATAACGGTGACAACTCCCATTTCTTCAGCAATAATCGCTAAAATAAAATCAGTATTAGCTTCTGGTAAATAACCATGCTTTTGAATACTATTTCCAATACCAACTCCTAACCAACCACCATTATTAATTGCAAAATAAGAATTTGTCAGCTGAATTCCAGCACTACCACTATTTTTCCATGGATCAACAAAAGCTATTACCCGCAAAACTTGATAAGGTATTTTACCTAAAGCTCCTTTTGTATATAAATGAGCAATAAAAGAAATAATTCCTGACAAAATAGCTACAATTAAAATTACTGATCCAGCACCGATATACCAAGGAATACCACTAATGGATACTACCATCAATGTGATCAAAAATAAGGACAAAGCACCCCCCGTATCTGGTTGAATTAAAACTAAAGACATAATGAAAAATGAAAAAAGCAAAGGTCCCATAATAGATTTTTTCATGGTTTTCCATGTAAGTTTTTTTTCTCTTTTAGCCAACATCCGAGCAAGATACAAAATAATTCCTAATTTAGCAAATTCACTTGGCTGAAGATTAATTGGACCCATTTTAATCCAAGCAGAAGCACCATTAATCACTCGCTGCGGATAAATTACTTTTTGGATTATTAAAAACAACAATAAAATTACAACTACTAAAATATAACTATTTGTGACACGACCTTGTTTCAGAAAGCTAAATTTTAAGTGTGCAAAGATAAAAATCAAAAAAAGCCCAACCAAAAAGTACCCGATCTGACGAATCAGGTAATCGATTGGACTGGCAGCATATTTATCATCTAATGTGACATTAGCACTAGCCGAATAAACCATTAAAATCCCTAGTAAGCTTAAAAATAAATACGGATAAAAAATCCAGGGATCATATTTAAACTTTTTGTTATTTTCTTTCATGCTGGTTGCAAAACCATGTTTTTATTTTTTCATTGACGATCGCTTGTGCTTTTCTGCTTTTTCACGAGCATTTGTATCAAGAATCTTTTTACGCAAACGAACACTTTTAGGTGTAACTTCACAATACTCACTATCATTCAAAAATTCAAGTGATTCCTCTAAAGACAAATGACGTGGTGTTTTTATTGCTGCTGCATGATCTTTTCCAGCAGCTCGCGTATTAGTTAAATTTTTACCTTTAGTAACAGTAACTGAGATATCACGATCACGACTACTTTCACCTACAATCATTCCTTCGTAAACCTCTGTTCCCGGATCTACAAAAAGTGTACCGCGTCCTTCAACGCTTTGTAGACTATAAGTAGTAGCTGCCCCTTGGTTAATTGACACCAAAGCACCAGTTTTTCGACCAGGTTCCCAATTCTTAATGACTGGACCATATTCTTCAAAACTATGGTTTAAAATTCCGTAACCAGCTGTGTCAGACATAAATTGAGTCGGAAAACCAATTAACCCGCGAGATGGAACCCGAAAAAGTAGGCGAGTCTGTCCGTTACCTTCACTAATCATATCTTTCATTTCACCTTTGCGGCTAGCCATTGCATCAATCACCGCACCAGTATATTGATCAGGAATATCCATTTGAACGGACTCGAATGGTTCTTCTAAGTGACCATCAACTTCTCGGTAAATAACCTGTGGCCTTGATAATTGTAACTCAAAACCTTCTCTCCGCATTTCCTCAACTAGAATTGACAAATGTAATTCACCACGACCAGATACAGTCCAAGCCCCTGGTTGATCAACTACTGGCTCAACTTTTAAGGAAACATCAGTTCTTTGTTGTGACATCAATCGATCTTCAATTTTGCTCGGAGTTACTTTAGTACCTTCTCTACCAGCAAAAGGAGAATCATTAGCTAGGAACATCATTTGCAAAGTAGGTTCATCAATCCGTAAAAGTGGCAATGGTTCAATTGCATCGGTCGGCGTAATTGTTTCACCGACAAAAATGTCATCAAATCCTGAAACCCCAATCAAATCACCAGCTTTAGCTTCTTTAATTTCTTCACGCTTCAAGCCAAAGAAACCAAATAGTTTAGTTACCCGATAATTTTTTACACTGCCATCAAGTTTAGTTAAAGCTACTTCATCACCAATTTTAATATGGCCACGAAATACTCGACCAATCCCAATACGACCAACAAAATCATTATATTCGAGCATTGCAACTTGAAATTGTAATGGTTCATCACTATTATCAACCGGAGCGGGAATTGTCTTAATTACTGTATCAAAAATTGGTTTCATTGTATGCTCCTGCTTACTTGGGTCAGAGTCATAACTAGATGTACCATTAACAGCACTAGCATAAACAACAGGAAACTCCAGTTGATCTTCGCTAGCTCCTAGTTCAATAAATAATTCTAATACTTCATCTACTACTTCCTCTGGGCGCGCACCAGGACGATCAACTTTATTAATTACTACTACAGGTGTTAAATGTTGTTCAAGAGCTTTCATTAAAACAAATCGAGTTTGCGGCATTGTTCCTTCAAAGGCATCTACAACTAACAGTACACCATCAACCATTTTCATAATTCGTTCAACTTCGCCACCGAAATCCGCATGACCAGGAGTATCCAAAATATTAATTTGAGTATTGTTGTATTTAACCGCAGTAATTTTTGAAAGAATCGTGATTCCTCTTTCTCGCTCAATTGGGTTACTATCCATTGCTCGATCTTGTAAATCAGTATGAGCTGATAAAGTATCTGATTGTTTCAATAATTCATTAACTAAAGTTGTTTTACCATGATCAACATGGGCAATAATTGCAATATTTCTAATATCTTCTCGTTTTTTCATTTAAATTTATTTGATCCCTTCACTATCAATCTGAATTTTATCATATATGTTAATTACATGAAAAACTTTTCATATTAACTCTTTAAACATTTTTCGGTGTTTAATCCCTGCATCCAAAAATATATCACCAAAACTGGTATATCCTGATTTTTCATAAAAAGGAATTGCAGTTAGTTGAGCTCCCATTTCAATTTTAGTAATACCAGCAGTCTTTTCGATTTTCTCAATATAATTTAAAAGTTCAGCAGCAATGCCCCGATGACGGTAAGCTTTTAGAGTAGCTACTCGACCCAAATGTCCTTTTGTTTTATTAATAACTATTCGCATTGTCGCAACTGGTATTGTTCCTAAATAAGCTACAAAATGTTGTGCAACCGCATCTTGATCATCATATTCTAAATCAGGAGCAATATTTTGTTCTTCAATAAAAACTTTTCGACGAATATACAAAGCATCTTGAAAAATAGATGATGAACTATTTCCAGACCTAATCTTTATTTCTTGATCCACCTTTTCCTCCAAAAAAAAAGAGTGACCAAAAAGCCACTCGCACTCGCTTTATTATTACTTCGTGCAATTAAGCCAGATTTGAAAAAGTCCCAACTCTTTCAAATCCGAGAAATAACATGTAACGATGCCTTTCGGTACGCGTTCCCGCGTCCCTCTATTAGGCTATTTGTCTAAATAGAGGCGCCGTACCATTTAATCACATTCACAGCATTTAAAGTGGTGAATAAATAATAAGGCAACCTCACCCCACTATCAGATGCAGGACCAGCAGAATCCGTTGTCATTATTTACCACCACCTTTCATTTCTTAATCTACAGCTAAATATAATAAGCATTTTCTGGTTCTTTGTCAATTTATTTAACTGGTTAATCTTATCTTAAACGAGTAATAAGTGAATAATTTCTATCGAACCTAAAAGATTCTGAGTAAAATGCCCTAAAATAGAATATTTTATATCTTGTGTTTGCCAGTAAATTAATCCCAAAAATGTTCCTGTACAAAAATATATTAAATATTGCCAAATATTAGTAAATTGGTGAGCAGCGCCAAATAAAATAGCTTGAATAAAAACTCCAATTAATTGATGTTCTTTAAATATCCCCGAGATTATCAATCCGCGATAAATTATTTCTTCAAAAATCGGTGATAAGAAAGTAGCAGTGAATAAAAGAACTATAGCAAAGTCAATTCTTAAATCTGCAATATCAATTATTTGCTGATTATTGGCAGTTTGAATTTCACCATTTAATTTTTGATTAATTATTCCTAATAGGAACTGCAATCCTAAACTAATCAAATAAAAAAATATCGTAATTTTGAGTTTGGACCAATTAAACGACCATACAGGCTTTTTTTGAACAACTAGAAAATATACAATAAAAGCACAGACTACTAAAACAGCAAAAATTAGACAATACATTACTTCTAGGCTAATTTGCTCTGAGTAATTAATTTCGTCATATTTTAATTTTAAATTAATCGCTCGCAACAAAATTTGACCTTGCAAGTAGTAGAAAGTCATTAATACGATTATTGATAAAATGCTAATTATTATCCTTTTTTGAGAATTCTGTTGTAGTCTTTGTCTTAATTTTTTCACGAGGTTTACTCCAATGACTAAAATCATTAAAATGCAACAAACGCGAGTTACTACAACTCAGCGAGTTATGCCCAAAGAACTCAATCGAAATAACACTTTATTTGGTGGTGAAATTTTAGCTTTAATTGATCGCACCTGTTCAATTTCAGTTAACTTAGTGACTAAAGAAGCAGTCGCGACAGTTTCACTTGATGAAGTTAATTTTATTGCTCCAATCCATCAAGATGACATTTACACTTTAACTTGTTATGCCTCAGGTATTAAAGGAAGCTCCGTCGAAGTTTTTTTCAAAATTAAAGGTCGAGATTCTTCAGAAACACACAGCAATATTAAAGTTATCGGTTTTATTACTTTTGCCTCGTTAAACCACCAAAATATACCAGTTCAACTTATTGCAACAAATAAAGAAGAGACTTATATTTTAAGTCAATTTTCTAATCGTCTAGTTAAGCGTTATGATAAAATTAATCAATTAAAAGAACTTTTTAAATCAATCAATTAAAAAATAAGCTAAAATTATAATTATGCCCATAACTATAAAATAGACAGCAAAAAGAAGCAACCAAATTGATGAGGTAAACCAAGGGTATAAAATTAGGCTTACAGCCACAATTAGAAAAATCCACAAAAGGATTCGAATACTTAAACTGTTACGACTAGCTGAATAATAAATATTAAAAATAAAAGCAGCATTAAGAATTAAAATGGCAATAACCAAATAGGCCATTGGAATCACAGCACTATAAATTTGCAAGCCTAAAGGAATAGCAAGAATTAAATTAACAATTGCTAACATTATCTCCCAAGAATTACGCTTTTTATGCCAATCTATTAACAAAGCAACCGTATTTAATAAGAGCCAAACTCCAACAATAAGGGCAATTTTTGATAAGAGATGAACTTGCTTCAAAACAATGATTCCAAATAAAATATTTGTTAATCCCCACCAATTTTTTTTAAAAAATTGCCATGATTTTTTCATTTTTCAACCTATAATTATTTTTCTATTTAGATTAAAGAAACAAGAGAAAAAAATATGAATTTTATTTTACAATGGTTTATCTTCTTTTTTGAATACCTTTTTTCCCTAATTTTCATTATTTATTTTGTTCAACTGATTCACGAAAGTGGAAAAGTAATTTTTGCATTACTATCAGGTTACCAATTTGTTTCCCTAAATTTTTTATGGTTTACCCTAATTCGTAAAAATCAAAAATTAAGATTCCGTATTCATCGTACGATCTTTGATACTGACAGTAACGTTGTTCCAGTTAAATTTAGTTCTAAATTAAAATTCCGTCCATACTTTTACGGCGGAATAATCTTTGATTTGCTTTTTGGGACAAGCGCTGGAATTTTATGGTATTTTCTACCAAAAGTTTCATTAATTTTACGCATTGATTTAATAATTTTTATCATTGTTTGCGCTTTTAATTTTCTTAACTGTTTACCTTTAAATTGGTTTGGTGTCCCCACCGATTTCAAAAATATTTCAGCAATTAAAAAAAGCCCTGATGCACTATTTGGATACTACGTAAGTTTAGTTGCCACTTACCTAGCAATTAACGAAATTCCTTTGACCCAGTATTCTGAAAAACTTTTTTATCAATCACCGCAAGCTGATCACCGTAATTTTTATGTAATGTCTCAAGATTGGTTAAAAACAGCTTATTTTGAACAACAAGTCTTTCAAAATCATACTGGAGACGATCTTTTAGGATATATTGATCAATTATTACCATTTCTAAATTACGCTCCTAAAACAATTAGGGCACAGTATTTAAATGAAGCTATCTTTATTGATTTAATCGCTAATTACCGAACCAAATGGGCAATTAAACAATGGAACTCCAGCTTAATTACCCATTATAGCATGAAACAAAATTATCCTACTTTTATTAAAACAATAATCCTTACTGAAATAATCAATCAAAAAAACAAATATTTACAAACTGATTTTAAAGAAGGAATTGAAATTCTTCAACAAGCTCAAGATCAAATTAACGATTTATATTTGCTGAAAAATCTCCAGAAAAAACTACCTGAATGGCAAGTAATTTTAAGACGCAACCATGGGCTTAACATTTAATAATTAAACCAATTTGATTGCTTTCGAATTCGCCGTAATTTAGAACGATGGCCATTTGGAATATCATCAAAATAAATTCCCTTTTGCGCATAATATTGAGTTAAAGTAGCGCGATACATTGCTAAACTAGGCGGTAATGCAAATGTTGTTCCTAAATTATTTATTGATTCATCCAAAGCCACTCCAGGACTTTCTGTAGCCAATTCTACTAATCCCTTGTTAGGAGTCAAAAAAGTAGCACTCATAAAATAGCCTCGATCCGTTAACTTTTTGCGAATTTGACCCTTTTCTTTAGCCAAGTGCCAATAATGGTTTAATTCACTTTGTGACTTAACCTTGAAAGCTACATGATCAACATTTATTAAATTATTTTTTTTTGAATTTGATTCTGATAAATCTAAAAGTTGTAATTGTTGTTGGTCTTCAAGCAATATCCAATTATTTTGAACTTTAAGCCCTAAAAAATCAGTAAAAAAGCTTTTCGTTTGGGTCAAATTAGCAGTAAATAAACTGGTCCCAATAAGTCCTAAAATTTGTTTACTGGCAGGAACAGAAGTATGTTCATTAATTTGACAATCATCAAGTTCACCCTCAACTTCCTTCAATGTAATTAAAATATTATCAGGATCTTGAATATGTAATACATGAGCTGAATCAATTTCAGGTTTCAGACCATTATTTTGTAAATGATCACGCCAATAAATCAAAGAATCCCGAGGAATAGCAAAATTTAATCCCGACCAAAATGCCACTTGCGATTCTGGTGAAATCGTTCTATTACTAACATGAAAAGTTATGAGGCTACCAGGAGTTCCCATCGAATCTCCATAATATACTTGACGATGGTGAGGTTGATCTTGATTTACAGTATTTTTAATTAAACGCAAACCTAAAATTTTGGTATAAAATCTATAATTTGCTTTAAATTGACTAGTAACTAAAGCTAAATGATGTAATTTCATAAAGCCTTCGAAACTTGATCACTAGTGAAAATAATCCCAGCTTGATCTCGCATTAGTTTTAAAGTTCGATTAACAATTGCAGTTTGCTCAAATTGTTCGAGCATCTTTTGATGATTTTGCTTTGCTAAAATCCAATAAAATGATTTTGCTTCAAAACTTAATGGATTACCGCTATTATGCAAAGAAATATCTTGAATTTCACCTGAAGGATAACGTAATTTAATTTTGGATAAATTAGCTACGCTATCAATTATTAAAGTTCCATTTTCTCCATAAATTTCATTATTATTTTCTGAAGTAACATTTTTCCCTATTGCTAATGCAACTAATAAATCAGAATAAGTTAAACTACCAACTCCAAAAATATCTGCTCCATCTTTAACAGGCCACTTTTCAGCTTGATAATTAACCTTTTCAGGTTCACCAAATAAACCTACAGCAAAAGCAACTAAGTAGACTCCCAAGTCGGCCAAAGCACCCCCAGAGTACACTGTTGAAAAAGCATTAGGAAGTTCACCAGCTTTTAAAGCCGGATAACGTGAAGATTGACGAATAAAATTTAAATTTGCCCCCCAAATTGGACCAAACTCGTTCAACAAGTCCTTAATTACTTGAAAATTAGGATCATAAAGATTACGTTGAGCTTCAAAGAAAAACAAATCTGGATTGTCTTTTAAAATTCGGCGAATTTCATTAAGTTCTCGAGGATTGGAAAAAGCAGGCTTTTCACAAATAACATGCTTATGTTTTAATAAAGCAGTTTTGGTTTGAATAAAATGTAAACTATTAGGGCTGGCAATATAAACTACAGAAATATTACTTGCTAGAAATTTGGTAAAATCCGTATAAACTTGACCTCTACCAAATTTTTTGGTTATTTTTTCTCCATGATCAACCGATCGTGAATATACTGCTGCTAAATTAAATTGGCAATTCTCTTGAGCTGCAGCAATAAATTGTTCACTAATCCAATTGCTCCCAACTACTCCTAATTGATAAGTCATTCTTCCCTCTTTTTATTAATTAATGCTATTTGATAACAAGATTTAATGTAGTTTTTACGCAAGTTACGCAGACTTTGATAATCACTATTGAGCCCGTCAAGCAAAGTTTGTTGAGCTTTAATTCGTTGACGATAAATTGTTGTTTGATCGTCTTGTAAAATTCTTGTTCGATGAGAATAAGCCGCTAATTGTCGACTAAGAGCTTCTTGACTAGATTTCAATTGATTTATTTGCTTTTCATTGATCACTAATTTTTGATTAATTGCTAACGTTTTTAAATTAAATTCCTGAAACCATTCATATGGCATATTTCCTTTTAATTTATTACATTCATTGCATGATAGTATTAGATTACTAATTTCATTGCTACCACCACGTGATACTGGATTTATATGATCGATACTATAGCCAATTCGTCCACAATACTGGCATGTTTGATGATAGTGATGATAAAGCCACATTCTAGTGGAATGATCAACACGCTGCAAATTATGTAATGACTCAACATTAAACCCTAATTGAGTTAAATTATCAAAAAAGTTTCCAACATTGACAAGATTAATTTCATGATTTTCATATGCCAATAAACGCTCATTTAGTTGGCCACGAGATATATTTTTTTTTACTACTACGCTTGCATAATCATATTCAGAGATAATTTCTTCTATTATCCGACAAAACTCCGGAGTTATATTTTGTTTAGTGGTAGCACTTACTTTTGAAGCTCCACAGTAATTAAGTGCAATAACTTGTGCATAAACTTGGTTTGAATAATTATAATAATCTTCAAAATTCAGTCCTCGTAATCGACATAAATCACAAATACTAAAGAGCCGCTTACCTTTAATAAAATGAAAAGATTCTAAACGTAAAGGACAACTTGCACAGGTTAATTTCAATAGTCACCTTCTTATTGATATACAATTTCTAGTTCTTGTCTCTTGCTAACAAAATTAATCCCAACTACTGGTTGATTAAGAATTTTCTCATATTCAGCTAAAACATCACTCGGTAAGGGAGTAACTGCTTTAAGTTTAAGAATTACTTCATTAGGCTGATGAAACTGATCAAAATCTAGTAAAATTGCAATCTTAGTAACAACATCACGTAATAAATCCGTAAGCAATGAGTTGGGCTTACCTTCTAAATCAGTCATTACTAATTTGTTTGCTGGAAAATACTCGTGATTTAATTGGGTAATTTTAATAATATCGAAAACGGACATTTTCAATCCACCTTTGTTTTTTTATGGTTATAATATCATTATTAAATTATACGTTAAAATCAATTAAAAAATAATCTAAACTAAACAAGGAAAAAAACTCCATGCCAGAAATTAAGCGTTGTTATTGGGTAGAAAAAAATTCTAAAGACCCATTGGAAACTAAATACCATGATCAGGAATGGGGTCGCCCTTTACACGATGATCAAAAGCTATTTGAAATATTAACTCTAGAAATTTTTCAAGCTGGATTAAGTTGGCAAACAATTCTTCATAAAAGAAGCAATTTTCAACAAGCATTCAACCATTTTGACTATTACCAAATTGCCGAATACGACTCTAAAAAATATCAACAACTATTAGAAAATACAGGAATTGTTCGTAATAAATTAAAAATTAAAGCAACAATTAAAAATGCTCAAGCTTTTTTAAAAATCAGAGACAAATTTGACTCTTTTGATAATTATATTTGGCATTTTACAAAAGGTAAAATAATTGACCATCAAATAACTGACTATCATCAAGTGCCAACCCAGAATACTTTAAGTCAAACAATAACTAAAGATCTTAAAAAAAATCATTTTTCTTTTATTGGTCCCGTAGGAATTTATTCCTTTTTACAATCAATTGGTATAATCAATGACCATGAAGTTACCTGTAATTTTTATCATCCCACCACGATCGATTAGTCTGATACCATGTTACTGTTTTTTTAATTCCCAATCCAAAATCAACTTCTGGTTGCCAACCTAATTCTTTAATTTTAGCAGTTTGAACTCCATATCGCTGATCATGACCTGGTCTTTGACGAGTAAATCGAATCAAACTGGAATCACCTGATAAATTTTTAGCAATTGCTTGCAATACTGCAAAGTTGGATAATTCCTTTTGTGTTCCCACATTATAAATTTCCCCAATTTTTCCAGAATGAATTACCGTTTCAATTGCCCGAATATTATCATTAACATATAACCAATCGCGAGTCTCTAATCCCTTTCCAAAAAGTGGAATTTCATTACCCTTCAAAAATGCAATAATGGCTTTAGGAATTAATTTTTCTTGATATTGGCGTGGACCATAATTATTTGCTGAACGAATTATATTAATACCTAATTGATAACTTTTTTTAGCTGCTAATAATAATAACTCAGCACTAGCTTTAGTAGCAGAATAAGGGGAACTGGGATTTAAAGGAGCATCCTCCGCTGCAAACTCTAACGCGGGTAAACTGCCGTAAACTTCATCAGTAGAAATCTGAATAAAACGAGGTATATTTTCTTTCAGAGCAACATTTATCAAATTATTCACTCCGGCAACATTAGTTTGAACGAATACATCCGACTTAGTTAAAGAACGATCAACATCGCTTTCTCCAGCAAAATTAATGATCAAACTTATTTGATGTTGTTGTACAATTTCTTGAACTAAAGTTAAATCATTAATACTGCCTTGATAAAAATGATAATTTAATTGGGTAATATCTGCTAAACTTAATTGATTAGCAGCATAACTTAAAAGATCCAAATTAATAACTTCATCTTGAGGATAATGTTTTAAATGGTATCGAATAAAATTAGAACCAATAAAACCCATTCCTCCAGTAACTAAAATATGCATTGTTATCCCTTTTAAAAGTAAAACTTAAAAGAAATCGTCTTCTCCTACTTCTAAAGAAATAAAAGTAGCAATTTCTTTAGCAACTTTTTCAGCTTTTTTTCCATTAACTTCTACCATCAAATCAGAAATATTCCGATAACGTTCATCATATAATTCCCAAATCAAGTGAAAAGTACCAACGATTAAGGAACCCAAATTCCGATCATCAACAATTTTAGTGGCAACATAATTAGCCCTATCTGAATCAAACCGATCATATAAATAGATAATTACCGCTTCACAATTTTTTAAAAAATGAAAATTTTGATGAGTATCTACAATATTCGAATTTGCAGCAATGACTACTTCTTTTTTTGCTAAAAGATCAACTAAAACGTGTTGCATTAATTGATTTATTTGATCTTCACTAAGATTAAAAAGCTGACCGGCAGGAAGTCGCCGAATTAACTTTGCCACTTCTTCATCTAGATCATAAAAGGGCCAATTTAACTGTTGTGCTAGTAATTTACCAATTTTACTTTGAAAGTTAGTATCTAAGCCTGTTAAAATAATGGTTTCCATTTCATTTTCTTTATTCATCCTTTTATTTTATCCTTAAAAAGAAAAAAGATCGCCCTTATTGCGATCAATTAATTATTTTTTACAAATTAGTAATCATTATCGTATTTTTTATGATGATAATCAGTTGGTAAAACTATTGCAAAAGCAATATACCAAGCTAGACCCTGACCAAACAGTAAAACTGCTAAAAGCCAAATCACACGAATTAGTCCAGCCGAAACTCCAAAACGTTCAGCGACTCCGCCACAAACACCTGCCAAAACCCGATCATCAGCTGATTTATATAATCCGAGAATTTTTCCCACAAAAGCAACAATAACAAAAGGTATGATTATACTAACTACTAATACAAACAAAAGCCCCATAACATAATTCTCCTTTTCTACTGCTATTTAAAATTGTAAAAAAATATAGATTTTTAACAATCAGTCAAAAGGCCGATTTTATATTGAAATTTCAATTATTTTAACTTATTCTGAATAAAAAAGGTTAGGTAAATGAAAAAATTATGAAATTAGTTGAAGAACGGATTCAAAAAGATGGACGAATTTTAAATGATGATATTTTAAAAGTTGACTCTTTCTTGAATCACCAAATTGATCCTCAGTTAATGATGGATATTGGGCAAGAATTTGCTCGCCGATTTGCTAATACTAAAGCAGACCGTATTCTAACTGTTGAATCCTCAGGAATTGCTCCAGCGGTAATGACTGGTTACCAACTTAATTTACCAGTTGTTTTTGCAAGAAAACATAAATCTTTAACGTTACCAGATAACGTTTATACTGCAGATGTCTTTTCTTTTACTAAACGCGTAAATAATAAAATTATTATTGATAAAAGATTTTTACATCAAGGCGAAAAAGTATTAATTATCGATGACTTCTTAGCTAATGGTCAAGCTGTTGGAGGGTTACTTGATATTGCACAAGCTGCTGGGGCTCAAATTGAAGGAGTTGGGGTAGTAATTGAAAAAGCCTTTCAACGTGGCCAAAAATTTCTTGATGAACATCATATTCATGTGGAGGCTCTGGCAAAAATTACCGCTTTTGATCATGGAAAAGTTATATTTGCAAAAGATTAAATGTAAAAACACTTATTATTGTTTGTCGTTACCTGAACTTTGTCAAAAATTATTTTTAACTTTTACTAAAATTATAAGTAATTGCTAAATTTCAGCGAGTTGTTGCCTGCAACAACTCTTTTTTTTATAAAACCCCCATTTAGTGGTGGAGACTTCCCAAAAAAGATTTCCTTTAACCGGATTAAAACCTTTTTGATTTTTTAAAAACTAAGTAAACTATAAAATTACACGTACCCTGATATGATTTTCAATAATTAGCAACGAATTCATCCTTGTTCTAAACAAAAAGCTAACTATTTTACAATTAGCGTAGATAAATTTCTTTTTGCTAATTTTTTATACTAATTATATTATTAATTCTAGTAATTTTAAATAATTAATTTTCAATTCATTGATCCTCTGATAATTTTTTTAATAAAAAGTTGCCCCCAATAATTCACTAGCTTATTTAACATTTAATAGTCTTTATTTTTGCGAATAGTATTATCTGCGTTAAAATATAATCATTAAATTTTGGAGGCACAATGTTGAAAATTGAAACTTCTACCGGAGCTGTAGTTTACCGTTATAAGCAAGGAATTCTGGAATATTTACTCGAGCAAAGTGCCACCTCACATTTTTGGGGTTTTCCCAAAGGCCATGTAGAAAACGGCGAAACTTATCTTCAAGCTGCCCAACGTGAGATTTGGGAAGAAACTGGACTTAAAGTTCAAGTTGATAATACAAACTTTCAAGTAATTGATAAATATCCGTTAGCTAATGGTAATCAAAAACAAACTATTCTTTATCTTGCAGAAGTTAAAGGGGATCCTCATTTAATAAAACAAGATAGTGAAGTAAGCCATTTAGATTGGTTCAATTTCCCTGATGCATGGACCACTTTAACTTATGATTCATTAAAAAATATTTTAAAAAAAGCTAATACTTTTTTAACCATCAATCAAAGATAATTAATTTTCCTAGATCAAACTGATCTAGGTTTTTTTATTGTTAAATGCATTTTAAAGGAGAGTCAATTTTTTTTAGTTTTATTGCATCTAACTTAGAATAAAAATTTAAATTCCAAATAATTTTTTTAAAAATGGGTTTAATAAATATTGATTTTTCAGTATTTACGGGCTATGATTCTTTTAAGGATAAATATCAGTAATTTAGAATGATTCTTTTCTGATTTTTATCCAACTAAATTACATAAAGAAGGAGATTAATGAAAAAAATTGTTTGGGCACTAATTTTAATTGTTTTAATCTGGGGTTCCCTTTTCGCCGGGGCAAGTCCAATTTCGCTCAAACAATTAGTTAATGGAAATTCTCAACAACAACTAATTTTTTTAACTACTCGAATTCCCAGGACAATTAGTTTAATCATTGCCGGGGCAACACTTAGTATTTGTGGCTTAATCATGCAACACCTTACCCAAAATAAATTTGTATCGCCAGGAAGTGCCGGAACAACTGATAGTGCCCGCTTAGGAATTGTTATTGTTATGCTTTTCTTTCCAAATGCGCCTTTATTATTCCGTTCTTTTATCGCATTCCTATTTGCATTTATGGGAACAATTCTATTTATTTACCTAATCAATTTTTTAGCAGCCAAAAATAAACTAATGATTCCTTTAATTGGAGTAATGTTTGGAAATATTTTTGGTTCAATTGCCACTTTTTTTGCTTATCAATTCAATTTAATTCAAAATATGACTTCGTGGCTTCAAGGCAACTTTTCTACCGTAATGAAAGGCAATTATGAACTAATTTACTTAACCCTACCATTATTATTAATCACTTATCTTTTAGCTTACCAGTTCACTATTGTAGGAATGGGTGAAGATATCACTAAGAATTTAGGTCTTAATTATCAATTTATTCAACTAATTGGTTTAGCGATAGTAGCTTTAGCTAATACTTTAATTTTAATCATGGTTGGCAATATTCCGTTTTTAGGCATAATTATTCCCAATCTGATATCAATTCATTATCGTGATTACATTAAAAATACGCTATTACTAACCGCAACTACTGGGAGTGCTTTTCTATTAATTTGTGATATCATTGCCCGATCAATAATTGCTCCTTATGAAGTTCCAGTAAGTGTAGTTGTAGGAATCCTCGGAAGTTTGATTTTCTTAAGTTTATTACTGCGAAAGGAACCTTTATGAAAAAGCTGATTCGCTCCTTTCCACTGAAAGTCATAGCTTTATTAATTCTTGTAATAGTTAGTTGCATTTTATTTCTCACTTATCAAACTTATGGTAATTGGGATTTTGCTTTAAGTTTACGGAGTGGCAAATTGATTGCTTTTGTTTTAGTTGGGATTGCAACTTCTTTTGCAACTATTACTTTTCAAACATTAACTCATAATCAATTTTTAACCCCCAATATTTTGGGCTTGGATTCACTTTACACTTTAGTGCAAACAACGATATTCTTCTTTTTTAATGGAAAACAATTACTAGGTAGCGAGTCAGTTGCAACTTTTTTACTGACAATTGCGATCATGGTAATTTTTAGTGTTTTATTAGCCAATTTTTTGCTACGCAAAGGACAAAATAATCTATTTTTATTGTTAATGGTCGGAATTATCTTAGCCACATTACTCAATAGCATCACTACCTTTTTACAAGTAGCGATGAATCCCAACGAATTTGATGCTTTGCAAACTAAATTATTTGCTAGTTTTAATAACATCAATTCCCAATATTTTCCAATTGCGGCAATTATTATTTTGATTTTGGTTATTTTCTTATGGTTTAAAAGTTTAACTTTAGATGTATTACATCTTGGAGATGATCAAGCAACCAACTTAGGAATTAACATTCCTTCATTACAATTTAGTTTATTAGTTGTTATTAGCAGTTTAATTGGAGTTTCTACAGCTTTAGTAGGCCCAATTACTTTTCTGGGATTTATTGTCGCCAATATAAGCTATCACTTTATTGGAACTTACCATCATCGCCAACTTTTTATAGGGGGAAGTTTAATTGCCATTTTTTTATTAATATTTGGTGAATTCATCGTAGAACAAGTTTTTAAATTAAACACTCCCTTAAGTAGTGTTATTGAATTCACTGGTGGGATTTATTTCATTGGTAAAGTTATTTATGAAAGGAAAAACGGTTGATTAAACTAACTGATCTTTCCAAAAAATATGGAGTAAAAAAAGTAGTTTCCAAAGTAAATCTCTCTTTAACTACGAATAAATTAACTGCGATTATTGGTCCTAATGGCGCTGGTAAAAGTACTCTTTTAGCAATGATTAGTCGCTTAGTTCCCTCTGATACGGGAGAAATATTTTTAGATCATCAATCGCTAAAAACCTGGAAGCAAAATTCATTAGCAAAAAAATTATCCCTCCTCAAGCAAGCAAGTAGCTTTGAATTGAAAATTACCGTCAAAGAACTCGTCGAATTTGGACGATTTCCTTATAGTAAAGGTCATCTAACGGAAGTAGACCATCAGAAAGTAAACCAAGCACTTGCTATTTTAGGTTTGAAAGATTTAGTTAATGAAGATATCTCCACGCTATCTGGAGGTCAGCTTCAACGGGCCTATATTGCTTTAGTTTTAGCCCAAGATACTGACTATATTTTATTAGATGAGCCATTAAATAATTTAGATATGAAATATGAAGTTCAAATTATGAAAACTTTACGCTACTTAGTTAAAGAATTAGGTAAAACCATTATTATTGTGATTCATGATCTTAACTTTGCAGCTTCTTACGCCGATGAAATTATTGCAATGAAAAATGGAAAAATTTTCAAGTCTGGCCTTACTAATAAAATTATTGATGAAAAGGTCTTATCTAAATTGTATGAAATTCCAATTCAAATTCAAAATATTTCAGGAAAACCATTTTGTTTATATTTTAATTAATTACTTATATTTTAAGGAGTGAAAATGAAAAAAAAATTATTCAATATCATTATTGTTGCTATAGGAGCATTATTTTTCTTTACTGCCTGCGACAATAGTAAAAAGTCTACTAGTTCATCGGTTAAAAAAAATAGTTCAAAAGAAAAAGTTATGATTACTGTTAAGGATACTAATGGTAGTATTAAAGTTCCAAAAAATCCAAAAAAGGTTGTTGTTTTTGATAATGGATCCCTGGACACAATTGATGCCTTAGATAAAGGTAAGGTCATCGCTGGAGCCCCAACCAAAAATTTACCAAAATATTTAGCTAAATACCAAAATGTAGCTTCCGCTGGCGGTATTATGGAACCGGATTTAGAAAAAGTAAATCAAATAAAACCCGATTTGATTATTATTGCCGGAAGACAACAAAGATTTAAACAAAAATTAAGTAAAATTGCACCCACAATGTTTATGCAAGTAAATGATCAAGATCCTTGGAATTCAACCAAGCAAAATATTCGGACTTTAGGCAAAATTTTTAATGCTGAAGCTAAAGCTAATCAAGAAATTAAAAAACTAGAGAAAGACATTGTAAGTTTAAAAAACAAGGCTATTGCTAGCAAAAAGAAAGCACTTATTGCCCTAATTAATGAAGGTCAAATTTCAGTTTATGGTTCAAAATCGCGATTTGGTATTATTCACGATACTTTTGGTTTTACACAAGTTGATGCTCATATCAAAACTTCAATTCACGGACAAAGCGTTTCTTATGAATACGTTATGAACAAAAATCCTGATATTTTATTTATTGTTGATCGAACTAAAGCTATTGGTGGTGATGATTCTAAAAATCAAGTTCTCCAAAATGATTTAATTAAACAAACTTCAGCTGGCAAAAATCATCAAGTGATTTCTTTAGATGCTGATGTTTGGTATTTAAGTGGTGGTGGTTTAGAATCTACTGCCAAAATGATTAAAAATGTTAATCGAGTTTTTGAAAAATAATTTTTAAAAATAATAAAAGAGCTTAATGCAACAAATTAAGCTCTTTTTTATTCAGAATTTTAATCAAAGAAAGAGTTATTTAAACGGCGATATTTAATAACTATATGGTAGTAAACACCACTTGTTAAATGATCAATTGCAATATAAATTAAAGAAAATAATCCCAATACCACCAAATTAATTACCAATAATAATTGCGGCTTATTAACACCAAACGATTTAAAAAATGCATTTATCAAGGGAAAAGCAAAAAATAGGTGAACTGTTGCCGTAAATAAAGGCAAATAAAACATAATTAAAAGTTGACGTTTAATTGTCTTTTTTATCTCAAAGTTAGCTAAGCCAACTCGCCGCAAAGTAGCATATCGTTTTGCATCAGCATATCCTTCACTTAACTGTTTAAAATAAAGGATCAATAAAGTTATTATCACAAAAGATAAACTTAATAGAATTCCCGCAATCAATAAATTACAAATAATAGGATAGAGAGTTAAATTACTAATTAGTAAACGAAAATTAATACTCTCTCGTTTTAATAGCAGTTTCATTTTTTTTTGTTGCCGATAACTACCCTTAACCGTCAAATAATGATATTCAGGTAAACTATATTTTATATTATTTTCTGGCGTTAATTCATTAGCTGCTTGGAGTAAAACTTTTTTATTCTTAAAAAATAAGTAAACTTCATTCTCTCGACAAGCCCAGTCCTTTTCTAAAGTTAATGGAAATTGTTTTAATCTTTTTTTAATATTAAATTTTTTATTTCCGATTTTTATCGTTGAGTATTGATAGTTATGCAAATTATATACTATAACATCTTTTGAACTTAAATTCTGTTTATTATTCGGTAAAATTGCCAAATTAAAATTAACAACGCGATCTTTAGATGCCGATAACCATAATGAACTCAAGTTTAAATTAAGGGGTACGATTTGATTTTGAGAGATTTTCATAAAGCTAGTTTCAATGCTTTTGAGACTTTCATCCTTAATAATCTTAACACCAGATCTTTTAGCGCTTTTTTTAACTAAGGATATGCTGCTTGGGCCACCATTATAATTTGTGTAAACAATATCAGTTGGAATTTGTATTTTAATTAGTTGCTGATAGCTAAAAATAAGCATAGTTGTTGAAGAAATCGTGACTAAAGCCATTGTCATTAAAATAGCAATTGAGGCTAAACCTGCACCATTTTGTTTTAATCGCGTTAATAAATTACCTATGGCAATAAAATGTTGAGGTTGATAATAATAATTTCGCCATTTTTGCAATCCTTTCAAAATGAAAATACTCCCAGCAATATAAAGCAAGTAAGTTCCAATAATAACTAAAATGATGGAAATAAGGAAATTGCTCCATACTAGAATAGGCTGACGTGAAGTTAAAGCCAAAAAATAAGCAAACGCTAAACAGAATGTCCCTAAAATTAACAGCAACCAACGATTCTTAGGCTTTTTACTATCAATACCATTCATTTTTATCATTTTTAATGGATGGTGACGCCAAAGCCAAAATAAATCATAAAATTCTAAAAAAGCGAAAATCATAGTAATTGCTATTGCTTCAACAAAAAAGGTAACAATTCTAAGGTGCCAAAAAATTTGGGTTTTTCCATTTAAAAGACGTACTAAAACCATATACCCTAATTGAGAACAAAATAAACCAAATAAATTACCAAAAAATAAAATTAATATCCAACAAAAAAAGTTTTCACAAAATAGCATTTTGGCTAATTGAAATTTTGAAAAACCAATTACTTGATAAAGTCCAAATTGAGAACCTCGCTGTTGAATAATAAAACTATGAGCATACCAGGCAACAATCCAAGTCATAATTATCATAATTATTCCTGACATAGAAAAAATTCCATAAAAATCAAATGGTGACCGCCAGTTATAATCATTAATAAAATAAGTACTTCCTCCTAAATTTAACAAGACTAAACTAATCATAAACAAAAAACTGTTAATTATTATAAAGGGTAAATAAAGGTGATAATTCTTTTTTAAATTATTGACCGCTAAAGAGGCATAAAATTTCATTGGTTTGTTCCTAAAAATTATGTGGTTTAAATTTAGTTGTACTAAGTAAAGCTGTTAGCGTCTCACTGATTCGTTTTAAAAATTGCTGCTGACTCAATGCGCCCCGATAAATCTGATGGAAAATTAACCCATCACGGATAAACAAAACACGCTTACTATGACTAGCAGTAACTGCACTATGAGTTACCATTAAAGTTGTTTGACCTGATTGATTGAGTTTTTCCAATAGACTTAACAATTGCTTTGAAGTCTTAGAATCCAAAGCTCCAGTAGGTTCATCAGCTAAAAGTAATTCTGGTTTAGTAATTAATGCTCTAGCTGCAGCAACCCGTTGTTGTTGTCCCCCGGATAATTCATAAGGCCGCTTAAACAATAAATCATTAAGCCCTAACTGTGGTGCCAAACTTGCTAAACGATGTTGCATTACCGATTTTGGAGTTTTTGCTAAAACTAATGGTAAAAAAATATTATCTTGAACATCAAAATTATCCAATAAGTCAAAATCTTGAAAGATAAAGCCTAAATGTTCTCGTCGAAATTTGGCACTCTTACCTTCACTAATTCGATTGAGATTCCAATTTTTTAACCAAATATCGCCGCTAGTTGGTTGATCTAAAGTAGCAATCAAATTTAAAAGTGTACTCTTCCCGGCTCCTGATTCACCCATAATTGCTACAAACTCACCCTTTTCAACCGAAAAAGTAATCCCTTGCAAAACTTTCTGGGAACGAATCTTAAAGTGACTGTAATAAATTTTCTGTACATTTTGTAACGATAATAAAGGTTTACTCATATTTTATTCCACATCCCAATGATTTTGAGGAAAAGATAAAGCAATTTGGGTGCCAACTCCTACTTTAGATTTAGCGGTTAATTTTAATCCTAATTTTTTAGCAATTTCGTTACTCAAATATAAACCTAAACCACTAGCTTTTTGGTTTGTGCGTCCATTATAACCAGAATATCCTTGCTCAAATATTCGAGGTAAATCTTCAGGTAAAATTCCAATCCCACTATCAGCAAAAACAATTGCATTTCCTTGAGCGTAAACGGAAATTTTACCTTTATTAGTATATTTAATCGAATTGGTTAAAATTTGTTCAAAAATAAAACTTAACCATTGTGAATCACTAATTACCGTTGGTAAATCATTAATTTCTACTCTTAAATCTTTGGAAATAAATAAGCGAGCAAGGCCTCGAATAGTTTTTTTTACTAAAGGTTTTAGGGGCAATTTGGTTAACACTAAGTCATTATTAATATTGGTTAACTTTAAATAATTCAACATTACTTTTAAATATCGATCAATTTGGGTAATTTCTATACGAGCTTGCTTATCGTCAAATGGTTTTACCTGCACTAAAAGATCCAATGCCGTTAGTGGCGTCTTAATCTGATGGGTCCAAAGCTGCAAAGTTTCATAAGTCGTTGATTGCTGTTGAATTAATTTAGTTTGTAATTGTTTAATAGTTTGAGATTGTTTAATTAATAAACATTGATAATTTTTAGATAAAGGATCTTTAGTTATCGGAAGTGAACTAAGTTCAATTTGGCCATGATAACTTGCTTTTTGATCTTTCAAATTTTTATCATGAAAATAAAACCTTGTAAAATCGATTACAACAAAAATTATCCAGGGAAGAATACCCAAAAAAATTGTATTGTCAAAAATATCCCATGGTTTTACTAATAGGAATGTAACCAATGCCATTAAGCCCACAAAGCCCCCCGTAAGCAATAAAATTAAAAATCCCCGATTTTTTAAATAGTCTTTAACCATGAATTTCCTCTAAAAATAAACGGTATCCCGAACCTTTAATTGTTACTAATTTTTCAGCCAACCCGATCGGGGCAATTTTTCTTCTTAAACGATTAATAGCCACCGACAACGCATTTTGATCAATATAATCATCACTTTCCCATAAACGATTAATCATTTCATGTCTAGTAATTAATTCATTTGGATGTTCAAAAAGCAAACTTAAAAGTTTAGTTTCAATGGGAGTTAGATTAATCAACTTTTGCTCATACCTAATTTGATGATCACTTATATCTAAAAGGTAATTGCCGCGTTGAATTTGAGTTTGAGCTACTTGATACTTATAAACTCGACGCATAACTCCTTGAACCTTGGCTAAAAGAACCGATAAATCAATTGGCTTGCCTAAAAAATCATCAGCACCTAAATTCATTGCAGTAATTAAATTAGGATCATCTCCTGCACTGGTTAAGAAAATTACCGGAACTTGGGAATTTTTACGAATTAATTCCAACCAATGAAAGCCACTATAGTAAGGTAATATTAAATCCATAATCACTAAATCGGGTTGATTATACTTAAAATCTCGATCTACTGCAGTTAAATGTGCTGCTAAAACTACTATATAATCACGTGCTTGTAAGAATTGCTTAATTGTTTTTTCAATTACTGGATCGTCTTCCACTATCATTATTTTGTTATGCAAATTTACCTCCTCGTATTGAAGACGTTATTGTTTAATTACAAGTAGAATAGCGGAATCATTTCAAAATATCAAAAAAGAAACACTAAGTGTTTCTTTTAAACGATAAATAATTAATTAAAGCCACTCGTGGTAGGTACGAATATAATATTTCTTCGCTAGCTGTACCGATAATAGATAACCCGCAACTAAAATAAAAGCAGCGACAAAATATCCACCAGGTAACTGACCAAAGCTAAAAGCAATTCTTAGGGGGGTTAATACTACAATTAATCCAGCAGCAACGGCTAAAATTGAAGCTAAAGTTACCGTATTTGAAGCATGATATTTAAAGCTAGGTAAATGTTGCGTTCTAAAGACATGAACTACTAATGTTTGCGTAATCAAACCTTCAACAAACCAACCTGCTTGAAATAAATGTTGCCAATCTAATGAAGCTGAATGTAAACCGACTCCAAATAAAGACCATAAAGTAATAAAAGTTAAAACATCAAAAATCGAACTAATTGGACCAAAGATTAAAGTAAATGGCAGTAAACCTTTTAGTCGCCACGGTGTTGGTTTTTTCAAAGTTTCAGGATCCACATTATCCCAAGGAATAGACATTTGAGAAGTATCATAAATTAAATTTTGTACCAATAATTGCACCGAAAGCATCGGCAAAAATGGCAAAAAGATACTAGAAATTAAAACCGACAAAGCATTTCCAAAATTTGAAGAAATGGTCATTTTAATATACTTCATTGTATTAGCATAAACTCTGCGTCCTTCTAAAATTCCAGTTTCTAATACTAAAAGGCTCTTTTCTAACAAGATAATATCACTAACATCTTTAGTAATATCAGCCGCATTTTTGACGCTAATTCCCACATCAGCTTGCCTTAAAGCCGGAGCATCATTAATTCCATCACCCATAAAACCCACAGTATCACCATGTCGACGCATAATTTGAACTACTCGTGCTTTTTGATCAGGACTTAACTTCACAAATAAATCGTGTGTCTGAACAGTTTCAACTAGTTGTTCATCATCTAATTGATCTAATTCTTGACCTTGAATGACTTCCAGGTTTTCTAAACCAACTGCATCAGCAACATGTTGCGTAATAATTGCATTATCACCGGTTAAAATTTTAACTTTAACCCCATGTTCTCGAAGTAAACGAATAGCTTTTTGGGCATCTTTTTTAGGTGGATCCAAGAATCCAACAAATCCCGCAATAATCATATCTTTTTCATCATCTGGTCGATAAACACTGTTTTGATGTACATCAAGGCGATAAGAAATCATCAAAACTCGCATTCCCTGTTCATTTAAATCACGATTGGTTTGGATTAATTGAGTTTTAATTTCCGGAGTAATTTCTTGGGGTACCCCATTAACTATGACATATTTGGAGATGGCCAACATTTCTTCAAAAGCCCCTTTAGTAATCATCCATTGATGTTCATCATTTCGAACAACCACAGTCAAACGACGTCTTGAAAAGTCAAAAGGAATCTCGTCAAACTTATTTAGCCCACTAGGTAAATCTTGTTTTTGTTCCGGATGCTCACTCATATATTCAATAATTGCCGCATCAGTCAGGTTACGCCAGCCTGTTTGATAATTTGAATTCATATAAGCCAAACGTAAAACCTGATTATCTTCTTGACCAGCAATATCCACATGGCGCATCATCACTACCCGATCTTCGGTTAAAGTGCCAGTTTTATCGGTAAATAGGGTACTAATGGCGCCTAAGCTTTGAATAGAATTAAGTCGTTTTACAATGACATCTTTTTTGGACATTGTTAATGCCCCTTTTGCTAAATTACTATTAACCACTGTTGGTAACATCTCTGGGGTTAATCCTACAGCAATGGCAATGGCAAAAAAGAATGCTTGAGCCCAATCTTGTTTGGTCAAACCATTAATGATAAAAACAATGGGTACTAGAATAATCATCATTAAAATTAAAAAGCGACTGACTGAACGCATCCCTTTTTCAAAATTACCCACTTCTTTTTTTGTTGAAACACTTTGAGCAATATCATTGAAAAAAGTATTACGACCTGTTTTTAAAATCAATGCTTGACCATGACCAGAAAGGACATCAGTTCCCATAAAAACTAAGTTACTTTGATCGAACGCTGTATTTTGTTCATCATTGTCATTCTCAATTTTGACAGTACTCTTCTCTACGGGCATGGATTCACCAGTTAGTGAAGATTGATTAATAAATAAATCACGAGTTTCAAAAAGGTAAGCATCAGCTGGAACCATATCTCCCGTCTTTAAATCAATCACATCCCCAGGCACAATTTCAGTCATTGGGATTTCATTGGTTTCACCATCTCGAATTACTGCACTAGTATTTTGAATTAATTTTGTTAAATCTGAACTAGCTTTTTGAGAACGATATTCTTGCCAGAAACGAATTCCAACCGAGAGGGCAATCATTAAAAGCATAACTGTACCCCCATCAAAATCACCTGTTAAATAAGAAACAATTGATAATAATAGTAATACATAAACAAAAGGATCATTAAAAGCTGACAGAAAAATTAAAATTCCCGGTCTTTGGCGTTGACTAGACACAGTATTAGTGCCAAATTTTTCTTGTAGTTCCATCACCTTTTCACTAGTTAATCCTTTAGGTGACGAATTAAATTCAGCAAAAACCTCTTTTGCTGTAAGAGAACTAATTCTCTTTAATTCCGCCTGTTTTGGCGAATAGTTTTTTTTGCGGTTAATCATCATCTCACTTCCTTCCGCATTTTTTGTTCATCTTTTATTTACATCTAACAATGAACGCATTATTATAAGATCATTGTGTAATTATTGTCAAACTCTAATTTGAATTTAATTACTATTTGAAAAACATTTAACCATATTTGTTTAATTAAAGATATTTGTCAAGCATTATTTATAAAACTTATTTAATTAATCATTCAAAATCGTAAAATAATTATATTAGCTACCCTACTATATTAAAAATACATAAGCCAAAAAGGAGGTTTACTATTAAACTAATTAATTGGAATCTCGCTTCACTGAAGGCTGCACTTACCGGAAAATCAAGGCGGGCTAAACAATCATTAACCGTCTTACAATATTTAGCTAAATTACATCCTGATATAATCACATTTCAAGAGACCAAATTACCACCATCGGGCTTATCACCAAAACTTCAAACCCTCCTCAAAGCACTTTTTTCTGATTACCAAATCATTACCCGTAATTCTCAACCGCCTGCTAAAACAAGTTATAGCGGTACAATGATTCTTTATCTTTCAAAATTACAACCCCAAGTGATTTACCCGATACTAAAAGCACCAATACCATTAGATCAACAGGGGCGAATCATCACTTTAGCCTTTAATAATTTTTATGTAATCAACTGTTATCAACCCCATTATGAATATCATCAACCGAAGATTCATCACCAATGGATGCAAAAAATTAATCAATATTTTAAACAGTTAGCAAGTAAAAAAGCGTTAATTATTGCTGGTGACTTTGCTGTTTTATCACCGAGAGAAGCCGACTTAAGTAAAGCACCAGCTGATTTTCAAATGTTATTAAATAATGGCTTAATTGATTCTTTTGCGAATCCTAATCTCAATAATTTAAAACCAACACTGGGAGCAACTTGGTGGCCTCCTAATATTGATAAAGCCAAATCATCTGGTTGGCGCCTTGATTTTTGGTTAATCAGCAAGCAATTGCACAGTTTAGTAATAGATACTCAGGTAATCGATACTAAGGAACGCCTTGATCATGCTCCAATTATGATAACTTTTAAAAATAATTTATTAAGTTTAAATTAATTAATTTAAAATCTAGTTACTTTAAGAAATTACCTTAATTTAAACATTCAATAAAACTAATTTTTATTTAATAAAGTTCAAATAAAAGTCCTTTATTAATTGAATAAAAAAAGCACTGAGAATTTAAGCTCAATGCTTTTTAAATTTAAATTAATTATTTAGTTTCAAATTTAGCATATTTATTTTGAATCCACTGATCCTTTCCGACGTTGTAAAAATCATTTTGTTTACCAAAAACTTTCCATCGACTTTTATCAGCTAATTTCCGCTGGTAATAGCCACCAGTAGTCGTTGGCGTTTTCCATAAGTTAACCCCATAGCCTGGAACGTAGTTAATCACTGCTATACCCTTTAAGGATTCCATTTCACTAACGGGATTAAAGGCAACGTACTTGCCATCTAGCCATTGATTTTTACCAACCTT
>CALYPJ010000010.1 GCA_945273735.1 uncultured Lactobacillaceae bacterium
TTAACAAATGATTAATTGTTTTCTCCGTTTATAACTAAATACCATATATATTATGATTAAATAGCTAATATTCTTTTATTTGCATATTTTTTAAAAAATAATTCATTATTCTATAATAATTAGTTTATACACTAATCATTCTTATTGACATAATATTTTCGTTCATTGATATATCTTCAATAATATCGGCATAATTTATTTTACTTGGTAATTCAATATCATAAACATTTGTATAAATGTGATTATCGGCATCAGATTGATCAACGTTAAAATTAACATCGCGAACAGTAATATTATGCTCATCGAAATAATTTTGAATAAATTCTTTGGTTTCTTTTCGATGACGGTACTGAATCATAATCTTCTTAACAGGAGTAATATGTAAAACTCGTTTCAACACGCCTAAAACTAAAAAAATAACAATAGTACCAGCAATAGCAATATTATAATTACCCATTCCTATAGCTAATCCTAATCCTGCAACTGTCCAAAGACTAGCCGCAGTAGTTAAACCACGCACTACTTGATGATGAACTAAAATTGTACCTGCACCTAAAAATCCAACTCCACTAACTACTTGAGCGATTAAACGAGCCTCATCTGCTCTAATAACACCAGAAAAACGCGGATACTTAGCTGCCATCATTAATGAATTAAATCCAATTTCTTTTTGAATCATCGCAACTATACATGCACCAACACAAACTAAAATGTGTGTTCTAATACCAGCAGAATGATTCTTTTGCTCCCGATTAAATCCAATTAGTCCTGAACAAAAAACTGATAACAACAACCGAACAATAATTTCTAAATTTGATAAATGTAAATTCAAGATCGCTCCTTTGCAATATTTTATAAATTTAATTAATCAATAATTTATTTAATATTATAGATTAATATATAATATAGGATAAATTAAATAAAAATATATTAAAAATTGCATACTGCATTTTTTTATTTTAAATTTCCTAATTTAAATTATTTCCTCACTTTTTTTGTAAACCAATAACCACTCTCTTCATTTTCTTCAATTATTTTAATTATATAGTATATACCCTTAGAAAACCAACGTCTAACCGTTGTTTCCAAAATATACAATCAATTACAAATATCTCCGAAAGTCAAACAATTAATATAATATAGTTCTAAAATTTTTGTAGATTTTTCATCAGGAATTAAATCTATTTTTCTCAAGTTTTTTAGTTCTATTAGAATAATTTTTTAAGTTTGCAATTTCGTCTTTTAAGTCAGTTTGTTCATCATACATATTTTTTATAAAATTTTACTTTATTGTTCAATTTATGTGTCTTTTATACTTTATTAACTTAATTTTATTATTTTGAAGTTATAATTTAGAATTTTTAATTTCTTTTTTTAATAAATTTATAGTAAGACTATTTTAACTTTTACAAATTGATTTTGTTTAGATCTCTATCTATTTTCATCAAATTTTATCATAATCTAAACCCTTTTTTTAAAATTTTTTTTATAAAAATACCATTTAATTTTTTAAAATATTTTTTTCTTTTTTAAGTTTACGTCATATTTAAATTACACTTATTAAGTAAAATTTATTTTAAGTTATATTTATTTTTAAAAAAAGTTTCAATTCAATAAAATGAATTGAAACTTTAATTTTTTTATTTAATATATTTTAAAACTTATCTAAATCCCCCTTCAAAAGTATAATAAGATGGTATACATTCGTTATGACCTACTTTATAGTGAACAGAACTATTTATTATTGTTACTTCACTATGATAAATATGTTATCCAGTATCAGTTTTAAAAGTTTTATTAGTTCCTAATAAAGTATTTCTATTACTGTCTACTGCATTAATTCCATATCCTAGTATACAATTAATCTTGATGGAATTGCATTGATTAGTATATGCTTGATAAACTACCAACCTGGGTGATCACTTCCAATTGCGTAAGTTGGTTTTTCGTTAAGCATATATACACCAGTTGCATGCACTTTGTTCCATGTTTTAGGACATTTTCAGATTCTGATATTTGGTTACTATTACCATCAATAGCTTTAACACCCTATCCTGGCATATAGTAAATCGAAGTTACACTTCGATCAACTGTACTTGGTGGGAACTACTGGGGTTGAATTTTTTAAACAATATAAGTAAGAATAAGGTCGATTATCCTATGCCCATGCATCATTGTATGATTGAGTAATAATGCCATCAGGAGTCATACTAATAATTCTACTACCTCTAAAAAAATTCCTGTATGTCCATTATTACCTGAACTTTGTCCTTTAATTCACCAAATAAAGATATCTCCTCTTTTAGCTCCATAAGTAATGTTACCTTCGGCAATACAAACAAAACCATTAATCAAAAGATAATTATGTATATTTTATTTTCTTTTAACAAAAACTGCCATTTTTTATATATGATGTAAAAAGATGATTTTATGTTTAACTAAAAAAATTCTACTATAAATAAAATAGGTATAATTTTTGTAAGTGATTTTTATAAAAATTTACTAATTATTAATAATAAATAAAACATTTACAATAAAAAAATTAATTTTAATGTAAAAAAAAGCGTCAATTAAATTTATGAATCACAATACTTAATAATGGATTTATAAAATAAAAATTGAACTACTATATGATTAACAAAAACATAATTTATTAAGTCATTTTTAAAACTAATTATTTATATCTGAATTATTATTAAAATAATCTTGTACTTCTTTGATTAACGAATTAGCATGTACCTTATTTGATGAATTCTTAGAAATAAAATTCGTAACCAATTTTTTTAGAATACGCTGAGGAATAACACTAGTATAATAATCCTCTTCTGAAACTTTAGGCCGATATGTACGAGTAAGTGATTTATTTATCACTTTAATTTTTTCTACATAAATAGCTTTCTTTTCAAGTAAACGCGTTAAAATTTCTGCAATTACTCCCTTACTAGTTTTAGGAATTAATTTAGAAATCTCACCAATAGATAAAGCGTTACTTGTTGACCATAAAGTTTGCATTACTTTTTCTTCACCGTCCGTAAATCGTTTAATGATAATCCACCTCCTTTTCTAACATTTATTGTTATATTGTACCAAATGATGAAATGATCGATAAATAAAAAATAATTTAAAATAGCGCTAATTTTTAAAAAAAACAAATTTAATATTACTCGGTATTCTATTTTATTCAACTAAATGAATTTATATTATTATTTATAATCAAATAATCACAAAAATAAATGATTTACACATTTAGCCTAAAGGATAAAGTAAATTTACATTAATAATATTTTTCATTATAACATTAAATTAAAAAATAAATAAATCAAATAGATAAAAAAAACCAATTCTTTTATTTATAAGAATTGGTTTTTTTAATAATAATTAATTATTCAGTCTTAAAGTTTCTTTTTAAAACTATCAATCATTTTCAATAATTCCTTATTTTTTGCAACTTCAGCAAAAGCTTCTGCTTTATTTAAATTATCTTTAATTTCTTTAGTACTTTTTTGTGGATTTTCAGCTTCTAAATTAACAGCTATTCGAAAGTATGTTTGATCAATATATGGTACGATACTCAAATTTCCTAAGGCTTTTAGTAACTTCCGATTCAAATCATTACTTTTCAAATACTTTTTTGTTTGTGTATAAAAACTAGCAGCATTATTAAGTGCTTTAAGATAATCTATAATATTTTCTTTGTTTAAATCTAAATCTTTAACATGTTTTAATGCTTGATTAAAATAATAATCTGCCTTTTTAAAATCTTTTTTTATTGCGTAAGCTGTTCCTAAACCAGTACTTGCCGCTAGAATATCAACATAATTGCCATTTGCTTCCTGCAGTGCAATTCCATAATTAAAAATAGCATCTTCAATTTTAGAATGTAATAATAAATCTAAATTTCCTTTTTCGTAAATATAACGACTAGATAGAGAGGGGGTAATTTGATGATAATTAAGCTGTTTAAAAAGCTCTTCTGCCTTTTTATAGTTAGATTCTGATAATTTAACCTGAACTTGATCAAGTATTTTTTTTTGCTTTTGATAGGCACTATCATCAAAATCAGTTAAAACATCATCAACAGTTAACCCTAAACGGACACAAATTTTAACTAAAGTATCTGTCATCGGAGCCATATTCTTTTGTTCCATTTTAGATAGCGTAGCTTGAGTACAAATACCTTCAGCAAGCTCAACCTGTGACATCCCTAATTGTTTTCGTTGATTAAGAATTTTTGTTCCATTTAGCAAGATAAATATCTCCTTAACAAATTTATGATGATTACTTTTATTTCTAGATATTTATATTATATCATACTTTATTAATATTAAAAGTAAAATAATTAACTAAAATAGTAAATTAATAATCTAATAAATTTTGTCAAAAAGTTCTCTTTTTTTTACAAGAAAAATTAAATTTGTTTTACACCAATAAATCAAATGCTGTTTATTAAATATATAAAGGCACTTATTAAATAAAAAAACATGTAAACTTATTTCTAATTGTAAGCTAAGTAATTTTTTTATTTATGATCAACGTTTAAAAATTTATATAAATATAACCATATTAATAAGTTCTTTGATTTAGTATTTCTTAAATCTGTGATCAAACATAAAGTTTTTAACTCTACTTACATATAATTTCTCATTTTACATAGTAATTTCGATTTAAATTGCATTTATTAATTAGACTTTTAATTTAACTATTATTTAAGGGCAATACCATTTTTAAAAATTATTCATAAAAACTATTTTAATACTGTTGCATTTTATAATAAAAATATCTTTTTAAATTAAAAAGTAATAATTTAATAAAATACGTATGTAACTAATTTTATTTTAATTATACACCTAATTAATTTTAAAGATATCATAATATTAATACTATTTTATTTAAAATAAAATGAAATTAAATCAAGAATTTTTCTAATTCATTTACTGTTAATCTTTTCTTTTCTTCTTTGCCAAATATAAATTTAATTTTACCCTGATTTAAAATCAATAAATAATTTCCAAATTTTAAAGCATCCTCTAATTTATGGGTAATCATTAAAGCAGTTAGATGTCCTCTACTTATTTGATTATCTGTTTCATTCATTAAAGTTGCACTCGTTTTTGGATCTAAAGCTGCAGTATGTTCATCTAAAAGTAAAATATCTGGTTTTTTAATAATTGCCATTAAAAAACTTAAAGCTTGACGCTGACCTCCTGAAAGAACTTCAGTTGGTGCATTTAACCGATTTTCTAAACCATTATGCATTGATTTAGTTAATTGAATAAATTGAGGAAAGTAATTTTTTAAATTTCGTGGCAAAAAATTACGCTTTTCTCCTCTCTTTAGCGCTAATAATAAATTTTCAGCAACTGTCATTCGGGGAGCAGTACCCAATTTTGGATCTTGAAAAACACGACTTAAAAATTTTGAACGATTTTCTTCTTTTAAATTAGTAATATCTTTACCATTAAGATAAATTTTCCCAACACTTACTTGCATTAATCCAGAAATTACATTAAATAATGTTGATTTACCAGAACCATTTGTACCAATTATTGTAATATAATCTCCTTTATTTACTTTTAAACTAATATTTTTCAAAATTGTTAGTTCCCGATTAGTTCCTTGGTTTACCTTAGTTGTAATTTCTTTTAATTCTAAAACCGGGTTAGTCATGTTTTCTTACTCCTTTTAATAAAACCTTTTTTAAATTAAATTTTTTTTCTAACTGTGGTAACATCATACAAATTGCTAAAACAATTGCGGAAATTAAGTTTAAATCATTTGTATTAAAACCTAATTGCAAAACTAACAATAATAACAAACGATAGATAATGCTACCCAAAGTAACAGCAACTAATCGTTGATTTAATGTTAAGTTTTTAAAAATAACTTCTCCGATAATAATTGAGGCTAAAGCAATAACAATCGTTCCAATTCCCATATTAATATCAGCATAACCATTATTTTGAGCAATTAAAGCTCCACATATACCAACAAGACCATTAGATATCATTAAACCTAAAATAATCATTCGATCGGTCTTTATTCCTAAAGATTTTGCCATTTGAGGATTATCACCGGTTGCAATAAAAGCTTGACCAAAATTAGTATTTAAACTAAAGCTAATGAATAAGGTAAAAATAATAATAAATAAAAGCCCAATAAATACACTATCAAAATATTTAGGCAAGTTACTTAGAAACTTATTAACAAAAAGATTAGCTTTACCAAATAATGAAATATTTGACTTACTCATAATTCGTAAATTAATTGAATAAATAGCGGTCATTACTAGAATCCCAGCTAATAAACTTGGAATTTTACCTTTAGTATAGAGTAATCCAGTAATTAAACCTGCAATGATACCTATAACTCCAGCAAATAAAGTTGCTAAAATTGGGGAAACTCCTTGAGTAATAGAGGTTACAGCAACAGCTGCTCCCAAAGGAAAGGTCCCTTCTACTGTCATATCAGCAAAATTTAAAATTCTAAAAGTTAAGTATAAACCCAACCCTAATAAAGCCCATAGTAATCCTTGTCCAATTGCAGATACAATCATATTCATTATTTAAACACCTCCCCTTTACTTTGTGCTTCTTTTAAAAAGCGTTCTGGAACTTTAATTCCAATTTTTTTTGCTTGTTTTAAATTTAATATTGGTTGACCATGTCTTACAAATTGAATTGAAGTTGTAGCTGGTTTAGTTTTACCTTTCAAAATAGAAGCAACTATATGCCCACCAATTAGCCCTAATTGATATTGATTAATACCATAAGCAGCTACCCCTCCTTGCTTAACCATAGTGTCAACAGCAGGAAAAATTGGCTTTTTCATTAAATCAGCATTTTTAACTAGAGTTTCCATTGCCCCGGCAATAACATTGTCTTGGGGCACCATAACTGCATCAACTTTATCTAGCATTTCTTGAGATACCTGATTTAAATCATTACTATTAGTAATCGAATATGATTTAATTGGAATTTTTAATTTCTTTGATTCCTTAACTATTTCTCGATGTTCAGCCGAAGCAGAACTATCACTCGAAGTATAAATTACCCCTAAAATACGTAAATTCGGCATAAATTCTTTTATTAATTTCAATTGATCTTTAATAGGTGACATATTAGAAACACCCGTAATGTTTCCTCCCGGTTTTTTAAAATTTTTAATTAATCCTGCCGATTTTGGATCAGTTACAGCTCCCATTACCACTGGTATTTTGTTTGTTAAATTTGCCAAAGATTGAGAAGCAGGAGTTGTAATTCCAAATAAAATATCAGAATTTTCATTTACTAATTTAGTTGCCATTGTTTTTAAATTACTTTGATCTCCTTGAGCATTTTGATAATCAATTTTAACCGTACGACCATCTTCAAATCCTTCAGCTTTCATGCCATCAGTAAAACCCTTTTGAATCTGATCTAATGCAGGATGATGCATCAAATTTAATACACCTACATGAGGAAGTTTATTAGAAGATTTAGATTTACTCTCATTAAAAAAAGCAAATCCCAAAAAAACTACAATTGAACTAATAAAAGCTATTATTCTTTTCATTTTCAACCTTTCAATAAAAAAAAGGAGCCTTATAAGGCTCCTTAACTAAAGTAAAAAGCCGGTAGGAAAACCTACCGACTTATATAATATAGAGTTAGCCAGTAGGAATACGTACTGATTAATCAGGCCGTATTCCTTACGGAAATTAACCTGAACCTACCGGCTTTGCCAACTTTGATTCAAAAATAATTTCAAATTTTTCATTACTAACTCCTACTATAATTAATTGAACTTATACCAGTATAAGTTATATACCAATAAAATGCAATAATTTTGTAAATTAAATTAAAACTAATGCTGCTTTTTAATGTTGCCATCCCATTTAGAAAACCCGCCTTTAAGCCAGAAAACTTTTTGATATCCTTGCTTTTTCAATTTACCAGCTATTCTAATAGGAACATGATCAGTCCTTTCGTATAACAATACTGGAAGATCTTTTCGAATTGAACTTTTATATTGCTTAAACATAGGATAAGGAATATTTCGTGCCCCCATTATATGGGAAGCCTTAAAATCATCTTTAGACCGTAAATCTATGATCTGACTTGTATGTACTTTTTTTTCAAACTCTTCCGGTTTTAAACTACCTTTAATTATTAATCCTCGAATAAAATAATAAAGCCAATTACAAAAGATTGCTAATAAAATAACAATCATTACAATATCTAAAACCCATAACCATGTTGGTGTAGTTGCTGCTATAGCCATTAAATATTACCTCTTTTTTTTTGCAAACCTATTTTAGCAAGATACGCTGCACCTAATATGCCTGCACTATTTCCCAATTTTGCTAATTTTAAAGAAGTTGTCTCACGTACATTCGGGAAAACAAAATTTGGAAAATATTTATTAATATGATCAATTAAAAAAGTTCCACTTTGAGAAATACCGCCACCAATAATAATATATTTAGGATTTAACATGTCGGCTATCTGACTTAAACCTAAAGCTAAATAATAAGTAATTTGATCAACAACTTTTAAAGCTGAAGAATCATTTGCTTTCGCTAAATCAAAAACAACTTTAGCATCTATAGCTTCTTTTTGAGCAGCTTTTGCTAATTTTCCATTATGATCTTTGTGAGATATCTCATCAGCAATGCGGGCAATTCCCGAAGCAGATGCAATCGTTTCTAAACATCCCCGGTTACCACAGGTACAAAGGTATCCATTAGGTTCAACAATTAGATGACCAATTTCACCACCAGAACCAGCTATCCCATGAATTAAATGTCCATTAGCAATGATTCCTCCACCAATTCCTGTACCCAAAGTAACAAAAACTACATCATTACTTTTTTCACCAGCTCCCATCCAACGTTCACCTAATGCTGCAACATTAGCATCATTATCCACAAAAAAGGGTATTTTAAATGCTGATTCAATTCTTTCCTTTAAAGGCTGTTCAGTAGTCCAATTCAAGTTAAAAGCTCCACTTACTGTCCCTTTAATAGAATTTATTGAACCAGGGCTCCCCATTCCAATCGCTTTAATTGAATCTCTATTTTTATTTTTTAATAAATGCTTTTCAATTGAGTTTATTATATCTGGAAGAATTTGTTCTCCTAAATTATCACTATTAGTTTTAATATGCCATTTTTCTTTGACCAACCCATCATTATTAATAAGTCCAAACTTAATAGTCGTTCCTCCCAAATCAATACCTATATAAAAATCATCCATCATTTTTCTCTTTTCTTATTTCTTCTTCAATTATTGTTAAGGATTTTAAATAAACTTTTTTTTCAATTAATTTTGCTTTAAATAGACGATTTAATTCTACTTCCGCAAGTTCTAAATCGTCTAAACGACAGCCAAGATGAATATAAACGTTAAACGTTTTTAAAATATCTAAGACTTGATAAAAATATTTAATTTTGGTTTCATCAAACAATTGATCGACCCATACCATAGAAATATAAAACTAATGTGCTAAAAAGAAAAACTAAGGCTGCTAAAATTCTTTGCCACGTTCGATAATTTTCTGCCTTTGAGGAGCCAAATGATATTGATAAAAGACAGCCACCAAAAAAACCTCCTAGGTGAGCAAGAATTCCAATTGAACCTCCATTAACATTATCTAACAAATCAAAAATAAAATTAAAAGCAGCTAAAGCAAACATTTGACCAGACAAATAACGATATTGAAATTGATTAACTAAGGATCGCCGCATTAAAACAAAAACTCCAAAAATTGCAAAAATTGAAGAACTAGCACCTGCAGAAATAGTATTATTACTCTGAAAAGCGAAACTAAGTAAATTACCATATATTCCACCAAGAAGATATATTCCCAGAAATCTCCAGCTACCTAAAAAAGGCTCAATATAAAAGCCAAAAACAAACAAAGTAAACATATTAAATAAAATATGCCCAAATCCAATATGCAAAAAAATAGGAGTTATTAGACGCCACCAATCACCTAATTGAACATCATATCTAGTTAAGGCTCCCATTCGGTAAAGAACAGCCGTTTGAGTACTACCACCTAAACCTAATTCTACCAAGTAAAATAAAACTGTAACTAAGATCAAAGTAAACGTTACTGGATATTGCTTCAAATAATACTTAAATTGCACTATGCGACTCCTTAGTTAGTCAACTGAATAAATTAGTTTTAATTTTAACATCTTTTAAAAACAGGTCCAATCCATTAATAAAATTAATAAACTAAAATAAAGATATTTGATCGTCTTCTGGTAAATCTCCTAGAGCATTTTTTTCATCTAAAAAGTCAAGAATTGTACGAGATATTTTTCCTCGCTGCATCAAATCTTTTTTTGATGTAAAACGATGTTCATTGCGTGCTAAAACTAATTGCTTAGCAACATTAGCACCTAATCCAGGAATTGCTACAAAAGGTGCCAATAAAGTATGCTCATCAATAATTGTAAAATTAAATGCATCAGAGTGATATAAATCAACCATTTTATATTTAATTCCACGACATAAACTTTCATAAGCAACTTCTAATGCCATTCTGGTACTTTTATCGCTCATTGTTGCTTCATTATTTTTTATTTTTTCTCCTAATTTATCCATCTCTTTCTTTACTGATTCCTTACCACTTGTCATTGCAGTAATATCATAATCACTTTTACGAATACTAAAAAAAACATCATAGTACATGACGGGAAAATATACCTTAAAATAAGCAATTCTTAAAGCCATTAAAACGTAAGCTGCAGCATGTGCTTTAGGAAACATGTATTTAATTTTTTGACAAGAATCAATATACCAGTTAGGAATATTTTTATTTTTTTTAAGCACTTTTTCATCATCGGGTTTAATTCCCTTACCTTTACGCACATCTTCCATTACACGAAAAGCCATGCTAGAATCAACGCCCCAATGAATCAAATCCAACATAATGTTATCTCGACAACCAATAACTTTATCCAAAGTCACGGTCTTTTTTTGAATTAATTCTTCTGCATTACCTCGCCAAACATCAGTACCATGTGAAAGACCAGAAATTTGTAATAACTCAGAAAATTTTTTAGGATGGGTTTCCTCTAGCATTCCTTCAACAAAATTAGTTCCAAATTCAGGAATTCCTAAAGTTCCAGTTTTTACACCAATTTCTTCAGCTGTTACTCCAAGTGCTTTAGGTGAAGCAAATAAGGAAAGAACTTGAGGATCATCAGTTGGAATTGTGACTGGATCAATTCCTGAAAGATCTTGCAACATTCGAATTACGGTTGGATCATCATGCCCTAAACAGTCTACTTTTAAAATATTGTCATGAATTGAACTAAATTCAAAATGAGTAGTTTTCCAACTAGCGTCCATTTTATCTGCTGGGTATTGAATTGGAGTAAAATCATAAATATCCATATCACGAGGGACAATAATTATTCCTGCAGGATGTTGCCCAGTTGTTCGTTTAACTCCTGTAATTCCAGAGGCGTAACGATCAACTTCAGTTCTTTTGAACTCAACGTTACGTTCACGTTCAAAAGCTTTAACAAAACCATAAGCTGTTTTTTCAGCAACAGTACCAATAGTTCCCGCTCGATAAGCATGATCCTCTCCAAATAAAACTTTAATATAATTATGAGCTATTGGTTGATAATCACCTGAAAAATTTAAATCAATATCGGGAACTTTTTCTCCATTAAATCCCAAAAATGTTGCAAAAGGGATATCTTGTCCATCCTTAATTAAATTAGCACCACATTTTGGACATTTCGCATCTTTTAAATCAAAACCAGAAGCATATTCACCGTGTAAAAAAAACTGGGAATATTTGCATTTTGGACACAAATAGTGAGGAGGTAGTGGATTAACTTCAGTAATGCCCAACATTGTTGCAGCAAAACTAGAACCAACTGATCCCCTTGATCCAACTAAGTAACCATCTTTATTACTTTTCTTTACCAATTCGCGAGCAATATAATAAATAACCGCAAATCCGTTACCAATTACACTATCAAGTTCTGTTTTTAAACGATCTGAAACAATTTGAGGCGGATTTTTACCATATAAACGATACATTTCTTCATTAGCTTCTTTTCTCAGCTTTTGATCTACGCCTTCAATTGTTGGAGTATAAAGTTTATTTTTGAGTGGAATTACTTCACTAACTTCATCAAAAATTTGATTACTTGCATTAATTACAACTTGTTTTGCAGTTTTATCATCTAAAAAACTAAATTCATCTAGCATTTCCTGAGTAGTTCGTAAAGGGACTTCTGCCAAATGATAGCTTTTCTTTGCGCTCATTGACTGAGATCCTAATAAAATTTCACGAAATTTAAATTCTTCTGGATCTACATAATGAACGTCACCAGTTGCTACTACAGGAATATTTAAATCATCACCAATTTTGATAATTTTTTTAATTACCATTTTTAATTGAGCCGTAGTTAATGTGTGTTGACGAATAAGATCTGCATAATTACCTAAAGGTTGAATTTCCAAATAATCATAAAACTTAGCAACCTTTAGTGTATTTTCATAATCTTTTAAAGCTGCCGAATCAAAAACTTCACCTTGTTCGCAAGCACTACCCACAAGAATCCCTTGACGATATCTTTCTAAAAGAGATCGTGGAACTCGAGGTACCCGATAATAAAATTGCGTATGAGATGCTGAAACAATTTTAAATAGATTTTTCAAACCTTTTTGATTTTTGGCTAACAAAACTGCATGACTAGGACGAACTTGCCGAAAAGAAGTTTTTAAATCTGCTTTTTTATCTAAGTCACTTAATTTATCCAATTGATAAAGTTTTTGAAATTCTTTAAGCATTCTAAAAAAAATATCTGATGTACCTTTAGCATCATCAATTGCGCGGTGGTGATGAACTAAAGTAGCACCTGTTCGTTTAACTAAAGTTTCTAAACGCATATTTGATAATTCAGGATATAAAAATCTACCTAAACCCATAGTATCAATTACTGGCCGCGATACTTTAGTTAAATCAAGTCTTTCAAAATTTTTATTAATAAAATCCCAATCAAACCTTACGTTATGACCAACTAATACTGATTCTGAAATAAATTCGTGAAATTTTGTCAAAACTTCTTCATTGGATTTAGCATTTTTCAAATCTTGATCTGTAATACTAGTTAATTCTGTAGTAAATTCACTCAAAGGATGATTGATATTGACAAATTCTTGAAATTCTCCAACTTTTTTTCCACCTACAAATTTAACAGCACCAATTTCAATAATTTCACTATATTCAACAGAAAGACCTGTTGTTTCAATATCAAAAACAACAAAACTTAGGCTTGCTAAATTTTCGGAAGTAGCTTGATAAATTATAGGAGTGTAATCATCAACTAGGTTGACTTCAACACCATAAATTAATTTAACATTAGTATTTTCAGCTGCATGAAATGCAGCCGGATATGCTTGTAAATCTGCGTGATCAGTAATAGCAAAACCTTTTTGACCAAAATCTGCCACTCGCGAAACAAATTTATCAACTGGAGAAATCCCATCCATAAGGCTCATATTAGTGTGAACATGTAGCTCAACCCTTTTAGTTCCTGGGTAATCATCAGCACGAATTATAGGAGAATCAATTAAATTGATTCCATACAAATTCATTGTTAATTCATCTGTAAACTGGTCATTTTGAATTTTTCCTTTAGCTTTGATCCATTTTCCAACTTTAAAATCAGTATATTTATCTAATTCATTCTCAGCTACAAATTTTTTTAAAAGCAAAGAATCTGTACCATCATAAATCTCATAGGTTAAAATATAATTTTTATTTTTTATAGATCTTTGATTAGCTTTAAATATTTGGCCTTGTATAATAGCTGTAGAATTAGCTGTAATTTCAGCTATTGAAATTACTTTACCTTTTATATGCTGATCTTTATTTTTGGGTGCTGGATTTGAATAAGATTTAGGTTCGGTAGCTAACTGTTCTTGTAAAGATTGAAAAGCTAAAGCATTTTCATGTTTTTTTTGTAAAACAAATTTTTGGTGTTTTTGTACAACAGATTGCTGATCAATTAGAAAATTTATTTTAAATGGTGCAAAACCTAACTGTTGATAAATATTTTGAATTTCTTGCTCAACTTGGGAATTCATCATTTTATAAATAAATTTTTGATTAAAAGATATATTCAAATTTCCTGAAAGAAAAGTTACATTTTGGTTAATCAAAATATTACTATAATGACTTAACTTACTAACTACTAAGGGATAATAAGATTCATAAACTTGTGCATCAACGGAATTATTTTCATATTTCAGCTGCAAATTAATTTCATTACTACCACTTAATTTTATTAAAGCATTATTCAGTAATTTATAATTTGAAACACTCAAAAAATCTTGACCTATAACAAAAAAATCCCAAATATGGGAAATTCGATGAATTGTCAAACGTTCAAGCCATAACTCTGTTAAATTAAGGTCATCAGGAAAAATAAAGTCACTATTAAATTTTAAAAAAATCTGATTAAGGCTGATTCTTTGATGCTTATCCAAAATTATTTACCCTATTATTTAAAAAATTCTTGAACAAAATTAACTACCTCGTCAACTGATATCTCTTTCGTAACTCCATTTTTTCTTTGCTTAATTTCCACAATTCCAGTTTCCGCTTTTTTACCAATGACAATTCTTAATGGGAAGCCAAAAAGATCAGATTCAGCAAACTTGACTCCAACTCTGGCCTTACGATCATCTAAAAGAACAGAAAAACCACTATTTTCTAATTTTTTTTCTAAACCTTCAGCAATTTCTACTATTTTCTCATTTTTATTACTGATCTCAATAATATGAATGTCAAATGGAGTAACTGACTTAGGCCAAATAATACCTTTATCATCATAATTTTGCTCTACTATTGCTGAAAGTAAGCGACTAACTCCAATACCATAACTTCCCATAATGATAGGCTTTTTCTGACCATTTTTATCTAAAAAATAAGCATTCAATTTTTCAGAATAAAATGTACCTAATTTAAAAATATGGCCAATTTCAATACTTTGAGTAAGTTTATATGGTTCTTTACTATATGGTTCTAAGTCACCAGCATTAATCTTAATTAAATCAAAAATTAAATCAGCATTAAAATCCCGACCATAATTAACATTTTGATAATGATATCCATCTTGATTAGCACCAACATAAAAATTAGTTAACTGTTTAATTGAGGGATCCATCACAATTTTAATTGGAATTTTTAAATCAATTGGTCCGATACTTCCCTTAGGTGTACCAATACTTTCTAAGACTTCTTTTTCAGAAGCTAAACGCAAATTCTTTACTTTTAAGCCGTGACTCAATTTGGCTTCACTAATTTCATGATCACCAGGAACTAAAACTAAAACTAATTCTTGATCTGCTAAATAGAGTATACTTTTAACAACCTTATACTCTGAAGTTTTGAAAAAATCTGCAACTTCTTTAACTGTCTTTTTATTAGGAGTAGCTACTTTAGTTAATTTCTGTTCTTTTAAATTCTGAGAGTTTAAAGAAAACACTGGAATTCCAACAGCAACTTCAGTATTTGCTCCATGATTATAGTTTTCAGTAAAGGCAATTTTATCTTCACCAATCGAAGCAATAGCTTGAAATTCAGTTGATTCTTTACCACCCATCGAGCCATTATCCGCCGTAACAGCACAATAATTAAGACCTATACGATCAAAAATTCGATGAAATGCCTCATCAAATTGATCAAAAGAATTATCTAAATCCTCTTGAGTGGCTCCAAAAGAATAACCATCTAACATAATAAATTCTTTATTACGTAACAACCCAAAACGTGGCCTTAATTCATCGCGAAATTTAGTTTGAATTTGATAAAGTGTTTTAGGAAAATCTTTATAAGATATCCATTCTCCTTGAACTAAATCAGTAAATGTTTCTTCGTGAGTAGGTCCTAAAATTAAGTTACGCTTACCTCGATCTTGGAGTTTAAATAATTCAGGACCATAATTTTTATAACGACCTGAACGTTCCCAAAGATTAGCAGGTAAAATAATTGGCATTAACATCTCAGGACAAGAAATTCGTCTCATTTCTTCTTCCATAATTTGCTCAATTCGATGAAGAGCTTGATAAGCCAATGGTAAATAAATAAAAACGCCACCTATTTCTTGACGAATAAAACCACCACGTATCAATAATTGATGACTTATTGCTTCCGCATCATTTGGTACTTCTTTGGTAGTCGGAATAAAATATAAACTTTGTTTCATTGATTCAAAAATTCCTTCTAAAAAAGTTTCATAATATCATGAATAGTTACAACTATAATTAACATAAATAAAAGTAAAGCGCCTGCCAACGTTACTACAACTTCGTGTTCTTGTTTTAATGGTTTTTTTCGAATAGCTTCAATCAAATTAAGTAGAACTTTACCACCATCAAGCCCAGGTATTGGCAAAAGATTAGCAATTGCTAAACTGACGGAAAGAGCACCACATAAAGATACTAACACTCCCAAACCACTATCTGCTGCTTGAGCTGAAATGCTATAGATACCAACCGGGCCAGCAATTTTATTTAATGAAAAGCCTCCAGTAAAAAAAGAACCTAAAGTTTGAAAAATAGCAATTGCATTATCGTAAGTTTGAGTAAAACCATACAAAAATTGTGATCGTAAATCTTTTTTGTACCAAACTGAAATTCCAATTAAATAACGACCTTTTCCTTCCGCTTTACTGTACTTAGGCCTGATCATATAATTTTTAATTCGTCCTTCATGCTTTACTTTAAGTTTTATTGGTTTTTTTGATGGATTTTTATTTATAGCATCATAAATTTCTTCATAATTGTTAGTTTTTGTACCATTTACAGCTATAACCGCATCACCAGTTTTAATTCCTGCCTTTGCTGCAGGCATTGTTTGATCAAAAATAGTTATTTTATTGGAATTAGTATCTTGAACGCCACCTACCATAAAAGCTGATAAAGAAAATGCTACAATAGCTAGCAAAATATTATTAAAAGGTCCAGCAAAATTGGTGATTAATTTTTTCCACCATGAAGCAGAACTGTATTGAACATCTCTTGGTGCAATTCTTATCTCCGTACCATCATTTTCAACGATAAAAGCGTCATGATCTACATTAAAAGTCTTCGTTATAAGATCATTAGCCTTATTATCAAACGAATCACCAGTTAAAGTTAATTGATCAGTTAAATCACTCTTACGAACCGTAAAAGGTAGGCCAGGATGAGAAGGGTTTTCACGAGTATCAATCTTAGTAATAATATTTTGATTATTAAAGGTTAGAAAAACATTTTTACCGGCAGTAAGGTCAGTTTCCTCTAATCCAGCTAAACGTACATAGCCTCCCAATGGTAAAATTCGAATTGTAAATGTAGTTCCGTTCTTTCCATGATGCTGAAAAATTTTAGGACCCATTCCAATAGCAAACTCTCGCACTAAAATTCCAAGTTTACGAGCAAAGAAATAATGACCAAATTCATGAAAAACCACTAAAACTGTAAAAATAATTAAAAAGGCAATGATTCCTTTCATGTAGCCTCCTTAAAATAGTCCAATGAGGTGTAAGCAAGGAAATACAAATAGAAAGCTATCAAATCTATCTAAAATACCTCCATGTCCTGGTAAAATTTTTCCAGAGTCTTTAACATGATAGTGACGTTTCATCGCCGATTCAGCTAAATCTCCTAACTGGCCGATAATTGATAAAACTAAAGTAGATAAAATTAATAAAAAAATATTATTTTGAATTTGAAAAAATGAATTATAAATCAATGCTACTATTATTGCCGATAAAGTACCACCTATTGAACCTTCCCAGGTTTTATTGGGACTAACAATTGGGTCTAACTTATGTTTACCAAACTTTTTACCTATCAAATACGCAAAAATATCTGTTGACCAAACTAACAATAGACCATAAAACAAATATGATAATCCCCGATTAGAAGCAGCCGTTAAATAATAAAAACCATGACCAATATAATAAGTAGTTATTGCTATTACTCCTGCATCTTCAATTGTAAAAGTTTGATAAGAAATCACAATTGTTACTAATAAGATTAAGATAAAAACATAAAATAATTCATTTTTTTTCAACCATAAATTCTGAAAATAACTATTTGGTAAAGTTAAAGAAGCACCTATTAGCATAGATAAAATAGCAATTGGGTGTAAAACCATAATTTTTTTCATGATAAAGATTTCAGAAACGCCAATAAAGGCTAAAACAGCACTAGCAATCTGAATCCAAATTCCTCCAGCAATTAGAATAGGAATAAAAATTGCTAAAGCAACAATTGCAGTAATTGTTCTTGTTTTCAAAATTTAATCTCTCTTTTATTAAAGTGCGCCAAAACGACGATTACGATTTTCATATTCAATAATAGCTTTAGATAAATCATCTTCTGTGAAATCCGGCCAATAAACATCAGTAAAATAAAGTTCAGCATAAGCTAATTGCCAAAGCAAAAAGTTAGATATCCTTTTTTCACCAGAAGTCCTAATTAACAAATCTACATCATTTAAAGATTTTAAGTTAGTTAATAAATGGTTAGAGAAAACACTTTCATCAATATCTTCAGGTTTTAATTTATTTTCTAATACTTCTTTAGCAATTTGACGAGTAGCATTAACTATCTCCGCTTTGCCACCATAGTTAAAAGCAAAATTCAAAATTAAACCTGTATTTTTAGATGTTTGTTTCTCCGCATCTTCTAATGCTTTTAAAGTTGCTGTCGGAAGATTTTTTAAAAAACCCGTTACTTTTACTACTACATTTCGCTCGACCAACTCTGGAACAAATTTATTAAAAAAAACTACAGGTAATCTCATTAAAAAATTAACTTCATCTTTAGGCCTTTTCCAATTTTCCGTTGAAAAAGAATAAAGAGTTAATACCTTTATGTTTAAATTATCTGCGGCAATTGCAATTCGCCGCACATTTTCCATTCCTTCTCGATGTCCTGCTATCCTTGGTAATTTTCTTTTATTAGCCCAACGTCCATTACCGTCCATAATAATAGCAACATGTTGAGGAATTCCCTGATTATATTGTCCCAAAAAATTGCCTATACCTTTATATTTTAGAAATTTCTGCTTCTTTGTCTAAAGTTATTTGATCAATTTTGTTTATAAATTCATCATGAACCTTTTTTACATCTTTTTCACGTTTATGTAAAATATCTTCACTAATATCACCATTTTTTTGCTGTTTTTTCAATTCATCTAAGGCATCACGTCGCCCACTACGCACCATAACCTTGGCTTCTTCCGCAATTTTTTTAACTTCTTTAACTATTTCCTGCCGAGATTCACCAGTTAGTTGTGGAATTATTAAACGAATTGTACCACCATCAACTGAAGGATTTATACCTAAATCAGATTTATTAATTGCAGCTTCAATTTCTTTTAAAGAACTCTTATCAAATGGTGTGATTTGAATAACTCTTGCTTCAGGGATTGAAACAGAAGCAATTTGTTTTAAAGGGGTAAGAGCACCATAATAATCTACCATAATGTCATTCACTAAACTTGCATTAGCGCGACCAGCTCGAATTTTTCCTAATTCGAATTCAAGGTTTGATATTCCCTTTTGCAATTTACTTTTTAATTTATCAATTACTTCGTCAACCATTATTTATCTCCTGTAATTAAGGTTCCTATATTTTCGCCTTTTACCAAACGCAAAATATTATTAGGTTCATTTAAATCAAAAACTATTAACGGAATATTATTTTCCAAAGCTAAAGAACTAGCTGTTTTATCCATTACATTTAAGCCCTTTTTAATAATGTCCATATGGGTAAGTTCAGTATACTTAGTAGCATCAGGATTAACTTTAGGATCATCCGAATAAACCCCGTCAACACCATTTTTACCCATCAAAATTACTTCTGCATTTATTTCCAAAGCTCTTAAAGCTGCTGTAGTATCAGTTGAAAAATAAGGGTTGCCTGTTCCACCAGCAAAAATAACGACACGACTTTTATCTAGGTGTCTAATAGCTTTACGGCGGATATATTGCTCTGCCACTTGACGCATCTCAATCGAGGTTTGTACCCTAGTTGCTACATCTAATTTTTCCAGGGCGTCTTGTAAAGCTAAAGCATTCATAATAGTACCTAACATGCCAATATAATCAGCCTGAGGCCTTTCCATTCCTAATTGCTCACCTGCTTCACCACGCCAAAGATTACCACCACCAACTACAATTGCAATTTGAATTCCTATTTGATGAACTTCAGCAACAGTTTTAGCAACTTGAGAAATAACTAAAGGATTAATTCCTTTTCCCGTATCACCGCCCAAAGCTTCACCACTAATTTTTAAAAGGATTCGATGATATTTGAAATCACTCAAAAATATACTCCTTTATTTTATTATATAAATTAATATAGCACAGTTAACGCCTATCAAAACAAACAAATTTTTTTTTCAATTATTTATTTTTTTTTTAGAAAAAAAGTCTGTAAGGGACTAGATTTTATCTAGTAGTTACAGACTTAAAAAATTGAAAAAATTATTGTATTTGATCCATAACTTCTTTTACAAAGTTATCATTCTTTTTTTCGATTCCTTCACCAACTTCGTAACGCACAAAATCTTTTATTTCACATTTTTGTGTTTTAAGATAAGCCGAAACTTTTAAAGAAGGATCTTTCACATACTCTTGATCTGCTAAAGTAATTTCACTAAGTTTCTTATTTACTCTACCTTGTACAATTCGATCAATAATATTTTCTGGTTTACCTTCATTACGTGTTTCTTTAGTGGCAATTTCAGTTTCAGTATCAATAATTTTTTGAGGAATATCTTTGCGAGAAACATATAAAGGATGAATTGCCGCAACATGCATTGCAACATTCTTTGCAGCTTCTTCGCTATCGCCTTTTAAAGTAACTAAAACAGCTATTTGGCCACCATTATGAATATAAGTACCAAATACTTCTTCATCAGATTTTTTAATTACGGAAAAACGTCTTAGAGTTATTTTTTCACCAATAACAGCTGTTGCATTCGTAATTTCATCTTGTACTGTTCCTTCATTAACAGGCAAATTTAAAGCTGTTGCCATATCCTTAGGATCATTTTCGGTAATTACTTTTAAAATATCGGAAACGACTTTTTTAAAGCGATCATTTGATGCAACAAAATCAGTTTCAGCGTTAACCTCAATAATACCTGCTGTATTTCCTTCAACAAGTACTTGAGCTAAACCTTCAGCAGCAATTCGACCACTTTTTTTGGCAGCCTTAACAACTCCCTTTTCACGTAATTCTTTGATTGCGGCTTCTAAATCGCCATCAGTAGCTACTAAAGCTTTTTTTGCATCCATCATACCGGCACCGGTTTTATCACGTAATTCCTTAACTTGGGCTGCGGTAATTTTAGCCATATAAATTTCCTTTCCGTTATTTACTTACGTTGTCACCTTCAACAACATCAACGATTTCTTCCATATCTTTTTGATCATCATTAGTTTCAGATTTTTCTTCAAACTGATCAGCTAAAGCTTCCTGATTATTTGCACTATCAGTATCATTACCTTGTTCTTCACCTTCTCGGCCTTCAATTACAGCGTCAGCCATTTTAGAAGTAATTAATCTAATTGCTCGAATAGCATCATCGTTTGAAGGAATAATAACATCAATCAAATCTGGATCAGCATTAGTATCGACCATTCCAACAATTGGAATGTTCAACTTATTTGCTTCTTTTACAGCAATAATTTCTTTATGAGTATCAGCAATATAAATCACATCAGGTAAGCGATCCATATCTTTGATTCCACCTAGAAATTTTTCTAACTTATCATGTTCTTTTTGTAATTTAACAACTTCCTTTTTAGGCAAGCGTTCAAAAGTACCATCTTCAGACATCTTTTCTAAATCTTTAAGACGTTTAATTCTTTTTTGAATTGTATCCCAATTAGTTAATAAACCACCAAGCCAACGATGGTTAATATAAAATACGCCCGCTCTTTTAGCCTCTTCTTCAATTGCTGTAGAAGCTTGTTTTTTAGTTCCAACAAAAAGAAATTGAGCACCATTTTTTGCTGCATCTCTTACATAATTGTATGCATCACTAACCATCTTTACTGTTTTTTGTAAATCAATAATATAAATGTCATTTCTTGCAGTAAAAATATAAGGTTTCATTTTTGGATTCCATTTACGAGTTTGGTGTCCAAAATGAACTCCTGCTTCTAAAAGTTGCTTCATTGTTATTTCTGCCATTTTTTCCTCCGGTTATATCAAACAATTACTTTTAACTCTACTAATTAACTGTCTAAAACAGCACCGATAATAAATAAGTAATTGCGGCATTTGGCACAAAGCCATGACTTATCATACGAGATTTACCGAATTATTTCAAGATATTTAAACATAAATTTAACATATTTAAAGAAAATATTTCATTTAAAAATAGTTTTGATAAAATAAGGCATAATGATTAAATACCCTACAGGACAAGGAAATAATCGATCTTCTAATAAATCCAAGCCAGTCTTCGGACGAAGAGGGATGTCGTTAGAAAAGATGATTAACTTAAGTAATAAATATTATTTAAATTTAGAAATTGCTGTGGTCCATAAAAAGCCAACTCCAATTCAAATTGTTAAAGTAGACTACCCTAATCGAAGTCATGCCAAAATTACTGAAGCTTATTTTAGACAGCCATCTACCACGGACTATAATGGTGTTTATCAAGGTTACTACTTAGACTTTGAAGCAAAAGAAACTACTCGCATTAATTATTTGCCCTTAGATAATTTTCACCAACATCAGGTGCAACATATGGCAAATTGTATCAAACAAAGAGGAATTTGTTTTGTAATCGTTTCATTTTTAAAACTAAACCGCTTTTTCTTTTTACCTGCAGCAACTGTAGTTAAATACTGGGATCAGCAAAAATACAATGGCCGCAAGTCTATTCCACTTAAAATATTTGAAGAAAAAGGTTTTGAATTTCAACCAAATAGTATTCCTTTAATTCCATATATCAAATATGTAAATTTTGTTATAAAAAATAAGAGATAAAAAATGGTACAACATTATCATCGTCCTTTAAGTAAAAAGAATATAAAAACAAAAAAGCATAAAAGTTTAATTAAACAAATAATTATCGGATTATTTTTAACCTTTCTAGTGGTATGTGCAATTGGAGCTTCACTTTTTGCATTTTATGCAATAGGTTCACCAAAGTTAACCAGAGCCAAATTAGAAAGTGTAAAGTCAAGTGTAATATATGATCAACAAGAAAAAGTAATTTATACAGCTGGAGTTGAAGATAGAACCTATGTACCAATTAATCAGGTATCTAAAACTTATCTTGATGCATTAATTAGTGTTGAGGATCGACACTTTTACGAAAATAATCTGGGTATTGACCCTATGCGTATTGTAGTTGCTGGATTTAGAAATGTTATGGGGGCTCAAACATCTGGTGCTTCAACTTTAACTCAGCAATTAATTAAATTATCATTCTTTTCTACTAAAGCGACGGACCGTACTATTAGAAGAAAAGCTCAAGAAGCTTGGCTCGCAATGCAATTAGAACAGAATTATACAAAAGAGCAAATTCTTGAATTTTATATCAATAAAGTATATTTGGGCAACAGTATATATGGGATTCAAACTGCTTCAAAGTACTATTTTAATAAAGATAATCGAGATTTATCCTTAGACCAAGCTGCTGCTTTAGCTGGACTTTCTAATTTACCAACTTTACTCGAACCTTATCAACACCCTCAGTCATTTATTAACCGGCGAAATATTGTCTTAAAAGCAATGTTGAGCAATAAAAAAATAAGTAATGAACAGTACCAGAAAGCATTAAATGCCTCCACTTTAAAGTCATTGGTTGCTAAATCTGATAATGATCAAAAAAAAGATGTTAATTTAACTGTAGACCCTTATGTTAAAGAAACACTCAATCAAGTTAAAAAATTAGGGTATGATCCCTTTGCTGATGGTTTAAAAATTTATACTAACTTAAATTATAGTTTACAAGAAAAAATTTATGATTTAGTTAATAAAGATGATTCAATTAATTTTTTTGATGATCAATTACAAATTGCTTTAACGATTATTGATCCAAATAGTGGCAAAGTTATTGCTCAAATTGGAGGTCGTAAAAATCCCAAAATTCAATTTGGATTGAATCGAGCGGTTCAAACATCACGTAGTGTTGGATCAACAATTAAGCCGCTTTTTGATTACGCTCCAGCTATTGAATATTTAAAGTTTTCAACTTTTCATGAAATGATTGATGAACCATTTAATTATCCTAACACTAATACGCCTGTTCACAATTGGGATAACAATTATCAAGGGACTATTTCATTACGTCAAGCTCTGGCAGCTTCCAGAAATGTTCCTGCAGTAAAAATTTTACAAGAAGTGGGAATTAAATCAGCAACGAATTTTGTAAAAAAAGTCGGCCTAATAATTCCTCCTAAAGACCAGGTATATTCTGAAGCAATTGGCGGTTCTTTTTCAACCCTCCAGATGGCAGCTGCTTATGGTGCATTAGCCAATAATGGAATTTACCATGAACCTTCATATATATCAAAAATTGTTTTCCCTGATGGGACAACACGGCACTATGATAGTAAGGAAACTAAAGCTATGTTTCCAGCTACAGCTTATATGATTACTGATGTTTTAAAGGATTCTTTTAAATACGGTAATGGAAAATATGGAATTACTCCTAGTATTTATGACGCTGCAAAGACTGGCTCAACAAATTATGACGAAAATGAAATAAAGAAAAACCCCACACTAGGTGGGGTGGGAATCGCAAAAGATAATTGGTTTAATGGTTACTCCAGAGATTACAGCGTTTCTATTTGGACAGGATACGATAATACAACCTTAAATGGCTTAAATTATGAAAAACAAGGTATTGCCGGAATAATCTATCAGAAAATTATGAATTATCTTTACCAGAAAAAAAATTCAAAAGATTGGGAGAAACCTACTAATGTTGAAAAAGTCAGAGTTCTCGCTGGAATTTATCCGCCGATTGCAGTTTCATATGGTGGAGTACCTGAACTATTTTTAAGTGGAACTCAACCTAGTAAGGCAACAATAAGTCCTCAACCAGAAATAAATCAAAACAATAATTCAAGTTCAAATTCAAGTTCTAAATCATTTGCTGAAAGCTCATATTCATCGAGCTTTACAGATTCAAGTTCAAGTTCTTCAACAAGTAGTTCAACAATTCAATCTAGTAGTTCAAGTGAACAAAAATCAACTGAAAGCCAAACCAGTTCCCAAATTAATAATTCGGAACCCACAACAAGTTCATCTAATAACGAAAAAAGTAATGAAAGTACAGAAAAATCATCTTCAAGTTCAAAAAATTAAACGTTAAATATCCCTAAACGCTTCTGACCATATTTACAATAACTAATAATTTCACAATTATTACATTTTGGCGAACGAGCTGTACAAATATAACGACCAAAAAGTACTAAGCGATGATGAGTATCAATCCAATCCTTTTTAGGCGTTAATGCCATTAATTCTTTTTGAACTGTTTTAACATCAGCATCATTAGAAACAATATCCCAACGTTTAGCAAGTCTTTGAACGTGGGTATCAACAGCGAAAGAAGGTATTTTATAAAAATCACCTAGAACTACGTTTGCAGTTTTTTCACCTACTCCTGGCAATTTTAGTAAATCTGATTTTTTTCGAGGCAATTGATCATGGAATTTTTCATGAAGTAAAAGTGAAGCACTAATGATATTTTTACTTTTATTATGGTATAAACCGATTGAACTAATTAATTTTTCTACATTCAACACATTAGCATGTCCTAATTTTTTTGCTGTTGGATATAGTTTAAATAAGTTTGGGGTTACTTTGTTAACCATCTTATCAGTAGTTTGAGCACTTAAAATAACAGCAATCAGCAATTCAAAACTATTTTGATAATGTAATTCAGTCTGAGCTTTTGGATACTTTTTTTCAAGATATATTAAAATTTGACGATAATCATTTTTACTAATCATAAAAAATCATCATTTGTTTTATAATGTTCATAATCACGAACAGTTTTAATATTACGTTTTTTCCAGTTCATCAAAATTCGATCAATATATTTAAAATTATAAACTTGAGCTAAAACTGCTTCACGTAAAGCCATTTCAATAAGCTCTGGTCGAAAATGATCTATTTTTATCCAACCGTTAACTTTTTCCATCTCAATAGGAGAAAGAGGACGTCCAAATTCAACTTCAAATTCTTTAATTAACTTATTTGTTGAATCATTAGTCAAATTATCTTTAATTACAGGATCTCCCTCTTGTTTTTCTTTCAATTCCAATTGATATAAATGATTTAAATCGTAATACGAGGAAACTTTACCATCAACGTTACGAGTTTCAATTGATAAAACATGTTTACGTTCCAAATTATTAATTAAATTAAATACGTCACTTTCAGTAACATGCAAATTTTTACTCAAAACCTTCATACTTGGAAATACATTATTTTGGCTTGCATAACTTACCAAATTTAAGTATAGAATTAATTCTTGATCGCTGAGTCCAATCTCACGATAATTCTGAATCAAATAATTACTTACAGCTGAAAAACCGTCAAGTAAATATTGCAGAGACCCTTTCATTGTATCCATTATGGTTGTAAGCGATTAATTAAACGAGGAAATGGAATTGTTGTACGTAAATGATCTAACTTACATACCCAAGTGATAAAACGTTCAAGACCTAAACCAAAACCAGAGTGTGGAACAGAACCAAACTTTCTCAAATCTAAATACCATTCATAGGCTGTAATATCTAAACCCGCTTGTTTTATATTATCCTTTAGTTTTTCATAATCAGCTTCCCGCTCAGAACCTCCCATAATTTCGCCATATCCTTCTGGTGCTAATAAGTCTGCACAAATATAAACATCATTACGTTTAGGATGACTTAACATATAAAAAGGTTTTGTTGACTTTGGATAATTCAAAATAAAAATAGGTTGATCAAATTGTTCTGATAGATATGTTTCTTCAGGTGATCCTAAATCATCACCCCATGAGATAGCAAAATTAGCCTTTTGTAAAGTTTTAATTGCATCATCATATGTCATCCTAGGGAATGGTGTTTGAGATGCTTTCTCTAAAATTGCAGGATCGCGATCTAATAAATGTAATTCATAAGCACAATTTTCTAAAACACGTTTAAGTAAATAACTGATAAGGTCTTCTTGGATTTTTAAACTCTCTTCTTGATGCATAAAAGCCATTTCTGGTTCTATCATCCAAAACTCAGTTAGATGTCGTCTCGTTTTAGATTTTTCAGCCCGAAAAGTAGGACCAAAAGAAAAAACCTTTTTGAAAGCCATAGCACCGGCCTCCATATATAGTTGACCACTTTGAGATAAATAAGCATCATGATCAAAATAATCAATATGAAATAACTCAGTTGTACCTTCAGGTGCACTACCTGTTAAAATAGGAGGATCTATCTTGGTAAATTCGCGATCATAAAAGAAGTCATAAATTGCTTTAGTAATTTCATTTCTAATCTTTAAGATTGCAAATTGATGACTGCTACGCAACCAAAGGTGTCGATGATCTAATAAAAAGTCAACACCATGTTCTTTAGGAGTAATTGGATAATCATTACTATCTCCAACTACTTTTAAATCAGTTATTGCAATTTCGTATCCAAAATGGCTTCTTTTATCTTCGTGAATCTCTCCAATTACATAAAAACTACTTTCTTGCTTAAGCGATCGAGCTTGTTCAAATATTTCATCGGAAACTGTTCCCTTAACCACTACACCCTGAAAAAATGCAGTACCATCTCGAAGTTGAAGAAAAATAATCTTACCGCTAGAACGACGATCTGTTAGCCACACCCCAATTTTTACTTTTTTGTCAACATATTTTCCTGCATCAATAATATTTATTTCTTTTATTTCCACTTTTTCCACCTAAATTTTTAATGTTTTTTGTAAAATTTTTCCATTTTTAAAGGCTAAAGTATAATAGTTTAACTCACCTTTTTGATTTAAAAAAGATATTTCCCAGACTACTTTATTTTTGTATACCCCTAATCTAACTTTTTGGATTTTATCAAGGTTAGGATTTTCTCCAACCACTATTTTTTTAGCTTGATTTTCTGATATACCTTTATCCTGATCTACAAGTAAAAGATCCCCACTCTTTAAATCAACAATCGCATATTGCGACTTATTTTTTGGTGTTTGACCTAATGCTGAAAAATAAGAAGAATCCCGGTTATACCAATAGTACTCGGTAAAATTAGATAAATTAGTTTTTTTCTTAATTACTTTAAGTGCTTGACTTTTTACCTGAATAAAAGGTAAATCCGCAATCAAAAAACTTCCTAAAACTATGGCTAACCCTAAAATAATAATGATCCAAAAAGTTGGAAAGTGTTTTGTTTTTCTTCTCATTTTAATTTACCAAACTTTTTTAATTCTAGCATAAACTAACAATACTTAACCAATTAATTTAAGTTAATAACCATACCGGAAGCTAAAGCAACAATATTTTTTTTAACAGGTTTATGATACATACCATGAAGTACATCAGCATATACTGCAAGCTGACTCTGGTATCGTTTGACCAATTGATTAATAATCGATTGTTTAGATTCCTTAAAAAAATGATCAGTTTTATAATCTAATAAAATAATTTTATCATCTAAATTTAAAAAGCCATCAAAAATTCCATGAATTAAAACTGCATCACCTTTGCCAAAGGTACCGTGAGGATATAAAACTTGGGGGCTAACAACTGCCTGAAAAGACTTTTCACGTTCGAATTTATCAGGATGTTTTAAAATCAACTTTCCTAAATCTGTATCAAAAAAGCGCAAAATTTGAGAAATATTAATTTGTTGGCCAACTTCTGGAGTAATCAATTTTTCATTAACCAACCGGTTTACTTGCTCTTTTAAGAGTTTAGAACTTATTGGTAAATTCAGAGGAACTTTTCTAAGTAATAGATGCGTAGCTGTACCAATTTCAGCCGCATTAGCTTTTTTACTTCCTTTAAATTTTGGTAAATCAAATTCGTTAATTTGATCTGATAAGTTATTTTTAACTAAAAAATTTGCGGTAGCCAATTGATTATCATCAGGTTCACGTAATACAGTTTTCAAACCCGATACAGATTGATATGCTGCCTGGTTTATTGCATTAATAAATGGATATTGCCAACTAAAATGATCATCAATTTGTTGCCAATATTTATGACTAGGATTTGTCAAAAGGTCAGATATCTGAAAATTAGTTTTTTCTTGAGAAATATCTTTAAGATTAACATGAGTAACTCTTTTAATAACAATTTGAGCTTGATTTGAATCAAAATGAGATACTACTTGATCAGTTGCCTGGTCAAGAACAATTACTTGACCACTTATCACTGATCTAAGCATTTTTAAAAATGAATTATCTTTTTGTCTTTCTTCCAATGGAATTACTAATTCACTGCGCTCTGACTTTTGCTCAATCACATCAAAAAAGTTCTTATCAGTACCAACCATGAACAATTTTTCACGAGCCCGAGTCATTGCTACATAAAAAATTCGTAATTCTTCAGAAATTAACCTATTTCTTTCTTTCTGTTTTACAATTTCAATTTGAGGTAAATAATATGAAATATTCTTGTTGTCAAGATATCTTAGACCTAGTCCAGCATCTTCATTTAACAAATAAGATTGATTTAAATCATTAAAATTAAATTGACGATTTAAGCGATAAAGAAAAACTACTGGAAATTCAAGACCTTTAGCTGAATGCATTGTCATCAACTGGACCGCATCCTCATTATTACTCACTTGATCTGGAATATTTGGATGATTTCCTGAACGTTCAACTTGATCTAAATAACGTACAAATTCACTTAAACTGGTAATTGATCTTTCTTGAAATGCCTTAGCTTGTAATAAAAATATCCGTAAATTACGAAGTCGATAATTACCTCCAACCATTAATGAAACATAATCTAAATAATTTGAATCATAGTAAAGAAAATTTAACAAATCAACTAAGTTATTATTTTTAGCTAAATTTTGAGCCGTATGAAGCATTTCTTTTAATTTTAAAAGTTGCTTACTTAAATTATCGTTTTTATTTTTTAAATAATTATTAACTGCTTGCCAAAATGAACCTTGTTTATAATTTGCTCGTATTTTAGCTAAATCATTATCATTCAAACCAACAAATGGTGATTTTAAAACTGCTACTAAAGGTATGTCTTGATCTGGGTTATCGATAACTTTTAAAACAGAGATAATTAATTTTATTTCAACTGTTAAAAAGAAATCATCATTTTGACCACTGCTTAAATTTATACCTGCCCGTTCAAAAGTATCTAATAATGTCCGATGTTCGCTTTTTGTGCGGGTTAAAACAGCTATATCGCTCAATTTTAATTCGCGCATTTTTCTTTGATTAACATCAAAAACTTGCTGATGATTTAATAACATATCTTGAATTTGATTAACAATAATTTCAGCTTGTTGTTGTGCTTGGGAAATTTCATTTTCCTCACCTTGGTCAATTAAAACTTCAACTTTAGGGTTAAGTTTTTCTGGATAAAAGTTAGCTCCAAATTTTAAAAATGAATTTTGATCATATTTCAAACCCCCTAAATTAGTATCCATTAATTGTTTAAAAATAAAATTAACGGTTTCATCGATGTTAATTACAGAACGATAATTTTCAGCAATAACAATAACTTCTTCATTTTTGTCGGAAGAATTTTGATAACTCAAATATTTCTTTAAAAACAACTGAGGATTAGCGTGACGAAAACCATAAATTGATTGTTTAACATCTCCTACCATAAATAAATTATGCTGATTACCACTTAATAAATTTAAAATAGCATCTTGAAGATTATTAATATCTTGATATTCATCAATTAAAATTTCTTTAAAGCGATGTTGATAAAGAATTCGCGCATTTTTACTCTCTTTTAAAATTGTATAAGCATACCTTTCAAGATCAGAAAACTCATAAGCGTTTTCTGATTTCTTAACTATTTCAACTTTTTTCAAGTAAATTTTAGTAAATGCTATTAAAAGTTTAATTCTTTTAGCTGTTTTTTTTGATAACTGAGCAATTTCATTTTCAGAGTATTGAAAAAGTTTAATTAATCCTTGATTAGAGTCCAGTAGGATTTTTTTAATTGTATCTCGATATCCTTTAGTTTTATTCTTTGCCATTAATACGGCTTCATCTTTAGTTCTAACCGCTTTGGCCCTAGCAAAATTAAAAGCAAATAACTGCTCTCTTAATTCTTGATAGTTAATATTTTTTAAATTATGTAAAATTTGAGAATAATATGTAATTCCAATTTGAGATTCATTTAAATAAAACTCCAATTGAGGATAGACTTTTGAGATTTCATCAATTTTTTTGAATAAATTAATAACTATTTTAATTTGATCTTTAACATATGACTTTAAACTTTTTTGAAAAAAATCCCCTTTTGAAAAACTGTCACTGAAATTATACAAATGATCAATATGATTTAGCCAATTTTCCTGATTTTCCAAAGAGACAGAATAAGTTTCTAGATCATTAATTAAATTTTTAAATCGTTCAATATTTTTCCCATTAGAAAAATTTCGAACTAGCTCAAAAAAGTTTGTCCCTTCTTTAGCTAAAAACTCTCCAAAAGTTTCATCAAAGGGAATCTTTTTTAACTCTATAATTTCATTAGGATCTGTCATTACCCGAAAATTAGGATCTAAGTTAACTACATTAAAATTAGCACGAATTACTTTTTGACAAAAAGCATCTAAAGTTTCAATATCGCAACTTGGCAAAATAGCAATTTGTCTACGAATAAAAATTTGTTCCTTATCAGATAATTTACCAGATGATAATTCATTAATTAGTCCTCTTCTCAAACGTTCACGCATTTCATTAGCTGCTGCTCTTGTAAAAGTAACAATAAGCATTTCATCCAATGCGACACCTTTTAAAACATGATTAATAATTCTACTGACTAAAACTGTCGTTTTGCCTGAGCCTGCAGATGCATAAACCAAAATGTTTTTTCCTTGAAGGTTAATCGCTCTCAATTGTTCCTTGGTAAATTCAATTTTATTCATTTAATTCATCTCGCATTAACTTTAATAATTCTTCAGCTGTTTTTGATTTTAAAACTTGAAAATCATGATCAATTTCAGGATCGAATAGTAAAATTGCCTGGTATGGATCACTGCGATAATTTAAAATATCAGCAAAAGTTCGAAAGAGAATTTTTTGAGAAAACTCACCTGCATATATTAAATCAGCTAAAGTTTTAAATCTTTTTCTGTTATACGCAAAAATTAGTTTAAATTCATCTGGCCGATAAGCACTTTTACTAAATCGATTATTACTAGGGAAAAAATCATTCCACTTAAAATTATTTTTTGATAAATCTTGAATAATTAGATCCTGATAATCTGGATTATTTGAATAAATTCCATTGTACTGAAAGTTCTTTAACCACGCATGCTTTGGATCTTTTTTCACTTTTTCATAGGAAACTTGAGGATCTTGAACTTGATAAAAAAAACTACCCCCAACATGTTGCTTAGAATCAGTAAAATAATAATCTTTTAAAATTTGTAAATAAGTAATTAATTGGATATCTAAGCCTGAATAAAAATCATTAAGATTAAACTTCCGATTTGAAGATTTATAATCAATAACATTAAAAAATTCTTGATGTGCGGATTTAAAAAGATCAAGACGATCAATTTTTCCGTTAATTCTTAATTTACGACCTGACCCTAAGTTAAAAATTGGTTGAATTTCATCTCCCATAGTACCAAATGATTTTTCAGTAAATAACGTTCTACTTCTAAGTCCTTGACTCTTAAATGATTCCAAAGTTTTTAAAATTGTTTGTTCAATAATTGTTATATTAAATTGATTAATTGGGTCATTCATTAAAAATTCTAAGTTTTGTAACTTTATTGTTTGCTGATAAACCTGATGACTAATTTCTCGTAAATCCGAATTGCTTAAATTGCTTATTAATTTCTTTTTATTTTTTAAATATTTAAAAAATAAATCCAAACTTTGGTGAAATATTAAGCCGCTTACGACTGCATTTATTTCTGAAACAGGACGTTCTTTAACTTTTAAAACATATTTAACAAAAAATTCATAAGGGTTACGAAAATAAGTTTCCATATTTGTTATTGATAAGAAAAGATCTTGCTCAAAAATATTTTTTATTATTTCTGGATCAACTTGATGATGTTCTTGCAAATTTAAAGCCCGTAGAACTATTTCTAAATCTTGGGGACGTTGCTTTTTATACCAGTAAAATAAAGTTGACCAGGCAGTTTTTAAAGGTTCCTGCTCAATTAAAGATTCTCTCAACACTTGTACTAAATCGGTTAACGATGTTTCCGGCAATAATAAACGGTTAGAAAAATCATCATTTTTAGGTTCATCAGAAAAATTCTGTAGCGAAATATTAAAATTATCTTGCAATTGAGTTATATAAGTTGAAGGTAGCATTAAATTATCATCAATTTGACTAGGGAAACTTAAATACAATTTCTTTTGCGGTAAACTCATCATCAAGTAGTCGATATTACGCTCCATTAAATTTTGATAATTCATCACATAACGCAACAAAAATTGATTATTGGTCGCATGTGCTATGGCTTCAATTTCTTCACTGGAAAGTAAAAGTTCATTACGATCATGATTTAATGGAAAATTGCCATCGCTCGCATTAAATATCCAAACATACCTATAACTTGGCAAATTGACCTTATTAACTTCTGAAATTTGAACTGCATCAATAACTGCAGGAACCAACTGATAAGTTTTAGTTTTAAATCCATTAATTAAAATTTGAGAAAAATCATTTAAACTAATTTCTTGATCTTGAAAAACGGTGATAATTTCATCTAATAGTTTACTAAAATTATTTACTTCTTGATTAATTCTATCTCCCACTAATTGTTGTTGATTTTGATAAGCAGTCGATTTTCTTAAATTTAAATTATTAAAAACTTCACTTTGTTCACAAAAATTATAAATAATATTGGCATATTGACGAGCTGTTTTACTATGTTTTAAATGGCCGATTAAAGGTAGCAATAAATTTCGAGTTAATTTACGAACAAGTAAAAAATGTGTTAGGTGATCAATTTGATTACTAAATGTCCTTTTCAATGAATTTTCATTTAAATCTAAATAAAGAAAATCATACCCTGAAATACCTAAAAGTAATGAGAAATTTTCCGCATCAAATAAAGCAGTCTGGGATAAAATTTTGTCATTAAATAATAACCCAGTTTTTAACAAATCAAAAATATCATGTAACTGAATTTTAAAAGTGACTAAAGCTAATATTTTTTTTAAAAAATAAGTAATTGCAGACCCTTCCATCGAATTAGTAAATTGACCAAAATAAGGAATATGATAATTTCCAAAAATTTCTTTAAAAATTACTTGATATTGATCTAAGTCTGGTCCAACAACTAAAATATCACTATAGCGAACATTTTTATAACGAACTAAATGAGAAATTTCTAATGCAATTTTTTTGACTTCATCATAACGATTTTTCATATAAAAAATTTCAATATTAGAAATATCTTTATTCTTTTCAAACTTATGATTTAAAAAAACAGATGCAATATTATTATTTGTTTTAGTAGAAAAAGATGTTATTTCTGGAGTTATTGTTTCTGGCAAATTATTAATAAGAGTTTTATCTCGAAGTACTTTATCAAAATACCCCAAATAATAAACATTATTAGCTTTTTTTAAAAAAAGTGTAAATAAATCGAATTCAACTTTAGTAAATTGCAAATAATTATAAAATATAAAATTTGTTTTAGTAAGATCCTTTTGTTTTAAATATGTTCTTAATTTTATAAAATCACATTGCTCATCGCGAAATGGTTGATCAATAACTCTTTCATACTCTTGATAAATCAAAACTAAATCAGATTTTTTATCTGGATCAATATCATTGATTTCTGCTTTTGCTAAATCGTCGGCACTAAGATTTTCATTTTGAAAACTTTCAATTTGTTTTCTCAGTAAATCAATGAAACCCGTATCCCCAGCAAAATTATGATAAACTTTTAACTGTTCATTTTTTGTTTGTAAAATTGCTGTTAAAATCATATTTTTAAGACTAACAGTTAATTCTGGCAACTGAAAATAAGTTGAATCATTAAGAAAATACCAAACAAGACGATTAAAAGAATATATTTTCAAGTTAGGTAAACTAAAAAAATGTAAATCATCATTTGATTGTTTATGGCGTCTTAAACGGTTTAAAACTTCAATTTCAGCTTTAAACTTAAGGTTATTGGGAACTATTAAAAAAATATCTTCATTTTCAGGAATTTTTAGAATTAAATCTACAATTACATCTAAAAAATTAGTTTTTGCGTCACCTTGTATAAATCGTAAAGCCACTTTATCATCCTTATTTATTAATTTTTTTTTTATTTTCAATTTTTTTTAAGCTTTAAAAAAGTTATGTTCTAAAATTAAATTATAAATAAATAATAATAATTCGGAGGATCCGAAAATTAAAACTTTAATTAAAACCAGAGCAAGTTCACTTGCTAATGCTAAATTAATACTAAATGGCGAACATGCGGTAGTTTTTAATCGTCCCGCAATCGCTGTACCTATAAAATCTTTACAAACAAAAGTCTATATTTCACAAAATCTCAACTCAGGAATCTACTTAAAAAGCAAATTTTTCTTTGGAAATTTAGAAGACTGTCAAAACATTTTGCCTTCATTATACGCATTAATTAAAAGCTTTTTGAATTATATTGGAAACCCTCAAGCTAACTTTCAAGTTAATATACAAAGTACTATTCCTGAAGCAAGTGGATTAGGATCTAGTGCAGCAGTAGCTTGGAGTTTATCTAATGCTTTAAATTTATTTTTTCAGACTAATTTATCAAAAAGTGAATTACTAAAATTTGCAAATATTTCAGAAAAATTGATTCATGTAAATCCTAGTGGTCTAGATTTAGCAACATCAAGTAGTAATAATCCAATCATTTTTCAAAAGAATCACAAAACTATTAATTTATCAGTAGCCTCACAAATTAAAGGATATTTAATAATTGCGACAACTCCTAAAGAAGGGATAACTAAAAATGCTGTTCAAAAAGTGGGACAAAATGCACAAATGCACCCGCTCTTATATCATCAATATTTTGATCAAATTGAAAGCATTACTTATCAAGCAATTGAATCTCTTCAGACTGGTGATTTAATAAACTTTGGCACTTGTTTAAATGAAAACCAAAAGGTGTTAAGTAAAATGAATTTAAGTACTAATGAAATTGAAAATTTAATAAAAATAGCTAATCAAAATGGAAGTTTGGGTACTAAAATTACTGGTAGTGGACTTGGGGGAAGCATTTTTGCTTTATCATCAAATTTAAAAGGAGCGCTTAATTTGGAAAAAATTTTTCGTCAAAGTCAAGCTGAATTTACCCATATAATTTCATTAAGCGAATACGGTAATTAATGGCACAAGCAATTGCCCATCCAAATCTTGCATTAATTAAATACTGGGGTAAAACTAATTTCAAGCATAATTTACCTTCAACTCCTAGCCTTTCAATAACTTTAAATAACCTAACAACCACAACGTCAGTACAAATTCAGACTGAACTTTCAAAGGATCAGATTTTTTTAAATGATAATTTAATTGAAAATCATAAAATTATATCATTTATGAATCAAATACGAAAATTATCAAAAAAAAATGTTTTTACAGTAATTAAAACCAAAAACAACTTCCCTACTGCCGCTGGTTATGCATCATCTGCCAGCGGTTTTGCAGCCTTAAGTTTAGCTTGTAACCAAGAATTTCAGCTTGGATTATCTCCTAAAGAATTAGCCTGCTTAGCTCGCGACGGCTCAGGATCGGCTACAAGATCATTAAGTAGTGGTTTAGTTGCATGGAAACCTGGAAACTGCGAAAATTCATTTGGCTATCAAATTTTACCAGCGCACGACGTACCTTTAGCAGTTTTTTCTTTTAAAAATACAGATAATGCAAAAGCAGTTAGTAGTACAAAGGCAATGGAACAAGTTCGTAAATCTTCTCCTTATTATGATGCTTGGATAAAATCAACTACTTCTGATTTTAACAAATCTCTGAAATTTATTAAAAATCACCAATGGGTAGACTTATTAAAATTAGCTGAAATTAATGCTTTTAAAATGCACGCTACTATGCTAAGTTCTCAGCCACCAATTATTTATTGGGAACCCCAAACAATAAGTTTAATTAAACGAATTCAAAAAACACGGCAAGAAAAAAATTTAATTGCTTATATTTCAATAGATGCTGGAGCAAATATTAAACTTTTAACATTACAAAGTCAGGTTCCAAAAATTATTAATACTTTTCAGGACCTTAGCTATACTATTAGCTTACCTGGAGAAGGAGCAAAACTAATTGATTAAAATTAAAGTCCCAGGAAAACTTTATCTTGCCGGAGAATATGCAGTAATTAATCCTAAACATTATGCAATTATTATTCCTGTTAATCGATATTTAAAAGCTGAAATAATTCCTAAGCCACGCTTAAATTATTCGGAAATTATTAGTGGCAAAAAAGTACTAAAAATTGATTTCATAAATTTAAAACCTAATCAAAAATTCACCAAATTCTGGCAGGAAGTAGGACAATCACTAATTGTTATTAAAAAATATTTAGATTTTTATCATATTAAATTGCAAAATTTTAAATTAATTTTCAAAAGTCAATTGGTGGATTCAACTTTTGGAAAATTCGGAATGGGATCCTCGGGAGCAGTGAAGATAGCAACAATTAAAGCTATTTCGACTTTATATCAAATTAAATTAACACCTTTAAAGATTTTTAAGTTAGCAATACAAACACAAACAGAGAATTTTGCTCAAACTTCATATGGTGATTTAGCAGTAGCAAGTTTTCAAAAGCCACTATTATTTCAAAAACCTCAAAGTATAGAAGATCCTCCTTTAATTAAAACTTTTACGTGGCCTAAAAATTTGGATATAGCGATCGGTTTTACTGGTCAACCATATCACACAATTGAGGGAGTAAATAAATATCAAAAACTTTTAGAAAATGAAAAAAAACCTTTTGAAAAAAAAAGTAATGAACTTACTTTAACTTTTTATCAGAAATTATGTAAACAAAAAAATATTTATGCAGTTTTTCAGCAAATTTCTGATTTATATTGGAATTTTGACCAAAAAAATGATATTGGTATTTTTACCCCTAAACTTCAAAAATTAGTAAAAATTGCCCATAGTTTTAATATGCCTGCAAAACAATCAGGAGCTGGTGGTGGTGATTGTGGCATTACTTTGTGTCCTTCAAAAATAAAACCAAAGTTAATAGATAAGTGGCAAAAAGCAGGAATTATACCATTAGAAAATGAGGTCCTTTAGTTGTTGAGTAGATCAGCCCAGAGAAAAAATGAACATTTAAGTTTATTTGAAAAAAATTATAATTTACAACAAAAAAATGATTTTGATGAAATCAGATTAGTACCTGATTTAATTCCAGAACTAGGTTTAAAGGACATTAAACCTAAAATAAAAATATTCAATCGTGAATTTCCACATTCTTTTTTTATCAATGCAATAACTGGTGGCACAGCTAAAGCTAAAGAAATTAATCAACAACTTGCTACATTAGCACAAAAATACGATTTAGCTATGGCTGTTGGTTCACAAAAAATTGCTTTAAAAGAAAAAGATACCCGTGATACTTTTGAAATTGTAAGAAAAATTAATCCTCATGGTTTTATCATTGCTAATTTAAATGCAAATCAAGATATCAGCCAAGTAAAAGAGGCAATTGCAATGATTAATGCCGACGCAATTCAATTACATCTTAATTCTCCACAAGAATTAATCAATCGTGATGGCGATCGCAACTTTTTATTATTAAATAATATTTCTAAAATATGTGAACAGATTTCTAAACCAGTTATTATTAAGTCGGTTGGTTTTGGAATCAGTTATGACAACGTTAAAAGATTGCAAGATCTTGGAGTCAAATATGTAGATGTTTCTGGTAAAGGAGGAACTAATTTTATAAAGATTGAAAATCAACAAAATTTATCACATAATTTAGATTATTTAACTGATTGGGGATTGAGTACTGTTGAATCGCTTTTAATTAATCGTAAATTACCGATTAATTTGATAGCAAGTGGCGGAATAAGGAACCCCTTAGATATAATTAAATCTCATGCTTTAGGTGCTAAAATGGTAGGTGTTAGTGGAACATTTTTACACCCTTTAATTAAAAAAAATCCAGAAAAACTGGATCAATTAATTTCTGAATGGATAGAAGAAATTCCAAAAATTATGTTAATGTTAGGAAAAAGTTCAATTGATCAACTTTACAAAACTAAAACAATTTTATCTGTAAAAATTAGTAATTTCTTAAATTCTTGGGATAAAAGTTTTTAATATTACCTTGGACTAAATGGCCAAAAGCAAAAATGTAATCCTGATAACTTAATGCAATCCAACTTTTTAAAGTTTCATTTGATCCTATTTTCAATTCTTCACCATGACAATATGCTTTAAATTGCTCATCATTAAGAGAAATTATACGTTTAAAAGTTTGTTTTGGTAAACTTAAAAAAAGCTCTTGATGAGGAATAAAACGATTTTTTTTAATACTACCAATTTTTACGCCTCTTTTAATTAAATGAAGATCTTTAACTTCTTCATAAAAATGTTGATTTAAAAGGTAATATTGATCTGAAACCCTAAATATATCTTTAAGGTATTCTTTTAAAATAACATCACTAAAATTTTTAATTTCTGAAGTTAAGCGTGAATTTCTAATTCGCGTTTTTAATTTTGATTTAGAAAGATGACCGACTTTTTTAATTTTTGCAACAAATTGACCTTCTCCTTTAAAACAATGAGGATAAAAGCGTAAACATTTTCTAAGCTCAGGATTATTATTTCCAAAACTTGGTTCACCAGGTCTAGCCCCAACTGGTGGATTAGGAATAGATGATAATTTTAAATCTGGATTTTCTTCTAAAATTGTACTAATTACCCCTTCGTTTTCTTCAGGCGAAAAAGTACAAGTGGAATAAACTAATGTGCCTCCTGGACTTAACATTCTTAATGCCGCTTTTAAAATCCGTTTTTGTTTTTTGGCACAAGATTTTGGATAAGCTAAACTCCAGTATTGAATCGCCTTGGGATCTTTACGAAACATCCCTTCTCCTGAACATGGAGCATCAACCAAAATTTTAGAGAAGGTAGTAGGGAATTTATTAGCTAAATTTTCAGGTGTTTCATTACTTACCACCACATTTCTATAACCCATTCGCCCAACATTTTCAGTTAGAATTTTTGCACGTTTTAAATCAATTTCATTTGCTAAAAGACGACCTTTATTGCCCATTTGAGAAGCTAAATAAGTGGTTTTTCCACCGGGAGCGGCACATAAATCTAAAACAAAATCTTTAGATGTAGGAGCTAAAACCTGAGCTACATACATCGCACTAGGTTCTTGACTATAAACAGCACCTGATAAAAATTCAATCTGTTTTCCCGAAATTTTACCATAGTAGCCAGACGGTATCTCCGGAATAGGTTGATAAATGCTTAAATCACTATGAAATCGTTGAGATTCAATCCGAAAAGCACTGATTGGTTTTTGAGAAAAAGATGATAAAAAGGCGAATGCTTCATTTTTTAAAAGTTTTCGGTATTTTTGAATAAAATCATTTGGTAAATTCATTTTTTAATAACTGATAAGGTAATAAATAACGACTAATCCCTATTCCTAAAATTGTCAACGAATAAATAAAAAAGATTAAAAAATAATGATTCATAATATACTGAGTTTTTAAACCAATCCATAAAACTAAAGTAACAAGTAATAAATCCAAAAAAATTATTTTTAAACTTGACCATTTATGAAATTTTTGAATATCCAATTCAAATTGATAATCAAATAAAACAATTAGTAAAATAAAAATGACAATAATCATTAAGAAAAAAAGCCAACTATGTCTTAGCCACCCACTACCAATTAAAGGTATTTCACTATACAAATATTTATGTTCTTTAAAAGCATGAAAAATATGACGAAATTCTTTAGTTTTATCAACTACTTTTGGGCCATCACCAACAATAGTTAAATCCCTTAATTTTGGATTTTGGGGTAAATTACTACTATTAATACTAATAAAAATTTTACGGTTTAACTTATTTGTTTCATTTGATCCTGTTTCACCAATGACCGAAATATATTGCTTACCCAATTTATAATAATTTTCATTACTAGTTAAATAAAGATTCTTTTTAACATCCTTACCCACTAAAGCTAAAGGCACTGTCGTCAAAAAATCTTCATTGTTGAAATTACGCCCAGAAGTTAATGGTAAATTCATCATATATCCATGGGCATAAACAAACACAACTTTATTATTAGTCATAAACTGAAATTGAAATTGATCATTTTTTTTAGCTTTTTTTTCAATTTCAGTTAAAGCTTCTTTCAAAGTAGTATTACTCCTACTGGAAAAAACTAAAGCTGTTGTTGATAAACTATTATTATTTAATCGAACTCGATTTGATCTCTGATCGTTTTGACTAAATATAAAAATCAAACCATATAGAAGTAAGCCAATCATTAAAAAATTAATAAATCTTTTCCACATTTTTTACTCAATAAAATATATTCGATCATGGTACAAATCAAAATCTGAAAAGTACCGATTTAACTTTAGCATCTGATGCAATTTAGTAAAGTGAGCTGTTTTCCAAAATTCAGCAGAATTCGTTTGTCCTTTTCTTTCACCAATAACTAAAAAGCGAGGCGATTTATCTTGATTACGTATTTTTTGAAGAATTTTTAAATCTAAAAGATCGTTATCGGGACTCCAGCATAAAATGATTGTTGAAAAGTTAGTAATATTTTTATTCAAATAACTTATAGCATCATCTTGAATTATAGGATAATAATTATTTTCTAATGACGTATCTTTAATATATTCTCCATTATCAACAGCACTTACTTCTAATTTACGATGTGACAATCTTGAAGCCAAGAAGCCATTGCCAGAAGCTAATTCCAAAATTGGTGAAGTGATAAAATTCATTTTGATTATCTCATCCAATAAAAGTTCATTTAAAATTGCATAAATACCTAAATTTTGCCAAACGACATATCGAAAATTACACAATAGATGATCTAATTTACTTATCTCTATTTCAAGTAGTTCTTCATGAGAAGTGCCAGACCAATTTAATCGAATTAATTCAGTAACATCACTTTCTGATAAAGGCAAGTATGGTAATGCCTTTTGGGGATAGCTTTGATTATTAAAAGCTTTTATTGCAAATTGAATTTGTGTAATTTTATTTTTAATTGTAGATGGTAAAATTAAACAAATTCTGCTAAATGCTTCTAAATATTCCATAAATGACATGATTTTATTATCGCACAAGTAAATTCAAAAGACTAATTTGAGAGCAGAAAAAAAGACATCATTAGATGTCAGTCAATGAATTAAAGTATTATCAACTAAAGTTGAGCCTTTGCCTTTTGAACTAAATCAGAAAATCCTTCAGGATCAGAAATTGCAATCTCACTAAGCATTTTTCGATTTAAATCAATTGATGCTAATTTTAATCCATGCATTAAACGACTATAGGAAATGCCATTTAATCTTGCAGCAGCGTTAATTCGAGCTATCCACAATTTCCGAAAATCTCTTTTTACTTGTCGGCGATCGCGAAAAGCATAGCGATATGATACAAAAAGCTGGGAATGAGCAGCTTTAAATTGTAAATGTTTTGCTCCACGATAACCTCGAGCAAGTTTTAGAATTTTCTTCCTTCTTTTACGTGCGGCTGGTCCGCCTTTTACTCTTGCCATTTTTTACCTCTACTTCATATTTGTTAGCATTCTACCAATGCGTTTCATATCAGAATGACTTACCATTGCTGGTTTTGCTAGTTGCCTTCTTTGCTTTTTGGTTTTACCATGAAAACGATGTGACGTAAAAGCATGAGATCTCTTTAAACCGCCATTACCAGTCCTTTTAAAGCGCTTAACAGAAGCACGATGAGTTTTAAACTTTGGCATAATTACCTCTCTATTTGTTATTTTTATCAACACGAGGAGCTAACATTAAAAACATACTCCGCCCATCCATCTTGGGATGAGATTCAACGGTTGCAATATCTTTAGTTTGTTCAATAAAATTTTCCAAAACTTTTCTTCCAATTTCACTGTGAGTGATTGCACGACCCTTAAATCTAATACTCGCTTTGACTTTATTTCCTTTAGTTAAAAATTTACGGGCATTATTTAACTTTGTTCGAAAATCGTTTTGATCAATACTAGGACTTAAACGAATTTCTTTAACACTTACCGTTTTTTGATTTTTCTTAGAATCTTTATTTTTCTTTTCCAAATCAAAACGATATTTACCGTAATCCATGATTTTAGCAACCGGCGGTCTCCCATTAGGAGCAACTAAAACAACGTCTAAATCGTGTTCTCGTGCAATGTGAATTGCTTCCTCTTTAGTTTTTACTCCAAGTTGTTCGCCAGTATTAGAGATTAAACGCACTTCACGCTCTTTAATCCCTTCATTTACGATCATATTTTTAGCTATTGCTTTCACCTCGACTTTAAAAATCTTAATCAAAAAAATAAGCAGGATCTTTTAATCCTGCTTCAAACATCTTCATCCATGAAAAATGAAAGATACCTAGAGGATTAACATAGGTGAGAACTATGGTTCTACTTAAACTACAATTGAAAATTATACACTTTTTTTTTAATATTTCAACTCAACATAGTTTTATTTAAAATCGGCATGATTAACTACACGTTGCCTTCTTTTAGTAAAGGAACGATAAAACAAGAATATCCCCAACCATAAACAAATTAAACCGATAAAAAAGAATTCTGGTAAAATTGCTAAGACCAAAAATCCAGCAATTCCTGCTATACAACCTCCTAAAATCCAACCATCGTCTAAGTTCATTAAATAAGAAATAATATTAATTAATAATCCTATCCATGGTAAAATATAAAATGTATTACCTACTTCTACATATGAACTAATAAATTTTGAATAATTAAATTGTTGAATATTACTAAATACTAAGATTAGTACCTCTATAAAAATAGCTAAAATATAGACGCTATTAAAAATAAAAGGAAAATTCTTTACCAAGTTTTTCATTTTAACTCCATATGATACTTTGTATATAGTGAATTTTACCATATTCCAATTTAATATTGCTTAACAATTAAAAAAATGCTACTATATAGCATTGTGTTGGAGAGTTGGCAGAGTGGTAATGCACCGGACTCGAAATCCGGCGAACCGGCTAATACCGGCGCGCAGGTTCAAATCCTGTACTCTCCTTTAAATAGCGTAAACGAACAAAATTGGTCATATAAAAAGCCCATTAAATAAGGATTTACGCAAATAGACAAAAACGGATAAATAATTTTACGGCTACAAAATGGGCTACATTGGGCTACATCGTAAGGTTCGAAAAAGGATTACTAAATTCAACCTCAGATGTAGCCTAATCTCTTTATTTCAAATATGATGCAAACAAATAAAAACGCCTCTCTAGTAAGAAGCGTTTTTTTATTTATAAAGTTTCGGATTCCCTCATTAAATTATGGATTGTATTATTCCGATCTGAACCTCATTAATTTGACATAGTTCTAAAGCAATAACTGCGCAATCATAAGCTTGCTGCCAGATCTGAACCTCATTAATTTGACATAGTTCTAAAGCGGAACATCTGTTCGTTTTATTGATTAGTAAACTGAACAAAATTATTATCAATAAAACAAACATTTTCTTGATCATCCACACATTCAATACCCTCTGTCACTAAATTAATAGACAAGATTACAGTATTT
>CALYPJ010000011.1 GCA_945273735.1 uncultured Lactobacillaceae bacterium
AAATATTTGACTTTTTTTAACTAATATGATAAAAGGAAGATAACATCATGGCATAATAAACAGCTTTTAGTAAAAGCTAAATTAATAAGCATTTTAGAATTAATAAATAAAAACGAAATAAAGTGATATACTATAGTTACTTTTAGTAAGTAAGGAGACAAGTAATGATAACTGAAATAACAGATCAAAATTTTGATGAAGAAACAAAAGAGGGGGTTGTATTAACTGATTTTTGGGCTACATGGTGTGGACCATGTCGGATGCAAGCTCCAATTTTAGATGAATTATCTAGTGAACGTGACGATGTTAAATTTACTAAAATGGATGTTGATCAGAACCCTAAAACTCCACAAAGTTTTGGAATTCAAGCAATTCCAACTTTATTGATCAAAAAAGACGGTGAAATTAAAGAAAGAGTGGTAGGATTTCATCCTAAAGATCAATTAAATCAAATTTTAGATAAGTATGCTAAATAAGCTAATATTCTGTAGTGAAAACTACAGTTTTTTTATATAAGGTATAATTTTTTCATTTTTTATAGTCCAAGCTTTTATTTATTTAGAAAATATTGGGAGTAAAAATGCATATTTCTTTTGAAATGGGATTCACAATTTTGGGAACAATTTTTCTGATTATTGCACTTTCTTGTTTAATTGGTTTGATATATCAGTTAAAAGTTGAACCTCGTACTTTAAAAATAGGGATTTTGGCAGGAAGTTTTTTTGTTAGTCTATTTTTTTCATTACAATTTATTTTTTTTGTAACTAAAATTCGAACATTTGCAATACGTAGCGAAATTATAATTTTGACACTAATTTCTGCAATTTTTCCATTTATTTTTGCTTGGTATATTCTTTATCAGTTGATTAAAGTTTGGTATCGAGAAGCGCATACTTTATCTAATTTACTATTAACTTTAGCTGTATTTGCCTATATTGTTTTATTAGTTTTATTAGGTGTAGTTAATCAAAAATTGCCTTTATGGGGGAAAAGGATTTTAATGTTTATGCCATTATCTATGGCTTATTTAACATTTACATTTTTAAACTTTTTTCTTTCAAGTTATATTTATGGATTAAAAATGAATTTTAAAAGAAAACTACCTACTCAATGGTTAGTAACGTTGGGCGCAGGATTAATTAATGGGAATCAAGTTGGAAAATTACTTGCTAGTAGAATTGATGCAACAATCAATCAAGCGAAAAGAAATGACGACTTAACCGACAAAGAATCAATGATTATTTTTTCAGGTGGTCAGGGAATCAAAGAGACTACCTCAGAAGCTCAAGCAATGTTTGATTATGCTAGAAAGAAAAGTCATTGGCCTTTAGCTAAGAGTCGTCTTGAAACGAAGTCTCGTAATACGCGTGAAAATTTGGTTTACAGTGCTCAATTATTATCTCAGGAAAAGCAAAAAGTGGAGTTTACATTTTGTACAAGTGATTATCATGTCTTTCGAGCTGCTCTTTTATCAAAGAGATTAGGAATTGCAGCTAATGGAATAGGTTCTAAAACGCCTCTTTATTATCGTGGTACTGCTTTTTTGCGAGAATATATAGCAATTTTAGTTATGAATAAAAAAAGGCATCTAATTGTAGCATTTATTTTCTTTTTAATTTCCATAATATCGGCACTTTACTCAGTATTTACTTACTAATTGTTTGAATTAAAAATTCAACTAGTTTATTTTTTTCATTAATCTTATATTGGCCTTCAGCGGTTAGTGAAGTTGTTAAATTTATTGCCTTGGCAATAAAACCAGTTTCTAAAGTAAATTCCGATTTAGAATTAAAAGCAATTCTTTGATTAATTATTTCTCCACTTGCTTCAAAAAAATAAGCATTTTTTTTAACTTTAGATAAAACTAATTCACCTAACCCTATTTTTTTAAATAAGATGGTTATTTCATCGATTGATTTAAATGTAAAGTTATTAGCTAAATCTTTACCGTAATAATATAAAATTTCTTTTTTATCTTTACCAAAGATATCACAAAGTAAAATTTCACGTATATAAAGAGAAAAATTGCGTTCGCTATCAGGTAAATTTAAATAGTCAATAATTTTAGAACTACTCATTGATTTGATTTCTCATAATAATAATTGGATTTTTTGGCAGGGAAATTAATTGGTCTTTTCGATTATAAGCTGCTACAGTATAAGTTTTTTCATCAATGGTTAAAACTACATAAGTACCACCTTCGTTTACAAAGTTACGAGGTTGAGAAATGCTTCCAGGATTGATTACTAAAATCCCTTCAATTACTTTTATTGAAAGACGATGTGTATGTCCATAACAGATTATATTCGCTTTTAGTCTTTTGCCTTCAGAAATGAGACGGTTTAGATTCTGATTTACGCCAAAAAGATGGCCATGAGTCAATAAAAAATTTATATTTTGATCGCTGATAACACGAATTAAAGGAAACTTTCCGTAATCCATATTACCATTGACTCCAACAAAATTTTTAAATAATAAATTGGTTTCAGATAACTCTGAATCTCCCAAATAAAAATAGTGATCAAAATTTGGATAACGAGATAATTTATCAATTAAAATATCTTGGTCTCCATGAGTATCACTACAAATTAATATTTTCATTCATTTCTCCTTTTAAATAAAGTGGCCAAGCAGTAAATAATTTTTTCATTGCTTTTCCACGATGGCTAACTTGATTTTTTTCATTTTCTGACATTTGAGCGAAAGTTTTTTCTAAAGGAGGATAATAAAAAATTGGATCGTAACCAAAACCATTGTTACCTAAAGGTTTATCTAGTAATATACCATTAACTTGACCAGTATTAGTCATTTTTCCTTGAGGTCCAATTGTAACTAAAGCTGTAACGAAATGTGCGGTTCTTTTATCTTGGGGAATTGGAATTATTTCTTCAATAACTTTTTTTAAATTAGCTTGATCATTGTGATTACTGGCATAACGAGCCGAATAAATTCCTGGACGACCACCTAAAGCATCAACAACAAGTCCAGAATCATCAGCAATAGTAATTTGACCATATTTTTGAAAAATTTTTTGAGCTTTAATTGTAGCATTTTCAATAAAAGAATGACCATTTTCAATAATTTCAGGAGAATCAGATAATTCGTTTAAAGTCAGAACTTTGTAATTACCTGAAAGCTTTCTGAATAAATTTTTAAATTCTTTAGTTTTACCCTTATTTTTAGTAGCAATAATTATTTTTTTCATGTCTTTATTCTAAATCTAAATGATTAACTTTAATGGTAGAATTATCTAAAAATTTACTACCTAGTGTTGAAAAATGCTCGGTAGAACCTGTGGTATAGAAAACGTGATTATTACTTTTAACATTATTATTTGATAAAAGGTGTTTTTTAGTTAAAAAATCTTTGAGATTAATAATGACTTCATGACCAGGGTCTACTAATTTGAAACGATAATTTGTAGCTTCATTGATTTGTTCTTTTAATATTGGAAAATGGGTGCACCCTAAAATTAAAGTATCAGCTAAAGTTTTGTTCAAAGGTGCTAATATTTGGTAAATTTTTTTAATTACTGATTTACTGCGATAATCACCGTTTTCTACAATTTTCACTAATTCTTGAGCTGCTAAATCATTAATAACTAATTTTGAATTAAGTAATTCTAATTTTTCGTTATATTTTTTGCTTCTAACAGTTGCTTTAGTAGCAATAATCATAATATGTTGGTTTTTAGTAACTTGATTTGCTTTTTTTGCACCTGCATCAATTACTCCAAAAATTGGTAAAGTATAGACCTTTTTTAAATGTGGTATTGCTATAGCACTTGAAGTATTGCAAGCACAAACAATGGCTTTAACATTTTGTTTAATTAAAAAGCGAATGATTTTTTGAGAATAATTTGAGATTTCTTTAGAACTTTTAGTGCCATAGGGCAAATTAGCTTCATCAGCAACATAAATGGTAGCTTCATTGGGTAATAATTTTAAAGTAGTTTTTAAGGCAGTTAATCCCCCAATTCCTGAATCGAAAAAACCAATCGGCCTTTCGTCCATGGTTGCCTCCTTAAATAAATATTTTATCTAAGGATAATTGAAAATTTAAAGTTTTTCCAGCATAATAAGGTGGTTTATAAAATTATTAATTTGCTGTTAAAGTAAGGATACAGCGGCATTAATTTTGAACAATTGTTGATTAATTGCCATAAACTTAATTTTATGATATTTTTTAGAGCGGAGGTCGTTATGTCTGGAAGTGAAATCGCATTGATTATTATTGCAATTGCTTTTGCTCTAATTGCTCTTTTTGTAATTATATTTCTTATAAAATTATCAAAAACTGTTTCTAAAGGATCAGAAACAATTGTTGAAGTACAAAATACCGTTAAAGTTGTTACGGATGAGTTACAAGTAATTTCCAAAGAACTTCAGGATATTCTAGCTAAAACTAATTCACTTATGGGTGATGTTAATTTAAAAATGGATGAAGTAAATGACGCTTTTGTTGCTGTTGGTGATTTAGGTAAATCAGCTTCAGAGCTTAATTTTGCTACAAAAAATTTAATCAAGAAAACAAATAAAAAGGGAAAAAATAGCTCTGGAATGAAAGTATTACGTCTCTTCAGAACCATGTTTTCTCGTCGAAATAAAAAAGGAGAGTCATAAAAATGTCAAAAACTGGTAATTTTATCTTAGGATTTGCTATGGGTGTTGGTACGGTTTTAGCAACTACAAAATTCTTGAGCTCGGAAACTGGAAAAACTATTCGTAAACAAATGCAAGAAATGGGTCAAGATTTAAAAGAAAGAATAGCTGATTATTATGAATATGCTGGGTCAGCTGCTGAAGATGTTAAAGAAAATGCATCCGATAAGTGGGATGAAATTAGTGGGCATTTTAAAAATAGTAAATCAAATGATTTTGACGATGATAATCAAGATTCTGATATAGAGTTCGATTTAGATGAAAATGGACAGATGCATCCATCTGTTAAAGAAGATACTTCTGAATTTCAGCAGGCGACCACAGGTACTGAAAAAGAGTAAATTAGTAGTTTATTACTTATATTTTTACAAATTAAACCTCGCTATCAGGATCTTTACTTTTATGGATTAATAGCGAGGTTTATTTTTGAAAGATTAATAAAATAATACTGTTTCTTTATAATTTAGATCGTTTTAATTAACTTTAATTGAAAAATTGTTTTTAAATTTAAATGAGTCCTGATTGTAACCATTTATTAGAGTTAATAACTGAACGTAAAGATTTTTTCATAGTTGAAATGTCAGCTTCGACTCCTGTCCATATTTTAAAACTTAATGCTGCTTGGGCTATTAGCATCGGAATTCCGTTTAGGCTTTTTCTTTTATGTGCTGCAGCAATTTGGAGAAATTTGGTTTGGTGAGCATAGATTAAGTCAACAAAAACTGTACTGTTTTTGGTTACTGAAATTTCTGAACTAGTTAGAAGGGAAGGATCAGTATTTTTCATTCCGACTGTAGTAGCGTTAATTACTAAATCAACATCTCTTAAGATTTTAGTTAAATATTGACGATCATTTAAATCATATAATTGTACGTTTGCCAATCTTTGAGTTGTAATTACTTTTTGTTCCCAGTCCGTTCCGTAACGATTAACTACTATAAGATGTTTAACACCATAATTTGCCGCATTAGCCATAATTGCTCTTGCAGCCCCACCTGTACCTATTAATAAGGTTTTAGATTTATTAATTTTTTTAAGACTTTGCCAAAATCCAAGACCATCGGTTGAATATCCTTCTAAGTGATTGTTGATTATTTTTACGGTGTTAACTGAATTTATTTTTGCTGCAGTAGGATCAATCTTATCTAAATAATTAATAATATCGGCTTTAAAGGGGCTTGAAATATTAAACCCTTTACTTCCTAATGAAACCATTCCATTAATTGCTTTAGAAAAATTGTTAGGTAATACGTTAAAAGCTATATAATGTGCTGGAATTTTTGCTTTATTAAAGGCAGCATTCTGAATTTTTGGTGAAAGAGAATGAGTTGCCGGATAGGCGATAAAGCCATAAAGTTGTTCGTTAATAATTTTTCTCCCCTCTTTTATTTTTAATAATTTTGAAATATTAAAAATTAATTAATCAAAGCATTTTTAACACAAATTGAGAAAAGTATTTTTGTTAATTATTCATCAGTTTGAATGTAAAATATAGAATAAGTTTTAATTTTCTGAATTTTTGGAGGTAAAGATGAATAGTAAATTAAACCGATATTTGGGTTTAATAATAACTTTTAGTTTAATTTTATTTACTGGTTGTAGCAATAAGGATAATCAACAAAATCAGGGATGGAAGGATAATCCGGATCAGCAAATAAAAGGTAAAATTAAGTTATGGATGGATTCTGATTTAATTGAAGCTTATTCACAAGTCATCAATGATTATCAAAAGCTTTATCCACATGTAAAAGTAATCATAGAAGCTAAAAATTCTAACCAAATAAAAAGGGAAGTAGCTAAGGATCCATCGCAAGCTGCAGATGTTTTTTTAATGAATAATACTCAAGTTGGATCAATGGCGGACAATGGTTTGCTTTATCCTTTAAGGGATCAAAGAGAACAAAAAATTAAAGTGGAACAAACTGATTATGCTAGTAAAGCTGTAACTTTTAAAAAAAACATTTATGGCTATCCAATGGCTATGGAAACCTCTTTGCTTTATTATGACCGTAGTAAACTTAAAAAGCAGGATGTTAAAAATTGGGATAATTTAACTAAGCAACATAATGTTATAGTTAATTTTGACAAATTAGGTACGGGGTTAACTTTTGCTCCATTATTTTTTAAAGAGTCTTCTTATTTAGAAGTTAATGAATTTTCAAAATTAAATAATGGAGCAGAGATACTAAATTGGATAAGTTCACAAAAAAATAATCCTCACATTATATCATTAGATAATTCAATTGAATCTGAATTTAGACTGAAACAGGCTGCAGCTGTTATTGCAAGTAGTAAGCAATACTCTTCAATTAAGAAAATTTTACAAAATAATCTAGCTGTATCTTTTTTACCACAATTAAATATTGATAATAAAACGAAGCTTTGGAAACCATTTTTAATAGTTAAATTATGGGGAGTTAATCAACAAACTAAGTATCCTAAAGCTGCAATGTCTTTGGCTAATTATTTAGGAAATAAAGATACTCAACTAAAACTTTTTAAGTTAAAAGGATTAATTCCAACAAATCAAAGTGCTCAAAATGATGAAAAAGTTATGAATAGTCCTTTAGTACAACAAATTTTTAAATGTATTAAGACGTCTCGTATTGTTATTGCTCCAAATTATTTAAATGATAATAGTTTTTGGCTTAAAATGGATCAATTAATTAAGGATACTTATCAAGGAAATATTAAATCTATCGATTATTCAGACAATTTAAAGGAAATTGAAAAAAAGTTAAATAGGTGATTAATGAAAGAAAATAAAAAATTAGCGATTATTGCAGGTGTTTGTGTTGATAGTGATCCTCAATTTCATTCTAGAATGAATGAATTGGCGGGATTAGCATCAGCAAATAATCTTGAAGTTGTGTTAACCATTACACAAAATTTACCTCACCGTATAGCTGCAACATATTTCGGAAGTGGAAAATTAACTGAAATAAAAAATGAACTCTCTTTAAAAGATGTAAACATTTTAGTAGTTAATGATGAACTTTCTCCGACCCAAATTCGTAATTTAGAAAAGTTTTTAAAAGTAAAAGTAATAGATCATACTGAATTAATTTTAGAAATTTTTGAAAATAGAGCACGTACAAACGAAGCTAAAATTCAGGTTGCTATTGCTAAATTACAATATGAGGTGCCACGAATTCATCCTTCAGAAAGCCAGCTTGATCAACAAGGAGGTGGTAGTGGGCTACATAACCGTGGATCGGGCGAGACTCAATCTGAAATTAATCGTCGGACAATTTTAAAACAAATTAATGAATTAAAGGCACGTTTAAAAAAAATTAAAGCAGTCCATGAAACTCAAAAAAAAGATCGTTTAAAATCTGGTATTCCTAGAGTGGCATTAGTTGGCTATACAAATGCAGGTAAATCGACAACTTTTAACAACCTCCCTACGGCTTTGGGTGCTAAAGAAAAGGCTACAAGTAATGCTATAGCGGCTGACCAGCTTTTTGCGACATTAGATACAACAATTAAATTTGTTAAATTACCCAATAATCAACAATTTTTAATTAGTGATACGGTCGGTTTTATTTCTAATTTACCTCATCAGCTAATTGAATCATTTCAAACAACTTTACAGGAGGCAAAAGATGCCAACCTTTTAGTTAATGTGGTTGATTACGCCGATCCTAACTGTGATGAAATGCTTATTACAACTAAAAAAGTTTTAAAAGAAATTGGAGCATCTGAAATTCCAATGATAACCTTTTACAATAAAGCTGATCTATTACCTGAAAATTCAGAATTATTTGTTAAGGATCAAGCAATTTTTGGTTCTGCATTATCCACATATACTTTACAGGCTTTAGGAAAGTTAATTATTCATAATTTATTTAAAGATTTTCAACAATTTAAATTATTGATTCCATTTAACCAAGGTAAAATTTCTTCTCAAATTTTGAAGAATTATCCAATTATTTCTTGCGATTATTGTAAAGAGGGAACCAAAATTATCGCAAAATTAAGTCCAATTGCTTCTAAGCAATTAAGGCAATTTATAATTAGCTAAAATTTTAAAAAACGCCATTTTTTACTTCTGAAACATTATATGTAGTTAAAAATGCTTTTTTATCAATTGCGAGTATTCCGTTAACCAGATCTGAATACTCAGTATTATTAGTAACGACCATAAGCATTTCTTTTCCTTCAGAGTTTTTTCCACCTCGTACATCAAAAATGGTGTATCCTTGTTCGTTAGTTTTATCAATTAGCCCTTTTATATCGTTTAAATAGTTTTCACTCATTATATTAATCATAATCTTGTGATCAAATCCCAATAAAATATAATTCATTACCATCGATGTAATAATGAGAGAAAATGTCGCCATAAAAAAGGCGTTAGTTCCTTTTACAAATAAATTAAAAAAGGTAACAATTGTATCAATTATTAGAAGTGTAGTAGAAGGATTAATTTGGAAATATTTCTTCAAAATTAAAGGGGGAACAGCAGTTCCACCGGAAGAAGCGTCAACGTGATATAATAAAGCAACACCGAAGCCAAAAGTAGCTCCTCCAATTATCATCGCTAAAATATCATCTTTAACAACTTTAAAACTAGGAGTAATTGCCATAAATAATGGTAACAAAAAACTACCAATGGCAATTTTGGTAACTTCCTTTTTTCCTAATAAGAAAGCGGCTAAAATGATCATTAAGATGTTAATAGCAAAAACTACAATTGAACGATTCCAGCCGAAAACCGCATTAGTTAAAATTGCAATCCCAGTGGCTCCACCAGCTGCAATATGTATAGGAGCGTAAAAGAAATTAATACTAACAGAAATAATTTCAATGGCAACACAAATAACAATTAGTTGAGTATAAAAATTTTTGTTAAGATTTAAATTGAGCTTATTTTTCATTAATTTAAACATTAACTGCGAGCCCGAAGGCTCATTCAGTTTTTCCTTTCTTTGAGTTTAGGTTCAAAATATGCTTGAAGAAATCTATTTTGTACCATAAAAAAATGAATAAAAAAATATACTTTATTAAAATTAAGTTTCATTAATTGAGATTTAATTCTAATAAAGAACATTTATTACTTACTAAAGTATAGCAAAAAATGATTAAAATGAAAACAAAAGTGTCATTTTCAAAAATAAATTAATCAATTGTTAGCTTATTATAGCTTTTAACTTTAATTTGTCCTAAAGAATCTAAAATAATGGTTGTAATACTACCATTGCTAGGCTGTTCAGCTATTACCGGAAACTTTTTTGGCGCATAGTGATCAACAATACTTCTAATTGTTGTACCATGGGTAACTAATAAAATGGGATTATTAGTTTCATCTGAGACGTGTTCACTTAAAATCTTAAAAGCCTTGTTAATTCTTCTCCAGTATTCAAAAGATGTTTCGGCTTCGTGAAAAGGATCTGCTTCATTCATAAAATCTTTAACTTGATCAAAGCCATACTTGCTAACTAAAGCTTTGAATGTTTTATATCCTTTTTTTTGTCCAACTATGAACCAAGTTTTAAAAGCATCATTTCCTTCAAAGTAACCATAGAAACTTTCACGGAATTCTGGAATTTCGTGAACCTTTAGCTTATTGCAATTATTATTTTCTATAATAATTTGTGCCGTTTGTCGAGCTCGGTGGGCATCACTTGAAGCAATATAGGAAAATCGGGTATTTTCAAAAATTTTTCCAATTCTTTGTGCATCATGAATTCCTTGCTGAGTAAGGGGGGAGTCAGACCAACCCTGCATTTTATTGTATCGATTAAAGTAGGTTTGCCCATGTCTTACTAAATAAATAACTGTCATTTTTTGCCTCGATTTTTTAAATTTTTATTGGTAAAGTCATGTTAAACTTTGGTAAATTTCCATTTTTCTTTTTTTAAAAGGATATTGTAACGTATTTTTCTAATTTTTTTTGTATAAGGGTAGAAAAAAATCTATGTTAGGCTATAATATATAGCAGGGCAATGGTATGCCGTTGAACCGTGTCAGGTCCGGAAGGAAGCAGCACTAAGGCGGAGGTATCATGTGCCTTTTTAGTATCCAAGGAAAAAATTTATGTCATATCAAGCTTTATATCGAAAGTACCGACCACAAAATTTTAAATATATTGTAGGCCAACCAGTTTTGGTTCAAACATTAAAAAATGCGGTAATTACTGGTCACATTTCTCATGCTTATCTTTTTTCCGGACCGAGAGGAACAGGAAAAACGACAACTGCTCGGGTTTTTGCAAAAGCAATTAATTGTCATTTTCATCATAATGGTGAGCCATGTAATCAATGTGAAACTTGTCAAGGGATTAATCAAGGAACTTTATCCGATTATATAGAAATTGATGCGGCTTCTAATAATGGCGTTGATGAAATTCGTAATATTAGATCACAGATTAAATATGCTCCATTAGTTTCTGACTATAAAATATATGTAATTGATGAAGTCCATATGTTGTCATTAGGTGCTTTTAATGCTTTATTAAAAACTTTAGAAGAACCACCTAGTTATGCAGTATTTATTCTTGCAACAACAAATCCTCAAAAAATTCCGGCAACAATTATTTCTAGATTACAAAAATATGATTTTCATCGAATACAAGAAAGTGACATTGTTTACCAACTAAGTAGTATTTTGAAAAAAGAAAAAATTAAATTTGATCCTACGGCTTTACAATTAATAGCTCGTTTATCTAACGGGGGAATGAGGGATGCTTTAAGTATTTTGGATCAAGCGGTTACTTTAAATAAAGATGAAATTTCTTTTGATTTAGTTAGCGATTTGACAGGCACAACAAAAAAAGAATTACTTTTTAACTACTTAATAGCTGTAAGTAAGAGTGATGTGAAATCGGCAATTTCAGAAATTAATCAAATTCTTGTTGAAGGCAAAGACTTAGGACAATTTATTCAAGATCTAATTTTATTAATAAAAGATATTTTACTTTTTCAAAACAAGATTGAACCTTCTACTTTTTTAATTTCAGATTTAAAGGAATTCAAAAATTTATCAGAAGCATGGTTATTTAAAGCTCTTACCGTTTTAATTGATGAAGATCAACGACTAAGGCAAGTTGTTTATACGGATATTTTAGTTGAAATAATGACCGTTAAACTAGCACACCTTAATCAAAATATTTCTAGAAAAAAAGAGATGTCTCAAGTAGAAAAAAATTTAGTTAATAAAGAATCTCTTACAAATATTCATGAAGGAGAGAAAAAATCAAATCAAAGTATTTCTCAAAATATTTCGGAAGATTTTAAACCAATTAAGCACGCTATAGAGCCAATAAATACTAATAATAATGCTAAAGAAAAAGTGAAGGTAGATAATATTTCTGATTTTACTAATCCAACTATGTTAAATCAGGTTTTAGGTCAAGCCACTCGTCGAGATCTAGATAAAATGGTAAATAGATGGGATCAAATTATTCAAAATGCTCCGCAGCAATTAAGAGCTTTGATTAAGTATACCCATCCAATAGCTGCATCAAATGATGGTGTAATTATTGCATTTCAAATTAAACAATTTTTAGATAAAATAGAATCAGATTTGGATTTACAAAATTCATTAAAAAAATTAATTAGTGAAAATAAGGTTTATGGAATTTTTGCTGATGAATGGCCAGAATATCGTAAAAATTATTTATTACAACGGCAAAGATTATCTGTAAAATCCAATGATACAAATTTATCAAAATCAACTTCGGCTTTTACATCTGAGCAATTATCAGGAATAACCGAAAATATGGAGGCAATTATTAAGTTTTTAGGGCCAGAAAACGTAAAAATAATTGATGATTAAAATGCAATATCCAGTACAAATTTCAAAGTTAATTGATAGTTTTATGAAATTACCGGGAATTGGAGAAAAAACCGCTGCACGAATGGCTTTTTTTATTTTTGATTTACCAGAAAAAGATGTAACTGATTTTGCTAACAATCTTTTGGCGGTAAAGAAAAATCTTCACTATTGTACGATTTGTGGGAACATTACCGAGGATAAGGTTTGCGAAATTTGTTTAGATAAAACTCGTGATCAAAGTAAGATTATGGTGGTAGCTCAGCCTAAGGAGATTATTTCTTTTGAAAGAAGCCGTGAATATCATGGATATTATCATGTATTGCACGGCTTACTTTCACCTTTGGAAGGAACTGGCCCTGAAGATATAAACATAGTTAGTTTAGTAAAACGATTACGCAACGATCAAGTTAAGGAAGTTATCATTGGTACTGATGCAACTCCTGAAGGAGAGGCAACTGCAAGTTATTTATCCCGTTTAATAAAACCAGTTGGTGTTAAAGTGACTCGTCTAGCGCATGGATTGGCGGTAGGTAGTGATATCGAATACGCTGATGATTTAACATTAATGCGTGCTTTAGAAGGACGAACGGAGCTTTAACAAATTGAAAAAAATTAAAAGAATTCATGAAAATTATCAAAAGAAATTATTTTTAAGTGTTCAAAATCAGTTAGATACTTTTCAAAAAATAGCTTATTATGATGAGCTAGCAATTGATAATAATGAAAGAATGCATGTGATTGAATTAATTCATCAACATCTTTATTTTTTTTATTTACGTCATTTGCGTGAAGAAAAAATTTTGATAAGTGAAGTCTATAATGAAAAAACCAAAAAAATTGAAATAAAATATGAGGCTAGTGCAAAATAATGTTAGTCGCTTTTGAAGGTATTGATGGCGCGGGAAAAAGTACTGTTTTTAATCGTATAAAAGAAGAAACTTCTAATACAAATTTGGAAAATCAATTAGTTTTTACTCGTGAACCGGGAGGAACTCGTATTTCAGAAGATATTCGTCGGTTAATTATTAGTCCTGATTACGAGAAAATGGATCCAAAAACTGAAACTCTTTTATATGCTGCAGCACGCCGTCAAAATTTGATTGAAAAAATTATTCCAGCACTAGATGCTAATAAAGTAGTTCTAGCAGATCGCTTTATTGATTCCTCCTTAGTATATCAAGGAATAGGACGTAATATAGGAATACAAGTTGTTGCTAAAATTAACCAATTTGTTTTAGGGAACGTTATGCCAGATCGAGTTATATATTTTGATATAAGCCCTCAAGAAGCAATGAATCGTTTAAAGAAAAAGAAGCAGGCAGCAGATCGTTTTGAAAAAGAGAATATTCAATTTTTTGAAAAATTATCTTTGGGATACCGTAACTTAATTAATAAAAATCCTGCTAATTATGTGGTAATTGATGCACAAAAAACGCCTCAAAAAGTATATGAATCAGTTAAAAAAGTATTAATACCTTTAATAAAGGAGGCATCAAAATGAAATTAATTATTGCAATTGTTCAAGATAAAGATGCTAATGAATTAAGTAATGCTTTTATCGAAGCCAATATAAGAGCAACTAAAATATCATCCAATGGTGGCTTTTTACGTTCAGGTAATACTACTTTTATTATCGGTATTGCTGATGAACGTAAAACTGAGGTTCTATCGATTATTAAAGGTGCCTCAAAGTCACGGTCTCAGATGATGAACCCATCTTTTACTAGTCTAACAGCATTAGAAGATGGGTTTCAAGAGCCTATTAGAGTTCAAGTGGGTGGGGCTACTGTTTTTGTTTTACCAATTGAGGAAATTCATCACTTTTGAAAAATAATCAATCCTATTTAAGTATTTTTGAACATTTGATTAACCAAAAAAGCTTGAGTCATGCTTATTTATTTAATGGTTTAGATGTTCTTTTTATGCAAGATATTGTTCACAAAATAATTCAATATTTTTTCTGCACTTCACCACAAAAAAGCAAAAAAGGTTCTTGCCAACAATGTAAAAATTGTTTGTCAATTAAAGATCGAGATTTTTCGGGAATAATGGAAATTAATGACCCAAAACAAATGATTAGAATTGATCAAATACGTAATTTAACTTCTGTTGCTGATTATAGTGACTTGAGTCAAAAAGCCAATTTTTTTATTATTAATCATGCTGAATTAATGAACGAAAATTCTCAGAATGCATTATTAAAACATCTTGAAAGTCCAGCAGATAATCGATATTTCTTTTTATTAACCCAAAATAAATATTTATTATTACCAACCATTGTTTCCAGATGTGAAATAGTTTATTTTCAAAACAATTTATTATTAAATAAAAAATTAGAAGATCCATTGATAATGGAATTTGTGAGACTATTAAGTATTAAGAATCCCTTAGCTTACATTATTTTAACGACAAATTTGAAGCCTAAAATCAAAGAACAAGGTTCAGAGTTTTTTCTCTACGCTTTATTGAACGCTTACCACAAGATTAAAGATACTTCAGAAAAATCACGTCAACTAATTTTGCTTAGTCAGAATTTACCACAAGTTAGATTGAATATTGATTTTGAACGTTTAATGGAAATGTTTTGCTTGGAAGTTCTAAGTGAGGACTAAATTTGAATCATAACCATCGAAATAAGAAAGATATTAAAATTAAGGGACATGTTTCTCGACCATTAATCCTAAAAGAAATGTATCAGCAAGGACTTCATATTTGTAGTGGCTTTTTCGGTGATAAAAGAGCTGGAGATTGTTTGTTTTGTTTAGAAATTTTAGCAAGGATGAAAAATGAAGCCAAAAAATAATTCTGAATGGGGTAAGCTATTTTTAATTCCTACACCCATTGGTAATTTAGCGGATATTACACTGAGAGCCTTAGAGACTTTAAAATCAATTGATTTATTATTATGTGAAGATACGCGCCATACTCAGATTCTTTTGGATCATTATCAAATTAAAGTGGCAAAACTAAGTTTTCACGAACATAATGCTCAACGTCGTTTACCGGAAATACTTCATAAATTAGAATCAGGTTTAAATTTAGGTTTAGTTAGTGATGCTGGGATGCCAATAATTTCTGATCCTGGTTTAATTTTAGTAGAGAAATTAAGACAACTGAATCAGTCTGTAGTAGCTTTACCTGGAGCTAATGCTGCCCTTACAGCATTAATTGGGTCAGGCTTTTTAGCAATTCCATTTACTTTTTTAGGCTTTTTACCCCGAAATTCACAGCAAATAAAAAAAGATTTAATAGCAATTAATAAACAAACAATTATTTTTTATGAATCACCGTATCGTTTAATTAAAACACTAAAGGTTATTTCACAAATTGATCCTAATTGGCAAATTTGTATAAGTCGAGAATTAACTAAAATTCATGAAGAATATTATATTAATACAGTTGAATTGGCAATAGATTACTTTACTAATAATCAACCCAAGGGTGAATTTGTTGTAATTTTAGCTCCACATTCTTTTACAAGTAATCCACCTCAGCAAAAAGAGTGGTTTTCTTTAATTTCTAAAGAAATAAGTAGCGGAGTTACTCCAAACGTAGCAATAAAAAATTTTGCTCAAAAGTATCATTTATCGCGTAAAATTGTTTATGATGTATATCATCAAATTATTCCTAAAGGAGATTGTGAAAAATGAAAGTATTTAAACAACAATTTCGAATACCTTTTTTTGATTGCGATCAATTATCCCGGATGAAACCTACAGCTATAATAGATCGAATGATTTTGGCTTCGTTTCGTCAATTAGCTGAATTGGGTTTTGATGAAAAATGGATGGCACAAAAGAATCAAGGTTGGGTTGTTACCCAATATGATTTAAATATTGAACGAACCCCTAGGGAAGAAGAAGAAATTATTGTTTCTACTTGGATTGAAAATTATAATAAGTTTTTTTCTTATCGGAATTTTGCCTTTGATACTTTAGATGGCAAACGTTTGGTTACTTTAAAGTCAGTTTGGGTGACTTTGAATTTGAAGAGTCGTAAATTATGTGTTTTAAATCCTGAAGTGATGAAGAAATTAGCAGAACCAAGTAATGTTGTAATTAGGACTCCTAAAGTAAAAATTGATGAAAAAAAATTGCAAAATGAAAAACGTTTTGCTATTCGTTTTGAAGATATTGATACCAATAAACATATAACGAATACTAGTTATATCAAATGGATGATTGAAAGTTTAGGAATTACATTTTTACAAAATCATGAATTAAAAAAATTCCAAATTCGCTTTGAAAAAGAAATTCAAGAACTCGACTTTATCCAAGCTAGTTACTATCAAGAGACCATCGGTTCACAAATTAAGTTTTACCATCAAATTGCTCAAGGATCTAAAGTTGCTTGTCAATCAATGTCACTTTGGGACTAGAAATTGAAGTTAAACATGGAGGTTAAATGAAAAATAAAAAATTATGGCAAGGTCCTAAAATTACAGCTTTTTCAATTGCGCTCTTGGGGATATTAACGGCTTTACGCTTAGTAGTAAGTAGAATTGGGTCTATTCGCTTAACTCGTGATATACATGTTTCTTTAACATTTATAGTTACTGTAATTATTGCTTATTATTTTGGACCACTATGGACAGCTGTTTTTAATGGAATTATGAATTTACTCATTTTTTTTATTTTTCCAACTGGGGATCCTTTCTTTATAGGATATACCCTATCGGCTATTATCGGTGGGTTTATTTATGGATTATTTCTATATCCTTACCAATTATCATGGATTCGCACGACTATTGCAGTTGTTTTAGTTACTTTAATCGTTAATTTATTTTTAAATGCTCTTTGGGCAACTATGCTTTATCAGGTTCCTTTTTGGATTTCAATTAGCAGTAGATTAATTAAAGAGTTGATACAACTGGTTCCTCAAATAGTAATTAGTTACTTAACTCTTCAAATTGTTTCAAAATTAAAGATAGAATCGAAGTTGAATTAAATATGCTTTCATTAGGAATTGATTGTTCTGAATTTGGCGTTAGTGTTGCTTTGGCTAATGATAGGCAACTAATTATGGAGCAATCTACTACAGAAAATAAGCGGGCAAGTCAATTTTTAGTACCACAAATTGAAGCCCTTTTTAAAAATACACCTTATAAATTGGCTCAAGTAAAATCAATAGCAGTGACTCAAGGTCCAGGAAGCTTTACAGGTTTGAAAATTGGAGTAACAGCTGGTAAAGTATTAGCAACTATAAATCATGCAAAACTATTCGGAATCTCTAGTCTAGTTAACCTTGCTTTTCCTTTACTGACCACTGGAAATCCGGTTTTAACTTTAATATCTGCGCGCCATCAAAATTTTTATGCAGGAATATATCAAAAAAAATCTGGAAAAATTGTAACATTATTACCCGATTCTTACCTTAACTATTCCGTATTAAGAGAAAAAATAAAACACTTTAATGGGTTGTTAATTATGGGAGCCGGTTTAGAAGATGTTAAAACTGACCTTAAAGAGTTTGGAATAATAATTCCGGTTATATCCGGAAACTTATTTTCACGTGGTTATAGTGCAATTTTATTAAGTAAAGGAGAAAAATCGATTTCGCCGGACCAATTCGTACCAAATTATATTAGAGATCCGCAAGCAGTATTAGCTTGGGAAAAAAATAATCCAGAACACTCAATGATAAATTATGTGGAAGAAATTTAAAAATTGGACAACTAATAATTTTGATATAGTTAAATTTGATCCAGAAATCGTAAGATTAGGAACACAAATTTTTACTTTACGCAAAGCAACTTCCTTGGATATTAACCAATTTCTTTTAATTGAAAAAGAAAATTATCAAGGAAAAACACCTTGGGATTATAGCGCTTTTATAAGAGAGTTAAATCGTAGACAGTTTTCGTTATATTTAAGTTTAGTTCAAGGAAATCAAATTATTGCCTTTATTGGATTAAATTGGAATTCTAAAGAAGCACATATAACTAATTTTGCAATTAGTCGTACAAAGCAACATCAAGGTATTGGAAAATGGTTATTACAGTTTGTTATTGATTACGCTAAAAAAATACCAGTATTTAGAGTCACTTTAGAAGTTAGCGTTGATAATGAGATTGCGATCAAACTTTATCATTCTTTATCTTTCAAAGATGGTCGAATTAAAAAATTTTATTATAGTTTTAATCATGGAGATGCCATGAATATGTATTTAGATTTGGAGCAGAGTTGAAAAATAATCAACAAATTATTTTAGGTATTGAATCTAGTTGTGATGAAACTAGCGTTGGAATTATTTCTGGCAAACATCAACTTTTAGCTAATGTTATTACTTCTCAAATTAAAAGTCATCAACGTTTTGGAGGAGTAGTTCCAGAAGTTGCAAGTAGACACCATGTAGAATATATTAACTTTTGTATTGAGCAAGCAATGCAACAAGCACAAGTAACTTATTCTGATATTGATGGGATTGCCACTACTTATGGACCTGGATTAGCTGGGTGTTTGATGGTAGGATTAACCGCTGGCAAGATGCTCGCCGCTTGTTTGGAAATTCCTTTTTATGGTGTAAATCATATGGCTGGACACATTTATGCGGCAGCAGTTGATCATCAAATTCAATATCCGGCTTTGGCCTTACTAGTTTCAGGAGGACATACTGAATTTGTATTTTTAAAAGATGAGATTAGTTTTGAAATTTTAGGAACTACTCTCGATGACGCTGTAGGTGAGGCTTACGATAAAGTGGGGCGACTTATTGGATTTAATTATCCAGCAGGAAAAGCGATAGATGAAGCTGCTCAAAGAGGAAGACAAACTTACACATTACCGCGACCAATGATCAATCGATCAGATTTAAATTTGAGTTTTAGTGGTTTGAAAACTGCAGTAAGAGATTTAGTAGCGCATGAAAAGCAAAAAAATACTTTAAATGTTGATGATATGGCCACTAGTTTTCAAAATGCAGTGATGGATGTTTTAGTTGCAAAAACTAAAAAAGCCTTAACTCAAATTGATGTTAAGGAATTGATTATCGGTGGTGGGGTTGCGGCAAATTCATCTTTACGTGATCGAATGTCTAATCTAATTCATAATGATTTTCCACAATGTAAATTAACAATTCCACCTTTACGATTATGTGGTGATAATGGCGGAATGATTGCAGCTTATGGTGCCGTTTTAGCAGAACATAAAAATACTTCACCATTAGATTTAGATTGTAACTCTAGTTTATCATTTATAAATGCTGCTGGTTAAATTGCTCAATTTCTTCAGAAATTTCTTCCCAAACATTCATTGCATCATCAATTATTTTTTCAGTTTTTTCAATTTCATTAGTTAAATCATTTAATTTTTCTAAATTATAACCGTTTTCTGGTTTGGCAGCTTCAGCTTGTAATAAAGCAAGCTGTTTTTCGTTTTTATTGATAATTTCTTCATAATTAGAACTTTCTTTTTTAAGTTTTCTTAAACGTTTTTGTTCATTAAAACTCAAGCTTGAAGAAAGATTAGGGGAAGATTGACTTTTATTTTGATTATTAATCTTTGGCTTTATTTTATTTGTTTGTTTAGATTTTTCAAGCTGATGAGTTTTTGCATAATAATAATCCCAATTTCCTAAATAGGTGGTTGAGCCTTGTAAGGTTAGATCAATAACTTTATCAGCTATTTCATTAATAAAAAATCGATCATGACTAACGAAAATTACTGTTCCATTGAATTTAATCAGCGCTTTTTCTAAAACTTCTTTAGAGTCAATATCTAAGTGGTTAGTGGGTTCATCTAAAATTAGAACATTAGCTTTTTGTTCAATTAAAATAATTAAAGCTAAACGTGCTTTTTGACCACCTGAAAGTTGATTAACTTTAAGTTGTAAAACATCACCTGTTAATAAAACAGAAGCTAATTTATGTAATACTTCTTCTTTTTCTAAATTAGGAAATTTATCCCAAAATTGATCAATTACCTTTTTATTTTGTTGAAGTTGTTTAAAACCTTGATCATAATAACCTAGTTCTACATTTGAACCGAAATGATAATTGCCAAAAACAGGTGGTATCTGTCCAATTAATGTTTTTACTAAAGTAGATTTTCCACGCCCATTAGGTCCAATAATAGCTACCCGTTCACCAATTTTTACTTTAAAGCTAATTTTATCAATTAAAGTATTCTGATCATATCCTATCGCTAAATTATCAGTAGTTAAAACAATATTTCCAGTACGTTTTACTTGTGGAAAATTTAGATGAATTGTTTTATCAGGTCCCACAGGTTGGGTCATGATTTCCATTTTCTCTAATTGTTTTCTTTTGCTTTGAGCCCGTTTGGTAGTTGAAGCTCGTGTAATATTTTTTTCAACAAAAGTGGTTAACTTTTTAATTTCACGTTGCTGTTCAGTAAAGTGCTTTTTTAATTCATTATCTTGTTTTTGTGATTCTTTCAAATAAAACGAATAATTTCCGGAATAGGATTTAAAATTCCCATGATGAAAAGCTAAAGTCTTTGTAGTTACTTCATTAAGAAAATATTGATCATGGGATACGATAACTAGGGCATTATGGTATGACTTTAAGTAATCTTCAAGCCATATCAGAGTGTTTAAATCTAAGTGGTTAGTTGGTTCATCTAAGAAAAGTAAATCAGGCTGTTGTAATAGTATTTTAGCTAGTGCTAATCGAGATTTTTCACCGCCAGATAATTTAGTTATAGTTTCTTGATAACGAGATTCAGGAAAATTAAATCCATTTAAAATTTTGCGAATTTTAGCGTCAATTTCATAACCTTCTTCTTCTTCAAATTGAGCCGTTAATTTGTCATATTCAAGCAATAAATTTGGGATTTTAGGATCATTTTTCGGTAATTTTGAAATTTCTTTTTCAAGAATTTGAGCTTGATTTCGAATTTCAATAATATCTTTAAATACTTGTTTCATTTCTTCATAGATACTATTTTCACTGTTAAGTAAAGCATCTTGAGCCAAATAAGCAACTTTTAAATTTGTACTAGTTGTAATCTTACCAGAATCTGCTGTTAATTTATTAGCTAAAATTTTAATTAAGGTTGATTTGCCAACACCATTAGGACCAACTATTCCTATTTTTTCATGCTTTTCAATTTTAAGATTCAGATGTTCAAAGACAATGTTGTTATTAAATTCTTTTTTTAGATCTTTTGCTTGTAATATACTCATTTTTATTTAATTTTATAAAGTCTAGTTTATAGTTTTCTATAGTTTATATCTAAAATCATAACATGAAGTTGGCCTTAGCGGTAAATCCAAAAAATTCTTTGAAAAATGTTATGATATATTAGCAAATAAATTAAAAATACAGGTATATACATCGTGATTAAAGAAGACAAGAAGACAAATTTTGTAATTCATTCACAAGTTAAAATTTATCAAAATCAATTATTATCAAATTATACTTATACGTTAACTGGTGGTAATGCAGAATTTTTGTCTATACCCAAAAACTCTTCAGAGTTAGTTTATCTTATTCAAAGAAGTATTGCTTATAATATTTCATATACATTATTAGGTAATGCGAGTAACGTAATTGTTTCAGATTATGGATTAAAAGGATTGGTTATTATCACCACTCATTTTTCTCAAATAAAAGTTATGGGTCATGATTTAATTGCTGATGCCGGAGCTTCACTTAAAGATATTGCACATGCAGCTGCTCAAGCCAGTTTAACGGGTTTTGAATTTGCTTGCGGGATTCCTGGCACTTTGGGTGGAGCAATTTTTATGAATGCGGGAGCTTACGATGGAGAAATTGGTAATATAATTAGTGAAGTAACAGTAATAGATGAAAAAGGGAAAATAAAAACTTTTAGCCATGAGGAATTTAAATTTTCCTATCGACATAGTTTAGCTCAGGATTTACATTTAGTAATCTTACAAGCTAAAGTTACTTTAAAGTTAGGTAATCATAAAAAAATTGTTAATCTAATGCATGATTTAAATACTCGCCGTGCAGCTAAACAACCTTTGGATTTACCTTCATGTGGCTCAGTTTTTCGAAGGCCACCAGGATATTTTGTAGGTCCAATGATTCAAAAATGTGGACTGCAAGGTAAAATTGTTGGTGGGGCTCAGGTTTCTTTAAAACATGCGGGATTTATTGTAAACATTAATCACGCTTCAGCTAATGATTACATTACTTTAATTAAGTTAATTCAGGAATCAGTCTTTAAAAAGTTTGGTGTTCACTTGCAAACTGAGGTTCGCTTTATTGGTTTTAATGATAAACTTTCACTTAAATGAAAGTTTATTTTTTTTGAAATGGTAAATAATCTTTATTGGGATGTAACATGGCTGGGATACATGTAATAGCTTCTAAAGCTGCAATCCAACTCCAAATAGTTAAGCTGGGATAAGTATTGTTAACCCAAGTAAAACCTATTATTGCTGTAAAAGTCATTAACCATCCATCAATTGCTATTCCTACCATAGTTTCTGGATAACGAAAACGCCAATCATTAATTCCTACACAAATGTACAATAGTCCCATTAGAAAGATTGGAAGCGAGTAAATGGATTCATTTATGATCATAATACCAATAAATACGTTTATTATCAGATCAAAAATGGCAAAGTGTTTTAAATTTTTTTTACTAAACATTCTTGTTTATCCTTTATTTATATTTAAAAAATAAATTAAATTACTTGTTTTTTTTGTTTTAAATATCTGAGTAAAATCTATATAATAGATTTTATTATCTTACTTAATTAATTGTACTAATAAAAATTGTTTTTGTAACGTTTAGAGTTAGAGTTTATAAAAACTCGGAGGTAATATGATTGGCCGAAAAAACGATCGTTGAGCTGAAAAATATCAATGTGATAATTGATGATTTACAAATTTTAAAAAATATTAGTTTTGAATTAGAAACTGGGAAGTTTTATACAATGCTTGGCCCTTCTGGTTCAGGAAAAACCACTATATTGAGAGTTATAGCTGGCTTTTCACAGCCAACTAGTGGTGAAGTATTTTTTAATGGTAAAAAGATTAATCAGTTGCCACCTAATAAACGGAAAATTAATACAATATTTCAGGATTATGCTTTATTTCCCAATTTAAACCTTTTTGAAAATGTTGCATTTGGTTTGCGCTTACAGCATAAACATAATTCCGAAATTTCTGATAGAGTAAGTCAAATTTTAGATTTAGTGCAATTAAATGGTTTAGAAAAACGAAGTGTTGAGGAGCTCTCAGGTGGTCAACGCCAACGAGTAGCAATTGCACGTTCACTCGTTTTGAACCCTAAAATGTTACTTCTAGATGAACCACTTTCAGCACTAGATGCAAAATTACGTAAAAAAATGCAGTATGAATTACGTAATCTTCAACAGAGATTAGGTATTACATTTTTATTTATTACTCATGATCAAGAAGAGGCTTTAGCTATGAGTGATTTTATTTTTGTAATTAATAATGGCGAAATCTTGCAGAGTGGGACTCCCGTTGATATTTATGATGAACCAATAAATCACTTTGTTGCAGATTTTGTTGGTCAAAGTAATATTATTGATGGAACAATGATACGAGATTTTGTTGTTAACTTTGTTGGTAAAACTTTTGAATGTTCTGATGCAGGAATGAGACATAATGAACCTGTAGAAGTGGTTTTAAGACCTGAAGATTTAGATATCACAGAAGTTAAAAAGGGTAAACTTACAGTTAAAGTTAAAAGTCAAATATTTCGGGGTGACTATTATGAAATAATTGCATATGATGAAGATCATAATAAATGGTTGATTCAATCAACTAATCCGGTTAAAGATGGGGCAATAGTTGGAATTAACTTTGATCCTGAAGATATTCATGTAATGCGTTTTGGTGAGAAAGAGCAGGAATTTGATGCTCGTTTGGAAACATATGAGGATTAGTTAGTGGCAAAATTTAAACATTTTTTAGTGGCAGCTCCTTATTATTTATGGATAGGGTTATTTGTAATTTTACCTATTGGATTAATTTTTATTTATTCTTTTCATGATCTTAATGGTCATTTTACTTTAAATAATTATTTAAATTTTTTTAAAAACTCAACCTATTTATTAATGGCTTTTAATTCTCTTTGTTTTGCAATAATTATTACTTTTATTTCTTTAATTGTGGCTTATCCAATTGCATGGATTATAAGCAAATTTCAGAATTCACGCGATTTTTTGATTTTACTGGTTATTATGCCAATGTGGATTAATCTTTTATTAAAAACATATGCTTTTATTGGTATTTTCAGTCGCAATGGCACTTTGAATAATCTGCTAGCTAATTTGGGATTGGGTCGACATCAATTTTTGTTTACAGATATAGCATTTATTTTAGTTGCTGTTTATGATCAATTACCATTTATGATTTTACCAATTTATAATTCAGTTATAGCTATTAATCATTCATTAATTAATGCAAGCTATGATTTAGGAGCTTCTAAAACTCAAACATTTTGGCGGATTATTGTTCCTTTAACTTTACCCGGAATAAAATCAGGAGTTCAAGCCATTTTTATTCCTTCTTTGTCTTTGTTTATGATTACGCGTTTAATTGGTGGTAACAGAGTTATTACATTAGGTACAGCTATTGAAGAACATTTTTTAAGTACAATGAATTGGGGAATGGGATCAACTATTGGAGTTATTCTAATTATTGCCATGATTTTAATTATGTTATTAACTAAGGAATCAAAATAATGAGTAAATTTAAAAATTGCTTTTTCTTATTTTTTATTTTTTTGATTTTATATCTTCCTATTTTTTATTTAATTTATTATTCTTTTTCCAGTGGCAATAATATTGCTAAATTTGAAAACTTTTCTTGGCAACATTATTTAAATTTATTTGCTGATCGTCGTTTGATTGGAATTGTTTTAAATACCATTTTAATCGCTTTAATTTCTGCAACGATTGCTACTGCTATTGGTACTTTTGGAGCCATTTATCTTAATGATTTAACACGTCCATGGGTAAAAAATCTCATTTTGACTTTAAATAATATTTTAATAGTTTCTCCTGATGTTATTATTGGTGCTTCTTTTTTGATTCTTTATTCAGCTATAAAACTTCATTTAGGATTTTGGTCAGTTTTAATTAGTCATATTGCTTTTAGTATACCAATCGTTGTTTTAATGGTTTTGCCTAAATTAAAAGAATTAACACGCTCATATATTGATGCAGCTTATGATTTAGGGGCATCTTCACAGCAAGTTTTAACTAGGGTTATCCTACCATTTATAAGCTCGGGTATTTTTTCGGGCTTTTTTATGGCTTTAACTTATTCATTAGATGATTTTGCAGTTACGTTTTTTGTAACCGGAAATGGATTTTCAACTTTATCTGTTGAAATATATGCGATGGCTCGTCGAGGAATTAGTTTAGAAATTAATGCATTAACTGGAATTATCTTTTTTATTATTTCTATAGCAATGGTATTTTATTATTTTGGGTCGCAACGAGATAAAAAGCAAAAAAAGGTCAATTAGTAATGAAAAAATTAGGAAGTGCATTATTAGGTATTATTGTTCTTTGTAGTTTATTATGCATTTTTAACTTTAATTTAAATCGAAACACATCTGGTGCTCGAGAAAAAGAAAAAGTTTTGAACCTTTTCAATTGGGGTGATTATATTGACCCTTCTTTGATCAAAAAATTTGAACGTCAAACTGGTTACAGAGTTACAATTCAAACTTTTGATAGTAATGAATCAATGATTGAAAAAATCCGTCAGGGCGGTACTACTTATGATTTAACAATGCCTTCAGAATATATGGTTGAAAAAATGAGAAAAATGAATTTGCTCAAACCAATCAATCATCGAAAAATTAGAAATTTAAATCAAATTGATCCGTTATTTTTAAATCAGAGTTTTGACCCTAAAAATCGATATTCACTTCCATATTTTTGGGGAACTTTAGGAATCATTTATAATGACAAATTTATAAAACCTAATTCAATAAAACATTGGAAAGATTTGTGGTCATCTAAATATAAAAATGCTATTCTTTTAATTGATAGTGTTAGAGATGTTTTTGCTATTTCGCTAATTTCTCAGAACCAATCGATTAACACCACTAATTTGAATATTTTACATCAAGCAGAAGAAAAATTAGTTAAACTTACTCCTAATATTAAAGCTATTGTTGCTGATGAAATTAAAATGTATATGGAGCAAGAGGAGGGTTATTTAGCGGTAGATTGGTCAGGTGAAGCGGCAGAAATGATCAGTGTTAATCCACATTTACACTATTTTGTACCCGAAGAAGGAAGTAACTTGTGGATTGATAGTTTTGTTATTCCAAGGACAGCTAAACATTTTGATGCGATTTATAAATTTTTAAATTTTATGAGTGAACCAGAAAATGCTGCACAGAATGCTAAGTATGTTGGCTATTCAACGCCAAATCGTGGGGCTAAAAAAATATTACCCCAAAGAGTAGTTCAACAGCGGGCTTTTTATCCCTCAGATCAGACAATGAATCATCTTGCAACTTATCGAGATTTGGGAGCAAAAATTGTAGAGGAATATAATGACCTTTATTTAGAGTTTAAAATGGCACGTCAATAACAGGGGGTCGGGAAAATAGATTTAACAAAATTTTTCTCATTATCAACATTATCCAATATTATTGATATTTTGATTGTTTGGTATCTTTTTTATTGGTTAATTTTAATGATTCGTGGAACTAAAGCAACTCAATTGTTGCGAGGGATTGCTTTTATTATTGTGGTTAAATTAATCAGTTGGTATTTTAATTTTAAGACACTTAATTATATCAGTGATCAGGTAATCAATTGGGCCGTTGTTGTTTTAGTAGTTATATTTCAACCAGAAATTAGACGAGGTCTTGAACAGATTGGGCGCGGTTCCGTATTTGCTCCTTCAAATGTAAAAGAATTAGCTATAAAGAAACAAATTGATGAAATTGATACTGCGCTTCAATATATGGCAAAGCGTCGAATAGGAGCTTTAATTACTCTTCAAGGAACTACCGGTTTGGAAGAATACATTGAAACTGGTATTCCTTTAGATGCAGTAATTACAAGCGGATTGTTAATTAATATTTTTATTCCTAATACACCATTACATGATGGAGCAGTGATTATTCAAGGGAATCGGGTTGCTGCTGCTGCAGCATTTTTACCTTTATCTGACAATCCTGATATTCCCAAAATGTATGGAACACGTCATCGAGCAGCTGTAGGAATTAGTGAAGTTACAGATGCTTTAACGATTATTGTTTCAGAAGAAACAGGGGGGATATCTTTCACTAAAAATGGTAAGTTAATTACAGGTATGACTCATGATGAATATCGAGATTTCCTTTATAAAGAATTAGGACCTAAGGAAAATAAGCAAAAATCATTTTTGCAAAAACTTCAATCTCATTTTCATCAAAATTCGCGACGGAATTCAGGTGAAAATAAATGAATCCGGAAAAAGTGGACTTAAAAACGAAAATTATTTCATTATTTGCAGCTTTTTTTGTTGCTTTGTTTTTATTTATTTATGTTCAGAACCAAGAATCTAAAAATGTAACTAACTCTGATAATAATAAGCAAGAACAATTAACTGCAACTAAGATCACTAAAGTTAAAGTGCCTTTACAGTTAAATGGAAATACCGATAAATATTTTATTACGGGGTATCCTCAAAAAGTAAAAGTTAGATTAGTTGGCCCTACAGCCTTAGTAACAGCAACTGCTAATACTTTAAATTTTCGTGTAATTGCCGATATTGAAAACCGATCTACGGGTATTCATAAGATTACTCTTAAGGAAGAAGGGATTAATAAATCTATTCATTACGAAATTATTCCATCGCAAGTAACTATTAATATTCAAGTTCGAAAAAATCGCAAAATGGCAATTCAAACGGATTATAACAATGATAGTATTGCTTCAGGTTATGAAGCGGGACAACCAATCTTAAGTCAAGATACAGCGGAAGTCACTAGTGCTAAATCCGAAATTGAAAAAATCAATAAAATTGTAGCAAAGGTAAATTTAGTAAATGATACTAAAAAAACTTTTAACCAGGATGTTATCGTTCAACCTTTAGATGTTAATGGAAATATTGTTAATGCTATTGTAAATCCAGAAGTAGTACATGTTCGTTTACCAATAAAAGTTTTACCACATAAAAAAGTTAAAATTAAATTTACTCAGGATGGTGCTGGAGTAAGTGGTAAAAGCTATACTTTTAAGTCTAATATTAGCGAATTGACAATTTATGGTAAAAAAGAAGTAATTGATCGCATAGGTACTTTAGCTGTACCTGTTGTAGTTGATGGCGTATCTAAAAATGTTCAACGAATAATTGAACTGCCAGAAAAAGATGGTATTAGTAAATATGGTAAGCAATCAATACCTGTTGATATTATAGTAAAAAATACAAATAAAAAGTGAGGAAAAAATGACAAAATATTTTGGAACAGATGGTGTAAGAGGAGTTGCAAATCAAAGCTTAAAACCAGAAATGGCTTTTAAACTTGGACGTTGTGGTGGTTATGTATTAACAAAGGGTAATACTGAGTATGCTAAAGTTGTAGTAGCGCGAGACACACGTGCATCAGGGGAAATGTTAATTTCAGCGTTGATTTCAGGACTTTTATCTGTAGGAGTTGATGTCGAAAATGTTGGAGTAATTACTACTCCTGCTTTAGCATATTTGATAAAGCAATTTAATTTATCTTCTGGAATTATGATTTCTGCTTCTCATAACCCAGCGGAGGATAATGGCATTAAATTCTTTGGAAGTGATGGAAATAAACTTTCTGATCAAAAAGAAGAGGAGATTGAAGCTTTAATTGATGATTCAAAAGATAAACTACCTCGACCTAGTGCTAGGGGTTTGGGAAAAATGATAAATTTTTCTGAAGCTTTAAATAGTTACATAAATTTTTTGAAAGCAAATTCCATTGATTATAATAATAAATTAAATATTGTTTTAGACACGGCTAATGGAGCAGCTAGTAAAGTAGCACCATCACTTTTAGCACAATTAAATCTTCAATATAAAGTTATATCTAATCATCCAAATGGAATTAATATAAATGATCATGTTGGTTCAACTCATCCAGAAAAATTAATTCAAGCCGTTAAATCACAACATTTTGATGCCGGTTTTGCTGTTGATGGTGATGCTGATCGCTGTATTGCTATTGATGAATTTGGAAATATTGTTGATGGCGACAAAATTATGTTTATAATTGGCGAATATTTCAAAGAAAAAGGTGAATTAGCCGCAGATACAGTTGTAACTACAATAATGAGTAATATTGGTTTGCTTAAAGCTTTCAAAAAAGTTGGGATTAAATATCAAGTAACTAAAGTTGGAGATCGCTACGTTAGTGAAAACATGAGTAAAAATGGGTTTGTTTTAGGTGGAGAACAATCAGGACATGTTATTTTAAAAAATTATCATAATACTGGTGATGGATTACTTACAATGATTATGTTGCTAAATATTATGGCTGAAAAAAATAAAAGTTTAAGTCAATTGGCTGCTCCAGTGAAAACTTATCCACAAAAATTAATAAATATCCCAGTAAAAGATAAAAATTCTTGGAGTAACTCACAAGTTTTACAGAAAAAAATAAAAGAAATAGAAAGTGAATTAGGTGATGATGGTCGGGTTGTAATTCGACCTAGTGGAACTGAAAATTTACTGCGAGTTATGGTTGAAGCACCAACTGATGATGCTGTTAATAAATATACCGATCAGCTAGCTAATGTTGTTCAACAAGAGTTAAACTAAATTAAAAATGTATTTAGTTGGTGGACTTTATCATTTTTTATATCAGCATGGCGGCTACAGGTTTATTAATTTTGGAATAATTCGTCTGGGCTTTTTAGCTTTAGATAAAACTATAATTTACTTTATAATTTATCTAATTTTTCGAATTCTATTTAATTTGTTTATGCGGAAAAAAAGAATTTCATTTAAAAGAGAAGTTCTTTTTGATTTTTTTATTTTTTATTTAGTTTTTGTTTTATTTTTTACAATTTTTCGTAAACAATATTGGCCTTGGCAAATTCAATTTGATTTTCGGCGCCCTATAAATGAGGTTAATTGGGTTCCTTTTGTTGAAACTTTAAAAATGAAAAATGGGATAACCAAGACAGCTTTAATTTACAATTGTTTGGGAAATATCATTTTATTTGTTCCTTGCGGTATTTTGTTATGTGCCATTAAAAAGAAAAATTATGCTAGAAAAATAATTACCTTTTTTGAAGGTTTTATTTTTTCAATTTTAATAGAAACTGCTCAATTTGTGATTCATTCAGGTCAAGCGGATATTGATGATGTAATCTTTAATACAATTGGTTTGATTTGCGGTATAGGAATTTATCATTTTATTTTTGAAAAAAAAATACGAAAACATCATAGAAAAAGGAGTTAGTTTATAATGAATATTGGCTTTATTGGTACTGGAGTGATGGGTACCGGGATGATTAATAATTTATTAAAAGCAAATTTTTCTGTTACGGTTTATAATCGTACAAAAAAACATGCAACGAATGTATTAGAAAATGGTGCTAAGTGGGCAGATAGTCCTAAAGAAGTTGCTCAAAAAAGCGATTTAGTTATTACTATTGTAGGATTTCCTAAAGATGTGAGGGAAGTTTATTATAGTGATAAAGGCATTTTTGCCGGAATTCATTCTAATATGATTCTTGTTGATATGACTACCAGCACACCAAAATTAGCTCAAGAAATTGCTAAAACTGCTGAGCAAAAAGGTATTGCGGCTTTAGATGCACCAGTTTCTGGTGGTGATATTGGAGCTAAAAATGGGACCCTAACAATAATGGTTGGTGGTAAGAGTAATGATTTTGAACGTGCTAAACCAATTTTATCAGTTATGGGAAACTCTATAAAATTATTTGGTTCTAATGGACAAGGTCAAAATGCTAAAATGGCTAATCAGATTATGATTGCTGGAACAATGACTGGAATGACGGAATCGTTGCTTTATGCTCAAAAGGCTGGTTTAGATTTAAACTTCTTAATTGATATGATTAAGGGTGGTTCAGCTCAAAATTGGAGTATGACAAACTATGGTCCAAGAATCTTACAGAATGATTTTGCCCCTGGATTTGCTGCAAAACATTTTTTAAAAGATTTAAGAATTGCTTTATCTACTGCAAAAGAAATGGGACTTAATTTACCTGCCACACAGGAAGCTGAAAAATTATATAAAAAAATGGTTGAAGTAAATAATTTGGGTAATTTAGGAACTCAAGGATTGATTAAAATTTATTAATAAAATAAAGTTAGAAAAAAAGCAATCTAATTTTAGATTACTTTTTTTATTTGACTAAATATTCATTTTTTCAGCAATTGCATCTAAGGTAACAGCTTGAGTATTAGGAAAAATTAAATCGGCTTCTGATAGGGTTTGTGAATTTCCAATCCCTAAGGATGTTTCATTTGCTTCATTAATTGAAGTAATTCCTGCTGCTGCATCTTCTAAACCAATAACCTGTTCGGGAGGTAGGTTCATAATTTGAGCAGCTTTTATATAAATTTCTGGATCAGGTTTACCTTTTTTTAAAGTAGCTGGATCGACCCTTCCAACAAAAGCTTCAGTTAATCCTAAACGCTCCATTATTACAGGGGCATTTAAAGATACAGAAGCTAAGCTTAATAAGTAATGTTGCTTTTGCATACTTTTAATTAAATCAGCAATTCCTGGCAATATATCATTAGGAGTCAACGACTTAATTAATTCAATATAATTTTCATTTTTTTGAGCAGCTAGCTTTACTTTTTCCTCAGAAGAATATTCATTCTCATGATTTCCGGCTTTTAGAATCATTTCTAAACTATCCATGCGGCTAATTCCTTTTAAAGAATCAGCTAATTGTGGAGTCCATTTAGTTCCAACTTGATTAGCAATCTTTTGCCAAGCTTGTGCATGATATTTAGCGGTATCAGTGATTACACCATCTAAGTCAAAAGCAAAACCCTTAATTTCATTAAATTTAACCATTATTAAGTCCTTTTCTTTGTTTTGATCTTTAACAATTTTAGACTTAATATCGTTATGTTTCAAATATTTAAGAATAATCGTGGTAGAATGATAAAGCAAGATTTAATTTAAAATATGGAGATATTATTAATAATGACGAGAATTAAATTTGACTACTCACCCTTAACTAAATTTGTCCATGATAATGAATTATCTGAAATGCAAGCTTTAATTAAAGCTTGTGATCAAGAATTAAGGCAAAAAACTGGTGCAGGTAGTGATTTTACAGGTTTTGTTGATTTACCAATAGAATATGATCATGAAGAATTTGATCGTATTAAAAGGGCAGCTAAAAAAATAAGAAATGATTCTGAAGTTTTTGTTGCAATTGGTATTGGTGGTTCATATTTGGGTGCTCGAATGGCATGCGATTTTTTGAATTTAAATTTTGGAAATTGGCAAGATAATCGTAAAAATCCAATTGTAATTTTTGCTGGAAATTCAATTAGTGGGACATATTTACATGAAATTCTTGAATTAATTGGTGATAAGGATTTTTCAATTAATGTAATTTCAAAATCAGGAACTACAACTGAGCCCTCGATTGCCTTTAGAATTTTAAAAGAAAAGTTAATTAAAAAATATGGTAGAGCTGAAGCAGCTAAAAGGATTTATGCTACTACTGACCGTAAAAAGGGAGCTTTAAAGACAGAATCTGATGCTGAAGGATATGAAGAATTTGTTGTACCAGATGCTATTGGTGGACGATATTCAGTAATGAGTGCGGTTGGTCTACTCCCTATTGCAGTTGCGGGAGGTAATATTGATCAGTTAATGGATGGATTTTCTGCTGGTCGCAAAGAATACAATAGTTTTGATTTAAACAAAAATGAAGCTTATCAATATGCAGCATTGAGAAATATTTTATTACGTAAGGGCTATGAGGTTGAAATTCTTGAAAATTATGAGCCATCATTACAATATTTAGGCGAATGGTGGAAACAACTAGCAGGTGAATCTGAAGGTAAAGATCAAAAAGGAATTTATCCTTCTTCAGCAAACTTTTCAACTGATTTACACTCATTAGGACAATATATTCAAGAAGGTAGACGCTTCTTATTTGAAACTGTAGTTAAGGTTGATCATCCTCGTTACGACTTGGAAATTCCTAAAGAAAATGATAACCTTGACGGTTTACAATATTTAGAAGGTAAAAAAATGAGCTATGTTAATGAACAAGCTTATCGAGGTGTAGTTATTGCCCATACGGATGGTGGTGTTCCAGTTATGACTATTAATATTGATCAGCAAGATGAGTATACATTAGGCCAATTAATTTACTTTTTTGAAATTGCTATCGGTATCTCTGGATATCTTAATGGAGTTAATCCTTTCAATCAACCCGGTGTTGAAGCTTATAAAAATAACATGTTTGCTCTATTGGGAAGACCTGGTTTTGAAAAAGAAACTACGGAAATTAAAAAAAGAGAAAATGATTTCTTTTAAGATATAGTTGATTTTTTGATTAATTAAGCTTGCTCCAATTTTTAAAAAGTGGTATTATATTTAAGTCGCTTGAGACTTAAATATTGGGTGGCTAGCTCAGCTGGCAGAGCAGCGGACTCTTAATCCGTGGGTCCAGGGTTCGAACCCCTGGCCACCCATTAGTAAATAATTAAGGCTGTTATATTGCACTAAAAAGGGTTAATATAATAGCTTTTTTACTTTATAGTAATAAATACAATTTATTAGTAGTTACGTTTTAGTAGTCAAAAATTAGAAACTTGATTATCAAAAATATCCTTAGGAGTCTTTGTCAAATTAATTTTTTAAGACTCTATTATTTCTACATCATAAAAATACATAGAACGTACTGCATATTACTAATTTATTTTTTAGAGTTAGGGTTTTAAAGCTTTCAAAAGCTCATTAGTATAAACTAATTTTAGAATACAGTACCTATCCAATTTAATTTGTTAAAGATAACATCTAAACAAATATCTAATACTGTTCTAGCTTCCTCAAGAATTGTCATTTTGATAGGTAATTTTCTCAATTAATATTAGGTTTATATCCTTAAGGTATTTAGCCTAACTTCAAACCAAATGTTAGAATTAAACGATTGAAATCGTCTTTAAAGTAAAGTTTAATTTCTATTACGTAATCATGAATAAATTACATCTGTTTTAAAAATTAAATTAATAATATTAAGGTAAAATATAGGATAGCAATTTGTTATGAAAGAGTAGTGTTCTAAATTATATTTTTTTA
>CALYPJ010000012.1 GCA_945273735.1 uncultured Lactobacillaceae bacterium
TTAAAATAAACGCTTCTTGGTAAATATTTCCGAGGAAATAAAATTAACTTTTAGGTTTGTCATTTCCGGGGAAATATTTTTTTGGTGGCGGGGTTGTAATCTTCATTTCTGTTAAAATTTCAAAAATCATTTGTTGCACTTCTAAATTATGTTCAAATTGGTGTTGCATCAAATGGTCCATCTTCGCATGTAAAATTCTTAATTCTTCTTCGGTTTTTAAATTAATGTGGTAATCATTTTCGGCACTCATCCGATCGCGATAAGCCGCGCGATTTTGACTCATCATAATTACAGGAGCTTGCAAAGCGGCAACACAACTTAAAAACAAATTTAACAAAATAAAAGGATACGGATCAAAGTGAACACCAAAAAGGTGTAAGCCATTGATCGTAATCCATGCCACTAATACCACAATATAAAAAATAATAAAGCTCCAACTACCGGCAACCTCTGCTACTCGATCTGCAATTTTTTGCCCAAAAGTTTGAGTATTCTGCAAAGTCTCATTTACATCGGTTACTTGATATTCTTTATCGGCCATCGTTCGCGTTAATTTCCGATTAATTTTATTCATCTGTTTCTCATCACTACGAATCATTGCCTGAATAGTTTCAATCTGATAAGGCAACAAGTGTTCGTAACAAATAAAACTGCTACCCTGTGCTTTCGGATAATCGCGCACAATTCGATTTTTAATGCCCGGCCGTAAGTTCCATAGAAAGCTCCCTCGATCATAATCGTGACGTTTGCCATCAACTAAACAAACCGCAACTTTTGGCATTAACTTTTCCTTCCCTTGGCGACATAAACTGACAAAATGGCTAAATCAGCTGGATTAACACCGCTAATTCTCTGGGCTTGGGCTAAAGTAGTGGGACGAATTTTTTCTAATTTCTGTTTTGCTTCGGTAGCTAAACCATTTAATTCTTCATAATTTAAATTACTAGGAATCCGTTTATTTTCCATGCGTTTCAAGCGACTAATTTGCGCATCTTCTTTTTTAATGTAGCCATCGTATTTGGCTTGAATTTCAATTTGTTCAATTTCATCTTTACTAATCTGGGGGTCACCTGCGGCAATAAACTGACTTAAGTCTTCATAAGCAGTATGTTGCCGTTTTAATAAATCAAAAGCCGAAATCCGATCGGTTAAATCACTAAAGCCTTTTTCTTTTAAATAGGCATTAATTTCGGTTCCCGGATTAATATAAGTTTTTTTCAAACGTTTAATTTCCGTTTCAATTCTTTGACGATGGGCTAAGAAAGTTTGATAGCGATTTTCATCAATTAAACCAATTTGATGGCCATAAGGTGTTAAGCGCAAATCCGCATTATCATGACGCAAGATTAAGCGATATTCAGCTCGCGAAGTTAATAACCGATATGGTTCATTGGTTCCTTTGGTTACCAAGTCATCAATTAATACTCCGATATAAGCTTCAGAACGTAACAAAGTAAAAGGCGGTTTTCCTAAAATTGCTAAAGCGGCATTAATTCCGGCAATCAGTCCCTGACCGGCCGCTTCCTCATAACCGGAAGTTCCATTAGTTTGACCCGCACTATAAAGGTTCTTAACTAATTTAGTTTCTAAAGTATGCTTCAATTGCCACGGATCAATTACATCATACTCAATTGCATAACCAGGACGTAACATTTGAGCATGCTCTAATCCTTTGACCGAATGCAACATTTTTAATTGGATATCTTCCGGCATTGAAGTCGAAAAATCACCCACGTAGTATTCATTACTATCGCGTCCTTCGGGTTCAATAAATAATTGATGGTGATCTTTATCCGCAAAGCGCACAACTTTAGTTTCAATAGAAGGACAATACCGGGGACCAACTCCGGCAATCATTCCCGAATAAATTGGTGAACGCCCTAAATTTTTCAAAATAATATCATGAGTTGTATTATTGGTATAAGTCATCCAACAGGAAAGTTGATTCTTTAAATACATTTCATCAGGCGTCAGATAACTAAAATGGCGGGGCGTTTTATCGCCCTTTTGTTCGATTGTTTCCTTAAAATTAACGGTTTTAGCATTAACTCGTGGTGGGGTTCCAGTTTTAAAACGTTTCATTTCAAAACCTAATTTGTCCAGATTTTCCATTAACTTAATCGAAGGAATTGAATTATTGGGACCCGAAGAATATTTTAATTCGCCAATAAAAATTTCACCTCGCGCCGCAGTACCACAAGCTAATATTACCGCTTTAGCGGCATACTTCATTCCGGTACTGGTAATAATCCCGCAACAAACCCCATCTTTTACAATTAACTCATCCGCCATGCCTTGCTTCAAGGTTAAATTAGCTGTATTTTCGATAGTTTCTTTCATTTGTTGGTGATAGAGCTCTTTATCTGCTTGCGCTCTTAATGCTCTCACTGCGGGACCTTTGCCGCCATTAAGCATTCGCATTTGCAAATAGGTGCGATCAATATTTTTCGCCATTTCGCCACCTAAAGCATCAATTTCTCGAACTACCGTCCCTTTAGCAGGACCTCCAATTGAAGGATTGCAAGGCATAAAAGCCACCATATCCAAATTAATGGTTAAAAGTAAGGTTTTAACCCCCATCCGGGCACTAGCTAAAGCAGCTTCACAACCAGCATGACCCGCACCAACAACTATTACTTCATAATCATGATTAATATTTTCTGTCATCACTTACCTACACAAAATCTACTAAATAATTCATTAACTAACTCATCAGGTGCATTTTCACCAATAATTTCACCCAACTTTTTCCAAGCTTCATTAAAATCAATTAAAACAATATCTAAAGGAATATCCGAATTTAAACCCGTTAAAACACTTTGCAACGCTTTTTGAGCTTGATTTAATAACCCTAATTGGCGGGCATTAGCCAACAAGACGGCGCCATTAGAATTTTCTATTCCCGCTAAAAACATGGTTTCAATTCTTTTTTTCAAATCAGTAAAGCCATCACCTTTTAATGCCGAAATTCGAATAACATCCGGTGGTAAAAGGCTTTGATCAATCTTTTGCGGTAAATCAGCTTTATTAATTATTACTAAACGCTTTTGATTATTAGTTGCCTGAAGTAACTGCGCTTCTTCGGCCGATAGATCCCGGGAACCATCAAGGACTAATAACACCAAATCGGCTTGTTGCATCATTTCTTGACTTTTTTTGATTCCTAATTTTTCGATAATATCATCGGTTTGATGAATTCCTGCAGTATCAATTAAATCTAAGACTAATTGACCTAAGGTAATTTCTTCTTCTAAGGTATCTCTGGTAGTTCCGGGAATTGCCGTAACAATCGCCCGATCACCACGGTACAACAAATTTAATAAACTTGATTTACCAACATTAGGTGCTCCAATAATGGCTGTTTTAATTCCCGATTTCAAAACTTGACCGTGCTCGCTATAATCAATTACCGTCTTTAACTTATCCAAAACTTCTTGCGTGGTCTTTTGCATTTGTTGACGAGTAACTTCTTCTTCATCATATTCCGGATAATCAATATTTACTTCAGCATTAGCCATGACTTTAACCATTGCTTCTCTTAATTCTTTAATCATTTGCGCTAAGGCACCATCAACCATTTGAACCGCTGCTTTTTCCTGCAAGTTGGTTTTAGCATTAATTAAATCCATGACCGCTTCGGCTTCGGTTAAATCAATTCGCCCATTTAAAAAAGCCCGCTTCGTAAATTCTCCGGGTTCGGCTAAGCGTACTTGATCCCCTAACATCGCAGTCAAAACTTTCTGAGTAACAAAGGGGCCGCCATGGCAATTAATTTCGACAATATCCTCTTTCGTATAAGTTTTGGGAGCTTTCATGACCGAGACCATTACTTCATCAATAACATTACCTTCTTGATCGCAAATATGACCATAATTAATCGTATTACTAGCCACTTGCTGTAAATTTGGTCCTTTGAAATGAGCAGCTACGGTAGAAATTGCCGTATCCCCTGACAATCGCACAATCGAAATCGCCCCCAAGCCGTTGGGCGTGGAAATAGCTGCAATTGTATCATTCATAAAATTCATTATTTTACCTCAATAAAAAAAGCGCTCTGACTCCGTTTTTAAAACGGAGTTAAGCACTTTGACTACTTATTAGTAATATTACTAATTAATCATTTATTGTCAACCACTTATGCCAATTTTTGATAAATTTCAATATATTTTCGCGGATACCTGCCACGAATGCGAAAAGCAATATCCTTAAACTGGCTAATTTGATTAATCATCGTTTTACGTTCTACGGCAATCATCGGTGAAAAGCGATAACTACGACCATTATTACGGACTACGGTTACCGCTTGATTTAACCAATCTCGAATTTGCCGGCTGCGTAATTCCCGATAATTATCAATATCTAAAATGATATAGTAACGATTTTCGGATTGGTGTGAAAAAACATTTTGGGCAATAGCCTGCAATGAATTAATCGTTTTACCTTTTTTACCAATAATTAGCCCTTTGTATTCGGCGCTATCAATCGTAAAAATAATTTGATCATCTTTAACTTGATAACTAACTTGCGCAACTATTTTGCTTTGTCTAAAAAGTTCCTCTAACATCTTTTGAATCTTTAAAGCTGCTGCTTGGTCTTTCGGACTTAAAGCATTAACTTTGGTCGCTTCTTTTGATACGGGAACTTTCGCGCCACTTGAAGTTGAGGTCAAGTTAGCATCATTATTTTCATTTTCGGATATTTCTAAATCGGCAATAACATCTTTTAAAAATGTAACCTCGACTGTTGCCGGCTTTCGTCCAATACCTAAAAAGCCTCTCTTGCCTAAATCAATAACTTCGACATGCAATTTTTCACGTGCAACATTAAGGTCTTGACAAGCTAACTTTATTGCTTCGTCAATATTCTTTCCGTGATAAACTTTCGGTTCCAAAAATGAACCTCCCCTTATAATAAACCGCCTTTATCTCTTCTTCCGAGATTTCTTATATTTTCCATGACCCCGTTGCGCTTTAGCTAATTCCCGAGCTAAGCGTTTCTTTTTTAACTCTTTTTCCCGCCGTGCGGCACGAATCTTAAAAGGATTTTGGAATAATAAGGTCTGAATTACCATAAACAAATTACTTGCTACCCAGTAAATTGAAATTGCGCTCGCTAAGCCCATTGCCGAGAAGAAAATAATTATTGGCATCACGAACATCATTACTTTATTTGAAGTTGGAACCGAGGTTTGGGCATATGAAGAAAGCCAAGTTGAAATTAAAGTAAAAACCGCAGCCAAAATCGGCATAACCAAGAATTGATCTGGTCGCGATAATTTCATCCAAAGAAAAGTTCCTTGGTGTAAGGATGGTGTCCGATAAATCGCTTGGGCTAAAGCAAACATAAACGGCAATTGCACCAACAGGGGCAAACAACCCGCCATGGGATTAACATGATGTGCCGAATATATCTTTTGCGTTTCTTCTTGCAAAGCTTCTCGAGATTCCATATCCGTTCCGGGATATTTCTTCTTTAAAGCATCAATTTCGGGCTGTAATTCCATTTGCTTATTCATCATCTTAGTTTGCCAAATCCTTAACGGAGCAATCACAACGTTAATTAAAAAGGTAAAGACAATAATCCCTACCCCATAATTGCCCCCGCAGACTTTGGATAACCAAATGATCAGTAAAGAAAAGTTATAGACAATATAGCGGTCCCAAAAACCAGTACTTGAACTGTCAATCGGTTTATTAGAGCAAGCTGTTAAAAAAACCACTACCCCTAATAAAAAAATAACACTAAGCAGTTTTTTCTGGCGTTTCCAAAAGTAGTTAACCGCAGATAACATTATAATATTTCCCCTCTTGCTAACTAAGTAAATGAGCCAGCCGCAAACAATGTAATAGATTCTTTTCTACTCCCGCTTGATCAAGTTCAATTGTTTTTTTGCGCGCAATTACAATTAAGTCAACTTCTGAAATCAATTGATCCTGATGTTGATAAATAACTTGCGTAATATAACGCTTGATCCGATTACGATCCACCGCTTTTTTGGAGATTTTCTTTCCCACGGAAACTCCAACTCGGTAATGAGCTTGACCTAATTTGGGGATTTGATAAATAACAAAATAACGATTTGCGACACTATTCTTTGATGCATATACGAGCTGAAATTCATTTTCTTTTTTTATGCGATATGATTTTTTTAATGCCATTGCGAGAATAGTTGTCCATTTCTGATGAAAAAAACCACCGTTAAATTAGTGGCTTTGTTATGCTGCCAAAGATTTACGACCCTTAGCTCGCCGGCGAGCTAAAATTCGGCGACCATTTTTAGTATGCATTCTTTTCATAAATCCATGAACGCGAGCGCGATGTTTTTTCTTAGGTTGAAAAGTTCTTTTAGTTGTCATCTTTTTTATACCTCCTATTAAGAATCGCAATAATAAAACATTTTACCCTTTTTCAAGTCATTTTTCAACACTAGGACTATTTAGGAAATAGACGAAAAAACCAGTGTTGATCAAACACTAGTTTTTTGAGGTCATTGAATATTATTCAAAAAATAATAAACAATTCATTATGTCTAATTGGAGGCACACGCCTCCGCGATCATCTTAACATTTTCAGGAAAAAGCGCAATTTTACCCTTATTTTTTGGGGAATTTATGGGTAACAATCAAACGCCAAATAATCCCGATTAATAAAATAAACGCTAAAATTAAATAAAGAAATTTACGCCGCCAAAAATAACAGATAATCAGCAGCAAAAAGATAAAAATTAAAGAAGTCACTGAATGAGAATAATTATTTGATTTTTTCATCGGTTATAGTAATAAAGATAAGCGTGACGATGGTTTATTCTAATTAAAGTCCGTCTTAAATTATCGGGTTCTGGAATGACCATCGGATCAGCAAGATTTAAAACATTTAAAATTGCCGCTTTAATCGTAAAGCCGTGAGTAATTACCACAATTTTATCTTTGGGAAATTTCTCGGAAGTGTCTTTTAGAAATTCGCCAACCCGTTTCACAACCGCCGCAAATTCTTCTCCTTGGGGGGCAAATTTGACATAATTGGGTTGCACGTCTTTTAATTCTTGATTAAAGGCTTGGGGAAATTGCTGCATTAATGCAGCATTATTTTGCCCATCCCATTCACCGTAGGAAATTTCCTTTAACCGGTCATCAACTAAGACCGGACGCTGTAATTCCACGTTTAAAATATCCGCAGTTTGCCGGGCTCGAATCAAAGGACTAACGATAAAACGATCAGCAATCGTGAAATCAAAACTTTCACGCAATTCTCGCGCTTGTTGTTTGCCTAAAGCATTTAAATATGTATTTTGACCATTGATCTGTCCCTGCTTAATTCCTTGTTGGTTTGCAGTAGTTTGACCATGGCGAATAAAATAAAAATCGGTCATTACATTCACCCAAAAATTACAATTAGTTTAATTATATCGTAAAAGCTTTTATTTTAAATTTAGATTTTGTATATTTATCATATGAGCGAAAAACAAAAAATTATCATCGTTGACGATGATCCAGAAATTCTAGAACTATTAGATATTTACGCTAAACGTGAAGGGTACGAAACCATTACCAGTGCCAACGGTCAAGACGCCATTAATCAAGTACAAGCTCATCCTGAAGCTAGCTTGATGATTTTAGATATGATGTTACCGGAAATTGATGGCACGGAAGTAATTCGCCGGATTAGAAAGGACAGCAGTATTCCAATTTTGGTCGTATCTGCCCGTTCTGCGGATATCGATAAAATAAAGGGATTAATTATTGGAGCGGATGATTATGTTGCTAAACCCTTTAATCCGCTAGAGGTAATGGCACGGGTCAAATCACTAATTCGTCGTTCGCATAATCAAATTGCTGACGAACATCCGGATAAAGTCAATATCGATTCTTTAATTATTGATTATAATTCCCATACTGTCAAAACCCCTGAGGGAAAATCGATTATGTTAACGGCAATGGAATTTGATATTTTATATTTATTAGCGACTCATCTAAACCGCGTTTTCTCAGCTGAAGAAATTTTCAAAAGAGTGTGGAAAGAAGACACGGTTCTTTCACCCAAAACGGTTATGGTTCACGTTTCTCACTTGCGCGACAAGATTGAAGCGCAAACTGGAAATAAGAAAATTATTGAAACCGTATGGGGTGTCGGTTACAAGATTTCTGGTTAGAAAAAGTTGTGTTATTTGCAGATATAGTATAGAATACTAAAGTGTAGCAACGATTAGTTGTAGGAAGCTTTTATCAACTATAACTTCAAGTTTTGGTCTTTGACCCGTTGGTAAAAGAAATTTCTTCATTAGATAACAGCTACATATTTTTAAGTAGCAATTTTAGTTGATTTATAACTAACTACTACATGAATTTTTCATAATTTCTCCCCTAATTGAAAGTCGATACAAGCGTCGTATCGACTTTTTGCTTGCATCAAAAAATCTCTTAAGGTAATCCAAACCTTAAGAGATTTTTAAGTTTTTTAAAATTAGTAAAATTACTAATTTTTAGAATTCTAAATAAAGATGTTTAAGTAAATCTTGATCACTTGCCGTAATCTTTAAAATATTTTTAAAGTATTGGCGAACACTACCTGCTAAAACCCCATAGCTTGTAAATTCTAACATTCAATATAAATAAGCTAAAACGTTTTGATCATTAGTTTCATGAGCATATTGAGCTAGACGTAAAGTTTTAGTCAACATGTAATCGGCAATAATGGTTTTTGGAGCAACACCTAATAAAGTTAAAACTAAAGCAATTCCGTATCCTATACGATCTTTACTGCTGCAGCATCAATTGAAACTGCAATTTCCTTCTTCTTAGCTAGTTGTCGAAAATCCTCCTGCACGTGAACCATTAACAGCTTTGACCTTGACCTTTAACTTCATAATAATTTGGTTTGCAAATTATGAGCAGTTGTTAAATTTTCATGGGCTTTTACCAAAATTATTTCGCCGAGCAGCACGAACTGCTTCAATACTTTTTGAACATGCATCTCCCCCTTAATGAATTACTTGTTCGTTATCGTCCATTTAAGCCTTCTTTTTTTATCTAACCCAATTATAAATTACCATTTAGTAACGGATTTTATTACAAAAATACCCCCTTTAACTAACTTAAAGGGGGGTACGTGTAATCCATTAGATTAATTTATTTTAATTTCTCTATTTAATTGTTTGGCATAAGCTTTGAAAAGTTCATTCATAATTAGCAAAATTGGCATCTTATCTGTAACGTTGTATTCATCAATTCGCCGATTAGGCGAATAACAAAACAAACTAATATCTGCTAAGTGGGCCAAAGAGTTATCACAAAGGTGAGTTAAGGTAACTAATTGGTTGTGGCGCTTTTTTACTTCTTGCGCTAAGTCAATCATCTGTTTTTTTTCACCAGATAAACTGATGAGGAAAAACAAAACATCATTTTCATGTAAAATGATATGTTTTAAATCATTCGGATAATCATAAAAATAACTTTTGTAATCAACCGCATAGAAATTACCAACAATCAAGCGCGTAATATAAGCCGTTTGTCCCATTGAATAAAAATTTATTCTTTTCGCTTGATTTAATTTATTAATAATCTTCATTAAAGGTAATTCTTGCGCTAATTCCACATTTTTTCTTAGTTCACAATCATAATTTTTTTTGATTCGTTGTTGAATTCTTTCATTTTTCAAAGAAAGTTTCAATTCAGAATAACCAGAATACCCTAATTTATGACATAAACGGGTAATTGTATTAGGAACGGTGTAAAACCTTTTAGCCAAAAAAGTAATTTTAGTATTTTCAATTTCTGATTTATGTTGACTGATATAGGCAACAATTTCATCTTCTGTATCCGTAAAATTAGCAGTACGCTTAATGATCCGCTCATCGAAATTCATCAGCTCATCTCCCCATCACGTTAATATTTTTTGGTTTATTTATTGCTAAAATCGTTTTTTCTAGTAATGCTCTATTCAAAAATAAGATAAAAAAAGTACAATCTCTGGTTTTAATTGCTTCCATTGATTGCTTATTGTTTTCCCCGATTTTAAAATTCGCTTTGTCTTTACTAAAGGATAAATTAAATTTTTTAATTTTACAAACTCTCTTTATAACCAGTTAATTATAATCTTCTAAAAATACTTTTTAAATTATTCAACCAGTTTTCCACAAACTTGTAAAATCCCTAATTATCCCCCCATTTTTTCCACCCTGTGCATAACTTGTGGATAATTAAAGCTAATTCTATCGGGGTTTTCGAGTTATCCCCCGAAGTTTTCCACAGTTATCCACAAATCCCCAATTGAGGATAACCAGTTATCAACATTGAGGATAATTTTTAAAAATACACCGAAATCCGGTTAATTAGAGTTTTTAATTATCCACAATTTGGTTGTTAATAATTGAAACATATTTGTAATATTCACAGATTTTTCTAGCTTGTGGAAAACTTTTTGGTTTATTCTGTGGTTTCTTCTTGAATATCCACAGGCAATTGTGGATAACTAAAGCACGAATGTTCTTTTGACTTTAAATATGAGGCAATTAAAATGATTCTAGTGGTCGTTAAAGACGCTTTTAAACGACTGAAGAATTCTAATTAATAATTAGGGGTAGATATATGTCTAAAATCACTGATGTTTGGTCGGCGGTAAGTGACGAGTTTAACAGCTCGATGACCAAAGCCAGCTTCGATACGTGGATTAGAACGACGCACCCAGTGGAATATAAAGAGAACCAGCTATACTTAGAGGTTCCTTCAATGCTACACAAAGGTTATTGGGAGAATAACTTAGTAGACGAAGTCCAATTAATGGCTAGTAAATTATTGAACAAGCAAATTCACATTGTGGTAAAAACCACAGATGAGTATGCTAACAGTCAAGCTTTCACTGAAGATGCGGCAGCACCAAAAGTAAAACCACGGCAAGCAAACCAAGAAACTCATTTAAATGGTAAATACACTTTTGACACTTTTGTTACTGGTAAAGGAAATGAGATGGCCCATGCGGCAAGTCTAGTCGTAGCCGAAAATCCAGGAGCCACTTATAATCCCCTCCTCATTTATGGTGGTGGGGGATTGGGGAAAACCCATCTAATGGAAGCAATTGGTCACTATGTTTTAGATAACGAGCCGAACAAAATTATTAAATATGTAACTAGTGAAACTTTTACTAATGATTTCATCAACTCAATTCGGAGTAATCGTCAAGAGGAATTTCGGCAAACCTACCGCAATGTAGACGTCCTCTTGGTCGATGATATTCAGTTCCTTGCCGAAAAAGAAGGGACCCAAGAGGAGTTTTTCCACACCTTCAATACACTCTACAATGATCAAAAGCAAATTGTTTTAACTTCAGACCGGTTGCCTAATGAAATTGCGAAGCTATCCGATCGCTTAGTCTCCCGCTTTAAGTGGGGATTATCTGTCGATGTTGCGCCACCAGATTTAGAAACGCGAATCGCAATCTTGCAAAGTAAAGCTCGAGCCGAAAACTTGGAGATATCTGATGAGACTATCGCCTACATTGCTAAGCAAGTTAGCTCTAACGTTCGTGAACTTGAAGGGACATTAGTTCGAGTGCAAGCTTATAGCGCCATTAAGCGCCGTGATATCACTACTGAATTAGCCATGGAAGCTCTTGATGGTCTGAAAGTTAACCAGCGAACTGACATTACCGCCAGTAAGATTCAACATAAGGTGGCCGACTTTTATGAAATAACCCCAGCCGACCTCATTGGCAAACGACGTAGTAAGACGATTGTCGTACCAAGACAAATTGCGATGTACCTTTGTCGGGAGTTAACTAACGATTCCTTACCGCGAATCGGACAAGAGTTCGGTGGTAAAGATCATACAACAGTAATGCATGCCATCAATCGCATTCAAGAAGAGATGGAAGGTTCGCAACGATTGCGTGATGAAATTAATCAATTAAAAAATAAAATTAAAGATTAACCTGTGGATAACTAAGAGTTTTTCCACAAGTTATCCCCCTTTTATCCACAGGTAAAATGTTGATAAATCAATTGTGAATAACTTTTTTAACGGAATTCACAGGACCTACTATTACTTCTAAGCAAAAGCAATAAACCTTATTTAATAAAAGAGGAAAAAATGAAATTTAAAATAAAAAGAAATCTATTTCTAAAACACATCAATCGTGCAAATAAAGGAATTGCCGTTAAAACTCCCCAAGATGTTTTAAGAGGTCTTTACCTGGAAGTATTTGATGACCGCATCCAACTAACAGGTTCCAATCAATCTTTAAGAATTGAAACTGAAATTCCCGCTGGTGATGATTTAGAAATAGTTACAACTGGTACCGTAGTGGTAAATGCGAAGTTAGTAACTGATATTATTCGCCGAATGGCTAATGAGACCATAAATATTGAGCTTGTTAATCAAAAGATGTTGAGAATTTTTGACGATGATACTGAATTTAAAGTCCAAATCGCCGAAAAAAATGATTATCCCCAAGTGCAAGAAGGTAATTTTGAAAATGAATATACCATGGCGACGGAAGTTTTCAGTGAAGTTCTGCGTAACGTGTTGTTCGCAGTTTCAAAATTGGAAATTCAAATGGTAATGACGGGGGTAAATTTACGTTTTGAAAAAGGCAAAATTTATTTTGTTGCAACCGATTCCCATCGCTTAAGCCAGCGCATAATTGATGCTCCCGAAGTTAATAGTAGCTTTTCGGTAATCATTCCCGGATCTAACTTGAATGTTTTACTAGGATTACTCGAAGAAGAAAAAGAAGTGAAAATGGCCGTTAATGATGAATTAGTTCTCTTCTCATTTTCAGATTATCGGTTTTATACCAGGTTAATTAATGATAATTATCCCGATACCGATGCCGTATTTCCTAAAGAATTTAATACCGTAGTGAAAGCTGATACCCATGAATGGTTCCAAGCTTTAGAGAGAGCCGCAATTATTAGTAGTGGTAATTCTTCCAATATGATAACTTTTAGGATTGATGGAAAAAATAAAAAGGTTATACTAAGTGGTGAGTCTGATCAAGAGGATTCTTACAAAGAAGAATTGCCAGTTGCCACTGTTGAAGGTAGTGATCTTACAATTAATTTCAATACTAATTTTATGTTGGATGCTTTAAGAGCTTATGGTGATGGTCAAACTACGATGCGCTTTACCACTAACAGTGGTGCATTAACTTTAGAAAATGAAAATTTTGAAAAAAGTTTTCTGCAATTGGTAACACCAATCATTACTTATGATTGATGTTTTATTGCCGGGATGTAGCTCAGTTTGGTAGAGCACCACGTTCGGGACGTGGGGGTCACAGGTTCAAATCCTGCCATCCCGATATTTAAACTACGAGGAGTTTTGTTCCTCGTTTTTTAATCTTTTAAAATTCTTGAGGAAAAATAAAGAATTATTCTTTGTGGAAAATCATCAGATTAGTTTTTTCCATGGTTTAAATCGTCAAAATATGTTAGCATTGACCATGAAGTTTAATTCGGGATGTAGCTCAGCTTGGTAGAGCACCACGTTAGGGACGTGGGGGTCACAGGTTCAAGTCCTGCCATCCCGATAATTTAAATCCCCCTTAGTTTTAGTGAGCTAAGGGGGAATTTTTTATGTCCAATTGCTACTGTAAAAAATTAGTTAAAATGGTTGGAATAATTCTCGCAAGTCATGGTCAATTTGCTGCTGGTTGTTAGGTAAAGAAAAATGAATTCAAAAAGTCCTTACTACCTTTTACTTTTTTTAAATTAATATAATTATACGGAGAATAATATTGTCTCCCTTTTTTTAAGCCAATTGTTATTAATTTTTATTTTTTTATTTGCTAAAGAAATTTTTTTCAAATACTTTGACGAATAAATTACTGATCTTTTCATTTTTGTTAATTAGTGAGGTAAAGTTGATAAGGTCATGGGTTGTAGTTAAAATGTTAATAGTAATTAAAAGTAATTGTTTATGTAATGAAAAAAATAATTTTATCAAATATTTTCACTTAAAAAGTAAAAATTTTCATTCAAAAAGATAAATAATAATTTAATTAAAAACTATTACTGAAAAAAATAAGTTTCAAAAATAAAGGATTAAGCCTTGTGATCAAAGGATTTAAAACCTGCGATTAAAAGTTCATAAGAAAAAAAAGTTCAGCCCTCTTTACAAGAAAGCGTTATCATGATATCTTAAAGACGTACCACATGGTACTAAAATATAATTAATTTTGCCCGAGATTAAACATGTATTTTATACTAACTTTTGTTAGTAAATTAAATTGTTTGTTTAGAGAGTTGTTAATGATTAACGTTTTCTTTAAACTGGTGATCATTATTAACGCATTTTGTTAAAACCTTGTCCTCCTAATACAAGTCAATAATAATTTTGTTAAGTACGATCTCCAATCATCGGGCAATTTTTAACCGTTAATTACCAATTTAGTAATTATTATTTATTTTGAATGTCATTAGGATTAATTTAAGGATTAATGTTAGTGGCTTTTTTTGTAAGCTTTTGTAGTGAGAAGACGAAAGGAGATTAAATGCCAATAGTTATTAATAATTTTTAACGGATATTGGCATGATTAATTGATGGATCAAAGTTTAAATGGTAATCAAGCAGAAGTTATTACCTTGAATCTAAAAAATAAGCGACAAGAACAAATTAGTTTTGTTGCAGCTAATATTTTGCATGTAGTTTGGGGCAAACCCCAAGATTTTAACGATTTACCTAACATTATGGTCAATGAAGCAGTAAACACGGGCGGTGACCCGACAGTTGCTACTGGAGGAATTGATCAAAGTAAAGTTGTCCCTTTCGTTAATAAAATTCCCAAAATTAAATTTAAAATTATAAAAACTAGTTTTGGTTACTTAATTCAAACGCAAAAGTTAACTTTAAAAGTTAAACAAGAAAATGGCACAATTGAAATCTATTCGCAAGATTTAACTAAGCCAACGATGATTCAAAAAGCTCCGACTATTGAAAAAAACCAAGTAAAAACCGAACTTCAGGTTTTGCCGGCAAATGCCGAATATTATGGTGGTGGAATGCAAAATGGGCGTTATAATCATACGGGTAAAATATTAAAAATTGAAAACATGAACGATTGGCTAGATGGTGGTATTTCATCACCAACTCCCTTTGTTTGGTCGACTGCCGGTTTTGGAGTCTTAAATAATACTTATACTAAAGGTTTTTATGATTTAGAAGATCCGCAACTAATTTCTTTTAGTTATCAGGATCAAAAAGCTGATAATTATTATTTATTTGGGCAAAATCTCCCCGAAATTCTTCAAGGATATTATCAATTAACAGGTAAACCGTTTATTTTACCTAAATTTGCTTTTTACCCAGCACATTTAAATGCTTATAATCGTGATACTTGGGTTGAAGTAACTCCAGCTTCTTCGGGAGCCCGATTGTTTGAAAATGGGAAATATTATCGTGAATATCAACCCGTTAAGCCGAAGAGTTTTAATGATAAAGTGAAAAAGACGATTAAAATTAACGGTAAAACTTTTGTGCCCGCAGTAAAAACTAAAGGTCGCGTCACCTTTGTTAAAGATGCTAAAGGTAACTTGATCACGAAACCAGAGTCACTCAATGGCGAATTACAAAACTATCAATTTTCGGCGCGACAAATTATTGAACGCTATCAGCAAAATGATTTTCCTTTAGGGTGGTTTTTACCTAATGATGGTTATGGCGCTGGCTATGGTCAAACCTCAAGTTTGGCTAAGAACATTGCTAATTTAAAAGAATTTGCGAATTTTGCTCAAGAACACGGAATCAAAACGGGATTATGGACTCAAGAGAATTTACATCCGAAAGATCGGGCGCATCCAAAAGCCTCAGAACGAGATTTTGCCCAAGAGGTAAAAGAAGCACAAATTGCCGTAATTAAAACTGATGTTGCTTGGGTGGGAAATGGCTATCAGGCTGGAATTGGTGCGATTACGAATGCGGCTTCGGTCATGAAAAAATATGGTAATAATGAACGTCCTTTTGCGTTAACGGTCGATGGCTGGGCGGGGACACAAAAATTTGGTGCCGTTTGGACTGGTGATCAAAAAGGAGGAACATGGCAAAATATTGCTTTTCAGATTCCCACTTATTTGAGTAGTGCCCTTTCCGGTTTAGCTAATGTAGGTGCTGATATTGATGGAATTTATGCTGGTGGCGATCCGATTATTCAAACGCGCGATTTACAGTGGAAGTCGTTTACGCCTTTACAATTATTTATGGATGGTTGGGGTAGTGAAAATAAAACGCCCTTTACTTTTGGCAAGATATATGCGGCAATTAACCGTTTTTATTTAAAATTAAAAAGTCAATTACTCCCCTATTTCTATACAGCTGCATATCGTAATCGCGAATTTGGAATTCCTTTATTGCAACCAGCAACTTATCACTTCGCTGATTCCAATAATCTGACGGCGGATTTAAGTCATGAATTTCTATTAGGTGATGATATATTGGTGGCACCAATTTACCAAAATACTAAAATGGACCAAGAAGGGAATGATATTCGAAATGGGATTTATTTACCAGATCCTAAAGCAACTTGGATTGATTTCTTTTCTGGTATTCCTTTTGCCGGGGGTCAAGTTTTAAATAAATTTAAAACGCCGTTATGGAAGACCCCGTTATTTATTAAACAAGGGGCAATTATTCCGGAAAATAACCCCAACAATAATCCTTCAGAAATTGATCAAACTAAACAAATTATAAGTTTTTATCCCGGAAAAAAATTAGCGCAGACGATGATATATGATGATGATGGCGTATCTGATAGTTATTGGGAAGAGGCTAAATTTACTACAACTGTAATTAAACAGTGGCAAGATGAGAAAGAGATTGTAATTCAAATTGCACCAACTACTGGTGACTTTGCGGGTTTTAATCCTCATAAACAGTCAATTTTAAAAGTTAAAAATATCCCCCAGCCCCGACAAATATTGGTTAATGGGCAGGTTTTATCTCCGACAGCTTATCAATTTGAAGAAAATCACCTTCTTGAAACTTTTACGACTGAACCGGCATTAAAGAGAATCCATAATGGTAGTCAGTTAACAATTACTCTTGCAAAACATAATGTAAAGACAACGACTTTATTAGTTGAAATTCTATTTTAGATATTTTTGTAACAAAAAGCCTTTAAAATTTGTGGAATTTTCCCTTTTTTATTTTTTAAATTAGGTTAAAAGAAAATGAAAACTTAGTTATAACTAATCACAATAATTAGACGCTTATTAATTTAATCTTCAAAATTTTTAAACTTTTTTGATTAAAGAAAACGATTTCAAAAAGGTAATAATATTATTTTGGTAAAAAAAAAAGATAAAAGTAAAAGTTGCACGATAAAATCGAGATAAAGGTGATAACCGCTTCAAAATGAAATTATTTTTTATAAAATCGCTTTTACCTTTTTTATTTTATTAAATTTCATTTTATAAAATTGATTATTTCATGGGAAATAATTTTTAGAAAATGCTTTAAGCTTTAGAAATTAGGATTTCAATATCTTTTTTAGAAATTTAAATAAAGTAATATTTTTTAATGAACATTAGTTAAATAGATAATCACAAATATTGTTAAAAAGTTGCGAATAAACCTTTTTTTAAATTATTAAATAATTGTTCTAATTAATTTTGGGAATATTGGTAAACTTTTGTTGATGATTTTCTAAATATGTAGAAATTTAAATTTATCATGAAGCTTAAGTAAATCGGTTTAAAAAAAAAAAAAATTAAAATTACTATTGAATAAATTAAAGCCACATAAATAGCTTTTAAAATATTGTTGACAGACTATATCAAGGTGATTAAGATAAAGGGCGTTTTGCGGATATAGTAAAAATTGGCTGCTTAATTAGTGCCAAAAAAGATGAATACTAGTTTTGTTTTGATGCCAACAGAAAACCTAATTCTTCTTAACTGAAAGTGCGCACCAAAGTTGGTTTTTAACTTTAGTTTAGTTTTGAAAAAATTACCCTTTTCTTTCATATTTCGCAAAATTGGAATCTAAATGTAAAAACTATCGATCTAAGATTAATTTTACACAAGGGGGATCTGTTTTTGGTAGAAAATAGGAATCGTTGGCTCGTTTGCTTGTCAACAGTAGTTGGTGGAATTTCATTAGCTTTAGTTCAAAACAAAATTTCACCAATTATTACAATATTAATGGCAAACTTTAAAATTAATGCGCAAACAGCAGGGTGGTTAAGCTCAATCTTTTCTTTAATTGGGGTGTTTGTTGCTTTGCCAGCATCATCAATTATTAAGAGAATTGGGGTTAAAAAAGCAGGCTTAGCTTCTTTAGTTATTGCAATTATTGGTTCTCTGATGGGAGTATTAACTAATAATGTTGTTATCCTGATGTTTAGCCGTTTTATTGAAGGAATGGGCGTTGGCATAATTTCAGTATTAGGACCAATGGTAATTACAATGTGGTTTAAACCTGAAGAACGTGGGTTGCCAATGACTATCTGGACGAGCTGGATGACCATTTCTCAAGCAATTTTATTCTTCTCGGCTTCACCACTAGTAAAACATTTTACTTGGCGGGGACTTTGGTGGTTAGGAATTATTGCCTGTGCTATTTCCATTGTTTTATATAGCATGTTTGTTTCTGAACCTCATAAAGTTGAACCACAAAATGTAACTTCTGACCGTCAAGATATTGTTCAAGGAGTAAAATCACTTTCAACTTGGATTATGGCGTTAGCTGCTTTCTTGTTTACGCTATGTTCATTTACTTTTGTTTCTTGGATTGGCAATAGTTGGGCTAGAAATGCCAATATTCCATTAAACCATGTAACTCCTTTAATTGGTTACGTTTATTTATTTGAAATCGTTTATATGGTAATTATTGGTTTCGTATTAGATCGAATTCCCAACAAGAAATTATTTGGTTTAGTGGCAGCCGTTATTTATGGAATTATTGGTTTAATTTCATTTAACTTCACTAAATCTTATGCCATGATTTGGGTTATGATCGTTTTATTCCCCTTCTTCGATGGCAGTTTACCTAGTGTAATCTATACTCTGGCACCTTTGACTGAAAAAGACAGTCGTTATTCACCACAAGCAATTAGTATTATGAATATTGGTTTAAATGCCGGCACTTTCTTAGCTGCTCCTTTATCCGGAGCGTTGGTTGATATCAATGTTAATTTGGTTGGTTATTGTTTCTTAATCGTTGCCGTTTGTGTTGGTATCTGTATTGCTGGTTTTAAAATTTATGATTCAAAAAATTAGGAGGTTAATTTAAATGAATTATGGTTCTTGTTTCCCAATTCCGGGCGAAATTAAAACTAAATGCTTAAGTGTGGCATTATTCCAAATGCCTGTTAAAAAAGCAGTAACAAAATTGGATGATATCCCAACTAATGTTGCTGAAATTTCTAAATGGATGCGTCGTACAGTAATTGGTTTACCGGGAGTTGACCTAATGGTTACTCCAGAAACTGCTTTGCATGGTTTTAGCCCTACTGCTCATAATTATCCGGTAACTTTGGATGACGATAATATTGCTCAATTAAAAGCAGTTTGTAAGGAATTGCGTGTTTGGTTAGTTTTTGGAGCGTACATCGATCTTAAAAATGGTGAACCCGTTCAAAATGCAGCAATTACGATTAATGATAAAGGTGAAATCGCAAATCTTTATACAAAGACTAATCCATGGAACCCAATTGAACCAACATATCCAGGTAGTGAGATTAAAGTATTTGATGGTCCTAAAGGCTCACGAATTGCAACAATTATTTGTTCTGATGGTGATTACATCGATACTTGGAAAGAAGCAGCTTACAAGAAAGCTAATGTAATTATTCGAATTTCTGCTTACATGACACCTTATGAACGCGTTTATGAGACGACAAATAAAGCTGGTGCTTATTTCAATAAATGCTATGTTTTATCAACTAATGAGTGTGGTTTAGATGATGCTTATTGCTGGTTTGGTAACAGTATGGCGGTAAATCCTGATGGTGATATTTATGCTCAAGCACCACTACAAGCACCATATACTTTGAAATGCGATGTTTATCCTGGATTAGCTGATGCTATTCAAAAACAAGCTTTAATGGGTGACTTAAATTACTTAGGTAACCACCGTGGTGGAACTAATCCTAATGCCGCTCATGGTAAGGAAATGGGTTTTGATAAATCACTTTATGATTTCAAAAAGGAGGAAAAGTAAGATGAATTTTGGTCCTAATGATATGCATTATTTTGTTCAAGCTCTTGAACAAAAAACAATTACTTATCCGATCTCAAAAGCTGATTTAGCTAGTCAATATCAAGATGTTGAATTAAAAATGCAATTTGAAAACGCCCAATCTTTAGGCGATGTAATTAAAGAGTTTCAACCTGATGAATTTGTTTCAGGTACTGAAGTAATGCAAGCTTATGTCCGTTGGACTGGAGTTAAAGCTTAATCCTCCTAAAATTATATTTCCAATTTAATTTTTAATTTAGTAAGTAAACTTAGAGATTAAACTCCCTTGAATTTTGCGATTCAAGGGAGTTTTTTTGATCCTTAAATTAATTAATATAATTGAAAGTAAATAAAAGAAAATAATTAATTATTTTCTTTTATTTATTGACAAAGCAAAAACAATGACCTAGTATGTAAGCGGAAACAAAAGGAGGTAATAATGAATAGTAAATTAATCGAGGTCGATCAATTAGCGCAAATGATTGATCATACATTTTTAAAAGCTTATGCCCAAGAAAAAGATTTACAGAAATTATGTGATGAAGCAAAGGCTAATCATTTTAAGATGGTGGCAATTAATTCGGTGCCAGTAGCATTTTGTCATCAAATATTAAAAAATACGGACATTCATGTTGGTGCAGCAATTAGTTTTCCGCTGGGTCAAACCACAATTGCGACGAAAGTTTTTGAAGCTAAAAATGCGATCGAAGCAGGAGCTGATGAAATTGATTACGTTTTAAATATTGGGAAATTAAAAGATCATCAGCTTGATTATATTGAAGATGAAATGCGTCAAATGGTGCAAGTATGTCACAATGCCCAAGTTTTAATCAAAGTAATTTTTGAAAATTGTTATTTAAGTAATGAAGATAAAATTAATGCTTGCCACATTGCCAAAGAAATAAAGCCTGATTTTGTAAAAACATCTACAGGATTTGGAAGTGCCGGGGCAACAGTAGCAGACGTAAAGTTAATGAAACAAGAAGTTGGTTCTGAGGTCAAAGTTAAAGCTGCTGGCGGGATTAAAACACTAGCTGATGCAAAAGCAATGATTGATGCCGGTGCTCAACGAATTGGTACTAGTCATGGAGTAGCAATCATTAATGAACTAAAAAAAGAACGTAAGGGGGATTGAAATGGCAGCAGATTTTGCATTAAGAAAATTGATGCCGCCAGATTTAATTACTTTTGATTTGCAAGCAACAGAAAAGGTAGCAGCAATTAAAGAACTTGCACAAAAAATTAAAGACGCTAAGCAAATTAATGATTTAGATACCTATTTAAAGGCCGTATTTAAACGTGAAGAAGAATATACTACGGGCATCGGTAATGGAGTCGCTATCCCTCATGGTAAAACTGCAGCAGTTTTAAAATCTTCTTTAGCATTTGGAAGAAGCAACAAAGGGATTACTTATAATTCGATGGATAATAAACCCGTTTATTTAATGTTTTTAATAGCTGTACCTGAAAATTCTAGTAATGAGCATTTACAAATTCTTAGTCAAATTGCTCGTAAATTAATGCATGAAGAAAATCGACAAGCCATTTTACGAGCTCAATCACCAGAAGAACTTTATCAAGTTTTTGAGAATTAATTCAAGGAGAAAAGAAAATGAAAATTGTTGCGATTACTTCTTGCTCCACAGGCATTGCCCATACTTATATGGCGGCGGAAAATCTGGAAACGGCAGCTAAAAAATTAGGGGTCGAAATTAAAGTAGAAACTCAAGGATCTATTGGCGTAGAAAATGCCTTAACTAGCGCGGAAATTGCCGCCGCTGATGGGGTAATTATTGCGGCAAGCACTACAGTTAATAAAGACCGTTTTTCAGGTAAAAAGTTACTTGATGTTGATGTTACCGAAGCAGTGGATCATCCAGAAGAACTTTTTGAACGCGTAAAAACGGCACCTGTTTATCAAGAAAATAAAGATAGTTCCAATGATGCTTCAGCCAATTCAACAGAACCCCAAGCAACCAACAACGTTGGGAATAAAGCTAAAGGAATCTATGGCCATTTAATGACTGGGGTGTCTTATATGATCCCCTTTGTGGTTGCTGGTGGTATTTGTACCGCTTTAGCTTTTGCTGTTGGCGGAATTAATGCTCATGGGGTTTTGGCACAAGCAATTTCTAAATTAGGCAGTACTGCAATGGGATTAATGTGGCCGGTACTGGCTGGGTATACCGCTTTTTCAATTGCTGATCGACCAGGATTAGTTCCAGGCATGGTTGCGGGAATGCTTTCTTCTTCAATGAATGCGGGATTTTTAGGCGCTTTATTAGGGGGATTTCTAGCAGGATATACAGTTTTAGCCATGAAAAAGTGGATCAAATTACCAAGTTCTTTTTCTGGTTTAATGCCAATTTTAATTATTCCTTTGATCTCAACTTTGTTTGTGGGTTTAGTAATGAAGTTTATTATTGGTACTCCAATTACCGCTTTAAATAAAGGAATTACTGCTTGGTTAAATAGTTTAACTGGCGTTAATTCCGTACTTCTAGGTTTAATTCTGGGCGCAATGATGGCAATCGATCTTGCGGGACCAATTGGTAAAGCAGCTTATTTCTTTGGGGTTGCTTCCTTAACTAATCTTTCTGCCGGTCAAACGAGTCCGATTATGGCAGCAGTAATGGTTTCCGGTATGGTTCCACCACTAGCTTTAGCTTTATCGTCAACAGTCTTAGGTAAAAATCTCTACTCTAAAGACGAACGTGAAGCCGGAAAGTCAGCTTGGGTATTAGGCTTATCGTTTATTTCGGAAGGGGCAATTCCTTTTGCAGCAACCGATCCAATTCGGGTCTTGGCAGCAATGACGGTAGGTTCAGCAATTACTGGTGGTTTATCAATGTGGTTTAAATGTGGTATTGCAGTGCCTCACGGTGGCTTCTTTGTCTTTTTAATTCCGGGAGCGGTATCTCACGTGTTGTTATATGTAATTGCCTTAGTTGTTGGAACAGTAATTAGTGGTTTTCTAATTACATTCTTGAAAAAAATGCGCTATAAAGGAAAGGAAGTTAATGCGTAAATGACTCAGCATACAGAAATAAATATTTGTTTAATTGGTACCGGAAGAGCGGGAATGATTCATGCGCGAAATCTAATTAGTAAAATCAACCATGCCTCTCTTGCAGCCATTTGTGATGTTAATCCAGAAAATTTACAAAAAGTTCAACAAGAGTTACAAGTAGCTAAAACTTTCACTGATTACCATGAAGCTTTAGCTGATGATGAAATTGATGCCGTAATTATTGTAACCCCCACGGTTTTACATCGAGAAATTGTCCTTGCGGCTGCCGCAGCCAAAAAAGATATTTTTTGTGAAAAACCTTTAGCAATGACGGTAGCTGAATGTGATGAAATGATTGCTGCGGCTAAAGCCAATCACGTTAAATTACAAGTCGGTTTTATGCGGCGTTTTGATGAAAGTTTTCAAGAAGCAAAAAGACAAATTGATGAAGGTGCGATTGGTTCTGTGGTGATGATTAAATCTTTAACTCATGGACCTAGTAAACCTCAACCCTGGATGTTTGATATTAGTAAAAGTAATGGACCAATTGGTGAGGTGAATAGTCATGATTTAGATACTTTACGTTGGTTTGCTGGTAGTGAAATTGCGGAAATTTATGCAATCGGCGGTAATTTTCGTTCACCACAAGTGAAAGCTCAATATCCTAATTTTTATGATACCGTCGCCATGAATTTAAAATTTTCTGATGGTAAATTGGGAATGATTGATGGTGCTCAATATGTGCAATATGGTTATGATGCTCGAGTGGAAATTTTAGGTACAGATGGCATTATGCAAATTGGCACACAAACTAAATACAACGTGGTGACAGTTAACCGAACTCATCATTCACAGCAAACGGCAATGAATAGCTGGCGTTATCTATTTCGTAATGCTTATGTTGCGGAAGATCAAGCTTTCGTTGATGCTATTCTCAATGATACGCAACCTGTAGTTACCGGTGAAGATGGTAAAATGGCAGTTAAATTAGTTGATGCAGGATTAGAATCACTTTTACAGCACCGTGTAGTTAAGATTAGAGAGGATGATTAATGATGCAAGCAGTTCAATTATTTGGTAAAAATGTAATAAAAAATGTTGAGGTTCCCCAACCGCAAATTAAAGATAACGAGATTTTGGTTCAAGTTAAAGCGGCAGCAATTTGCGGTAGCGATGTCCGAATGATTCAAAATGGTTATCCTGGGGTTAACGAGACGCATCCATTAACGCTTGGTCATGAAGTTTCGGGAATTATTGCTAAGGTAGGTGCTGCAGTTTCAGGATATGAAGTAGGTCAAAGAGTAGCGATTGCTCCTAATATGGGGTGTGGAATTTGTGATCAGTGTGTTAGTGGTAATACGCATCTTTGCTCAAATTATCAAGCCTTTGGTATTAATTTACCGGGAGGATTTGCGCAATATTTAAAAATTCCAGCTAAAGCGGTAAGGCAAGGTAATCTAGCACCCTTACCTGAAGAGTTAGATTTTGCAACTGCGGCAATTGTTGAACCTTTAAGTTGTGTTTTTAATGGTCAAAAGATTGCTCAAGTATATCCGGGAGATAAAGTTTTAATTATTGGTGCGGGACCAATTGGAATTATGCATGCTATGTTAGCTCTGGCTCAAGGGGCTCAAAAAGTAATGATGAATGATTTAAATGAATCCCGACTTCAAATTGTGCACGAAATTTTGCCTGATGTAATTACCATTACTAATGCTGATTTAAAAGCGGCTATTGCCGAAAATACGGATCAAAAAGGAGTCGATTTATGTATTATTGCGGCTCCTGCTGCTCCCGCGCAAGAAGCGAGTTTTGATTACATGGCAATGAATGGACGGCTACTATTCTTTGGGGGATTACCTCAAAATCGGGAACCAGTAAAATTAAATACTAATTTGTTGCACTATAAACAATTACGCTTATATGGTTGTACACGAGCTAGTCTCAGTACTTATCGCCAAACTTTGGCTTTCGCTGCTAGTGGTCGTTTACCTTTGTCAAAATTAATTACGGCACGATATTCAATTGATGATTTTTCACTTGCTTATCAAAATGCACGAGATGGTCAAGGACTGAAGAATGTAATTGAATTTAAATAAGTTTATGTTACCGATTTCTTGCTCAAAATGTGTTAAGGTATTATAAAAAGACAATTAAATGAGTGGTGAGAGAATTGGAGAATAAAACCTTATATGCTAAAGAAAGGCAAGATGAGATTTTAAATTTGTTGGATCAAAATGGTCGAGTAGAGGTTGGCGAATTAGTAAATAAATTTTCCGTTTCAGGGAGTACAATTCGAACTGATTTACGGCAGATGGAAAAGAAACGGCTACTTACCCGAACTCATGGTGGTGCAATTAAAATTTTGCAACGTAATTTTGAAGATATTCCAATAACTCGTGATATTACTCCGGCAAAAAGAGCGATTGCTGATCAAGCAGTCGCTTTAATTGCGGATGGTGATTCCTTAATGATTGATACTGGAACTTCTTGTTTGGCTTTTACCGAAGCTTTAATTAGTTCAAAAAAGAAAAATTTACGAATTCTAACTTATGATTTACAAGAAGCATTATTATTGAGTGACAATACCAATTATCAAATTCAACTTTTAGGTGGCGGGGTGCGCAATGGTTTTCATTATGCTTATGGTGAAGAAGTCGTCCAACAAATAAAGCAATATTTGGTAGATAAAGCGATTCTTGCGACAACTTCCATGACAGTAGCTAAAGGCTTTTCGACCCCCAATGTTAGTACTGCAACCTTAAAACAAGCTGTTTTAGAAATTGCACGAATGAAAATTATGCTTTGCGATTCAGAAAAAATTGGCCAAGACAGTTTTCGAATTTTTGCTAAAGTTAATGAAATCGATACAATGATTACTGATGACCAGATTACTGATACAACTTTAAAAGATATAAGAAAACAAAAAGTTAAAGTACATGTTGCTCCAATACATCATTAAAAAAACTCCTTTGATCAAAATTCAAAGGAGTTTTTTAGCGGTAAAAAATTGACCGAGTTTAACGTAAGCTTTGGTAATTTCAGGAATTTTAGTTAAGATTTTTATATTAGTAAAGGCAATGAATATTGTGGGATTTTTTTGCTTTTGGATAATCATTTGACGATTCATTGTGGCTAATTGTCTTGTCTTATTAACTTTAGCATCGACTTTAACTTTAATGTTATTACTTTCATTGATTTCAGTTTCTGGTAAAATTGATGAGAAATAACAAAAGTGAGCTTTGAAGGTAAAAAAATGAAAACATATCATATTAAAGAAGTTAGTGAAATGTTAGGAATTAGTTCTTATACTTTACGTTATTATGAAAAAATTGGTTTATTATCTTTTGTAAAAAGAGATGCCAATGGCGTTCGGGAATTTTTACCTAAAGATTTGGTTACCATAAAGACGATTGAATGTTTAAAAAAAACAAATCTTCCACTGAAAGATATAAAAAATTACTTTAAATTGGTGGATCAAGGTTTAGATACAGCTAATGAGCGACGAGAATTATTCGTTAAGCAAAAGCAAAAAGTAAATAAGGAAATTGAAGCGCTCGAAAAGACCCTAAAAATGATTAATTATAAGTTACATTATTATGATGAAGTTTTAAAAACCGGTGATTTAAATTCATGTAATCGAGAACGTCAAGAATTAATTGCTGATATTATAGCGGGAAATGAAAAATAAAAAGTCCGTATTTCTGTTTATTTTGCTTCATTCACAGTAGTGTCGTACGTGATACACCAATATTTTGAGCTTCTAAATTAGTGATTTGTCCGTTATCTTCTTTTTAACTTTATCCGCTTGTTTAATGATTTTTTGCCTCCTAATATGATTCAATTTTACTAACAACTTATTATGTTACGTGTAAAATTGCAACAAAGTAATGATCAATATTAAAGTGAAGTTCTATTATAACTACAGTGGAAACGGGTATAATATTTAAAACAAAGGAACTGTATGGAGGCATAAAATGGGAGAAGTTAAAAACATTGAAAATATTGGCATTGGAAAAAGCATTGGTAAAGTTAAGACGAGAAAACAAGGTAATTCAGTTGTAATCTCTATGAAAAAAGAACTCAATGTTAAAGAAAATCAAGAGTTTTATATGTATCAAGATGAAAATGGCTATATAACTTTAATACCTAAAATACCCGACTACTATGCCACTGCTACTGATGAAGAACTGAAAAATATGGATCCAGATAATTTACTAAAAAACATGAAAATAATGGATAGTGAGTGGGACGAATATGACGACCCATCATAATTTTTTGGAAAGGGATATTATAACCGTTAATTTTGATCCTAGTGTTAGGACAGAAATTAAAAAGCGTAGACCAGCAATAGTGATTAGTAAGAATGGCTATAATAAAGGTCATAGCCAAGTGATTGTATGTCCTATTACTTCTACTACTAAAGATTCATTTTTTTTGGTTCCATTGATTGCCCCCGTTATTCAAGGCATTTTAAAACCTGGTAGTAAAGTTAATACTAGCCAGGTATTTACTTTAGATGTAACACCCGGGTCAACAAGGGTATATCCTTTTAAGACTTGGAAAAGCACGGTAAAACAAGGTTTGGAAATGTTTGATAAGGGTGTTTGATATGAAAATTGGCTATGCGAAAGTTTCAAGTAAAGACCAGAATTGAAGCAGATAAAATGTACACTATCAGTTATGATATTTTGAATAAAAAAATTACTGAAGCAAAACCCATTAATACAAATAATGATATTTCATAAGAACTAAATTAATAGTTGCTATATGATTGCTGTTTACTACTTTTTGTAATATAATAATGACAAGTGAACAGTATTGTATTTTTTAGAAAAAATAAAAACATTATATTTTTATAATAGAGATGACGTGACCAAAGAGTTGGATTCTTATAAAGAACGTATCAAAATGGTCAGTCTATCATTTTTATCAACATAAACTACTTGTTTTGAAAATTAGACAACGATGAACACGAATTATATCTACGTTTCTTTGTAAAAAAACTTGTCGACAGGGATAACGTACAAAAAATTTCGTTGATGAACATGGATGAGAGTTAGGAGAAAAAGCTGATTAAATCCTTAAAAATTTCGGATTTGATCAGCTTTTATTTTAGAATTTTATATTATCTGCCTCTTTGACTTTTCTTAACTATTGCAGCTAAGAACTAAAATTTTCGGAAAATTATTTCACTTTGATAACATCATGTTATACATCATTCCCTTTATATTATCCTTTGTATTCGTATTAACAAATTGAAAGTCGTTGGTTTATCTTGATGTTTTAAATACAATATTCAAAATCATAAATCTCAAAATACCGGGGAGTTTATGATTTAAATATATCTTAAAATTGAAAATTGCAATTTTAAAATGTATACAACGTTATCCTGGATTTCAAAAAATTAAGGAAGAATAGATTATTGGATTTAATTTTAAAAAAAATTACAAAGGCATACGGTAAACAAACTGTATTAGATGACATCTCTCATGTATTTTCCAATGGGATATATGGTCTTTTAGGTGCAAACGGCGCTGGAAAAAGTACATTGCTTAACATTATTTGCGGAGTGATCAAACCTACTTCGGGAAATGTATATTTTGACGAAAAAATTATCGATTCAAATTTACAATTTTATTATTCTAATTTAGGATTTTTACCCCAGATTTTTAATTATTACCCACAATTTACTGGTTTAGAGTTTCTAGTATATATAGGTATGCTCAAAGGGTTAAGTAAAAAAGCCGCTAAGGATAAGGGCATTAGTCTTTTATCATTAGTTGGTTTAAATAATGTTGAACATAAAAGAATTAATTCATACTCAGGTGGTATGAAACAACGATTAGGTATTGCACAATCGTTAATTAATGATCCCAAAATTTTAATTCTCGATGAGCCAACCGTAGGACTCGACCCAGAAGAGAGGGTTCGTTTCAGAAATGTGATTAGTTCTTTATCAAACAATAAAATAATTATACTTTCAACTCATATTGTATCAGACGTTGAGTATATTGCTGATGAAATATTAATTTTAAAAGATGGAAAATTTAAAGAAAAAGGCACTGCGGAAAATCTATTGTCAACAATTAAAAATAGCGTCTGGGAATTTACTCAAAAGGGAAAGACGTCAATCCAAAGTTTATCGAATTTTACTCTGGTTAATAAAAAAAATACTCCTGAAGGGATTATTTTTCGTGTGATTAGCAACAAAAAACCTAATGAACAGGCGAAAAAAGTGGATCCAACACTTGAAGATCTTTACTTATACTACTTCAGCAATGAAAGGTTATCACGATGATTAAATTTGAAATAAAAAAATTAATAAATAACAAAGCTGCTATCGGAGGGGTTATCATCGCTATCCTAATTCTAGGCGGAATAATAAGCACATTCTTTATTGGTTCGCAATTGGAGGGTGGTTCATCTTCTGATCCCATACACGGACGCCAGGCTATTATGTTAAATCAAAAAATAGCTGAACAACATACGGGTCCCTTAACAGACGATAGAATTGAAAAGATTATTGATTTTCGAGCAGAAACTCAAAACAAAGAATATAGAAAAAAACATTTTATGGACGTTTTTTCTTGGGCTGTAGCAGATAAATTTATCCCTGAAAATTATCAAGATAAATTTTATGGTAGTGAAAAAGTAAGTCGAAAAGGTGTTGAAATTATGCCGGTAAATCAATTAGGAACTGTAATACCACCCTCTAAATTGAAACTTGGAAATTTTGCACCATGGTATCAATTATTCTCGTTAATGAGTGCCTCAATAATTTTAATTTCAGTATTGGCTATTTATCTTTGTTCATCTGTGTTCTCAGGTGATGAATCAAAACATTTAATGCCCTTGTTGTTGACAACTAAATATGGGAGAACCAAACTAACAAAATCCAAATTATTAGCTACTTTCATTATTTCTACCACAATATTTGTTATAGTTCAATTAATTACTATTGGTATTTTTGGAAAATACTTTAGTTTTAGTGGTTGGGATACCAGTATCCAATTGAATCTTTTTTGGAATATTTTTAATTTTCCAATTAATATGAATTTCATGCAACTTTTATTTTGGACTATCGCTGTCCAATATTTGGGATTAATGTTTACGATTCTTATTACCTGCTTTATTTCGAGTTATACAAAGAATTCGTCAACATCATTAGCCGTTTCTTTGTTATTCTACTTTATACCTTTGCTATTAACTATAGTATTTCGAAGTGGAATTATTAGTAAATTGCTGAACCTTTTTCCCATTGTTAATAGTAATGTTCAAAAGTTTGTAACAAATCTAAGCAATCCAGGACAGCTTTTGTTTAATAACGTCGAAGCAAATATAATATTAACTTCATCATTTATGATTTTTGTGGCAATTGTTGGTTCCGTAGTAGTTTATTTACACGTAAAAAAGGAAAAAAACAGCTAAATTTTTGTCCCATGCTCTTTTTACTGGTGTTCTTGTGACTTAAGTTGAGTGTATGATTCTCCAATAAGCGTAAGGACTTGAGCATATGAAACATAAAAACTTATGTCTACCACAATATTTCAAGAATCTGATTGTTTACTGTCTATTATCCATAACAGTTTTGACCATACTTTGTACGATGTTGGACTGGTTAATAACTAATGCTGCAATAGTATCTAATGAGTCAAATAAAAGTAATAACATAGTTAGTTTGGAATTAAATGCAGAAAAAATAAATTAAAAGTTAACGATAAAATTAAAATAATGGCGTTCTCCGATGTTAACGATTTATCTAATAGAAAAAGGACTTTCCTTTTTTCGGTTGCAGGTATTTATAAGTTAAAACCAAGTAAAGAATTAGATACTTTGGTTAATCAAAGTGATAATCATACCCATAAACATCTGGTGGTTAGTTTTAGGTTTATTAATTGGCGGTGGTATTGGAGCTTGGGTATTAAATCATTTTCACAATCCCAAAACTCTCCTGTATTTTCATCATCTTCAGCAGTAAAAAAGGATTTTCAAGCACCGCAACCGCGGCAAAAAATCACCGAAGGATTTTTTTAAAATGCTAGTCAAAATCGGGATGGGAATACGACAATTTTAACGAAACAATTATTTGGTTTCTTTACCTATCAACAAGTTAATTTAGTGGATTATCATATTCCACAAATTGGTCAAAGAGACGGAGATTTTGCAAAAATATGGCAACAATTAAAAAAAGCTCAGGTTATTGTAACTGGGACGCTAGTTTATTGATCTAATATGTTCGGATATCTCAAAACGTTTATTGATCATTTAATGATGATTTAAAAGGTTTTATTCTTCAAGGAGCGGCTGAAAATCAAAGTGTGGCAATTAATGCTGCTTATGGTACGATCAATCGAGTAACTAAAAGATCTGGTCTTAATTTTGTTGGTATTGCCCAAACTTCAATGCAAACCCAAAAGTTACAGCAAAAATTAAATAATAAGTCTTAAATTAAAAGGATAAGAGTAGATGAGTCAAGAATTATATTTAATGCGCCATGCAGAAACTTTGTTTAATCAATTGCATCGAATTCAAGGTTTTAGCGATTCACCTTTGACGGAAAAAGGAATTAAAGATGCACAACAAGTTGGCGAAAGTTTAAGCCAAAGTGGTATAACTTTTGACCATGCTTATGCTTCTACGCAAGAACGTGCTTGTGATACTTTAGAACTAGTCAGTTCTTTGTCTTATGAACGAGTGAAGGGACTTAAAGAATGGAATTTTGGGGTTTTTGAAGGTGAAAGTGAAACCTTGAATCCGCCACAGGATCCGAAAAAACATAGTTATGGTGAATTCTTTGTGCAATTTGGCGGTGAGTCTGATCGTCAAGTTCAAAAACGAATGGTTCAGACATTAACTGAAATTATGGAACGACCTCATCATCAAAAGGTTTTAGTTGTGAGTCACGCTGGAGCAATTTTTATGTTTTTACGAAAATGGATTGGTTGGGATCAAATGAATCGTAAATTTAATTTTCAAGGCTTTAAAAATTGTTCAATTTTAAAGTTTAAATTTGAGAATCATCGTTTTGAGTTCCAAAATATTATCAATCCTTTGCAAAAAAAATAAACCAGTAAGATTATGGTTTATCTTCTTGCATCTTTTTTTCAAACTTAGCTTTTTCATCGTTAGCTTCTTTAATATTTTTTTCTCTAACGCGAATTTCTATTTGAAGATCTTCATTTTCTGCAGCAACTTTATCGTAATTAGCTTTAGTTTTAAGATACTCTTGATTTATTTCCTTTTGTTTAGCGGCATTAGGATCACTACAACCGGTCATTACTAGGGAACTAAAGGCAATTAACGCTAGAATATTATTTTTTTTGAATAACAAATTATTGTCCTCCCTCAAATTTGCATAATTTATAACCTTGAGCGAGAGCTTGTTTTTCCGGTACTTCCATTTTACTGTTAGTGCGATTTAAGCCACGGCAATTAGAATCATAATGATAGTTTGTGCCATTAGTTAGAGTAATCCAAACGGTTACACCTTGAGCATTTTGGTTATTATTATTTTCAATATTTTGCTTTTGTTGATGGGAAGCTAAGCGGTCTTGTTCTTTTTTAGCTTCATATTGATTTTTTTGTTCATTGTATTTAATTTCAGCTTTTTCTTTAGCAGCAACTGCTAATTTTTCTTGGTTGATTAACTGTTTAAGCTGTTGTTTTAAGCGTTGATTATTTTTGTTTGCTTTTTGATAACTACTCTTAATTAAATTTAATTGACTAGCGGTGTAGTTAATGGGGGTATTTTTATTTTTGATTAAACCTAAAGTAAAGCCCCCTATTAATAACAGCCCACTTATTAATGCTGGAATAGTAATATTTTGTTTTAGTTTAAATTTTTGATGAGTATGATAAAGAAAATAACTAGTTAGAAAAATAAGAATCAAAATTATAAACTTAAACATGCATTATCTTCTCCGATATAAAATTTAGTAACGGTCGATGAGATGACCAAAAGTTAAAATCCATAGAGCCAACCAAATTAAAATGAAATAAAGAGTACTTTGCGGATAACTAAAAATAACCGAAACTAGAATCGCCCAACCACAAATTTCTCGGAAAATTCGGCCGTAATGTTTAAAAATGTAATGGTTTCTCAAGTACTTGAAATGAATAGGGGTTATTTTACTAGGTGTAACTTTAGCATTTGTTGCTTTAATAACGTCAAAAGTAACAGGAGCTGCAGTTAAAGTGGCGCCATTAATGGCTTGAGGCTTTTTTGAATCTTTTTCATTTAAATTTAAAGCTAAAGAACTAACTCCTTCTTTTACCAATTCTAGATTTTGATCTTCAAGAATTAATCTTCTTCCCTTACAAAAAGTTTGACGTTTAGTTCGAGATGATACCTTTCCTTTTAAATAAAATCGTCTCGGTATTTTTTTTCTCATAAGTTTTATCCCTAATTATTGGTTTTTTTGATTAGATCATAAAATAAGAATTCGGAAAATATTTTCTCATATTTTGGTCATAAAATAAATGTAAAATTATTTAAAAATAATTACTTATATTTAAATATAGTATAAAAAAATAAAAAGATATTATATAACGATAGATTGTGCTCATTGATTAGATAAATATACAGTATTAAGATAAAATTAATAAATAGATATGTTGCTTTTACAATAAAGATTTTAGGAGAAATAAAAAAGCATGATTGAAGAAAATGGGTAGCGAAGGTCATTAAAGGAACATGAGACCATCCTTTATCTACTTTTTTCTAAATTCTTTTGCTAACGCTTTAACGGTTACTTCCGATCTTGGTAGTGCAATTTGGACTGTTTCACCAGTGAATTTAAGATTACAGTTACCATTTGGTTT
>CALYPJ010000013.1 GCA_945273735.1 uncultured Lactobacillaceae bacterium
GTACGATCTTTACCAGCATAACAATGAAAAGCCATTGGTACCGGATCAGTAATTAGTTTAAGTAAAAAATCGTGATAGCCTTGCCGTGCTGAATCGGTTAACGCTAATTCCTCATAAGTAATTAACATATCTTCTTCAGCTTTGCTATTACCGGAAACAATTTCATCAACACTGGCTTGATTAATTTTAGCCGCTTTTAAAACATCTAAAACGACATAGTCAACGCCGTCCCAAAGATAGTCTGGATATTCACTACGCTCTTTATCACCCCGAAAATCAAAAATTCGTTTAATCTGATATTTATTTTGCAAATCTGCTTTTTGTTCGGCAGTCAAATCAAAGAGTTGCCCCGTTCGAAACAACATTCCTTCTTTAACTTTTTTACCACCGGCACCAACAATTCCACCTAAAGAACGCCAATTTGTAATTTCTTGTGTCATATTTCACCTTGTTCTTATTTACCCAATCCAGGTATGAATTTAATTTTCTAAATCATCATTATAAATTCTATTAATGAACTCGTCTACTATCCTTTTATATTAAAAAAAGTAATCCCATCTCACTACTAAAAGAATTACATAAAATTGCTATAAAAAAGGTATTAGGACTACAAAAAAAGTAGTTTTATTCCTAATACCAAAATTAGCAATTTGAAAATTACCATTCAAAAATTTATGATTGACTTTACTTAATTTGAGAAACTTTCTGCGCCACCTTAAGGTCACCAGTAATTATTTTATTTCGATAATCTTGAACTACTTTCCAAGTAGTTTCATCTAAATTTCCATGTATTAAATCCATGCCGCCTTCTTTCAAACCATAAGAAGTGATTTTACCCCCAGGAAATTTATTTTTTTGTGCCGCAGTCGCTAAATTATAAACTGATTTTTTGACCCCTTTAGTACATGAAGTCAAGGTTAAACTTTTATTGCCATATTTTCCTTCTGCTGTCTGATCACGATCACTTCCAATTACCCATACTTTTTGATGTTTAATTACGTTTTTAGCCGCCGAAAAAACGCCATTACCTGTACCCCCTGAACCTTGAAAAATTACATCTACTTGGTTGTTAAACATCGCCTGAGCTAGTGCTTGACCAACATCTGGTTTACTAAAAGATTCTGCATATTTAACGTCTACTTGAATTGATTTATCTATTGCAGCTACTCCTTGGCGATAACCAGCTTCAACGCGATCCATTACTTCACTGCGAATTCCACCAATAAAACCAACCCTTTTTGTTTTAGTAGTCTTAGCCGCCGCAACTCCGGCCAAAAAAGCTCCTTCATTATCTCTAAAAGTCACCGAAGCAACATTTTTCCCTGGAGCTACTGCATCGATTAAAACAAAATTGGTATTGGGATTATTCTTCGCAGCGTTTGTAATTGCTGTTTGTAATTTATACCCAATACCAATAATTGTTTGATATTTTGCCTGAATTAATTTATTAATATTACTTGTAAAATCTGCATCTGAATTAGACTGAGCGTAGTTATAACCGCCAATTCCTTTTTTCAAATGATTTTTTTGACCCCAATCTTCAAGTCCTTCCCAACCATTTTGATTAAAAGACCTGTCGTCAACACCACCACCATCAGTAACCAAAGCCGCTGAAATGTTGACTTTCTTTGAATGATTACCAGTTTTTGACCCACAGCCAACTAATGATATTCCTAATACCATTAGTGAAATAACGGCCCCAATTTTCTGCCTAATTTTCAAAAGATTTTCCTCCTTTTAAAACAACCTTTATATTTTTTGGGACCACTTAATTATAACAAATGTAAAATAAATTAAAAATACTGTTTGTTATTTTCAAAATATTTTTCCGTTTTTGAAAATATTTGCTCAATTTTATGCCAATTAATTGGCTGATTTTTCAAATAATTAACGTAAATTGGCATTTTTGCTTTTTCATCTTTTAAAGGCAGTAACCGTCTCTTTCGTGATTTTAAATTTTTTTTACCATTTGGATCAAATGAAAAATTAGTTTTAAAAAAGGGATAGGAAGTATTAGCAATTAACTCTTTTACCGCTTTACTCTTTTCTTGAAACATTAAATTAGCCTTAGGTAATTCGGCTTGAACCAGTTTACGCCATGGCCCAATTTCACTAAATACTACAAAATTTAAATTTTGGAGTTCACGAAAAGAAATTTTATTTTGATTTTTTGCAACCATCGTTAATGGTAAATTCACCAATAACTTTTCGACACCGACCTGCTTCCCTATAATTTCAGAAGATTCAATTTTTTGATTAGCAAAAATCAAGGAACATTGTCGTTTTAATAAAAGTTCTTTTATTTGTGACGTTGGGAACAATTTAGTTATAATTTGCCAGTTATGCGGCAGGTCCTTTTTAACTCGCTTTAAAACTAATAAAGGGCCTGGTAACGTGGCGCCAATTTTAATATTTTTTTGACTAGCTTCAAAATTTTTAACCTGAGTTTCAAAATCACTTTGCTGAGCCAATAAATTTGCAGCAGCTTTCGCAGCAAAAATTCCTGTTGGCTTAAAAATTAACCGATTTGGTTGATGTTCAAATAATTTTACTCCCAATTCCTGCTCCAACTTTTTCATTCCCCGACTCAAGGTAGGCTGAGTTAAACACATTTTTTGTGCCGTTTTTGCTAAAGTTTGATAATGATAAAAGTTAACTAACTCTGATAATAAATACTGATCAACCACTATTAACCCCCTAGAATACGTTTACCGTATCCTACCATGTGTAATAAGTAATTTTCAAATCGCATTTTTCTTTTTATCATAATTTAAAACAAGTTTTGTAGAAAGCGAGTGAAATAAATGAGCAACATTCCAGAAGTAACTTTAAATAATGGCGTCAAAATGCCCCAAATTGGCTTTGGGGTATTTCAAATTACTGATCCCCTAGCTGCTCAAAAAGCAGTTAGTTATGCATTAGCCGTTGGCTATCGTTTAATTGATACCGCGGCGGCTTATCAAAATGAAGTTGCTGTTGGTAAAGCAATTAAAGCTAGTGGTTTAAAACGCGAGGATATTTTTGTAACTTCTAAACTCTGGGTTTCCAATGCTAATTATTCACGAGCCAAAGCGGGAATTGCTGATTCCTTACAAAAATTAGACCTAGACTATCTCGATCTTTATCTTTTACATCAACCATATGGGGATGTGATTGGAGCATGGCAAGCTTTAGAGGAAGCTTATCAAGCCGGAAAAATTCGCGCAATAGGCGTCTCTAATTTCTATGCGGATCAGCTAAGAAATTTAGAATTAACAACAAAAATTCAACCGGCAATTAATCAAATTGAAGTTAATCCCTGGTATCAGCAAAATCGCGAAATTGCCGCAAATATTCAGGATCACGTCCAAGTTGAAGCTTGGGCTCCTTTTGCAGAAGGTAAAAATCACTTATTTACCAATAGCACTTTAAAAACGATTGGCCAAAAATATCATAAATCAGTGGGGCAGGTTGTTTTAAGATGGTTATTACAACGGCAAATTATTGTAATTCCTAAATCAGTACATCAAGAAAGAATGAAAGAAAATTTAGCCATTTTAGACTTCAATTTAACCCCTTCAGATATGACAACAATTGCTCAATTAAATCAGCATCAAAGTCAATTCTTTGATCATCGCGATCCGGACACAATAACCCAAATTTTTGGTTCTAGTCTAAAAGAGTTAAAATCTTAACCATCAAAAAAGCCAGCACAAAAGTGTTGGCTTTTTTAATCAGATAAGTAAAGTAAAAACTTGATTCTAATTTAGTCAAAAAAATTTAATCAATCTGTCTAGCAACTATCAAATAATTATCCGACAAGACCACCTTTAGTGATTCCTTGAATGATATATTTCTCTAAAATAACATATAAAATTATCATCGGAATAATGACGAAAGTCGCAGCTGCCATCATATAAGGATAATTGGTACCAACATCGTTGGTAAAACTTGCTACTGCTACCGGCAGGGTGCGCATGTTCGGATCATTAGTCACAATCATTGGCCACATAAAATCATTCCAACTGGAGATAACCTCCAAAATAGTCATTGCGACAATACTTGAACGACAAATTGGAACTAACACGGTCCACAAATATTTCCAATCGGAAGCACCATCAATTTTAGCGGCATAATAGACCTGCGGCGGTACCGCATTAAACGCTTGTCTTAAGGTAAAAACCGTAAAGAAACTGGCAGCCCAAGGCAATATGAGGGCCAGATAAGTGTTCATTAGGTGGGTTTCAGATAGTGTGACGTAATTAGGAATAATTAACATTTCAATTGGTACCATCATCGTTGTTAGAAAAATCATAAAAATTAGATTTTTTCCCCAAAACTTCAATTTACTAAAAGCAAATGCCGCTAAAATACTAGTAAACATTTGGGCTGCAGTAGTACAAACGGTTACGATTAAACTATTAACCAAATAGCGCCCAAAAGGAGCTGCATGAAAGGCATTAACAAAATTAACCCAATGAGGATGTTTAGGCCAAAGCATTGGTGGTACTTGGGCGGCTTCACTTGGAGTTTTAACTGATGTTGAGATCATCCAGAAAAACGGAAAAACCATAATTAATGCTCCCAAAACTAAAATTAAAAAAAACAAAATATTGGCTAGTTTACGTTTAGTCATCATAATCTCCTAATAATGAACGTAATGTTTTGAAACATAGTTTTGTAAGAGCGTTGCTAATAAGATAATTACAAACAAAACGGTACCTGCTGCTGAAGCTACCGTATAATTATTTTCCACATAAAATTTTTGGTAGAGATAATACACGATAGTCATTCCCGAGTTATTAGGTCCCGCCGTATTGTGGTAAAACACGTAAATTTGATCAAAGACTTTAAAGCTCGCAATCATTGCATTAATTGTTAACAAAAAAGTCGTTGGTGAAATTAAGGGAACCGTAATATTAGTAAATTGTTGCCAAGGAGTTGCGCCATCAATACTAGCACTTAAGTAATATTGCTTGGGCACACTATTTAAAGCAACTAAAAATAAGATAATATTTAATCCCAAATTTTTCCAAATGCTAAAAATAATTAACGTCAGCATTGTATAGTGAGGGTCAGTTAACCACCCTACTGGCGGCAAATGAAATAATTTTAAAATAAAGTTTAAAACGCCATAATCACTGTGATAAATCCAAGTCCATACCATTGCAATTGCCACCGTACTGGTGACATATGGTAAGAAGTATAGCGTTTGAAAAAAGCCTCGAACCTTAGAGAACCGGTTAAGTAATAAAGCAATACCTAAAGAAATAATAATCGAAGCAGGTACCACTCCCAATACAAAAATGAAAGTATTTTTCACTGCTTGGTGAAACATCGGATCATGCCACAAGTAAGCGAAATTATCAAAACCGATGCCTTGCCCGGCATTAGTATAAAAATTATATTTCTTAAAAACACTTAAAATAAAGGTTGATATAATTGGATATAAAAAGAAAATTGATAGTAAAATCATCATGGGTGCTAAATAAAGCAAAGCATGAAGGGTCTGCTTCCAAGAAATTTTTTGATTAATCATTTAGCTACTCCAAAAACAAGTTATTACCCGATGCATCAAATAAGAAAAATCCGCGTTTTTGAAAATAAATTTCAACTTCTTCATTAATATCATGAATTTCAGTTAATCCTGTTGCATCCAATTCGATTCCCTTAAAAGAATAAAGGCGGGTCGAAATTAATCCATAACGATGACTTTTTAATAGTTTACAACGAACTCCATGTTGATAAGTATCTTCACTTTTAGTTAAAACAATATTCTCTGCTCTTACGCCTACAGTTGTTGCTTTATCATATACTTCCCCTAATTCTTCTTTAAGTTCAGTATCATCAAGTAGACTACGATCAAAGGTATTCAACGGATTATCCCCAATAAAGCTAGCGACAAATTGATTTGCCGGATGGTCATACAATTCATTAGGCTTACTATATTGTTGAATTTGTGCGTTATGTAAAACCATTACTGAATCGGAAATATGCATTGCTTCACTTTGATCATGAGTAACAAAAACCGTAGTAATTTTAGTTTCCTGTTGAATCCGTCGAATTTCTTCGCGCATTTCCATCCTTAAGCGGGCATCTAAATTAGAAAGGGGTTCATCTAATAAAAGAATGTTCGGATCTTTAGCTAAAGCACGAGCAATTGCAACTCGCTGTTGTTGGCCTCCAGAAAGTTCGTTCACATTTTTCTGTAGCTGGTCTTCAACATGAACTAACTTAGCAAGTTTAGCTGCACGAGCCAAACGATCAGCTTTTTTCCAATGAGCGATTTTTAAAGGAAAAGCAATATTATTTTCTACCGTTAAATGCGGGTAAAGTGAATAATTTTGGAAAACCATTCCAATTTTACGTTCAGAAGGACCCATTTTGGTTACATCCTGATTATCAAATAGGACTTTCCCTTTAGTTGGAACTAATAAGCCACTGATTAAATTTAAGGTTGTTGATTTACCGCCGCCAGAAGGACCAAGAAGGCAAACTAATTCACCATCATTAATCGTAAAATTTAAATCATGTAGAGTATCTTTATCGGGAGTAAAGGCCAATGAAATATGGCTAAACCGAACTTGCATTATTTTCTCCTTAAATTGAACAGTTTAATTCTACCTTAAAATTAGGAAAATTTTAAGGATTACTCCGTATTATTTTTCACTACGTTTTCTTTAATTTATGTAAGAAATTTTGAAGAAGCCACTAAAAAAGGAGTCTCTTTTGCTTATTTAGCCAAATGGAACTCCTTTTTTTTACTTTATTTCATAAACTTTAGCTTAACTCATGGTACCGTACTAATTTAACTTTTTCTTGAGCCACAATTGCTTTAGTTTGAGGATCACAAACAAAGGCCACTTCTTGAGTTCGAGGAATTGTCAAACTAGAATGAGTCATAATATCTTGATCCAAATATCCGGGATGACAGACCATCATTGGTACCGTATTTTCAGGACAATTTTTACTATAATCGAGGGCTCTTTTAAAAGTTTGCAAAGGATCATAATTTGGTTTCATGCTATCCATAAAAGTTACAATTGTCGTCTTCGATTTAAAAGTTACCGGATCTAAATCAAAATTAAAGGGCAATAATGCGGCATCGTATTTCGTGGCAACTATTTCTAATGCTTTCAAAAAGTTTGCACTATAAATTGCATGAGCTTCAAAATAATCAGGTTTACGACCTACTACTTTAAGAAATCTTTGATATTGGGCTTCAATTTCTTTAATTGCCTCGTTCAAATCTACAAAATCAGCTTTTGCATTACGATAGACTTTAGAAGCTTTAAAAAAACCATTTTCATCAGTAATACTTCGAATTTCTTGGGGATCAGATAGTGGTCTCCCCGCACAAATGTTAGTATGTAATCCTAAATCGATATCCATGCCTTGCAGCAAATCCAACCCGTGTTTTGTTGCCGGCATATTGATCATTACCCCAACATTATTAATAATGCCATTTTTAACACTTTCATAAATGCCATAGTTTACACCTTTTGAATATCCTAAATCATCTGCTCTGATCAATAATTGACTCATCTTTGCTCCTTTCAATTTAAGCCGTTGCTTCTTCTTTAATTCCTAAGAGATAAGTGGCAATTGCCGCACCAATAAAAGCAACTACGGCACTAATAATTCCATTAACCAAGTTGATAAAGGAACCACCGACGCACCCAGTTAAAGATAAGAAGTTAGCCACAGGAACCAAAGTGTACATCGTTACATGTGTAATACCCGCATATAAACCACCGCAAAAGCCGCCAATCATCATTCCAATAAATGGCCGACGATATTTAATAGCCACGCCATATAGCCCTGGTTCGGTAACACCGCCAACTAAATTAGCTACAACATAACTAAAAGCTAGTGCTTTTTCCTCTTTATTCTTCAAAGCAAAAGCCGCACCTAAACACATCCCCGCAACGGAAAAGCTAGCAGCTAAAGCACCAACACTCACAAAATTATCAAAACCATGCTGCGCAAAAACTAACATCATGGCGCTAATCATTACCAAATGCATCCCAGTTATTACAAGGAACTCCCAGATTGCTCCAATTATTGCAATTCCAATGACAGCCCAGATACCGCCCATTTTACCAAAGGAAATAATCCCTTGAGAAATAAAATCACCAATAAAGCCACCTAAAGGTCCAACAACACACAAACTTAACGGTAACATTACTGCGATTGTTAAAGTTGGGGCAAAGACCGTTCTAAGTGAAGCTGTAATCCATTTTTCAAAAAAGCGATTAACATATGACATTAACCAAACACTCAAAATTATCGGTACGATCGTACTAGAATAATTAACTAAATGCATGGGAATGCCATAAACAGTGAATGGCTTTTGCGCATTTACAATCTTAACCAAATTAGGGTCCAACATAATTGCCCCTAAAAACATGCCTAAAATTGGCGAAGTATTAAATTGTTTAGCTGAAGTATACCCAATTATAATTGGCAAAAAATAAAATCCGGCATCACCAACCAAAGTAAATAATTGATACAAATCACTTTTAGTGCCAATAACATTAAACATTGATGGCCCTAAAACTGCTACTAACATTTTAAAGATGGAAGCAGCAATTAAAATTGGAATTGTGGGAGTTAAACTTCCAGCTAATTTATTTAGAATTGTTGACCCCAAACCCTTCCAAGTAAATTTTTCTTTAGAAACATTACTTTTAGTTGGGTTGTTATCATCAACGGGAGCTGCGGTAGTTAAATTACCCGACTTAACTACTGCATCATATACTTCATTAACCGTTTGACCAATAACAATTTGATATTGGCCTCCCGCCCGGGTTACCCCTAAAACTTTGGGAATTTTTTTGATTTTGGCATCATCAGGAATGCTCATATCCTTCAAATTAAATCTTAAACGGGTCATACAATGCGTAACACTAGTGACATTAGCACTTCCCCCAATTTCTTTTAAAATAGTGGTGGCTAATTGCGTAAATTCTTGTTCTTTCTTGCTCATAATACCTTTCCTAAAATAAGTTAAATTAGTTATCAGTCGTTTGATCAACTAGACGTTGAACGTAAATCATTAAATAAAACATTTCATCATCGGTAGTTAAAGTATGCAATTGTTCATCAATATTTGTCACAATCTCTTGCGTGCAGCGGTAAATTTTCGGAGAATTTGCTTTAAATGTTCGGACTACTGCTGCATCAGTTTTCTTAGAAATTTGCTGATTATTTTTTAGGCGACGCAAATAATAGTGCAAGTGTAGAATGAAACGATTATAGGTAAAATCATTAGGATCAAAATTTTTAGGAAAAAATCGTTGAATAATTACTAAAGTCTGTTCGGTTAATTTTTGAAATACATCTTGGTCTAAGTCAGTTTGATCCGTCACTTGTGAATTTAAAAAATGCATCGCAATCGCCGTAGCTTCGCTTTTAGGTAAAATTACATGCAATCGCTTTTTCACGATCGTTAAAGCAATTTCACCCACTTGAAATTCTTGTGGATAGAAATTTTTCAAATCATAAGAAAATGGATAATCAAATTGTTGCTTCTTTTTAAGGCGAATGATGGCAAAATTTAGATGATCTGCCAATCCAAAAATTACATTAGGATTTAATTCCCCATTTAAAATTTGTTGCGCCTGTTGCACAATTTGCGCACTTACTTCAAATATTTCAGAAGGAATTTCTTTAAGCAATTGAAAATTGTGAGAGTTAAGCCGATAAAAAGTCATAGTAATTTGAGATAAATCAGTTATTTCATAAGGCATGGCTGGAAAGCCAATACCCTTGCCAAAAGCGACTAATTCATCTTGATTATTATCAATACAAATAGCAACATTATTGTTTATTTTTTTGATTGCACGCATACTTTTTCTCCCCTCACAACCTAAAATGTTTTATTTAAGCTTTTTAGGTCAATAATATTTAATGTAAGTTATCACCTCTCATTTTCCCGTTAATTAAGCTTTGAAAACCAGTGTCGTGACAACCACAAAAAAACTCTTCAAAGCCTCATCATGACGGTTCGTTTAATAAACTAAACCTCACGGTAATGCCTCAAAGAGTAACAATCCGATTAATTCGCCAAGAATTATAACGAAAAATTAGATTTATTGCAATATCTTTTTTTAAAATTAACAATTGTCAAATGCTTTAGATCAAGCGTTATTGGTTTTTATTAAAAAATTAAATCAAAAAGAACCCGTTAAGGCTGCTTTTTTTAGTTTTGCACAATTAACTCTGGCTGATTAGCTTTAAGTTGTACTTGTTGCTCGCCAACTTGTACAACTTGATCTTGATCAGCTGTTACCGTAACTGCTTCCGGAGTTACCTCTACACGATAATTAACGCCTTGATCCAAGCAATGAACCTCAATTCGACGCCAGTCAGGTGGTAATTGTGGTTTAACTTTTAAAATCTTTTGATTGATGTCAATTCCCGCAAAACAACGCGTAATTACTTCAATCGTTTCACCCATTACGCCGACATGAATTCCTTCAGCAGTAGTTCCACCCTGAATATCATTAAAGTCTGAACCTAGGGCTGTTACTAAATAATCAGTTGCTTTTACAATCTGCCCTAAATCAGTTAAAGCAATTGCAAAAACAGGTCGTGATGTTGTGGAACCATGCGTGGTACGTGCTAAATAATAATTTGTATTTTTAGCTAACCAATCTTTAGGTAAAGCATAACCCAATTTATTGATTACCTCTTGCATTTTAGTCGCACCTAAAACATAAATAGCCATTAAAACATCAGCTTGTTTAGCAACTTGATAATCATCAGGAGATTTGCCTTCCGCTTTTAAAATGCGATCAATTCGATAAATATTCCCATACTTGGCTTCATAAGCTGCAAAATCGAGAGTTTTTAAGTCAAAATATCCCGCAAATTGAGCAATAATGCCCTCAGGATTAATTTCCAAGTTCAATTTTTGACTAACCGCTTGCGCTTTTTCTTGCCAGCCCCGATCGAAGCCATCATCTTGACTAATTTCTGCAAACTTAATTTGCGGATCTTGGGCTAATTCTTGAATCCAATTTAATAGCCAAGCAACCAAGATATTGGTATACGCATTATTCTTAAATCCACCGGTTTTCGCATCAGGGTATTTTTCATGGAATTCATCAGGACCCATTACGCCTGAAATATCATAACGACCACTACCATCGTCTTGTGCCCGATTAAGCCAGAATTTACTAATTTCTAAAAGCATCGCTAAAGCCCCGCTATTTAGAAATTGCGCATCCCCTGTTAAGTGATAATAATACCAAACGTCATAAGCAATTGCTAAAGACACATGTCGTTGACGCCGCGAATTATCCGGATCCCATTGATTATTTACGGGATTTAAGTGAATAATTTGTGCCTGTTCGTCACCATACATTGCTGATTGCCACGGATACATTGCCCCAGCTTCATGATCTTGGGCGGCATTTTTTTGTGCTGGTGCTAAACGATTAATTCGATATTTTAACAAATCCTTAGCAACGGCAGGATTTGTCCGCACATAGTAAGGTAAGAAGAAGATCTCATCCCAAAAAATATGACCCCGATAACCTTCACCCGTCAAACCGCGGGCTGGCACTGAAGCATCCAATTGTCTATTAGCATAGTGATTAGCTGCTTGTTGTAAGTGAAAAATATTTAACCGAATTAAACTTTGGATTTGTGAATCTGGCGCTTCCACAATTAAATCATGATCTTGCCAAAATTTTCCCCAATAATTTTTCGCTGAATTAACTAACTGATCAAATGTTGTTTGCTTAACTTGATCAGCGACTTGTTCCACCAATTGCGATGTAAAATCAAGCTCATTACTTACCGTAATGCCAACTACTTTCGTAAATACATAAGTCGTATTGGCTACCGCTTTAAAATCAAAACGCGCCACCAATTCACTGGCAGTAGTCAAAACTTGTTTAGACAAATCAGCTGCACTTTGGGTATTAGCTGTTAAATCAATTTGTAATTGACTTTGACGCGTTTTAACCGTCACCCGATTTTGAGTAATCTTGGAAACAGTAAATTCCTGAGAATCAAAATCCCGATAACGAGCAACATTGTGATTCAAAACTCCGGCATCGACTACTGACTCTACTCGTACATCACTGTCAAAATCACAAGTAATTGCTACTTTTAAGCCAATTAAGTGATAGTTAATTGGATCCACAACCTTTTCACTAGCTAAAGTTAGCGATCCTTGCGGGGTTTCAAAAGTGTATTGATCGCTTTGACGACCTTGGGCCATATTAAGAGTACTTTTACGTGACTTAATCTTAGTATAGTCAATTTCTTGATCAGCAATAAAAATCCGAAATAATTGGGGATTGGGTAAATTAACTAAATCCTCATTTACAATTTCTTTACCAGCCATCGGAGTTGTCGTTTGATTATAGCATCCTGCTAAATAAAGTCCGGGATAATGATCATCACTTTCTTGACTAAATACAGGAGCTCCACGCCAACCCAAAAAGCCATTACCTAAAGATAATAAGGCTTCTTGACCATATGATTTTGGACCCGATTCTGATTTTAAATAGGAAATTTTCCACGTATCTGGTATATTCAATAAAATTTGCACTCCTTATTAAATTTTTATTTCTTAGGCAACAGCATCTTTAAAGACGTTCTTCTTTTCGGCTCTCTTTGCATTTGCAATATCTGAATCATTAAAGCCCCAGAGGTAGACGCAAACAAAAGATACAATCGTCGTAATTGCTGCAGTGATAATAAATAACCATGTATTATTAGCACCACCTGCTAAATAGCTTGGTATTCCGATCCAAGAACCAGTAAAACCAAACATATTGATATGGAAGAAGCCACCAATAGCAGCACCAACAGCACTTCCAATATTACTCATCCAAAATACCTTACCATATTTTAAGTTAACCCCATACATTGCCGGTTCAGTAACTCCAGCAAAGCCAGAAAGGCCCCCGGCAATTCCTAAAGTTCTTAAATTTTTATTTTTAGTTTTGGCTGCAACTGCAAAAGCTCCTGCAGCTTGAGAAATCATTGTATAACTGATCAATGCATTTAAAACTGAATGCCCGGTTGTCGCAATGTCATTAGCAACCAGTGGCACTACCATCCAATGTAAACCAAAAATAACTAAGCATTGATAGAATCCCCCAATTACTAATCCAGCAATCATTTCGTTTAAAGTCATTAACCAATTAAGGAAAGTAGCAAAGCCTTGTGAAATTAAAGTGATAACTGGTCCAAATACTACAAGAATCAAAGTTCCAACAATAAAAATAGTAAATAGTGGTAGGAAAATTGAACGCAAACTTAATGGTAAAACTTTCTTCAACCAATTTCCAATCGGTTTTGCTAGCCAAGCCGCAACAATAATTGGAAAAATAGAATAGGTATATTGCGGAATTCTCACGGGAATCCCAAAGAAATTGGCATTAAATTGAACCCCTAAAATATTGGTAAGATGAAATTTTGTTGTCCCATCATAAATTGCAGTAATTGTCGGATGAACTAACAATCCTCCAATTGCAGCTACAGTAATCGGATCGGAACCTAATTGTTTCGCAGCAGTAAAACCAACTAAGATTGGTAAAAAGTAAAATACTGCATCACCCATTGCATTAATAATAACGTAAGTTGGTGAGCTTGCTTGAACCCACTTTAATTCAGTAATTAAAGTTAAAATTCCTTTTAAAATACCACTGGCAGCAAGTAAACCTACCACTGGGATCATTGATCCAGTAATTGTTCCAATTAAAGTTTGAAAACCGTGAACCGTTTTTTGCCAAAATGTTTGCGGTACCGCTTCTTTGGCGCCTTGAGCTTGAGTCGCCGCAACCGCATCGCGAGTTGCTGATTCATCAACAACTTTATCCCCCAATTGGTCCACCACTGCATCATAAACATCTTCAACTGCAGGACCAATAATTACTTGAAACTGGTTTAAAGTTTTATTATATACCGCCCCGGCAACTCCTGATAAATTAGAAAATGATTCTGGATCTGCTTTACTAGGATCTTTTAAATAAAAACGCAGGCGCGTAATACAATGGATAACTTTATCAACATTTTCACCTCCACCAACATTTTTAATAATTGTTTCGGCAAGTTGCTGATAATTAACTTTTTGGGACATATTCCCTCCTATTTTTTCGTATAATAATTATTTTTTGCCAGGTAATACAATAAATCCCCCACTATTACCTGACGATATTTAATCCTTAAATCAGTTGTTGCGTTTGATAAATTTGGTAAAGTCAAAATTACTATTGGTTTTAAATGAGCCACCCAAAATGCTTTCAAATCAATCATCATTAAAACACTTTTAGTGGTAACTATCGTCTGCTGCGGTTTTTGAAGTACAAAAGGGGCCCCTTTTAAAATCGCGGTATCAATCCCTATTTGTAACAAAACTTGTAAACCGTCTTCTCGGGTGATTAAAACAACACCACTATCCAGATAATTTAAAGTGCCACTAACCGGGGCTATCAGCTCGTTAGAAACTGCCTGAATTGCTAAGCCTAAGCCTAACATGCCTTGGGCAATCAAAGGATCAGGTAATTCTTTCAGTGCGATTAAGGATCCGGAAATGGGGGCATAAATATTAAAATCCGTAGAATTTTGATAATTCATGATCAAATCAAGGATGCCGTCGCGCAAAAACCACACTAGAATAACGATCAGCACGATAGTGCGATTCAGTGTAAGAAATAATTGAATTATCAACTAGATGAGTTCGGCTCCGAATAATAACCATTGGCATCGATTTCGAAACTCGTAAGTATTTTTGGTCAAATTCATTTGCTGTTTCTACTGTCAAAGTTTTAACTGCATAATCAATTTTAAATTTACAAACATCTTCCAAATAACCAAATAGCGATTTTTGTGCCCAAAAACGGGGAATTTGGTTAACCTGGCTTTTTAAAACATAATCTTGATCAATAATTAAAGATTCCCCATTAATTACGCGCACGCGTGAAACTCTTGTTGCTGCAAGATCAGGTGGCTGCGGATTAAAAACTTCAGGAACTATTACATCATCAACTCCTAAAACAATGTTTTGAAAATTTAAATCTTCTTTTTTCACAATTTCAGAATAACTTTCAATTTGCGTTAACGGGAATTGAAAATGATGGCGATCAGTTACAATTGATCCCTTTCCTTGCAAACGTTTAATATAACCATCAGTTGCTAGTAACTTCAGAGCTTTCCGGACAGTTTCTCGTGAGACTTGATATTTAATCATATAGCGATGATCACTTGGCAATAAATCACCCGGGTGATATTGCTCATTTATCAATTGATTTAAAATATCTCGGTAGATTAAACGATATTTTTCCATATTCATCTAACTAACTATTTTCAGGATAATTCAAGTATATTAAGGCTAGTTAACGTTTTCAATCTAATAAAGTAATTCATTAAAGCATTTGACTAGCCATGTGTAAAAAAACACGGAAATAAGCAGCATTATTGACTAGTCAAGTTTTTTAGGATTAAAAGAAAATTCCTGAAATTTTTCTTTTAATATTTGTTTCAATTTTATTTTGGTGGCTGAATCACAAAAAGCAGCATTCACTGCCATTTGATCGATTTGATAAAAATCATTTAAACTTAAATTAAACGTCTCTAAGGCTCTTTGATATTCTTGATTTTCATCTGTGGCTGAAACTGTTTGATCATCAGTATTAATACTAATTGCTACTTGATTGTCGTAATAAAAGCGTAATGGTGAAGCAGCTAAATTGGGAATTGCTTGCGTATCTAAATTTGATTTTAAGCAAATTTCAAAAGCGACCTGGTACTTTTGGGCAAGTTCAATCACTGATTGTTGATCTTTACCGGCAACGCCATGGCCAATTCTTTTGGCACCATAATTAATTGCGGTAATAATATTCTTCACCCCGCCATCTTCACCGGCATGAATGGTTAAGGGAAAGTCGTGATCTTTAGCCCAAGAAAAAGCAGCCACAAATTTTTCTGGCGGATAACCAGCTTCTTCACCTGCGAGGTCACCACCAACGACTAAATCATTTTTAATTCCCGCAGCAAAAGTTGCAACTGCTTGAGTTTCTGATTGATCTCGCATTGCAATAGTAATCAAGCGTACAATAATTGGATATTTTTGCTGGGCGTTTAAGACTCCTTTACTTATTGCAGCAATCACTTCATCTAAATTTAACCCTTGATGAGTATGTAAAGTTGGCGCAAAACGTAACTCTAAATAAATTACCCCGTTTTTGGCTGCCTGAGCAATAATCGCTTGTGTTGCCAGCATTAAATTTTCCTTAGTCTGAAGAAAACGTAAGGGAAAATCAAATTTTTGAAGATATTCATTAAGATTCTTACTATGCGTTGCTTGAGAAAGCTTGCTAATTTGCGCTAACGAATAATTTTGGCCATTTCTTTGAGCCAATTCTTTTAGCGTTAATAAAGGTACCGAACCATCAAGATGATTATGTAATTCAATTTTGGGAATTTTCTTAATTTCTATCATTATAATTAAATTATAACATCTTTATCAGAGGCAAACAAAAAGCCACTGCCTTTACAGCAGTGGCTTTTTTATAATTGTTATTATAGGGGAGAAATAATATTATTAAAGTAGAAAAAGATGGGGAACATCCTTCCTACATTTATATTGTAGTTAAAATATATGAAGTTATTGTGAAGAAATTATTAAGATTTGTTTAGACGATTGTCTTGTGTTAGGATAGCTTACATAATGTACCCTATTTTATTTTTTTTATGATAATCTTAATACTTAAGGAGGAGAACAATGAGAAAAAAATATTATTTCTTCATCACCATCTTAACCATAATCGTTGGACTAATCATTCCATTTAGTAATAATACTAATTTTGGCGTGGCTGCTGATGAAAAATCTCATTATACAATTACTACCGATTCGACTTACCCACCTTTTGATTTTCAAAAAGAAAAACAAAAAGAATATGTAGGAATTGATATGGATCTGCTCAAAGAAATCGCCAAAATTGAAAACTTCACTTATAGTGTTAAACCAATGAGTTTCAATATGGCAGCTCAAACTGTAGCAAATGGGCAAGCAGATGGAATTATCGCCGGAATGGCAATTACTCCCGAACGGGAAAAAATTTATGATGTTAGTACGCCTTATTTTAAAACGGGAGTAGTTTTTGCCGTAGCTAAAAATTCCAAAATTAAATCTTACGAAGACCTTAAAGGGAAAAAAGTAGCACTAAAAACCGGAACTGCAGCTGCTAATTACGCTTTAGAGCTACAAAAGAAATACAATTTTGATGTTACTTATTTTAATGATTCTAATATCATGTATAACGATGTCATTGAGGGCAATTCTGTAGCCTGCTTTGAAGATCAACCCGTCATGCAGTACGCAATTCAAACTGGTCTGAAATTAAAAATTCCCGATCAAAAATTAGGCAATGCCGGAAGTTATGGCTTTTTTGTCAAAAAAGGCCAAAATTCACAATTACTGAAAAAATTTAATCGCGGTTTAAAAAAGCTTCAAGATAATGGCAAGTATGACCAAATTGTAGACCGTTATCTCGGATCTGCAAAAAATAGTGTTACTAAAGAGAAAAAAGGCAATTTACCGCATTATAATATTGCTACTGATGTAACTTTCCCGCCATTTGAAATTCAAGCGAAAAATGGCAAATATACGGGAATTGATATGGATATTTTAGAATCCATATCCAAGTCCCAGGGATTTACTTATACCTTAAAACCTATGTCATTTAATTCTGCTACTCAAACCGTAGCTAACGGCCAAAATGATGGTATTATCTCCGGATTAACCGTGACTGATGAGCGCCGTAAAGTTTTTGACTTTTCTAATACTTATTTCCGTAGTGGTTTTATTTGGGCAGTTAATAAAGATGCTAAAATCAAAAATATTAAAGATTTAAAAAATCAAACTGTCGCTTTAAAAACTGGTACGGGTAGCGCTGATTATGCCAAATCTATTCAAAAGAAATATGGTTTTAAAATCAAATATTTTAATGATTCCAACACCATGTACAATGACGTTGTTGTGGGTAATTCGGTTGCTTGTTTTGAAGACGAACCCGTTATGCGCTACGCCATCAAGAACGGGATTAATCTAACCATTCCCAAACAAACTCCTGCGAATACGGGAGAATATGCTTTTGCGGTTCAAAAAGGAAAAAATGCTGCTTTACTAAAAGCTTTTAATATTGGTCTGAAAGAATTGAAGAAAAGTGGCAAATATGACCAGATCAAAGCTAAATATCTTGGCAGTAAAGCTGATACTAATAAAGAAGTAGGTAATACTAAAGAAGACAATAGCGTCTGGGGCTTATTATCTTCTAATCGCGAAATGTTTCTTTCCGGTTTAGGCAACACGATGCTTTTAACAGTTTTTGCAATTTTAATTGCTTCGGTTTGGGGCTTAATTCTTGGAATTATGGGCGTTTCCGAAAATCGATTTGTGCGCGGTATTTATTCGACTATTATTTATATTTTTCGGGGATTACCACTGCTTGTTTTAGCATTCTTTATTTATATCGGATTACCTAATTTAACTGGCGTTAAAATTTCAACTTTTGCTGCCGGCCTGCTTACGCTAGTTTTAAATGAAGGTGCTTATACCGGAGCATTTGTTAAAGGTGGGTTTGATGCCGTTGATCCGGGTCAAATGGAAGCAGCACGAGCTTTAGGAGTGCCATATAACCAAGCCATGCGAGGAATCATCATGCCACAAGGACTGAAGATCATGATTCCTTCATTTATTAATCAATTTATCATTACTTTAAAAGATACTTCGATTATTTCAGCCATTGGTTTTGTTGAATTAACGCAAACTGGTCAACTACTAGTGGCGCGAACCCAAAAAGGTTTTGCCGTTTACGGAATTGTCGCTTTAATTTACTTAATCGTCATCACTGTTTTAACTTGGTTATCTAAATTTATTGAAAAGAGGTTAGGATTTTAATGAATGATAAAGTTTTAAAAATCCATGCTGAAAATGTGTATAAATCTTTTGGCAAAAATGAAGTACTAAAAGGAGTTTCCCTCGACGTTCATGAAAATGAAGTTGTCGTCATGATTGGTCCTTCCGGTTCTGGTAAATCAACTTTCTTACGTGCAATTAACCAACTAGAAAAAATTGACAAAGGTTCAATTATTGTTGATAACGTTGATGTAAGTGATCCTAAAACCAACATTAATAAAGTACGCCAACGTATCGGCATGGTCTTCCAGAATTTTAATTTGTTTAATAATAAAAATGTCATCGACAATATTACTTATGCCCCCCTTACTTTAAAAAAGATGACGCCGGATGAAGCCGTTGAAAAAGCCCGCCGTCTCCTAGTTACAGTAGGGTTAGCTGATCGAGAAAAATCCCCAGTCAGCCAGTTGTCTGGGGGTCAAAAACAACGACTCGCAATTGCTCGCGCTCTAGAAATGGGCCCTGATGTTATGCTTTTCGATGAGCCAACTTCAGCTCTTGATCCTGAAATGGTTGGTGATGTATTAAATGTAATGCGTAATCTTGCCAAACAAGGAATGACAATGATTATCGTTACTCACGAAATGGGATTTGCCCGTCAGGTTGCTGATCGCGTTGTTTTCTTTGATCAAGGGGTAATTCTTGAGGACGACAGTCCAGAAATCATTTTTAATCAACCGAAAAATGTTCGTGCCAAAGAATTTATTAATAAAATTATTAATGCTTAAAAGATTAATTATCGTAAAGCCACCAAATTATTTGGTGGCTTTTTTAAATAATTCCCACAAAAAAGGACTAACTTAAAAAGTTAGTCCTAGTTTAATTTAATAATCTATTTATTTGGTTTTAAAAATTCTTCTAAATCTGCTTTGGTAATTTTATGATGCTGATTTTTCTGAGAAATATTAATAATTTTTACAATATCAGAACCACTAAAAAAGCTTGCTTTTATCCCTGACATATTTAGTGCATCAATTTGTTTACGAGCAGTTTCAATTTGAGTAGCAGTTACTTGCTTACCATTATTTAATTTTGGAGGTTCCTTACTCGCACCAGTGCTATCAGCGTTATAATTAACCTTACTACTACCAGTAGTAGCACTACTATTAGCACTACTTGGTTCGGAAGTATTAGTTGAATTGTTATTTGAATTAGACGTTGTCGCAACTTTACCGCTTTGTGCAGCTAAATTAGCATTTGCTAGATCAATAGTTGCCGTTAGTAAAAGATCATGTACTTTCCCAAATATTGTTAAATATTCGGGGTTTTTAATTGTCGGATCTCGTAATAACGTTTTCAACTGTTCAATTGCAACTTGATAATCCTTTTTTTGATACTTTTCCATTGCATTTTGATAAATCTGCTGAAATTTCTGCTGATTTTGAACGATTTGTTTAAGACTCCTAATTTTATCACTTAAAACCTGATTAAATTGTTTGTCTTTTGTCGGCTTTATTTCTTGAAAAATTTTTAAAGCTTCATTATATTTGCCATCTCGTTCCAGATTACTCGCTTGCAACCACGCATTTAACGACTTTTGCAAGGGATTACTTTTCTTTCCTTGCTCTTTCGCCACTTGAAAATATACTGATGCTTCGGTTATTTTGCCTTTAGCCAAAGCTTGATTAGCCCGCTTAGTATATTTATTGGCAATTTTCCTTCGATATTGCGGGAGCGTATCTGACGATTTACTATTTTGCTTACTGTTACAACCACTTAAAAACAATAAACTAAATAAAATTGTAACTAAAATTGGGGTTTGTTTTTTACTTATTCTCATACTAATAAGTATAACTGGTTTTTGCCAAAAAAAATATCTCCTAAACATTAGGAGATATTTCTTAAAATTAATTTTATTTATTTTGCTCTAAAATTGTTTCTGTTTCTTTTTGTAAAGCAGTAAAAGCTTTTTCCGCAGAAGTATTAGCAGTTAAAGTTGAATCAATTGCGGTTAATAATTTCGTTCGAAAATTATCATATCCCGCAAATTGATTTGAAGCATAAGCGTTATCCAAAGATTTTTCAACTGCTTGATAACTTGGGTTTTTAGCAATGTAATCTTGGTAAGTTTTTTCTTTCATTGCTGATTTAGTCATTGGAACATAACCTGATTTTTTAGCCCAGTAAGCAGCGACTTCGGGTTTAAGTAAATAGTTGAAGAAAGCTTTTGCTCCTTTTTGCTGATCCGCAGAAGCACTCTTAAACAGAACTAAGTTATTAGCAGAAATAACATTACCGTTCTTGCCTTTATAAGCAGGAATTACAGCAGTTGAGAAAGTTTGACCTTTCTTTGCCCGGTTAGTAAATTCACCAATGTTTGCTGAAGAACCGATACCATATACCGCTTTATCATTTAACATTGCCACACTACCATATTGATCTTCACCAGCTGTTTTCAAAAATCCTTCTTTTTTCAAACTAAGGATTGTATTGACTGCTGCTACAAATTCTGGTTTACTTAAGTTAGCCTTACCATCTTTAGTTACATAAGGATAACCCGCTTCATTCACCATACTTTCCAAAGGCATATCATAAGATTGATCTAAACTCATTGCAAAAATATTATCTTTTTTCAATTGCTGACCAATTGTTTTAACTTCATCCCAATTTTCTGGGGTCTTTAAGTTATACTTTTTAGCTAATTGATCATTGATAAACAATAATTGAGTCGAATCTGCAAAAGGAACGGAATAACTTTTTCCTTTATATTGAGTAGATGCTAAAATTGCCGGATACATATCTGATTGTTGTTCACTCGTAAAGCTAACTGGTTCTAACAAGCCTTGAGTGATGTAATCAGGAATACTCGTATAAGGCAGTTGCGTAATTGTCGGCAAAGTTTTAGAACGGGAAGCCGCCATTACTTTTTGTTTTAATTGATCAATTGAACCTTGGGTAATACCTTTAACCTCGTATTTATCTTGCGATTTGTTAAAGTCATTAATTACTTTATTTAAAGCTGTTTGCCAAGTGCCCGTCATCCGGTGCCAAAAAACAATTTTCACCTTTTTAGTAGTTTTTTCATCCTTGGATCCGGATGCCGAACTACTGCTTTTACTACTAGAACTACTGCAACCTACAAACATAAATAACAAACTAAGAATGGCAGCTAATGAAAACCAACGCCGCCAATTCTTTTTCAAACTACGCATATTACGTATTACTCCTTTTTGCCATAATGGCTAACTTTTTTACATGTTCATTGTAGTAGAAATTAACTATCTTTTCCAGAATTTAGTTCTTTAAATAATTGTGGTAAAATAGAGAGTTAATGGAGGTCTTATCATGAATAATTTTGCGGTATATTGTAGCGCTTCGCCAGAAAGTACGAAGTTTAATCCGGCAGGCTTAAATATTGCCGAATTTATTGCAGCTCACCATGGAAACTTAGTTTATGGGGGCTCTAACGTTGGTTTAATGCATGTTACTGCTCAACACGTTCATGATCGTGGGGGCCAAATTATTGGTATTATCCCCGAATTTATGCAAAAAGAAAATCTCGTTTCACCACTCAATGATCAAACATACATTGTTAATGATCTCGATGAACGAAAACAAAAAATGGCTAAAATTGCTAATGTTTGTATTGCGCTACCGGGAGGCGTTGGTACTTTAGAAGAAATCACTGAAGTTATGAGTTGGGATCGGATTGGTGAATTGCAAAAGCCCTATTTCTTTTATAATTATGAACATTTTTTTGATCATTTGATTAAATTTCTTGATCAAATGGTTACTGATGATTTATTAAGTAGCAAAGACCGCGCTCGAATTAATTTTTTCAGTAATTTAAACGATGCTGATCACTACATTCAAAATTATCAACCCACCAATTTTCATTTATTTTCCAAAGAAAATAGTTAAATTTTTCTTTTTTTCATAATTATAAGCCCACAAAAAAGCAGCTTTTTACTGCTTTTTTTATGATAAGTAATCAGTTCTAAAATAGATTTCTAGTTTAATTTGAAAAATACTTTTATTTTTACGAAATTAGCATTACTTCACTAACATAGTCCCTAAAACCATAGTAGTTTTTGGTAAAATAGAAAAGTAAACTAGACTTTAATTAATTAGTTAAAAAGAATGTGAGTTGTTTAGATGTTAAAAGATAAACCTCGAACTAAATATGAAACCGTCATGTTAGATCTTCATCAAAAAATTGTGAGTGGTAAATATCCAATTGATATGCAATTACCCAGTGAAGAAAAACTGCAAAAAATCTATCAAGTTAGCCGCATCACAATTCGTCAAGCCGTAGACGGTCTGGTCGCTGACGGTTTAGTTGAAAGAGTTCAAGGGAAAGGCAGTTTCGTACGTAAAACGCACCATATTCGTCGCTTACTCAAACGTAGTTCAATTGAAAGTTTTTCCAAAACTGCGCGTGAAAGTGGATTTATACCTAAAATTCAAGTTTTAAAACTTGAAAAAATCAAAGCTACTCCCGAAATTCAAAATAATTTAAAATCGGATAATAAATTCGTCATCCATTCTTTGCGTTTATGCTATTTGGATCAAGACCCTGCCGTAATTGAAAGTAATTACTATCCCTTACCCCGATTTGCTAATTTGATCAACTATGACTTGCAACATTCACTTTACCACATTTTTCATGAACATTTCGATGTTAAAGAACTTGCGGATTCGGAGAGCATTTTAAAGGTTTCCTTAGCCAATAAAGAACAGTCAAAACTTTTAAAACGTTCGATTGGCTTTCCCCTTTATAACTTACATAACATCATTTATGATGACCGCCATCAAATTGTGCAATACGGAATTGAACTAATCAATACGGATCGTTATGAATTTAAAATTTAAAAACTAAAAAAGCTAAAACTCCTTTTAGATTGAGTTTTAGCTTTTTATATTTTTTAATAATTAGAAACTTTCATCATTATCATCTTCAACCAAATTTGCCGAAATTTGCTTAATTCCTGCTTTAGCATCATGGACTAAATTAGCATTTTCCTTAACTAATTGACCATTAAGATAACTAATCAACATTGGTAAATTCATCCCCGTATAAAGTTCAAAATTATACTTATGAGATAACAACAAGCGATAAGCTACATTATAAGGCGTTCCACCTAAGATATCGGTAAAAATTGTAAAATGAACATCAGGTTTAATTACTTTTAAAAGTCGCTTTTCAAATTCTTCAGGTGCTTCCCCTTCATGTAAATCAATTGCCGAAATATCCGGCTGCGCTCCTAAAATCATTTCAACGCTTCTTTTTAAACCGCAACAAAAATCGCCGTGACTAATTAAAATCAGTTGAGCCATCTACAAGCCTCCTCAACTATGGTGCTAAAATATGAAGCCAAGTTCCAATGATGCTAAATGCCACAATAATAACTAAAATCCAAGAAACTTTCCATTTTTTACGTACCATCCAAAGCACAATTAAAGTTGCAATCAAAGGGAGCATAGAAGGAACAATTTGATCCAAAGTTTTAACCAAAGATATTGCGGCTTTACCAGTACCAATCTTGATTGGTGAATTTAAAACGACATAAGTTGGGATCATTGCACCCACAACCATCATTCCTAAAATTGCCGCTTTATCAGAAATACTTTGAATAATATTTGAATCACTAACTCGTTGAATAAACTTGGTTCCTTCTTCATAACCAATCTTTAAACCAAACCAACGCACTGCAATGGTTACGATATTATAAGAAGCCATAAATAGAATTGGACCCAAGATATTGCCTTGCTGGCATAAACCAATGGCAAGTCCCATACAAATTACCCGCCAAGTGGTCAAAAACATTGAATCTCCGATTGCGGATAAAGGGCCCATTAAGCTTACCTTAACATTGTTAATCAGCTCTGGATCAAAATTAGGATTTTGATGATTTTCTTCTTCCATCGCAATGGAAGTACCTAAAACTAACGGTAACAATACATTAGTAATATTAAAAAATTGCATGTGTCGTTGCAGGGCTTTAGCTTTACCATTGGGATCATCACGATAAATTACTCTTAAAGAAGGAACCATGCTAAAGGCATATCCCGTTGCTTCTTGCCGCGTTAATTCCCAAGGAGCATTAGCGGCAAAAGAACGCCAAAAAGTAGACCAAAGCGCTTTGCGCATTTCAGCATTAGAAGTTTTCGTCGTCGTCATCGTCGATTCCTCCCCCGATTGAATCAAATTTCTTTTTCATTTTAACTTCATTGTAGTAAATAATCATTACAATTACTAAGCCAAAGATGGCAATCCCAATAATGGGGATCTTTAAATATGCGGTTAACGCAAAGCCTAAAATCATATAAGGCACAATATCCTTGCGCAGCATTTGCTGAATCAATAAAGCAAAACCAAAAGCTGGTAATAACCCACTGGCAACAACTAGCCCATCTTGCACAAATTGCGGAATTGCATTAATAATTTGTTTGGAGAAGCCGGTACCAAAGTAAAATGCTAACATGATGAAGATTGCGGATGGAATAAAGTTAACCGCTGTACCACCCCAAAAAGCCAGCATACTCAATTGATGATCTTTACCTTCTTTTGCATATTCATCCATTTTATTAACGTAGATTGGTGCTACAAAAATATACATTACATTTTGAACAATTAAAACTAACATTGATAAAGGCAAGCCGAAAGTTAAAGCTGCCGAAATTCCTTTACCGGTTGATAGGGCAAAGGCAGTCCCTAAAACTGAAGCGGAAACCATATCTTGGGGCGTTGAAATTCCGACTTCAACAACTCCGATATAAGCCAATTCCATAGCGGCACCAACTTTTATTGCTTCCCCGACATTACCCATAACTAAACCAACTAGTGGCGCTAAAGCAATTGGTCGAAAAATCATTGAAGCGCCAGTTAAAAAGTATTCACTATATCCCACTAAGGATACAATTCCAATTAAAAGCGTTTTTACCAGCATCTATTTTCCCCCTAGCCCAGGTGAAGATCGTTAGGTTTAATCTCCTTAATTTTGGAAGTTGAAACTTGTTGAACTTCAATCTTAACTCCCTGAGCAATTAAATCTGCTAACTTCTTTTCATCATCGTCATTAGTATTAACCGCCGGAGCTAAAATTCGCGTTTCTTCCGTTTCTTTAGTCCCCCCTAAATTGAGAACTGCCGGCTTATGCTTCATCCCACTAATTAATCGATAAGCATCGGTGATACTTTCGACGATAATCATTAAATTATACTTATCAGTAATGCCACTATTTAACGATTCAATACTCCGCTCAATACTTTGCATTACTAATTTACTACCTGATGGTTTAGCCATCTTAATTGAAGCCTTACGAATTGCATCTTTTGGTACTTGATCATTTGCAATCAAAATACAATTTGCCCCGAGTGCGCCATACCATGAAACTGCCACTTGGCCGTGCAATAAGCGATGGTCAACCCGAAAAAGTTTTATCATATCAAGTTATTCCTTTCTAAATTAAGTCACAACTAACTAAACTAAGATATTGATTATCTTGATTTAAAGTCAATTCCAGCAACTATCCTAATTATAACTAAGTAACAACCTGATGTAGTAATTAAAATCAGTAATCGTTGTAAAAACTAGAACTAATATTCAACTTTACCCATATACCGGCGTACATCAAGTGAATGCTGGTGTATATCAGCTAATTTAGCCCGATATTCACACATTACCGTATAGAAGAGCACTGGGTTGAAATATTCCGCAACTTCACTGTCAATTAAATCAAGACCAAGCTCTTTAGCATCAACAACTTCTACTTTAGCGGCATACTTATTTAAGAACTTAATCGCTCTTTCATCTAAGTCCCGAGTTCGTCCTAAACTTTCCATTACAATATATGGTTTATCTTTGTCAGTAACTTCAAAAGGACCATGGAAGTATTCCCCAGAGTGAATGGCTGCCGCATCCAACCATTGCATTTCCATTAAACTACAAATCGCAAAACCATAAGTATGACCAAAAGTAGGACCACTACCTAAAACATAAAATAAAGGTTCATTTTGATATTTTTGTGCAAAGGCTTTGGTCCGTGGTTGAACTTGTTTAACCGCATTAGCCACAATGGTATCGATTTTAGCAAAACCATCAGCAAATTCCGGCAATTTATCGTAGTCTTCAAGTGCTGCTAAAATCTGTGAAGTAATATCCAACATGATTGCCATTGGATTGTTAACTACTTCTAATTCATTTCCCCATTCGTAAACAATTTTTTCATCGGCATAATTTAAAAGTTTAGCTTGGGGATTAAAAGTTAAAGCGATAGTTACCGCACCTTTTTCTTGAGCAATTCTTGCCGCTTCCACTGCTTCGGGTGTATTACCACTGTGAGAGCAAATAAAAACAATCGAATTTGCCCCTAACTTTTTGGGAGTTACATGATCAAACTCATTAGAAGTATACCAACCAGTAGAAAGGTTTTTGGCTTCAGCTTGTAAGAAATAATATGAGGGATACATATCAACTAAAGAACCCCCACAAGCAGTATAATACACGCTATTAATCTTACCGTCATTATGTTTTACAACTCTTTGCGCAATTTCTTTATTTTTATTTTGCATCTATTTCTATCCTCCAAAATACATCTTAGGTTGTCTTATTTTTTACAAACCTATTGTATTCGTTTACATTAAATTTGTCAAATGTTTTAAAAATAAAAAAACGTTGACAAATAAAAGTGACAACATTCCGCTATTTTTGCAAAATAACTTAATTAAGTTAAATAAGATTTTGCTAAGTTCCTGGAAATCTTTTTAAGTGCTTTTACTTAATAAAGTCCAGGTTATAATCAGAAGATTACCGCCTGAATTAAGATCATTGAAAACTTCATGCGGAAATATTAATTGAGCGGATTTGGCATTTTTTAAGTTAATAAGTATTGTTTGTTGGATCTATAAGCTACTATCACTGCCGGACCGTAGTTAATAACGGCTTGCTACCAACATTACGCTTTTATGGGATTAGTTGCGATACCCATTTGTAAAAAGTCTCCTACAGAACCTGCAATGTTGGCATTTTGATCATTAATTGGTGTTAATGCTAGTTGACTCAGGCGAACCAATCGTACTATTCATCCAAAAAATTTCTTGATCACTAATTAAGTTAACTCCAAAGTCAAAATCAAGAACTGTACGTAAAGAAGGCCGGCGATTAACATCAGAACCGGTTCTAAAAAAAAAGCTGCAAAGCAGCTAAATCGTTTTAACATTATGGGGTTTTACTAAGCAACGTCCAAGTCAAAGTACCCTTGACCAAAAGATTACGACTCGCTCTAAGGTTATCTAAGACTCTAAGTGGGAAAATTAATTGTGCTGAATTCGCATTTTCGAAATTAATAAACCAACTGCCTACTGCAGTATTATTGGGATCACTTTCATTAAAACTATTAGCAATAATTGCTGCTGGCCCGTTATTAATAATTTCTGATGAATAAATTGTGGGTTTACAACCGATATTAAAACTAGAATCACTTGGGGTTTCTCCTAAATCAGTAATTCCTTGGACTAACGGATGATTAATTTTAACTTTAACTTGTTGATCATTAACTGCTTGACCCGAATTAGTTTTTAAATTATTTAAACTAGTTTCCAATTGCCAACCAGTATCTAAATTTAGACTACCATCGGTGATTACAACCCCGCGTTTAACTGGTTTTGCTGCAACTCCCGTTTTTAAAAAATCGCCTACAGAGCCTGAAGCACTTGGACTTTGATCATTTTCTATGGTTAATGCTAATTCTTTACCTTGGGTCGCAATCGGACTAATTTCATTACTCATAGAAAAACTATCATTTTGAGAAATTAAATTAGTTCCAAAATCAAAATTTGGCACCGCCCTTAAAGAAGTCCGTGAGTTAACGTTAGGATAAGGTCCTAAATAAAGAGTTTGTTTGGCATTTACATTTTCAACGCCATCACGATAGTAATGAATTACCACTTTCGTTTTATCATTCAATCGCGCTGGAGTAGCAACAGTCGTTGCATGGACATTAAATTGACCACTAAAATGATCAGTTTCATAATTATCCAATTGAAAATAAGGTCCGTCGCTAGTTGCTGAAGGGGTATCAGTACCGGTAACCACGGTTGAAGCTGAAGGGGTCACTGTAATATTTCTAATATCATTTGATGGTGCACCATCTGACACATAAACGGGAGGATCAACATGATATGTATATTTATATTTTTTATTTTTAGTTAATAAAATTACGGTGTCAAGGAGAAGTTTCTTAAAGCCAGCTACGTTATTAGTTGCTGCATTGTATTTAATGGATGAATTATAGTTGTAATTGACATGCGTTTGAATATTCGTCATGGTTTCAACACCAACTGGACTTCCCTCACTGATACTCGTACTATTATAACTTGAATATGCTCCCAACCAAACCAAACGAATATCTTTACTTGCCGCCAAGCTTTGCATTCCCGCTAAAGTTACGGGATAACCCCCAACACTAATATTAGAACGGGTTTTGGAAGAGTCATCAGTAAAAACAACTAAAATTCGTTTAGCATTACTGCGCCATTTAAACTCATCCATCGTACGCATCGCTGCATAAATAGAATCTTCGGGACTATCACCACCTCCAGTTTGCACATAATTACGTATATTATCTTTAACATTTTGCAACTGTTCCGTTGTATCTGCTGGGTAAAAACCGGAACCATCACCTAAAATATTTTTTTGTACTAAATAGTTATTTTTAAAAAACCAACCAGTTGTACCATCTGCATAATAATCACCAAAATTTGTAACTCCATAACGATTATTTACTCCCCCAGTCGATCTTAAGTACTCAATAAAACCCGGATCTGTACCACTGCTATCGCCACCACCTAAAGCGTCAGCAAAATTTCTAATATAACTAGCTACTGAACCAGTGGTATCAAAACAAAAAGCAATATCATTTATTGTTCCTATTCCGCTATTTAAAGAAGCACTTAATTCCCAATCATAATTTTGATTAAAGTCTAATTGCTTTTCAGAAAAAGGAGCGTTCAAGTCATCTTGCTCTTCAGTTGGTACTACCTGTAAGTAAACCGTACTATTTTTGAGTTGTGATCCATAATTAGCCAACAAGTCCAACAAAGTTGCACTATTAGTTAAAGGAACCCCTTTAAACCATGTTCCAGTACTTAATAAAGGATTAGTTGAAGTCCCATCTTCAGGAATAATTGTATAATTAACTCGCTCTCCCGTACTATTTAAAATCCCGACTTGCGCTTTAGAACTAACATAAATACTTTTAAAGAAATTATTTAGAGGTTGAAATAAATTATTATTGTAATTTCTTAAATTAATACTTTTAAGAACATCTCCGGTATTAATATCTTTAAATTGTACTTCGCAGGCTAATACCGCCCGCAAATAAATTGTGCCATTAGCTAAACCAGCGGCATTGTTAGCAATAAAAGTTGCATAGTCGGAAGCGTTATTTGCTGAAGTCCCCCAAAACCAAGTGCTATCATCTGGAATAACCGGATTTAAAGAATGACCATCACTGGGAACCAAGTAATACTCAACCCCGTTAAGTTGAATTTGTCCAATTGTACTAACTTGAGCATTAAACAAAGCACTTGCCAAACTAGTAATTGGTACTATCCCCGCATTTCCTAATTCAATTTGTCCCAAGACAGCGTTACTTTTATAATCTTTAACTTGAACCGCATTTGTCGCTCGAACTAAAGAATTTGTTAAGTTATTTGGTGCTGCAAACACCTTATTTGGTTGATTAAACGCTAATTTAGATTTTAGATTTACATCTGAGGCTTTAGTGAAAACTGAATGATTGATTACCATGCCACAACAAAACAACAATAAGGATTCAATTAATATCAATAACAAAATTTTTTTAGGTTTCATTATTCAGACAAATTCCCCCTCCAGTAAACAAATCTAAATTATCATTAGGTTTTCTTTAGTTTAATTTATTTTATGCAAAAATCAATGTCATTTTTATTAAAAAAAACTATTAAATTGATGCTACTTTGAACATTTAGATAAAAAAAACACCCTTATGGTGTTTTTAATTTATTTTTTTAAATCGCCAAAACTAAGCAGCTGAATATCATGATCTAAAAGCCAACCTTTAAGCTCCTTAGAGCAAAGTGTGGCTAAATCTCTAACTCGCGGAATCGTTAAAGTTGAATGATCAAAAATGTATTGATCTAAATAACCGGGATGAAAATGCAATTCCGTAATTAAGCCATTATCGTGATGTTTTAAAATTCCAAAACGATCACTAAAGAAATCTTCCGGTCTCACTCCGCGATCCAAAATCGCCATATAATTATCATCAACGGGATATTCTAATTGCGCATATTCACTAGGATCTGGTTGAACATAATGCCCCTGATATGGCACTCCTGCATGAATGCCATATTCTTTAGCTGCATCTAAAAGGGCCTTTGATGAATTATCATCCATTGCGGAATGAGGTTCAATATGGGTTGGATAAAAGCCAAATAAATCGCGATATTTTTCAATTTGAGCTTTAGTTTCCGTCAAAGCATCTTCATAAGTGAAGGTTTTCTTATGAGTTTTAAAATCTCGGGAACCGATAAAACTACCATCAGGTTTGGTTAAAGTCGGAATCTTTTGGGGATCAGAAACGGGATTTCCAGTTGTCAAATTGACGTGCAACCCCACATACAAATCCGGTACTTCCTTTAAAAGTGCAATTGCATGAGGTGCGGCTTCTTGATTGATCATAATCGAACTAGAAGAAACGACCCCTTCTCGATAAGCTTTAATTACCCCATAATTAAAAGCTTCAGACATGCCGAAATCATCAGCATTAATAATAATTTTTTTGGTCATCTTTAACTTCCTTTCTAAAATATACCAACTAAAGCTCCAAGAATGCCCAGAATAATTACCCCCAACAAAAGATAAATTACTTTTACTTTTTTACGGAGTAAAACTAAAATCGTTAAAGTTAGGATTAATGGTAACAATCCCGGCATAATACTGTTTAAAATATCTTGAAGTTTTAAAGTTGTTCCGGCCACTTTCCATTTTAATCCAGTTTTAATGGTAACGAAACTAGCAGTCATCGCCCCAACCATAATCAATCCAACAATAGTAGCACAATTAGTGATTAATTCAAATAATCCTGACTTAAAAGCTTTACTAATAAATTTTTCTCCCGAATCATAGCCAATTTTTAACAGTTTATAAAGCGGGAAAATTGATGGTAAGTGATAAACTATTAAAAACAAAATTGGGCCTAAAAATCTATCCTGCGACTCGGACAATTGTTTCATGATCATTTTTATCTTTAACTAGTAGAAAATTATTGTTAAAACCTGTTTAACTAACAAGGTGATCACCT
>CALYPJ010000014.1 GCA_945273735.1 uncultured Lactobacillaceae bacterium
TAGAAAATGTTAAAAATAAACTTATAAATATAACGGAACTTGATTTTTTTGCGATTATAAATAAACTTACAAGTTTTTGAAATAAATAATCTTTTCTTATCTGTTTATTATTACGCACATAATAAAGTGTTTACTAGCTGTTGCAGTAGGATAGAGCTTGAAGAATTATTAGAGGTTCGAATCCGATTTTATAACTCTAGGTACTAAGACATGAATTCACACACTTCTTACGTTCGTCAAATTCGATATGTTTTTACCATGTTGAAAGTTCCATATTTTTGTCTATCCTTTCTACTTTTATAATTGTATCTTATTTATAATTTCTTGAATGGTCTGTCTGGTAACGGACACTTTTGCCTGCTTTTCTGATTCTGTAAATCAACTTTTTTACAAAATTAGGTAAAAAAATAGATACTTCTTTTGAAGTATCTACACCTTTACAAATTGAATGTTTTAAACCTTGATAAAGTGTGAAAAAGGTCAGTGTTTATGTGGATAACAAGATTTTCCAACTTTTTATTTAAAATTAACTATTTGATCTACTTTAGCTTGTTGCCATTTGCGATCGTAAAAATGATCGTTTAACTGATAATGTGGTGGACGATGATGATTTTCTAGAAATGGTCTAACAGCACTATCAAAGTATAGCCAACCACGCCAACCTAAATGAATAGTATCAGTCATAAAAAATGGAATATCACCATCATTTGATAAATCTACAATATGATTAAATCCTTGAGATTTAAGCTGAAATTTAATTTTAGTAACAGCGTTTTGAATTTCTTGTTGAGATAGTCCAGTGTATTTTTGCCACTGTTGATTAACCGGTGGTAACACAAAAATAACATCTGTGTTATTTTTGGCAAAAGTATCTAAAACCGCTTGAAAATCAGCATATTCAGGTGACTTAGTGAATTTTTCTTTAGCTTGAAATCCTTTAAATCGTTTAACCTTTCTGGCGATTTGTTTACGATAAAATTTATCACTAATTCCAAAGCGATTATTACTTGTATTTTGTTTGCCTAATTCACCAGCTAAATCATAAATTTTATTATAATCATAAGTTGGAGGTAACTGTTTAGTAAACTCTTTTACTTTTTTTTCATTGCGATTAGAAATATAAATAGCAGAAAATAATCGATCTTCATTTAAAAGTAACTGATGACGCATTTTTATATATAATAACTGAAATTTAGTTGGCCTTTTCCCATTTTCTATGCGCGTAAAAGTTTGATGAAGAACATGATCAGAATTAGGATCTAGTAATTGACTAAATCTTTTAGCAATATATTGATCCATTGGAGTTTGACTTTCATTTAAAAGCCATTCAGTAGCCTCTAAAGGAGAATAATAAAAATTAAATGCATCTTTTCTAATGCCCTTAGGGACGAACCATTGTGGTGAAATTGAATAAACCGCTTTTTTATTTTTTAAATTATTTGTAATTGTTTGCAAATTTAAAAAATGGATCAGCGATTGAGTTCCCTTTGCTCCTAACAAGAATGGACGGTAATTCCGATTATATTTTTCAGCTAAAACTGCAGGGTGCATTGGATCAAATCTTGACCATTCAGAAGAGCCAAAAAAAGCTACATAATTACTCTGACCTAACGCTTGTTCTTTGATTCTTTTGTCTTTTATAATTTTATTATCTAAAGAAACAGCAGCTTTTTTTTGATTGTCATTGCTAACTTTTTTTAAACCATAATTAAATGGAGAGATTAGTAAAAGAAAAATAATTAGTAACGCAAAAATAATCGGGCCGAATATCTTGAAGAGTTTTTTAAACATTATTGAAGTGTACCATTAACCCGATCAATAATCTTGTTCGGAGTATCCCATTGTGAACGTTCAAATTCAGAAATCTGAACATCGATTCCTAATTTTTCTTGTAATTGTAATAACATTTCTACTGTAGCCATAGAATCCATTAAAGCGGTATCGAATAAATTAACATCCATTTGATTAGATAGATCAGTTCCCGTAATATCCTGTAACACTGATAAAACTGTTTCTTTAATTTTATTTTTTTCCATTATCTAACTCCTTTTTATTTTGATATAAACCATAATTTATCTAAAAATCCTGAGAAAATTAAAAAACTAAAACAAACTACATGGGCTGTTAAAAATATAGCTAAATATTTTGTTGCACGATTATGGGGTAACTTACCTGGATGTTGTTTTTTAAATCTTAACCAGGCATCATTAATAACAATAGCAAAACCATGGAATAAACCATAAACAATATAGTACCACGTTAGGCCATGCCAAAATCCCATCAATAACATATTTAAAATATATGTAATGTTGGCCGCAGTAATTCGGGATTTAAATGTCTTTTTTTTCATAAACATAAAAAGTAAACGCATATAAACATAGTCCCGAAACCAAAATGATAAACTCATATGCCAACGATTCCAAAAATCTTTAATATTCAGTGACTGCCAAGGACGATTAAAATTCATTGGAGTTTTTACTCCCATGATGTAAGAAGTTCCTACGGCAAAAAGACTATAACCAGCAAAGTCAAAAAATAAATCGGCAGAGTAAACATACATTACACCTAATAAAGACCAGGATATTCCAAGAAAGTTATGACGTTGTGCTAATGCGGCAGCTTGGACTTCGGGTAAAAGTAAAGTACCGAAAATATATGCAAGAATGAATTTATAAAGAAATCCAATAAAAATATAATGAATTCCTTTTTTAATCATTTCTAAGTATTCATCTTGTTTTGGAATTTGCTCGTAATCTTTAATGAATCGACGGTATCGATCAATAGGTCCTGAAGAAATTGTTGGGAAAAATAATAGAAAAGGTAGGAATTGCGAAAGTTTTAGTTGTTTAATTACTCCGTCACGAGTTTCCATAACCGTTTGTACTACTCTAAAGGTGAGATAACTTATTCCAAGAAAACCTAGAAGTGAAAGCTTTTGATTATGAATTGCAGTGGCAATTTTAACCAATGCTAAAGGTAGAATTGTAAGAAAAATTGTAAAATAAAAAACTAGTTGATTGTTTTTTTGCTTCCGATAATAAAGATAACCAAATGTAAGACAAGTTTCATAAATTGTGTAGATAATTAAAGCTATTCCTTGTTTCCAGGAAGGGCCACCAAAAGTTAAAAAGAGAAAAAATAAAGAAATCAATGATTCATATATATGGATTTTTTTACCATGTAAAATAGAAATCATGATGGGTAATAATGCTATAAATAAAATGAAAAAATAAAAAGGATTTTCATACGGTTGAAAAAAAATCATGAATGGTTAACCTCTTTAATAATAGCAACTAAATCTATTTTGCCGCTATTAGTTTGGGGTAAGGCAGTCTTATAAATTATTCGTTGCGGAACCATATATGATAACATTTCTTTTTTTAATCCAGCTTTTATTTCTTCTGTTGCAGCAAGTTCATTGTCTTTTACATTTTTACTAGGGACAACCCAAGCTATTAGTTGTTTAACTTTATGATTTTTATCGTAGACAGGAACCACGGCTCCTTGTTTGACTAGTGGTTGATGTCTCAAATGAACATTTACTTCTTCAAGTTCAATTCGATAACCGTGTAGCTTGATCTGAAAATCGGTTCTACCAAAAAATAAATATTGACCATGTTCATCACAAGCACATAGATCTCCTGTTCGATATTGTCTAGGGTTTTTAGCGATAAAAGCTGAAGCTGTTTTTTCTGAATTATTAATGTATCCCTTAGAAACGCTAGGACCAGAAATAATCAATTCACCTTTTTGGTTTTTACCAAGTTCTTTACCAGTTTGTGGATCAATAATTGTAAATTTAGTATCGCTTTTGGGAACTCCAATTGGAAGACGTGAGTAATTTTTTAAAATTCGAGGAGTAATTTCTACCTCGGATACCGCTACAGTTGCTTCAGTTGGGCCATAAGTGTTAAAAACATGTGATTTTGGAAAACGCTGAAGGATAGTTTGAGCAGTTTTAGGTGTTAATTCTTCACCACAAAATAAAAAATGACTTAATTCCGGTAAACTTGTTTCGTTAAAATTAGGATTTAACAAACAAAGGTCCATAAAAGTTGGGGTGGACACCCATACTTGAATTCTAGTTTTTGGTAAAACCTGAAAAAGTTCTTTAAAATTATCTGTAGTTTCTTTGTCTAAGGCCACTAAAGTTCCACCTTTTGCTAAAGTTGGACCCCAATCCATAACAGAAAGGTCAAAGGAATAAGGGGGTTGGGCTAGACAACGAGGTGATTTTGGTAAATTAAAATCCGAATTCAACATCCAATTAATATAACTTAGTAAATTTTTATGAGATATTTGAACACCCTTAGGTGTACCTGTTGTTCCAGAGGTAAAAATAATATAATAATTTTCATTTCCTTTGACTTCATGATCAATTCGGTAATTATTATTCTGTTTAAAAATATTAGCTAATTGCTTTTGATTGATCGTTGTGCAATTAGTAAATTGAAAGTCAGGATCTTCTACATTAATTACTAATGCTGGCTTGGCAATCTCTTGGATTAAATGCAATCTAGTTTCAGGTGAATGTGAATCTACAGGTATGTAGGCATGTCCAGATTTAACAATTCCCATAAAAGTAGCAATTGTTTGAAATTTTTGATTACCATATACAAGTATGGGCTTTTCTCGAGGTAACTGAAGTTGATCAAGATAGGCAGCTAAGTTGTCGGAATCATTCTTTAATTCAGCATAGGTATTTTGAATACCATTATTCTCATAGACGATATCTTGTGGATTGGTGATTCCATATTCATCAACAGTTTTTATAAAATTTGTAATCATTTTTTCCCCTTTTAAAATCCATTATAGATAAAGCCACCACCACCAACTCCGCTGTAGCTATATAAATATAATAGTATAAAAAAAATTAATGTATAAAAAAAAGTAGTAAAAATAAATCGTACAACTTCATTACTCTTGAAAGCTAACCATTTTTTCTTCATAAAAAACTCCTACCATATTTTAATTTATGGTTTAATGTTTGTTAAAAGTAATTTCAACTCTATATTATAGATGAAAAACTCATTTTATAACTTACAAGATTGTAAGTTAAATTATAATTTTAAATTTAATTAATTTTATAGACCTGTAAATTGAGAAAAACCTTATTTTATTATCTTATTTTATTATCTCATTTTTTAACTTATTCGAATTCAATCTTAGGGCTGATTTTATTAGTTAATAAAACTTATACTTTCAAAAGTAATAGCTCTTTTTAAGTTTAAAATCAAGTAGAATGAGAAAGAGTAGTTTGACAAATATCAAAGGCGTGTTTATCCTACTAGTAATAGAGTTTTACAGAGATCAAGTTATTTGCTGAAAGACTTGAATTATAAGACGTGACTTTTTTTGCAGGTTTACTGCGTTATCAAATTAAGTAATAAGTCTAGGTGGTACCGTGCAAATGCGCCCTAATTTTATTTAGTGGCGTTTTTTTTATTTTTAGTGAGGTGAAAATTGATTTATCAAAGACCAAAAGGAACTAATGACATTTTGCCTAAAGAGGCAACTCTTTGGGAATATCTAGAAGCAACTGCAAAAAGTATAGCTTGTAAATATGGTTATCAAGAAATGAGAGTTCCAATTTTTGAAAGTGAAAAATTATTTAAACGTAGTTCGGGAGAAACTTCAGATGTAGTAGCTAAAGAAATGTATGAATTTACTGATAAAGGTAATCGAAAAATGGCTTTGCGTCCAGAAGGAACAGCTGGTGTTGTGCGAGCTTATATTGAAAATAAATTATATGCCCCCGAGTATGTTAAACCCCTGAAAGTATATTATCAGGGGCCGATGTTTCGTTATGAACGTCCCCAAAGTGGACGTAGTCGTGAGTTTAATCAATTTGGTATTGAAGCATTTGGTGTTGAAGATCCTCGCTTGGATGCTGAAACTATAATTTTAGGCTGGGACATTATAGCAGCTTTAGGCATCGGTCACGTAACAGTTACTTTAAATACATTAGGCGACGCTCCTTCTCGTCAATCTTATTTAAAAGCTTTAGTTGATTATTTAACACCATATAATGAAGAGTTATCTAAAGATTCACAAATTCGTTTGCAAAAAAATCCCCTAAGGATTCTTGATTCAAAAGATGTTCATGATCAGCAAATTATTCAAAACGCACCAAAAATAACCAACTATTTAACTGATGACGCTAGAAAGTATTTTGATCAAGTGCAATCTAAATTAACCGAAATGGGGATTAATTATCAATTAAATGATGATTTGGTTCGTGGCTTAGACTATTATAATCATACAATTTTTGAATTAGTTTATACTGGTGAGGCATTTGGCAATAAACCTTTAACAATTCTTGCTGGAGGCCGTTATAATCAATTAGTTGAGGAATTAGGTGGTCCTCATACTCCTGGAATTGGTTTTGGCTTAGGAGAAGAACGAATTATTGAAATCCTTCAAAGAGATGAGTCATTGGTTTCAAAATTACAGCCACAAATTGATCTTTTTTTAGTCGGAGTTGATCAATCAGTTAATGATTATATTTTTAAATTAGCTCAAGATCTTAGGGAAAAAGGAATAACTGTTGTATATGATTATATGGGACGTTCAGTTAAATCACAGCTAAAGTTAGCTAACCGTCAACGAGCTAAGTTTACTATTGTTATCGGCGAAGATGAATTAAAAAATAATGAATTCAAATTAAAAAAGATGTGTGATGGGACAGAAATTCCTGTTAAATTGGCAGAAATAACAAAAAATATTCTAGGAGAAATATAATGGCAAAACGGACAAAATATGCAGGAGATGTAACTTTATCAGACTTAAACCAGACTGTTACTCTTAAAGGATGGGTTCAAAAAAGACGTGACCTAGGGGCGATTATTTTTGTTGATTTAAGAGATCGGGCTGGGATTGTTCAAATTGTTTTTCGTGAAAATGCCAGTAAAGAGTTACATGATCTTGCAGTAACTTTGCGTAATGAATATGTCATAGAGGTAACTGGACAAGTTAAAAAGCGTGCTGAAGGAGAAGCTAATCATCATCTGAAAACTGGAGAAGTTGAAATTGAGGTAAGTGAATTAAAAATTTTAAATTCAGCGAAAACTTTACCTTTTAATATTGAAGATCAGGTTGATGCTAAAGAAGATTTAAAATTGAAGTATCGTTATTTGGATTTACGACGACCTGAAATGCAAAAAGCGATTATTTTACGTTCAAAAGTTAAACATTCGATTCAAAGATTTATGGCGGCCCATAATTTTATTGATATCGAAACACCAAATTTGACAAAGTCAACTCCTGAAGGAGCTAGGGATTTCTTAGTTCCTTCCCGGACAGCACAAGGGAACTTTTGGGCTTTACCCCAATCACCTCAATTGTTTAAACAACTATTAATGGCATCAGGATTTGACCGATATTATCAAATTGCACGCTGCTTTCGTGATGAAGATTTGAGAGGTGATCGTCAACCAGAGTTTACTCAGGTAGATTTAGAAACATCTTTTATGAGCGAAAATGAAATCATGGATTTGTCAGAGAAGCTTATTGCTCAAGTAGTTAAAGATGTTTTAGGGCAAGAAGTTAAACTTCCAATTCAACGGATGAATTGGGATGAAGCAGTTGATATTTATGGTTCGGATAAACCTGATTTACGTTTCGATATGAAATTAATTGATGTAGATCAAGTAGTTTCTAGAACAGATTTTAAAGTTTTTAAATCTGCTTTAGAAAATGGTGGTCGAGTTCGGGCACTAGTTGCACCACAAGCTGCTGAAAAATTTTCTCGTCGGGATCTTGATCAGTGGGGTAAGTATGTTAAACGGTTTGGTGCTAAAGGATTAGCATGGGTTAAAGTTACAAACGGTAGTTTAAACGGTCCAATAGCTAAATTTTTGAAGCCAGTAACTGAAGAATTATTAACTTGTACTAAAGCAAATAATGGTGATTTAATTTTATTTGTTGCTGATAAGCGTAGCATAGTTAATGATACTTTGGGATACCTACGTACTTTTATTGCTGATAAATTAGAAATAATTGATGAAGATCAACTTCGCTTTGTTTGGGTTGTTAATTGGCCAATGTTTCATTATTCCGAAGAAGAGGGTCGTTATATGGCAGAACATCATCCGTTTACTTTACCCCAGGAGAAAACTCTTAAATATTTAGAAAGTGATCCTAGTAAAGTTTATGCATATGCTTATGATATTTGCCTTAATGGTTATGAATTAGGTGGGGGATCATTAAGAATTTATACGCGGGAAATGCAGGAAAGAATGTTTAAAGCACTTGGCTTTACCCAAGAGGAAGCACAAGAACGTTTTGGATTCTTATTAAATGCTTTAGATTATGGATTTCCACCTCATGGGGGATTAGCATTCGGTTTGGATCGTTTTGTCATGTTGTTAGCCAAGAAAAATAATATTCGTGATGTAATTGCTTTTCCTAAAAATTCTAAGGGTATTGAAGTATTAACTTCAGCTCCTAGTGAGGTTGATCCAAAGCAATTGACAGATTTATCCCTTGAAATAGTTCCTTCAATGTCATTAAAAATTCAAAAAGAAATCCAGAAAGTTAAAATTAACTCTCAATTGTTAATTCGACAAGCAAAAGTTAAAGATGCTCAAGAAATTCAAAACCTGATTGCTGCTAATAGAGATTATTTAGCAAAATATTTACCATGGGCTTCAAATAATACTATTGTAAAAGAAAAACAGTTTTTACAAAAGGCGGAAACTGATTTTGCCACTGGAGCAGTTTTATCTTATGTTATTGTAAAAAATGATAAGATTATTGGAACGATAGATTTACATGATATTAAAGAAGCTAAAGCTGAAATTGGATATTGGCTAGCAGCAGATGAGCAACATCAAGGCATAATCCACAACTGTATTAAAGTTATAATTCAAAAAGTAGCATCATCTTTGAAATTACATCGTATTATTATTCGAGTAGATCCGGATAATGAGCCTAGTCAGAAAGTAGCAAAAAATGCTGGATTTACTTATGAAGGATTAAGGTATAGTGATCATTTCATTGCTGGAGAGTATCGAAACTCTGAAGTTTATTATTATCTTTTGCCTTGATTTTTAATAATGCAAGTAATATATTAAAGGCTTTAAAATTATTTTTAAGTAATTAAATAAATTTTAAATCTTTTTTTATTTGAACTAGTTTTAAAAATCTAAAACTAGTAGTATCTTTAAAGACAAAGATAATAACTTTGATAATTCAAAATCTTAAATTTCGTTATATTGATTTATATTTATTTAAATCAACATCAGTTTTAAAACTGAGACATAATTTATAACAACTTTTATCTGAGTTAAAACTAAATAAATTATAAGAAGGTCAGTTATGAATAAAAATACCAAAAAATTACTTTGGATTGGAATTCCCGTGATTTTTATTTTAATCATTGTATTTTCGGCAATTGGAACCTATAACTCTTTAGCTAAATCAAAACAAAATGTAGATGCACAATGGTCTCAGGTAGAAAATGTGATGCAACGACGTTATGATTTGATTCCTAATTTAGTTAATTCGGTTAAGGGCTCAATGAAACAAGAGCAAAAAGTGTTTGGTCAAATTGCAGAGGCTCGAAAAAGTTATGGTAATGCAAATTCAGCTTCTGATAAAATGAAAGCAAATGCTAAAATTAATAGTTCAGTTGGGACATTAATTAATGCAATTAGTGAAAATTATCCAGAATTAAAGTCAAATGAAAATGTAAGTAGTTTAATGATTCAATTAGAAGGCAGCGAAAATCGGATTAGTGTTGAGCGCCGAAGATATAATGATCAGGTAAAAAAATATAATAATTCTATTGTTACTTTTCCTAAAAATTTAATGGCTGGGGCACTGGGATATCATCGTATATCTTATTTCCAAGCTGATGGTGAAGCTAAAAAAACTCCGACTGTTGATTTGGATACAGGTAAATAAAATTTTATAGATTTCAAATATAGTAAAAAGATCCACGGGATTAGTTTGCCAACATTTGAATTAGTTGGGAGTATTGATGGTTATAAATTCAAAATTAGTTAACAAAATAAATCATACAGTTTTACAGTATTTCCTTTTGCTGATGACACTTTGTTTAAGTTTAACTTTAGAACTTAGACCAATTCACGCTGCTACTAAATTACCTGATTCGCCAACTACTTTTTATTATGATGAAACTAATACTCTTGATGAAACAACTAAAAAATTGGTACAAAGTAAGAACCTTTTTTATGAAAAAAAATCTGCAGCTCCTCAAGTAATTTTAGCTGTGGTTAATTCTACAGGCGATGATGATATTGATGATTATGCTGCTGATTTGTTTAATAAATGGCATATTGGGAGTAAGTCTAAAGATAATGGCATATTAATACTTTATGCAATAAATGAAGGAAAAAGAAATGTTAGAATTGAAGTAGGTTATGGATTAGAAGAAGATATTCCTGATGCTTTAGCTGGAAAAATTCTTCAAAATAATAAAAGTAAATTAAAATCTAATTCCACTGAGAACATAAATCAAGGTTTACAGCAAGTTTTTAAAGATGTAGTTGGTATTATTGATCGATCAAATGGTTATAAGTCAAATGAAGTAAAATATGGCGATAAATATTCTTCAGATTATAGTAAAGGTGAAAAGATTTTTTCCCGTTATTTATTCATCTTTATTGTGATACTATTTGCTATTATGGCAACAATAAAACCTCGCCGGCTTAGCATTAATGGTAGACGGCGCAGTCTTCTTTATTGGCTCATTTGGTTTCTTAATAGTCATGGTGGTAATGGTAGTGGATTTGGTGGTTTTGGTGACGATTCTTCTAGTGACGGCGGCTTTTCAGGAGGTGGCGGTTCTTCAGGTGGCGGTGGTTCTAGTATTTAAAATTTTAAAAAGCGTTGGATTTCCAACGCTTTTTAGTTATTGATATTTTCAAATTATAAATACTACTTATTTTTGAATAGATAATATATAAAAAATCTGTAGATTGATTTATAATTTTAAACATATACTTCAATTCTTGAAATTTTAGATAAATAAAACTTTTTTTATTCCTAATATTGATAAAAACCATTAACATTTTCCCAATTTAATGTTAATTTAAAATAATTTTACAATTTTTTAAAAAATAAAGGGGATTAATTTTAGCAGAATAATAAAATCATGGCTAAGAAAGAATATAATTTAGATATTGTTGAAGAAGTTTCACGTATAAAATTACCTGCAAATCGTCAGTTTAAACTAAAAGTTGGATCGTCTACATATCAAATTAAATTAGTTGAGGAAGAAGAAAATCAACAATCGTCTTTAATTCGAGAATCAATTATTCCTGTTTTAAGTGGAAGTTTAGTTTTTTTAATTTTAGCTCACTTAACAAAACAAAGTTCATTACCAATTGTTGGAAATGATTCAATTAGTAGCTTTGTTATTTTAATTGGTGCAATAACCACTTTTATTTTGTTATGCCGGAATTTTATTTCTGAAAAGAAAAAAAAATTAGGGAAATTTAAAAAAATGTCTTATCGGAATTTTATAACAATTTTGCTTGCTTTTACCTTAATTTCCGTATTTTTTCTTTTAGGATTTTTTTGGTTATTGGGGATAGCGTTCAAAGATGCTAGATTTGATTGTTATACTGCAACGCTTTTTGCTTTTATTATTTTAGCAATTACTGATTATGGGGTATTGCTTACATTACAAAATTTTTCCTCAGGTTTAATAACCAATTTATTAATAATTGTTATTATAAGTGGTGTCGCTTTTTCAATTATAATGAATCAAAATTCTCACTGGTGGCAAATTAATTTAAGCTTTTTAGGTTCACATGCAGCTAAGTATTCCTGGCAATTTAATTTTACCTTAATTTTATCAGCTCTATTACTGGTTGCTTTAATTGATTATCTTTTTATTGCTTTAAAGAAGAAATTCCCTCATAATCGTCGTTTAAGTTTATTGAGATTTACTTTAACTTTGACAGCTTTATCGCTAGCAGGAGTAGGATTATTTCCTAACATCCATGGGACAATATATCATCAAATTCATGATAATTTTGCTTTTTTAATGGTCTATTTAATTTTTTTACAAATTATTTTAATTAAATGGCTTTTACCTCAAGTAACAAAAACTTTTTTAATTACTTCATATGTTATGAGTGGGTTAATTTTAATTGCAGCATTTCTATGGCGAGTACTTCATTATTTTTCTTTAACAGCTTTTGAAATTGTTGGTTTTATTTTGGCTTTTTCTTGGTTGTTATTATTAATTCAAAACTTAGAATATTTAAGCCGAGAGAAAATTTTAACTTTCAATTTACCTCTTTTAAATCGAGCTAAATCTAATAAACCATAACGACTCAATTTGGATTAAAGAATATTAAAAAGCCCATGAAAAAGCGCTGTGTCGCTTATTCAATGGGCTTTTTTAATTTATATTAGCTTTAAATGAACCTAAATAAATTTTTGAGCTAATTTAGAGTATTCATTAATATCTGATTTAATTAAATCAGCTCCGGATTGCCAAAATTCCTTTTGGGTTAAATCAACACCTAAGTGTTTTTGGGCTAATTCTTCTACAGTCATATTTGCTGTATCTCTTAATAAAGCAATATATTTATCCTCAAATCCAGATCCACTTTTTTGAGCAAATGAATAAATTCCCAAACTAAATAGATAGCCGAAAGTATACGGAAAATTATAAAATGGTACAGTGTCACCAAAGAAATGTAGCTTACTAGTCCAAAAATGGGGATGATATCCTTCAGGATCTAATGCACCAGCAAAAGCTTCTTTTTGGGCTTCTTTCATCATTTCATTTAGTTCTTGTGGAGTTAGAATTCGTTTTTGTCGCTCAGTATAAAAATGTTTTTCAAAGAGATATCGAGCATGAATATTCATAAACATTGCAACTGCATTAACCATTTTTGCATCAAGTAAAGTTAATTTTTCACTATCTGATTGAGCATTAGCAACATTTGCAGTATTAATAATAGTTTCAGCAAAAGTTGAAGCAGTTTCAGCCACATTCATTGCGTAGTTTTGTCGCCAAGCCGGTAAATCAAACAACTGCATTGAGTGGAAAACATGACCTAATTCATGACCAATTGTTGCTGCATCGTTAACCGAACCAGTGAAAGTTAAGAAAACACGGGCTTCTTTTTTAATTGGTAAAGGAGTTTCAAAACCACCAGGTTGTTTACCTGGACGATCTTCAGCTTCAATCCAACGATGATTAAAAGCATATTGAGCAACTTTTCCCATTTTTGGCGAGAATTTAGTAAAGTTTTTAACAATTAAGTCAGCTGCTTCATCAAAGGTCATTTTGCGTGCTTGATAACCAGGTAAACTTAGTGGAGCAGACTGATCTTGCCAAGAAATTTTAGTTGTTGGTAATTTTAAAAGTTTGGCTTTACATTGTAGAAAATCAACTAACATTTGTTTATTATCTTTGACAACTGACCACATTGTATTTAGAGTTTTCCGACTCATTCGGTTAAGTTCAAGAGGATATTCGAGAAAGTCATTATAGTGATGAGCTTGATAGTCGGTTAAACGTGATCCTGCTAAATGGTTTAAAGTGTCTGCGGAAAGATTTTCTGCTTTTCCCCACATTTGCTCGTAACTATCCATTAAATTTTTACGAGCAGAGTTATTATGAATACTATCTAAGAGATTTAATGCTTGACCAGCACTAACTTTGTGTTCTATTCCTTTTTCATCTTGATAGCTGGTACTTAGTCCTGAAGCAATTGTTTCATAATGATTTGACCAGGCATATAATGCATCTTTTTGAAGTTGCGCAATGATTTTTTCAGTAGCTGGATCAAGTAACCTTTGAGCTTGTTGACGTTGCTCTTTTAAGGCAAATTGAATTTCAGCTAGCTGAGGATCGTTTAGTAGTTTAGTAAATTCACTATCGTTTAATTGTGCTAATTTACGACCCCAATTTTGCTGAGCTTCTATGAATTTTAATTCTAGTTTATCTATTTCTCCAAATTTTGCTTTTACACGGGTATCTGTATAAAAAGCAGCTTGCCACATTCCAACAAATGCGCTGATTTCATATAATTCAGCTTGAATTTCTTGCAGCTTTTGTGCTAATAAGGGCATCTGGTCTAAAGTAATATTTCTTAATAAATCGTTGACCTTAGTTATTTTTTGTTCAGTTTCTTTTATAGCAGTCTTTAATTCAGGTGAATCAATGTTACCACCATATAAATTATTCAAATCCCAGGTTTCTTTTAGTGCCATTCTTAATATCCTTTCTTTAATGATATGAATAATCATACATTTTTTGTTAAAAATAGTTAAGCTTTTTTCAATATTTCAATTAGACCTTGAATTTTTATGTTAAATTAATCTAAATTAGTTTAGCGAAAATGATTTTGCTAATAATAAGAAAATATGCTAAAATTTGTTAGTTGTATGTATGCAACCGCACCAATTGGGATTAATTTATTTCCCTTAGGGCGAGTCTAATATAGGAGTAGAATCAAATGTACGCAGTTTTTGCAAATGGTGGCAAACAATATAAAGCTAAAGTTGGAGATACACTTTTTCTCGAAAAAATTGATCAAGACGTAGATAGTGAAGTAACTTTTGATCAAATTTTATTGATTTCCGATGATGATAATAAAATTACAGTTGGTAATCCAATAATTGCTGGAGCAACAATTAAGGCAAAAGTAGAAAAACAAGGTAAAGAGAAAAAGGTTGTGACTTTTAAATACAAAGCAAAGAAACATTACCATACGAAGCAGGGACATCGTCAACCCTATACTCGTGTTTCTATTGAATCAATTAACGTCTAGAGGTAAGTAAAAATGTTAATGAATTTTCATATTGATAATCTTGGATTAAACAAAATGGCTCACCATAAAGGGGGAGGCTCTTCATCTAATGGTCGTAATTCTGCAGGCCGTCGTTTAGGCGCTAAAAGATCTGATGGACAATTTGTTCATACAGGCACAATTATTTATCGCCAACGAGGAACACATATTCATCCAGGAACTAATGTTGGTAAAGGCGGGGATGACACCTTATTTGCATTAGCTGATGGGTATGTAAAATATGAACGTTTGGGTAAATTCAAGAAACAAGTTTCTGTAAACCCCGCATAATTATTTATACAAAAGGCAGACAACATGTTTTATTGATTGTTTGCTTTTTTATTTGGAGAATAAATGGAAGAAATACATCTGAAAAAATTTCAATCATGGCTCAGTCAAAAAAGTGTAGAAGGAGCATTATTAATTGATCCAATTAATGTTTCTTATTTTACTGGTTTTACTGGTGACGAATCCTTTTTGTTTGTAACCCCAGAAAAATCAATTTTTTTTACTGATTCTCGTTATATAACTCAAGCTAAAAGTCAACTTCATGGAATTTCTCTTGAAGAAAATCAACGTGGCTTACTTGGAGTTATCAGATACATCAATGATAATTTTCCACTTAATGATTTGGGTTTAGAATTTTCCTATGTTACAGCTAATGATTATCTTACTGTAAAAAAGAAGATACGCCGACCTTTAATAGATATTTCACCTGAAATTGATCGTTTGCGACAAGTTAAAGATTCAGATGAAATTTTAAAAATACGTCGTGCATGTGAAATTAGTGATCATGCTTTTGCATTAATCCTTGAAGAAATTAGACCAGGAATGACAGAATTAGCAGTGGCTGCTAAGCTGGAAAGTCACTTTAAAGAGTTAGGTGCAAGTGGTCCATCTTTTTCAACAATTGTGGCTTCAGGAGCGCGTTCAGCATTACCGCATGGGATTGCTTCAGACAAAGAAATACAAGAAGGTGATTTAGTCACATTGGACTTTGGTTGTTATTACCATGGATATACGTCGGATATTACCCGTACTATTGGTATTGGACACGTTAGTGAAGATCAAAAAAAAATTTATCAGTTAGTTTTACGAGCAAATAAAGATACAATTAAAATTTTGCAGCAAGGTGTTACTGGAACTGAAATGCATGAAAAAGCTCATCAAATAATTGATGGTGCTGGTTATAAAAAGTTTTTTCAACATGGTTTAGGTCATGGAATTGGACGTAGTGTCCATGAAGGTCCTGGATCTTGGGGTGTATATCGTAATAACCCTGTAATAATTGGGAATGTAATTACAATTGAACCTGGGGTTTATTTACCGAATCGCTTTGGAGTCCGAATTGAAGATGATGTTTTAATTACTGATCACAATTATGAAGTTTTAACTAAAGCACCAAAAGATGATTTAATAATAATTTAGGAGTAGATAATGATTTCTGTAAATGATTTTAAAAATGGATTAACAATTGGTACTGGTAAAGATATTTGGCAAGTTATTGAATTTCAACATGTTAAACCTGGAAAAGGGGGGGCTTTTGTTCGTTCAACTTTACGTAATTTGCGAACTGGTGCCGTTCAAGATAAAACCTTTCGGGCAACTGAAAAAGTAGAAAAAATTGATGTAAATACTCGTGAAATGCAATATTTGTTTAATTCTGGTGATACCTATACTTTTATGGATACAGAAACTTATGAACAATTAGAGGTTCCTAGTAGTGCGATTGGCGACAAGATAAAATATTTAAAAGAAAATATGATAGTTAGCATTTCTAGTTATAACAATGAAACTTTAGGAATTGAATTACCAAATAAAGTTGATTTGAAGGTTAAAGAAACTGAACCAACAATTAAAGGTAATACTGCTTCAGGTGGTTCAAAACCTGCAACAATGGAAACAGGGTTAGTTGTGCAAGTTCCTTTCTTTATTAATGAAGGTGATGTTTTAACGATAAATACTACTGATGGTTCATATATATCAAGGGCATAAAAATGGCAAAATTAAGAAGTAGTTTACAACTTAATGGCAGTCCTAGTGTGGCTGGGAATGTTGCAATTTCACAAAAAGCTTTAGTTAAAATTATGCAGTTAACTGCTGGCACTGTTAAAGATGTTGATGATATGGCAAAATCTTTTCAAAAGATTTTTAATCGTCGTTTTCCAGGAGTTCAATTAATTAATGATGCAGCATTAAAGTTGGTCAATCAGCAATTAGTTGCTGATATCTCAATTAAGATTAATTATGGAGTTAATGTAATTCAAACTTCTTATCAAGTTCAACAAGAAATTATTAATCAATTTAAAGAAATGCTTGATTTAGAACTGACTAAGGTAAATGTTAGAGTAATCGACTTAATTGAAGAAGCACATAGTGAAAAATCATGAAGAGAAAAGAACAGCGAGACTTGTTAATTAAATCAGTTTTCGCTCATTTTTTTCAAAAAGATCTTTCTTTAAACTCTATTATAGTGAATATTAGTCAAAGTTTTTCGAAAGAGAAAGTAACAGAAATAGATCAAAAAAAATATTTTGCCCCTTTAGTTACTCAGCTTGATCATAATGAACTTTCTTTTCAAGCTATAATATCAAAGCATTTAAAGAAAACTTGGAAAATTGAACGCTTACCTTTGTTGGATATTGCAATTCTAGAAGTTGCAATTGCAGAAATTAATTACTTACCAGAAATCCCTTTTGATGTAACAGTTAATGAAGCTGTTGATCTTACTAAGAAATATTCTACTGAAAAGTCGCCGAGCTTTGTTAATGGTATCTTGGTTAGTATCAATCGGGATCTTAAAGAAAGTAATACTCCGTCTTGACTGCAATAATTCTTGATGGCCAGAAAGTAGCTAATCAGCTAGCAGAGAAATTAAAGATCCAAGTACGTCATTTATCAAGGACGCCAATTTTAATAATAATTTCTATTGGAAATAATCCGGAAAATAAAATTTATTTAGACAAAAAGATAAATCGCGGAGCGCAGCTTGGAATTAAAATAAAAGTTCATCATTTGGCTGCATCAACTAATGAAAGATCAGTCATTGATTTGATCCAGCACTACAATCAAGATCAGTTAGTTTCAGGTATCATGGTTCAATTACCTTTACCTGAACAAATATCTTATTATCATTTAGTTAGGGCAATTAACCCTTTAAAAGATGTTGACGGTTTTAACGAACAGAATGTTGGGAGACTTTGGAATGGTGATTCTAACTTTATTGCTCCTGCAACGCCGCGAGGTATTTTAAGCCTTTTATCAGCTTATGATTTGTCACTAAAAGGTAAACATACTGTAGTTATTGGAAGAAGTAATCTAGTAGGAAAGCCTCTAGCTGGTTTATGCTTAGCTAAAGATAGTACAGTAACTTTAACTCATCGGAAAACAACTAATTTGCGTAAAATTACCCAAATTGCAGATATTTTGGTAGTAGCAATTGGTCAAGCTCAAATGGTCGATCAAAGTTACGTAAAACCAGGGGCTATTGTTATTGATGTGGGAATCAATACTACAGCACAAGGCCTCATGGGAGATGTAAATTTTTCAGCAGTTAAAGAAATATCTTCATATATTACACCTGTACCTAAGGGTATCGGACCAATGACAGTAATCTCCTTATTAGAAAATGTTGTTAAAGCACAGAAGAGTCAAGAATTAGGTTAAAACATGGATAAAAGTAACCTTAATCAAGAAAATTATTTATCTGTTAGTCAAATAACTTCTTATATTGGTAAAAAATTTAGTAAAGACCCTTATTTAGATCAGGTTAATATTAAAGGTGAAATTACTAATTTCCGTGAACGTTCAAATGGGCACCAATATTTTAGTTTAAAAGATGATAATGCCAAAATTGGTGTTACTCTTTTTCGTAATGTTTATCAAAAAATTAATTTTAAAATTAAAGATGGGGATTTAGTCGCTTGTCGAGGTAGAATTAATATTTATCCCCCTCATGGTACTTATTCTTTAATTGTAGAATCAATTGAACCTTATGGTTTAGGGACTTTATTACGAGAACTACAAGAAAGAAAAGCTAGGCTTGAAAAGAAAGGAATTTTTAATTCTCAAAGAAAACGTTCAATTTGTTCATTTCCGCGACGAATTGCAGTTATAACTAGTCCTAGCGGAGCGGTTATTCGTGATATTATAACGACAACGCGACGTCGTTTCCCTTTGGTAAAATTAATTTTATTTCCAGCAGTAGTCCAAGGTGAAAAAGCTGCTTCTTCAGTTTTGAAACAATTAGAACGAGCTAATGAAATGAATAATTTTGACACCATTATTATTGCGCGAGGCGGTGGTTCATTTGAAGATTTATGGCCTTTCAATGATGAAAAATTAACTGTAGCAGTAGCCGAAAGTAAAATTCCAGTTATTACTTCAATTGGTCATGAAACTGATACTACATTAGTAGATTATGCTGCTGATTTAAGAGCACCTACTCCTACCGCTGCTGCAGAATTAGCTACCCCACGTTTAGATCAATTAAAACAATTATTACAGCAGCGTCGGATTGAATTAAGGCAAGCAGAGCTCCATTATTTAACTAATTTAAAAGCAAAAATTCGTCCATTAACTAAAAGCTATTTGTTTAGACGACCTGAAGCTTTTTATCAGAATCAGGCAATTACTTTGGATCGATTAAAAGAACGTTTGAATCAAGAAGAAAAACATATATTAAATGAGCGGGTTAATCAAGTAATTCAATTACAAAAAATGTTAAAATCTGTAATACCCCAGCATTTAATATTACAATTACAGGAAAAAAATACACTAGAGTTACAAAATTTAAATCGTGAAGTTAAAGTTATTATTCATAATAAAAAAATTCAATTGCAAAATTTATCGCAAAATCTATTAATGCTTAATCCTCATCGTGTATTAGAACGAGGTTATGGTATTGTTGAAAATGAAAAACATCAGGTGATTGATCGCGTAAACAAAACTAAACTTAATGATAAATTAAAATTGATTTTAACTGATGGGGTAATTTATTCAACCGTTAACCAAATTGAAGGAGATTCAAATGCCAACAAAAAAATCGAATAAAAAAGAAGTAAGTTTTGAAGATCAAATGCAAAAGTTGGAAACCATTGTTAAAGAATTAGAAGCAGGTAATTTGCCATTACAAGATTCATTGGATCGTTTTAAGGAGGGTGTAGAATTATCTAAAAAAATGGAGAAAACTCTTAATCAAGCTCAAGCATCAGTTTCTGCAATTATTGATGAAAACGGTCAAATCAAGGATTTTGCTGAGCAGGTAAATGATGAATAATCTATTAAATAATGATTTAATACAATTTAATAATTATCTGCTTCAAATTTATGAAACGTGGCCCCTTAATGAAAAATTAAAAACAGCAATTAATTATTCTTTACTAGCAAATGGCAAAAGACTAAGGCCTTTGCTATTTTTTACGATTTTACGTTCTTTTAATGAATCCAATATTTCGTTGTATTTTCCAGCTGCTGCAGCAATTGAAATGATTCATAATTATTCTTTAATTCATGATGATTTACCGGCAATGGACAATGATGATTTACGTCGTGGGAAGCCCACTAATCACGTTGCTTTTGGTGAAGATATCGCAATTTTAGCTGGTGATGCTCTTTTAACTGACTCTTTCCGCATACTTACTCAAACTCCGGTTAAAGCTGAACAAATAGTACAAATGACTCAAGTTCTAGCTAAAGCTGCTGGTTCAGAAAATATGGTAAGTGGTCAAGTTGAAGATATTAAAATGGTAGATAAGTCTATATCTAATATAACTATAATGGATCAGCAAAAAACTGCTGCGATGTTTGTAGCTGCAAGTGACTTCGGTATAATTTGTTTACAATTACCATCAAAAGTAGCTAAACAGTTGCGAATTTTTGCAAATAGTTTTGGCTTGGCTTTTCAACTTTTTGATGATCTAAAAGATTTAAGTGAAGAAAGTGCTGAATTAAAAAATTATGCCGCTGATTTTGGTATAGTTAAGACTCAAAAAGCAAAAGCCAAGTATTTGAATCAATCTTCTGTTGCTTTGGATAAAATTGATGATCCAAATTTTAATCCAAAATTGTTAAAAAAATTTTTACTACAAATAAGTTAGAATGCGTTTAGATCAGTTATTAGTTTACCAAAAAAAATTTATAAGTCGTACTAAGGCGCAAAGAGCAATCAAAGAAGGTCGAATTTCTTTAGCTAATGGTAAAACAATAAAGAAGGTTTCTTTTGATTTGCCTAAAACTGTAAATTTAACTGTCAAACCAAGTGAGGAATATGTTAGCCGAGGAGCTTATAAGTTATTAAAAGCCATTTCAGAATTTCATTTAGATTTTAAAAATTGTTTGGTTTTAGATATTGGAGCTTCAACAGGGGGTTTTACCCAAGTTGCTTTACAACATGGAGCAAAGCAAGTGTATGCTGTTGACGTTGGTAATAAACAATTAGCACCAAATATTGCTGAAAATTCTCGAGTAATAATTAAAGATAATTATAACTTTCGTTATGCGCACAATTCTGATTTCCCATTAGAAAAATTTGATTTAATTCAGTGTGATGTTTCTTTTATTTCTCTGAGATTGATTATTCCGCCCGCAGCAAAATTATTAAAGCACAATGGTCGAGCGGTGTTTTTGATTAAGCCACAATTTGAAGCTGGTAAATCATATCTTAATAAAAAAGGCGTAGTTAAAGATCGAAAAGTTCATTTGATGGTTCTAAAAAAGGTTATTAATTATTTAAAGGATAATAATTTAGCATTGGCAGGTTTAACCTACTCTCCAATTAAAGGTCAGGAAGGAAATCAAGAATTTTTAGCCTTGGTAGAAAAAAATTTTGATCAAGATTTAAATTTTTCAGATCAACAATTAAAAGAAATTATTGATCAGGCTCAGCAAAATAACTAGTTGGTAAATTATACAATGTTGTGTATAATATTCATAAATTATTAAGGTATAAAAATGTTAAAAGCAGAACGTCAAAATGAAATTCGTAAGTTAATTAAAAACAATAAGATAAGTAAGCATAGTCAATTAGTACAATTATTAGCTGACAAAGGAATGCATTTTACGCAAGCCACAATTTCTCGTGATATTCATGAAATGAATATTGTTAAGGTTGCAAGTGAACATAATGGGTATATTTATGTTTTACCAGAAGAATCTGAAAATGGTTTAGAAAGAAAAGCTGGTCAAATTATTTCTGAGTCAATGGTGAGCTTAGAATCACAACAATTTATCGTAATTGTTAAAACAGTGCCAGGCTATGCGCAGGCTTTAGGTTCATTACTTGATCAATTGGTTTTTCCTGAAGTTCGTGGACTTTTAGCCGGAGATGATACTATATTTATGGTGACTAAATCTAATCATGATTCTTTAGTTTTAATTAAAAAAATTAATAGCTTAGGTGCGGGTAATGCTCGACACACTCACTATTGATAATTTTACTATTATTAATCATGTGGAGATGGATTTTCATCGAGGACTCAGTACAATAACTGGTGAAACTGGTGCAGGTAAATCGATTATTATTGAAGCAATTAGTCAGTTAGCTGGAACAAAGAGTAGTCGTGACTTAATTCGCAAAGGTGCTAATAAAGCAGTTATTTTTGCGGAATTTTCCCATCTATCTCGTTTAGAAATTTCACAGTTATTAGCAACTAATGATATTGATTTTGATGGAGATTATTTGTCCATACAAAAGGAAATTAAAACTAATGGTCGAAGTATTGCACGAGTTAACGGTAGTGTAGTTAATGGATCTTTTTTAAAAGCACTTGGTAGTAATTTATTTAATATTGAAGAACAAACTAAACATCAACGATTGTTAACAAATGATGATCAACGAAAGCTTTTAGATTCTTTTGCGGGTTCACAATTAAAACAAAAATTAGCACAATATCAGTCAGCTTTTAATAAATATAAGAAAAAAAGAATTCAAATTGCTTCAATTAAAAAGAAAAACCAGGATCTTAAAGAACGGTTAGATTATCTTAAATTTGCTAATCAAGAAATTAGTGAAATTAACCCTCGTCTTAATGAGGATCAGGATCTTGAAACTAAAAGGGTAAAATTAAGTAATTATGAAAAAATTTCTAATGCTTTACAACAAATTCAAGATTTAATTGTTCAAGATCAGGGAATTCAAGATTTATTAGGTAAAGCGCAACAAATTAGCAATGATATCGCTAATTATGGTTCCGATTATAAAAAAATTTTTGATGATTTAAATTCTGCTGGATATGCGTTGAGTGATGCTTTAACTGCAGCAAGTAATGCTAGTGACGATTTCGATTTGGGAAATGAAAATGAATTAGATTTAGTGTTAGATCGATTGAATAGTTTAGATCAATTAAAGAAAAAATATGGAGGCGACCTAGCCAGTGTTTTAACATATCAGAAAAAAGCACAAGCTGAAATTGAGTTTTCACAAAATAGTGCTGTTTCTTTAAAAAAATTGGAAGAAAAAAGTCAACATTATTATGAATTAGCACATAATTTGGCAAACGAGTTAACCAGTTTGAGAAAAACAGCATCTAGTAAATTAACACAATTAATTGAAAAAGAGTTAGTCACTTTAGGATTTCAGAATCCTCATTTTGAAATTCAATTTATTAATCAAGATCTACAAGAAAGTGGTCAGGATCAAATAACATATTTTGTCCAAACCAATGTTGGTGAACCTATAGCCCCTTTAGCTAATATTGCTTCAGGTGGTGAACTATCACGTATTTTACTAGCGTTAAAAGCAATTTTCGCTCAATTTTTGAATCAGGTTATTTTTGTTTTTGACGAAATTGATACAGGAGTCAGTGGGCATGCAGCTCAAGCAATGGCAGATAAAATATATCAAATTGCACAAACAAATCAAGTCATTAGTATTACTCATTTACCTCAATTAGCCGCAATGAGTGACCATCAGTATTTAATTAAAAAAAATATTGTTAATGGGAGAACCGTTAGTTCAATTTGCTTATTAAATGAAAAGGAACAAATTGAGGCAATTGCTCAGATGTTAACAGGAACTAAAATGACCGAAGTTACAAAATTACATGCTCAGGAAATGGTTAAATTGGCTCAAAAAGCTAAAATTAAGGATGGTAAAATTAATAGTGACTGAAATTAAATTTGAAATTATTGAACAAATAAAAAAATTATCAACTAATTCTAAAAATGGTTGGTCTAAAGAATTAAATTTAGTTTCTTGGAATGACGCTGCTCCTAAATATGATCTTCGAAATTGGAGTGCCGATCATAAAAAAATGGGACGCGGAATTACTCTAACTAAAGATGAGTTACAAATTTTACTTACTACAGAACTAGGTTCCTCCTCTTGAAAAAATTGTAATTTTATAGCACAATTATTTCAAATTAGGTGGGAGAAAATTTATTTCATGGCAAAAGGAATGCTTATTGTTTTATCCGGCCCTTCTGGTGTTGGTAAAGGAACAGTTCGACAAGAATTGACTCGACGTAATTCCGGGCAATTTGTTTACTCAGTTTCGATGACAACCCGAAAGAAGCGGCCCGGAGAAGTTGAAGGAGTTGATTATTTTTTCACAAGTGTAGCTGAATTTAAACATGCCGTCCAAAGTAATCAAATGTTAGAATATAATCAATATGTAGGGCATTATTATGGAACTCCACGACAATATGTTGAGAAAACGATTAATCAGGGGAAGGATATTTTTCTAGAGATTGATGTTGGGGGAGCTATACAGGTAAAAGAGAAGATGCCCGAAGGGGTATTTATTTTTTTAACGCCACCCGATTTAAAAGCTTTAAGAATGCGTATTACTGGGAGAGGAACTGATTCAGCTACTGTTATTGATCGAAGAATGGCGCAAGCTGTCAATGAGATAAATTTAATGAAAGAATATGATTATGCTGTTGTCAATGATCAGGTTACTAAAGCAGCTGATCGAATTGAGAAAATTATTGAAAGTGAACACTTAAAAGTAAAAAGAGTAATGAAAGACTATGAGAAAGTCTTAGGAGTAAAACATGATTACGAAACCAATCATCGATGATTTATTAGATCGGGTACCATCTCGTTATTCATTAGCAGTTTTAGCAGCAAAAAGAGCCCATCAATTAGAGGATGGTTTTACCAAAGCTTTAGATCACTATGATTCTGAAAAGTCAGTGGGTCAAGCTTTGGAAGAAATTGATGCGGGTAAAATTAAAATTGAAAATAAAGAGGAGCTTAAAGTTTAAAATTTGAGCTTAAATGGAATATTAAGTTGATATTAATTAATGACTATTAGACGGTTAATCACTACGAAAGTTTAAGTAGAATTGAGCGTCTACTTTTTTTAAAAGTCTAATTAAATTAATATTGATACTACGAAAGGAATTGATTAAGTATTTGAATTTCAAATCTGATTTAGTCAAAAATGAAACTAAGATTGCTAAAGTGATTGTTGATGTTCCAACGCGTCAAACTGATCGATTCTTTGATTATTTCATACCCCCTGAGTTAGAAGTACAGCCAGGCATGCGAGTTATTGTTGAATTTGGTCAACGCCAGGTTACGGGGTTTATCGTAAATATTGTTACAAAAACTGATTTTCAAGGAAAATTAAAGCCTATTAAAAAATTAATTGATGAAAATCCTGTTTTAAATGAAGAGCAACTTAAATTAGCTATCTTTTTAGCAGGAAAATACTTTACTTTTGTTGTTTCTGATTTGTGGTTAATGCTACCTACAATGTTAAAAGGGAAAACCACAAAATTTTTAGTTGCAAAAAAGAAACTTACCGATACTAATTTAGTTTCATTATTAAGTAATGGGCCTGTTAAATATGAAACATCAAGATTTTCTTCTGAAGAATTAAAAGCAATAAAAATTGCCATTGCTCAAGGCCAAGTTGAGATTATTTATGCGCAATCTCGAAAGATTACAAAAAAATATGAAGAAATAATAGATTTTGATTTAACGCCATCTCAAATTACAAATGAAATTGCTCATTTATCTAAGAATAATAAGTATGAACGCTTATTTTGGGAAAAAGTTAGTAAATTACAAAGTCCTTTACGCCTGTCACATATAACTAAAAAATATCAAATTCCTCGCAGAGTTCTTAACAAATTAGTTGAAAAAAAATTGATTACAATAAAAAAAGTTGAAAAATACCGGGATCCCTTATCTGAGCAAAATAAAGAAAAATCTGTTAAGTTTGAGCATACTTTAGAACAAAAAAAAGCTATTTTTGAGGTTAGTCGGCAGTTAAATCAATCACAAGTTTTTTTGATTGAGGGAATCACGGGAAGTGGAAAAACCGAAATTTATCGAGCTTTAAGTAAAAAGGTTATTGATCAGGGGCAACAAGTTATTATTTTAGTACCTGAAATTGCCTTAACGCCTCAAATGATTTCCTTTTTTCAACAATCATTTGGAAATCGCATTGCGGTTTGGCATAGTCGATTATCCCAAGGAGAACAGTATGATGAATGGCGAAAAATAAAAAATAATGAAATAGATTTAGTTTTAGGAGTACGTTCGGCAATTTTTGCTCCTCTGAAAAAATTAGGTTTAGTTATAGTTGATGAGGAGCATGAGAGTTCTTATCGACAAATTGAAAATCCACAATATGATGCAAGAGATGTTGCTCAATGGCGAGGAAAATATCATCAATGTCCGGTTATTTTTGGTTCTGCTACTCCAACGTTAACTACGAGAGCTAAAGCTCAAAAAGGTCAATATCAGTTAATTAAGTTGACTCATCGAGTCAACGAAAATGGCCATTTACCTCAGGTTCAAATTATTGATTTACGTGATGTTACAAATCATTCTGCAGGATTGATCTTTTCTAACCCTTTAAAAGATGCTATTTTAAATTGTTATCAAAAACATGAACAAGCTATTCTTTTTTTGAATCGAAGAGGTTATGCTAATTTTATGGAGTGTCGTAATTGTGGATATACTTTTAATTGTCCTAATTGTGATGTTTCATTGACCCTTCATTTAAAGCAACACCAATTGATTTGTCACTATTGTGGTTATAAACAAACAATTCCTGTGTTTTGTCCTCAATGTCATCAAAAAGACATACGTAGTTTTGGTGAAGGAACTGAAAAAGTAGAATTGGCCCTTAAAGAACTCAATCCCGAAATTCGAACTCTCCGTATGGATAAAGATACTACCAGGCGTAAAGGGAGCTATCAAAAAATTATTAAATCTTTTGAACAACATTGTGCTGATGTTTTAGTGGGAACTCAAAGTGTTGCTAAGGGGCTAAATTTTCCTGAAGTTACTTTGGTTGGAGTCTTAAATGCTGATATCAGTTTGAATCGACCGGAATTTGATTCGAGTGAAGTTACATTTGATTTGTTAACGCAAGTTGCCGGGCGTGCAGGACGTGGTAAAGTAGCAGGTCAAGTTATTATTCAAACTTATAATCCTAATCATTATGCGATTCAAGATGCTAAAAATCAGAATTATGAATGGTTTTTTCGCCAGGAAATGTATATTCGTCATTTGCATGGGTATTTACCTTATTTTTACACGATCTTTATTAAAGTGACTAGTAAAAAAGAAATGTTAGCTTTAAAGCTTGCAATCCAAATTAAAGATTTTTTACAGCAAGAGAAGAATCAAATAACTCAAATTTTAGGTCCGGCCCCTTATTATATTAAACGAATTAATAATGAGTATTCTTATCAATTAGCTTTGAAGTATAAAAATGATCCGTCAATGTTAAAGGCTTTAAGAAAAGTAATGCAATTAACTCAAAAAAAAGCATCACAAGTAAAAATACAAATTAGCCACCTTACACGTTAGTTTGCTTATAAAAATGAAAGGTTTGATTTTTTATGAAAAAAATAGTATTTTTGGGAACTCCCACCTTTGCTGTTAAAGTTTTAGCAGCACTAGTTAGCGGTGATTATCAAATTGTTGCGGTGGTAACTCAGCCTGATAAAGCTGTTGGTCGAAAGAAACGTTTAACAGCAAGTCCAGTCAAGAACTTTGCTCAAAAAAATGATTTACCTGTTTTGCAACCTAGAAAGTTAAGTGGAAGTATTGAAGAATCGCAAATTATTGCTGCAAAACCAGATTTAATAATTACTGCAGCTTTTGGACAATTTTTATCAAACGAATTATTAGCAAGTGCAAAAATTGCAGCAATTAATTTTCATGCTTCTTTATTACCTAAATATCGAGGAGCTGCACCAATTCAAGGAGCTTTACGCGATGGAGCTAATTTTTCCGGCATTACTATTATGGAAATGGTTGCTAAAATGGATGCAGGGGATATTTTCTTTCAAGAGAAAATTGCAATTGATCCTGAAGATAATCTAGAAAGTTTAACTGAAAAGCTTAGTAATTTAGCTCAAAAAATGGCGGTTAAAGATTTACCACTTTTAATTAAAGGTGAATTTAAACGTCAAATTCAAGACCCTAAATTAGTAACTTTTGCACCTTCAATTAAACCAGAAGATGAACAATTAAATTTTCAGCAAGATAGCAATCAAATCATAAATCAAATTCGGTCATTATCACCAAATCCGGGAGCTTACTTTTTACACCAAGGAGAGAGAATTAAAATTTTTAAGGCTGAAATTATGAATACTAAAATTGATGGTATCCCGGGAAGTATCTATTTAAAAAACAAAAAACAGTTAGGTATAATTGCTGGTGATCATAAAGGAATTTTAATTTCTCAGTTGCAAATCCAAGGGGGAAAACCATTATTGATTCAAGATTTTTTAAATGGTGTTGGCAGATCATTAAAAATAGGAGATCAGTTTGTCACAACTACAACCGCTTAAACATAGTGTACGTTATGTAAGCTTTTTAGCATTAAAAGAAATTTTACAGAAACATCAATTTTCAAATACAGTAATAAATTATTATTTAAATAGAGAAAGTTTTTCAATAGTTGATCGAAAACTTTTTACTAATTTGGTTTATGGTGTTACTTTTAATGATTTGCGATTAAATTATGAATTAACACCATTCTTAAAAATAAAAAATACTGATTTTAATGTTCTTTTAATTATTAAAATTGCAATTTTTCAAATGTTTTATTTAGAAAAAATTCCAGATTACGCAGCAATTAATGAAGCTATTAAAATTACTAAAATAGAAGTCCCTAAGGCTAGTAAATTTGTTACTGCTGTTTTGCATCAAGCACGAAGAAAGGGGTTATTAGCTGTAAGTCAAATAGTGGATCCAAAAAAGAAATTAGCAATAACCTACAGTTGTCCTAATTGGCTTATAGATAAATTAAATCAACAGTTAGGCTTACAAAAAACTAAGAAAATACTAGAATCATTAATTGAAAAACCACGCTTGAGTTTGCGGGTTAATACTACTAAAATTTCTCGTCAAGATTTATTTGAACAATTAAGCCAAAAATTCCCAGATAACTTTTCCTTAAGTCGAATTTCTCCAGTAGGAATTATTGCTAGACGAGGGGAATTAATGAAAACTTCAGAATTTAAATCAGGATTTTATACTATTCAAGATGAATCAAGTCAATTAGTCGCGCCAAATTTAGAAATTAAACCTAATGATATTGTTTTGGATGCTTGTGCGGCTCCAGGTGGGAAGACAACACATATAGCCCAATATTTAGATGCAAAAGCAGGAGGTGTGGTTCACGCCTTTGATCTTAGCTCAAATAAAGTGTCATTAATTAAAGAAAATGTGCAAAGATTAGGACTTCAAAATTTAGTAAAAGTTCATCAAAAAAACATTTTAGATTTAAATCAGATCCTACCAAGAACAAAGTTTGATAAAATTTTAGTTGATGCTCCTTGTACTGGATTTGGCTTGTTAAGGCGTAAACCCGAGGTAAAATATAATCATCAGAGATCTGATATAATAAAAACTAAACGGCTTCAATTAAGTATTTTAAAAGCCGTTGCTCCTTTCTTAAAAGTCGGAGGACTAATGCTGTATAGTACGTGTACTATTTTTGGGGAAGAGACTCAGGAAGTAGTAGTTGAATTTTTGAAACAACATTCAAATTTTACGTTGATAAATCTTAGTTTGAATCCAAAGAAAATAAAAAAACCAATGCTCCAAATTTATCCTGATGATTATCTGACGGACGGCTTTTTTATTTCTTTATTGCAAAAAGAAGAAGCATAGAAGAATATGGAATTTTTTCAAAAGACCGATATTGGTTTGAAGAGAGAAAATAATGAAGATGCTATTGGAGTATTTTATAATCAAACCGAAGAAGCCCTCGCTGTTATTGCGGATGGAATGGGAGGACATCTAGGTGGTGATGTTGCTTCAAAAATTGCTTTAACTAAAATAGGAACGCATTTTAAAAAAACATCTGACCTAAAAGCTGATGAGTTTATTAATTGGATTGATGAAGAATTGATTCGTGTTAATGACTTCATTATGGAAAAGTCGCAAAATGATCCCAAGCTTTATCGGATGGGGACAACTTTTGTAGGGGCATTTTTAAGCTCTGATCAAAAAATTGTTTATGCTAATTTGGGGGATACAAGGGGTTATCTTTTTAAGGATGGAAATTTAAAACAAATTACAATAGATCAAACTTTAGTCAATGAATTATTAAATAATGGAGAGCTTAGCCCTCAAGAAGCCGCAAACTTTCCTAATAAAAATATCATTACTAGTACTTTAGGAGTCGATAAAAAAGTTGACCCAATTTATCGAACAGTTAATTTAACGGGTAAGGAAATGATCCTTTTAAATAGTGATGGTCTAAGTGATATGGTTAGTGATGAATTTATTGCCAATAAATTAGCTTCTAGTGAAAATCCTCAAAATAAAGTTGATGAATTAGTTCAAGAAGCAAAAAAGAATGGTGGTATTGATAATATTTCGTTGATTTTAGGCACTAATCTTAAAAGGAGTGATCAAGCATGATGGAAAAAGGTTATGCTGTTGGCGGTCGTTACCGGATTATTCGGGAAATTGGCGAAGGTGGAATGTCAATTGTTTATTTGGCTCATGATTTAATTCTAGATCGTGATGTTGCCGTTAAAGTCTTAAAATACGATTTGCAAAATAATCCAGAAACAACTCGGCGCTTTGAGCGTGAAGCTATGGCGATTTCTGAATTGAGTCATCCTAATATTGTAAGCATTTATGATGTAGGTAATGATCATGGAATGCAGTATTTAGTAATGGAGTATGTTGATGGCACTAATTTAAAGGAATATTTAAGAAATAACTTTCCGTTACCGCTAGAAAGAATTCAACAAATAATGGAACAAATTCTTTCAGCTGTAGCACAAGCCCATTCACTAGGAATTATTCATCGAGATTTAAAACCGCTTAATATTTTAATTGATCAAGAAGGTAATACCAAAATTTCAGATTTTGGTATTGCAATGGCTTTAAATGATGAAGGAATGACTCAAACTAATTCTGTAATGGGAACAGTTCATTATTTATCTCCTGAACAGGCTCGGGGAGCTCAAGCTACTAAGCAATCTGATATTTATTCATTAGGAATTATTTTATTTGAACTTTTGACTGGTTCGGTTCCTTTTGTTGGTGAAACTCCTGTTTCTGTGGCAATTAAACATTCGCGCAATGATCTACCTTCTGTAAGACAAACAGACCCTAGTATTCCACAATCTTTTGAAAATATTATTACGCGTGCTACTGCTAAAGATCCTAATGATCGTTATGAATCAGTAGAAGCAATGCTAGAAGATGTGGGAACAGCATTAGATGCAGATAGGATTAATGAACCAAAATTAGTTATTAATCATGATGATGTTGAAGCAACTCGATTAATTTCTTCTCATCCAACTAGTGAATTAAATGATAAAGATTTACTTAAAATGCCAGAAGGTGGAATTCTTCCTAATGAAGATCAAAAAAAAGATGTTAAAAAAAGAAAAAAATTATCTCAACAGCAAAAAATCATGGCAATCTCCGGTGGAATAATAGTTGGGGTAGTTTTATTGCTATTATTCCTTCTGTTAATTAACCATAAGAAAGAAATAGCAATGCCTGATATTACTAATTTAAGTGAAAAACAGGCAGTTGAATTATTAAAGTCTAAGAAGTTAAAGATTAGTCCTAAAGTTGAAAAATTGAGTGATAGTAAAATTCCTGCTGGTAATATTATTCGAACAGAGCCACCAATAAACAGTAAGATTAAAGAAGGAACTATAGTTCGACTTTTTGTAAGTACGGGAGCCCCTACATATAAAATGGCTGATTTTACTTCACAATCGTATACTGAAGCTAAAGATACTTTAGATCGTCATGGAATTAAAGTTAAAGTTAAACGTGAATATTCTGATACAATCCGTGAGGGAATTGTAATGGATCAAAGTATTAGACCAAATCGAAGAATTACCAAGGGCACTACGGTAACTTTAACCGTTAGTAAAGGTCAAAAAGAAATTA
>CALYPJ010000015.1 GCA_945273735.1 uncultured Lactobacillaceae bacterium
ATTCTTTAATCGATAATTATTTTCAATAAAGTTAAAATGTTATTAATTATTCTTTTTAGCAATAATGGAAAAATTCTAGATGGTATTAAAATTAGATGAGTTGAAGGGTAGGATAAGATTAATTTTAGTAAAGCCTTTTAAAATATATATTAGTTTTGATTTTCAAGCTGATTATTTTCACTAATTTTTTCAAATTAGAAGTTGAAAAAATGGTAATTCTAATATGTGTGGGATAATAAATCTATGTTGAAGAATAAAAATATTGCAATTTACGTTACTGGGAGTATTGCTGCTTATAAAGCTTTAATTTTATGTCGATTATTAATTAAAGCCCAAGCTCATGTGAAAATAGTCATGACAACCGCAGCTCAAAAGTTTGTTACTCCTTTAAGCTTTCAAACTTTATCGAAACATCGAGTTTTAACTGATGCCTTTGATTCAAGCGATCCCAAAATGATCAATCATGTTGCTTTAGCAAAATGGACAGATTTAGCGATTGTTGCTCCCGCAAGTGCTAATTTAATTGGCAAAATGGCTCAAGGCATCGCCGATGATTTTGCAAGCCTTGCTTTAATGACAACTTCAGCTGTTAAACTAGTTGCTCCCGCAATGAACGATCAGATGTGGGCGAGTTGTGCCGTGCAACGTAATTTGAAAATTTTAAAAGATGATGGAGTAAAAATTATTCAACCGGCTAAGGGCTTCTTAGCTGAAGGCTATGAGGGTAAAGGAAGGATGGCTGAACCTGAAGAGTTAATTGCTCAGATTGATGCTAATTTAGTATCCTTAAGCCCGATTAAAGGACAAAGAATAATAGTTACTGCAGGGGGGACTCATGAACGAATCGATCCGATACGCTTTTTGGGAAATGATTCTTCTGGTAAAATGGGATATGCTGTAGCCAAAGTGTTGCAACAAAAAGGAGCACTAGTTACTCTAATTTCAGCACCAACGAACTTGAAGGTACCAGTAGGGGTCAAGTTAATTAAAGTTACTAGTGCCAAAGATATGCATGATGCTGTTTTAGCTGAATTTCCTAAAAGTCGTATTTTAGTGATGGCGGCGGCTGTTGCTGACTTTACCTGTGCTAATCCGGCTCAATATAAGTTGAAAAAAAATGATATTGAATCGAGTTGGTCTTTAGAATTAACTAAAACTGCTGATATTTTAATAGATGTAGCCAAAATTAAGCAACCTCACCAAATTACGGTAGGTTTTGCCGCTGAAACTCAAAATTTATTGATGCAAGCTGAACATAAACTAAAACAGAAACAGCTAGATTTGATTGTGGCTAATGACGTTAGTAAACCCCAAGTAGGATTTAATAGTGAAACTAATCAAGTTACATTAATTGATGCTGCTAATAATCAGACTACAACAGAATTGTTACCCAAGATCAAAATCGCAGAAATTTTAGTGGATAAAATTATAGATATATTTCAACGAAAGCCTTAATTACTTGATGCAAAGGGGGTAAGTAAATGACCAAAGCTTTTATTTTTGATATGGATGGGGTCTTGGTTAATTCCGAAACGATGTATTTTAATCGCCGAATGGCTTATTTTAATGCAAATAAAATTCAACCGGATTCTACTGATATTAATGATTATTTAGGTAGCGGTACGGATCATGTTTGGGAAGTGCTAGTTCATGATCCACAAAGACGTGCAAAATTAAGGCGGGAATGCGAAGAATTTGAAGCAAGGGAACCAATTAATTTTGCCCCTTATCTAAATGATGACGTTGAAAATTTTTTAAAATTATTAAAATCTCAAAATCGAACTATTGCTTTAGCATCAGCAGGCGGTTTAGCTAATATTCAAAAAATGTTAGATGACTGTCAAATCGGATCTTATTTTGATTTCGTTTTAAGTGGCGAAGAAGTAAAAAATAATAAACCAGCACCTGATATTTATTTACATGCTTTGAAGAAAATTAAGGTTGATCATCGTGATTGTATTGTAATTGAAGACAGTAAGTTTGGCATTCAAGCTGCAAAAACTGCTGGAATCAAAACTTGGGCGTTGAAACCACGCGATTACCGGGTTGATCAAAAAGAGGCTGACCGAATTTTTAATAATTTTAGGGAAATGATGCAAGCCGTAAATTAAAAATTAAAAAATTAGAATTAATATAAATCCTTTTAACTTGAGGATTTATATTTTTTTTTAATTATAAATATACAGCTTTTTTAACAAGCATAATTTAATATTAGTGATAATTTATAAATAATTTTGAATTTTAATAAAAACCGGTTATAATGAAAACGTATTAATACGTATCAAAAAAATAAATATAGGAACAGCAATGTCAGAAATTTTATATCAAAAAGTGCGTGAAGATCTAAAACAAAAAATTATTCAAGGCTTATATCCTGATAACACTCAAATTCCCAATGAAATCCAATTACAAGAATATTACAAAGTAAGTCGAGTAACTTTACGTAATGCAATTAATGGTTTAGTTGCTGAAGGATTGATTGAAAAAATTCAAGGTAAAGGCAGCTTTGTTCGTAAACCCCCAAAGGTTAATCGTCTTCTCTGTCAATCACGTGTTGAAAGTTTTTCACAAGTTGTGAAGTTTAATGGCTTCGTTCCTAGTTATAAAGTAATTAGTATTAATAAAGGTTTGCCCCCCCAACGTTATTGGAATGATTATGGTAAAAGTCCAATGTTAAGAGTTCAACGTTTAGGGAAAGCAGATGGAGAGGCAATTATGTTTGAACGTAATTTTTATCCGCTTCCCCGGTTTTCGGATCTAGCAGAATTAGATTTAAGTAAATCACTTTATCGCTTGCTTCAATTGCATTTTGGAATCAAAAAGCTCCAAGCTAAAGATACAATTCTCAGTATGACTCCAAGTAATCAACAAGCAGCTAAATTGCTAAATAAAAGTTTAGGTTTTCCTTTATTTAAATTGGAAATGAAAGTTAAAGATGAAAATAATGAATTAGTTCATTTAGGGGAACAATATATTCTTGCGGATCGCTATCAATTTAGATTTTAAACTTATTATTTTGTATAAGCTTATGAGCTAGGAAGAGAAATGAGATGATCGAAGGGGAGCTTATTAAGTTATTAAAGCAAATTACTAATCAAAAAGATTGGCTAAAGCATCCAGTTACAGCGCAATATTTTGCTGAAAAATTTCAAGTAAAACGTAATACCATTAGCCATTATTTAAATCGCCTAGTAAAATCTCAAATTGCTTTAAAAATTAATTCTCGTCCGGTAATTTTCTGGGATCGTAAAGTTTTAGAAATAAATTACCAAGTAACTTTAAAGGATCAATATCAGACGATAACTGATTTACAACACGATTTAAGCCAAAATACTGTTGCTGATCCCTTTGATCAGTTAATTGGTCATAATGAATCACTATTAACAGCCATTAATAAATTAAAGGCAGCTGCGGGGTACCCCCCGTTAGGTTTACCAGTTTTGCTAACGGGACCCACAGGAGTTGGAAAAAGTCGGTTAGCAAAAACTTATTACCAATACTGTGTTGCTCAAGGACTTTTACAAAAGTCAGCCCATTTTGTTCATTTTAATTGTGCTGAATATGCTGATAATCCTGATTTATTAACCAGTAACCTATTCGGCTATAAAAAAGGTTCTTTTACTGGTGCTTTAAGTGATAGTAAGGGATTATTTGATGAAGCTGATGGGGGAATTCTATTTCTAGATGAAGTTCATCGTTTAGGTGCCAAAGGTCAAGAAAAATTATTTAATTATTTAGATCATGGTGTGATTCGTCCTTTAGGGGAAACTGGCAAAGGGCACCGGGTTAATGTTAGGCTAATTTTTGCTACTACTGAAGAAATTAAAAGTAATTTTTTGGCAACTTTTATTCGACGAATTCCAATTCAAATTCCAATTCCGCCTTTAGATCAGCGATTACCGCAAGAAAAAGAAAACTTAATTAAAGCGTTTTATCTACGACAAGCTCAAAAAATTAACAAACCAATTAGACTTAGTGAGAATGTTTTACAATTATTGAGTCGGGCTAAATATCAAGCAAATGTAGGGGAATTGGCGAATACTATTTTAATTTCAGTAGCTAATGCTTTACAAAATGAAGGTTCACAGATAGCTCAAATTAAAATAATTTTGGCTGATTTACCGACAGCACTTTTAAAAGATCAAATGAATGATCAATACTTTCAAATAGTAGAAGAAAATTATCTTTTAATTGAACCATTAACGAACCTGGCGACTTTAACTAAATCTTCTCCTAATAGTTCTAAACAGTTAATTACTTTTTTAAAAACAGTATTTAAATTGCATCAAAAATTTTCTTTCGGGATACAATTTTTTAAAGAAGTAAATCAACTTTTAAATAGTTTTTGTGATTATTTAGTTTTTGCTAAGACTCCCCCTGCCCATAGTTTACCGTTTAATTTGTTTAAGAATGTTTTTAAAAAAGGAATTGAAACCATTGAACAACAAGAGCAAATTGAATTAACTGGAAATGTAGCATTAGTCTTAGCTCATTATTATTATGACCGCCAATTTACTTTAATTACCTTGACAACTAAAGAGAAAAAAATACGTGATGATATTATTAACCACGTTAAGCAATCCAATGCAGAATTACCAGAAATAGTGCATAAGTTACTAAAAATGGTTAATCAGTGTTTAAATATTGCATTTGATCCAGTGGATGAATTATTTCTTTATCTATATTTGAAAAGCGTTTTTAAAAATACGACAAACCCAAAAGTTAGGTGCTTAATTTTAGCGCACGGCTATTCTACTGCTAGTAGTATTGCTAACGTAGTTAATACGATTCAAGAAGGTCATTGGATTGATTCAATTGATATGCCATTAAATCTGGGATTGTCTGAAGTAGGAGCAAAAGTCCAGCATTATTTACAAAATCGTCAGATTGTTTCAGGGCTTATCTTGATGGTGGATATGGGATCATTAGTAGCAATTAAAAAATATATTTCTTCACAACTTGATTTTCCGGTAGCGATTATTAATAATGTTACAACTCAGTCAGTTTTGAGAGTTTCTCAATATTTAAAACAGCAACATGATTTCAAAGAAATTATTACTAAAATAAAAGACCAACAATTGCCAACATTGCAAGTAGTGTATCCGCCGAAAATTCGCCAAAACTTAATTGTCACTTGTTGTTTAACAAAAACTGGTACTGCTGATAAGATTAAAAAACTATTGAGTAATAGCTTACCTCACAAAAAAAACTTGGAAATTAAAGCTATTGAATTAGAAAAATTGCAAAATCCTAGAAAATTGCGTGACTTAAAAAGAAATTACAATCTGGTTGCAGTTATCGGAACCACTGATCCCCAAATTTCGCAAGTGCCTTATATTTCTTTGGAAAGTATCATTTCAGGGAAACGATCAGCGACTTTTAACCGGTTGTTCAAAAAATATTTAACTACTCAAGAATTACAGATGTTTAATGATCAAATAATTCATAATTTTTCCTTGGAACGAGTAATTAATTATTTAACGATTTTAGATGTAAATGTTGTAATGAAACGTATTGATGAAACGATGCATAACTATGCCATAATTAGTGGTAAAAAGTTAAATCGAATAACAAGAATGTCTTTATATGTTCATGTAAGTTGCTTAATTGAAAGATTAATTCGTCATGAACCGATTTTGACTTATGAAATGGAAGTTTTTGAAGATCCTAACTCGCAAAAGTGTTTACAGCAAATTAAAAAAGCTTTTAGGGTAATTGAAGAAAAATATAGTATTAAAATTCCTGATTCTGAATATGGTTATATCTATGATATTATTGTAGCGAATCAGTAATAAGGTTAAGTATTAAAAATGATTAATTCAAAAAAACGAGTCTAACTAGTGGACCCGTTTTTTTTGCTTAAATTAATATATACGCGTAGTTTATAGCAAACAAAGATATCTAAAAAATAAGCAGTAAATGCCCTTAGATGTAATCGCCTTTTTAATAAAAAATTGTCTTGTATCAAAATATTATCGATATATTTACGTTAAATATTTGCTTAAAATGTTTAACTTTTATTGACACTAGCAAAAAAAAATATTGGCATATCTTTTAAAACAAGTTTAGTGTCATAAAAGGAATTATAGTGTCAAATTTTTTTATTCATTTGTTGTTCATTTATGACGTTATCACAGCAATTAACGCTTTTAAAAAACGTGTCCAACTTTTTGGCACGTTTTTTGCTTATATAAGATAGTAATCAGTCAATTATTGCTCCTTGTAAAGCTATGGGGAAGAGTTGCTTAATTACAAAAGATTTGAGTGTGACAAAAATCTCAATTACTGGATCTGTTTTCGTGATTTTTGTAATAGAAATCAAAAAAGGAGGAGGAAACGATGATTAAAGTTGTTCGGATTGATTATCGATTATTACATGGCCAAGTAATTTTTGCCTGGACAAAGTCTCGAGATATTGAGCGAATTATTGTAATCGATAATCAAACTGCTAATGATGATTTTAAAAAAATGTCATTAAAACTTTCAAAACCAGCAGATGTGCGATTAAGTGTATTTAGCGTTGAACAAGCTCGGGAGCGTTTGGCTAAAATTAATGCTCTTAAAGATAATACAATGGTTATTTTTGGTAATGTTAGTGAAATGGCAGCAATTGTTCCCGATTTAGTTGAAGTAGAAGAAGTTAATTATGGCAATGTTCCCGAACGTCAAGGAACTAAAAAATTTAGTAACGCAATTTACTTGACAGAAAAGGAAATTGCTGAAAGTCAGCAGTTGAAAGATAAAGGTTTTAAATTGGTGATGCAACAAGTACCTACTTCCAAAAGAGAGAACTTAAATAATTTAATTTAAAGGGGGGATATAAATGTTAGTCAAAGCAATTTTAATCGGACTCATTGGGGTTTTTGGTAACATGGACTCACGACTTTTGGGACGATCTAATTTTGAACAACCACTTGTCATGTCTTGTTTAGTTGGCCTCGTTTTAGGTGACTTACAAAAAGGATTAGTTGTTGGTGTGGCACTGGAATTAATTTTTCTTGGAGTGGTTAATATTGGAGCAGCAGCACCACCAGATATGGTTTTAGGTTCGGTAATTGCGACAGCTTTTGCCATTTTATCGCATACAACGGCACAAATGGCTTTAACAATTGCTTTGCCAGTCGCAATTTTTGGACAAATGATTGGAATTGTGTTGCGAATGTTTATGGCAACTTTTAGTCATATGGCTGATAAAGATATTGATGCTGGCAAATTTAAAAAAGCACAAAGATATCACATTGTTTGGGGACCAATTCTCTATGCTTTAATGTATTTTGTCCCAATCTTTTTGGCGGTTTACTTTGGAACGGGAATTGTTAAATCAATTGTTGATGTAATTCCTAAATGGCTTACCGATGGCTTGAATGTAGCTAGTAAAATCTTGCCTGCCTTTGGTTTTGCCCTCTTAATGCAGACGATGCTTTCTAAAAAAACAGTGGTTTACTTACTAATTGGCTTTTTTATCACTGCTTATGGCAAACTTTCAGTCACAGCTGTTGCAATTTTTGCAGTTTTGATGGTTTTAGTAATGAATGAAGTCTTACCAAAAAAACCGAATTCAGTAACTCCAGAATTAGCTGATGACGATTTAGAAGAATTATAGAAAGGATTAGATTATGACAGAAGAGAAGATGCAAGTAAAACCTTTAAATAAAAAAGAGCAACGACACCGTTTTTGGTCTTTTTTCTGGCGCTCTTATGCCATTCAAGCTTCTTGGAATTATGAAGGTCAAATGAATATGGGCTTTTTATATGGGATTGCTCCTACGATAGATCGTCTTTATCCAAATGCCGAAACTGATCCAGAACAAATGGCTAAGAAAAAAGAAGCTTATAAGCGTCATTTAGCTCTATATAACTGTACTCCTCAAACCAGTGCTTTTGTATTGGGTTTAAGTTCTTCAATGGAAGAAGAATATGCTAAAAACCCTGATGAGTTTAATCCAGAGTCAATTAATGCGGTTAAAACTTCTTTAATGGGACCATTATCAGGTGTTGGTGATTCATTTTTTCAAGGAACTGTTAGAGTTTTAGCTTTTGGTTTAGGATTAAATTTTGCTAAACAAGGTAGCATTTTAGGACCAATTATTGCCATGATTATTTCGATTATTCCTTCATTTTTAGTAACTTATTATGGTGGGAAGTTTGGTTATACTGCCGGTAATCGCTTTTTAAAGCAATTAACTGCCGCAGGAGTTATGGATCGGGCAATGCATTTAGTAACAATTGTAGGTTTAATGGTAATTGGTTCAATGATTGCAAGTATGATTGGAATTACTACCCCAATTCATATGGGGAAAACCTTTAAACTTCAAAGTACTTTAGATACGATTTTTCCAGAAATGCTTCCTTTAGCAGTGACTTTCTTTATGTATTGGCTTCTAAAGAAAAAAGTTAATACTAGTTGGATCATGCTACTTTGTATCGTTGGTGGAATTGTTTTGAGTGTATTAGGTATTTTTGCTTAAAAAGTTTTGATAGAAATAGAAAATAGGAGATAAATTTAAAAATGAACCAAGTTAGTCCAAAGTCAATTATTTCAGATATTAAAAGTAAACAACCAGAAATTAATCGGGTGATTTTTACCGGTTGTGGGGCTTCAATGGCTGATTTATATCCAGGCTATTATTTTGTTGCTCATGAAAGTAATAAAATTTTGTCAGCGATTATGCAAGCCAATGAATTCAACTATGATACCCCTAAAGGTGTTGATAATCATACGATTGTAGTTACAGCATCTTTGGGTGGAACTACTCCTGAATCGATTGCAGCGACTAAAAAAGCTCGTGAATTAGGGGCTCATGTGGTTTCACTTTCTCATAATCCAGATAGTCCAATTTTAAAAGCCGCTGAATATGAATTAGTTCACGGATTTGAAGCAGATTATGCTGCAAAGACTGAAAAAATGATTTTCGCTTTAGATTTAGCAATTGAAATTGTTAATCAATTTGAAGGCTATAAATATTATGAAGAGGCTCAAAAAGCTTTTGCGGGATTACCAGATTTAATTAATCATGAAGCTGAGATGGCTTTGCCCGCAGCTAAAGAATTTGCGAACAACTATAAAGATGATAAAATAATCTATGTTTTGAGCAGTGGCGCTACTGCTGGAGTAGCATATTCAACTGCCTCATTTCTCTTCATGGAAATGCAGTGGATTAGTTCACCAACTATTCATTCAGGTGAATTTTTCCATGGACCATTTGAATTAGCTTTAAAAGATACACCGTATTTGTTAATGGTTAACGATGGTCCAACTCGTCATTTGGATGCAAGAGCATTAGAATTTTTACAACGCTTTGATACTAAATATACAGTAATTGATGCTAAAGATCATAATTTGGCTTCAGTTGCAGCTAATTCAGTGATTGATTATTTTAATCCAATGTTGCTAACAGGGGTAATGCGAGTTTTTGCTGTTGAATTAGCTGAAGCCCGAAAACATCCATTAACACAACGGCGGTATATGTGGAAATTAGAAAATTATTAAAAATAAGTTTAGTAAAAAAGCGAGTTCAAACTCGCTTTTTTATTGGGGGAAAATTAAATGATTCATGCTTTTATTTTTGATATGGATGGAGTTTTGGTTAACTCTGAAGAAATGTATTACAATCGGCGAATGGCCTATTTTAAAAAAAACGATTTAATACCTGACTCAACTAATCTGAATGATTTTTTAGGAGCTAGTAGAAAAAAAATCTGGGAAATTTTGATTAATGACCCAATCAAGAGAGAACAAGTTTACAAAGAATATGAAAAATATGAACAAAGTACTTCAATTGATTTTTCTTCTTACTTAAATCCAAATGTTCCTGAATTTTTACAACTATTAAAGCAAAAAAATTTAAAGGTGGTCTTAGCTTCTGCAGGAGCAATGTCAAATATTGAACAAATGTTGACTACTTGTCAGATTAAACAATATTTTGATTTAATTGTTAGTGGTGAAGAAGTAGCTCATAATAAGCCAGCACCCGACATTTATTTACAAGTTTTGAAAAAAACAGCTTTGTCTGCTACTGAAGCTATTGTTGTTGAAGACAGTACTATAGGAATTGCAGCCGGTAAAGCTTCCGGAATTATAACTTGGGCATTAAAACCCCAAAACTATGATATAGATCAAACTAAAGCAGATCGAATATTTGAAAGTTTTGGGGGGATGATTAATGAAGTAAAAAGTCATCCTCAAGAATATCAGGGATAAAGTAAAAGAAGTCTGATTTAAAGTTAATTTAAATCAGACTTCTTTTTATTTTGCTTAATTTCATTATATACTATAAAGTGAAATAAATAAGATGAAAGTAGTAAATGCTTTTTAAAACGACGGTGCCTTTTAGAATTGGATTAATTAATTGAAATTTTAAAAAGTGTTACATTAAAGATAGAGGGCTTTTTATTTTTAAATATATAAGCCCAATCATATTTAGGAGGTAAAAATATGGTAAAACCAATTATTACTAAAGTACCACCGGTACCAGAAGGGAATATTCATGCTTATGACGATATTTTAGACTATTTTAATAATAAGCCAGTGCAGCAGAAATTAAGTTCAAAATATCATTCCATTACTTTTGTTACTACCGGGATCATTGCTTATGATGGTGGTCAAACAACGATGTTACATTTAGGAACATTGCTAGCCCAAGCTGGGTATCAAATTTATTATCAAAGTTATGTACCTCAAACTAAAGCAGAAATGGAAAATAATGCTGAATTTAATTATCCTGGATATCAGGGAACTTGCATTGAAATGAAAGATTTAACCAATCATCAATCTGATATTTGGATAGCGACTTTATGGGAATCTGCTTATATTATTAAAAATCTACCTGGTTATAAAATTTATTTTGTCCAAGATTATGAACCTTACTTTTATCCATTTGGTGATCGCTATCAATTAGCTAAAAGAACTTATGAATTGGGATTACACATGATATCTTTAGGCCCCTGGTGTAAGAAAATGATTAATGAAAATTGTCAAGTAAATAGTCCCATAGATGAGATTAATTTTCCTGTTGCTTTAGATAGATACCCTAAAGTAGATCATGATTTTAATGAGTATCCATCTAAAAATGAATTGAATTTAGCAGTATATACCAAATTTTCTAGTCCCCGGCGGGCTCCAATTAATATTGAAATTGTTTTACGTAATTGTGAAAAAATTTTAAAAAAGCGTAATTTTAAATTAAATATTAATTATTTTGGAACTGAGAAAGAAGAAACTTTCATTAATGGTCATAATTTGGGTAAGTTAACTCAACCACAATTAGTGGATTTGTATCATCAAAGTGATTTTGGAATTGCACCTTCAATGACTAACTTCTCATTGGTTCCTTTTGAAATGATGAGTACGGGGTTACCGTTTATCGATTTTTATGAAGGAACCGGACGCTATTTTATACCTGATCATTGTTGTTTCTATACTCATTTTGATGAACAGGAACTTGCTGATTTATTTACACATTTGCTCCAAAATCCAAATTTGCTCAGTAAAACTGTAGAAAATGCAACAAACCATTTACATAGTATTACTTGGGATAAAACACTGAAAGATATTTTAACAATTTTAAAAAATTTGCCTGTAAAAGATTAAATTAAAAAAGCTTGATTTTATGTTTATATTAATCAGGCTTTTTTTTTGTGCTTTTAATTATTTAAATCAAAATTCAATTAAGAAATGAATAAATATTGATGTAAAAGTTAAAATTTGCTTTTTAAAAAGTTATCACCAATATAAAGGCGACAATGTAAATTACTTTATGTTAAGCGTATTTTATAAAAAAGAAATGATTGAATCTTCTTTTATGACTTTTAAAAATAAGAAGAATAAAAAAGTATATTAATTTATAAGCTGCTATTTTAATTAATAAATATTCAGTTATAATTGTATTACTCTATTATTTTTAGGATATTTAGTAGAGGAATTAGGGTTTTAAAATTTTATTTTTAATTTTAAAAAGGGGATTTAGGGTAATGGCAAAGATAGATTCAATAATAGCTAAAATAAAAAAACTTTTCGATAACTTTGAATTATCAGATTTTAAATTTGGTAGTTCAGCGGCGTTGAATGATTACTTGGAAGAAAGTATTTGGCAAGAAACTAATTTAGCTAAAAATTATATGACTTCAGACTTAGGAGGTGAATAAAATGATTTCTTTTAAAGAACGGCAACAGCGGATTAGCTTTGTAAAGCAGTTTTTTGCTGATCAATTAGCGCAAAATTTATCACTTATTGAAGTTCAGGCACCACTTTTAAGTAGAGTTGGTGATGGGGTACAAGATAATTTATCGGGTACTGAAAAAGCAGTTCCGGTTAAAGTTAAAGATATTCCTAATTCCCAATTTGAGGTAGTGCACTCACTTGCTAAATGGAAACGAAAAATATTGAGTGAGCATGATTTTCAAGTTGGAGAAGGAATATACGCTAACATGAAAGCTTTACGACCTGATGAAGAGCAACTTTCACCAATTCATTCAGTTTATGTTGATCAGTGGGATTGGGAAAAAGTAATCAGGCAAGAAGACCGTAATTTAACTTATTTAAAGCAGACAGTTGAAAAAATTTATGCAGCAATTAAAGCAACTGAAAAAGCAGTTTTTGATAAATATCAGTTATCCCGTTTTTTACCAGAATCGATTACTTTTATTTCTAGTGAAGAGCTATTAAAAAGATACCCTGATTTATTACCAAAAGACCGCGAAGATGCAATTACTAAGGATCTAGGTGCGGTATTTCTGATTGGAATTGGGGGCAATTTGTCGAATAATCAAAGACATGACGTTCGAGCTCCCGATTATGATGATTGGAGTAGTGATAACGAAATGGGTTCTAAAGGTTTAAATGGCGACATTTTAGTTTGGAATCCGATCTTAAATAGCGCATTTGAAATTTCATCGATGGGAATTCGAGTAGATCCTCAAACTTTGAAATACCAATTAAAAATTACTAATGATGAGTCCCGATTAAAATATGCTTGGCATCAAACTTTAATTAATGGTGAACTCTTGCAAACTATTGGTGGTGGAATTGGGCAATCTCGTTTAGTCATGTTACTTTTGCAACAGAAACATATTGGGCAGGTTCAACCTAGTGTTTGGAACAGTTCAACTTATCAAAACTATCAAGAACTATTATAATTTTTCTATCTTAATCTATCTTATTTTAGAGCATTTTAAGTGCAGACTAATTTAATGAAATAATTGCTAGTTTAAATTAATTAATATTTCTTAAACTTTTTAACCATTTTTTTCTGGCGAATTTCACTTACGCGATAATATGCTGAAAAAAAGCCTAACATTGTAGCAATTAATGAAAATAAAAGGAAAAATAAAATAAAATGAGTTAAATGTAAACCTTCTAAAATTTCATAAATTGAAGTAATTAAATCGATCCATCCACCAAGAGAAACAAAATACCAAGCGGTAGCTTTATCATTGAAGCTAATTAAAACTTTAATATCGTGGTCAGATTTAACAAATCTTTTTATTACCTTCATGGCGCGATTTCTTTCTAAGATAATTTTTACTGGTGGAATTAACCAGTACCAAGGCGAAATTTCATGATAATCACCGCGATATTGATCAAATTTACTGAATAGATTACGGTAATCAGAAAGTTCCATGAGCCCTTGATACATTGGAAATGTAAATAATAACCATTTAGCTGATATTTCAATTATTTTTATAGACAATTAATGACGCATCCTTTCTTAAATTTACAATTTCTAAGTTTAGTATAAATCCATTATTTTAGATAATATATATTGTTAGGAAAAACAAAAAACAATCGATCTCGATTGTTTTTTTGTTTAAACTTTAAATTTAGTATTTTTGAAATTTATTAATCGTTTTTTGTCGTCTAATTCCATTAATCCTTAATACATTGGGAAAGTAAATAATAACCATTCCACTAGGAATCCATAAATAATTTAATAATTATCCTTCCTCGAAAAATTATAAATTAGTGTTGCCACTAAATTGACTGTTATACAAATCAGCATAAAAGCCATTTTTTTGCATTAATTGGTGATGGTTACCAGTTTCGATGATTGATCCGTGGTTCATTACAATAATTTTATCGGCGTCACGAATGGTTGAAAGTCGATGAGCGACTACAAAACTTGTTCGATGATTTAATAATCGTTGCATTGCATGCTGAATATGAATTTCGGTTCTGGTATCAACTGAACTGGTTGCTTCATCCAAAATTAAAATTTCCGGGTCGGCAACAAAAGCGCGGGCGATAGTTAGAAGTTGTTTTTGACCTTGAGAAATATTTGAAGCAGATTCATCCAATACGGTTTGATATTCTTGGGGCAATTGGCGAACAAATTCATCAACGTGTGCAGCTTTTGCTGCTGCCATAATTTCATCGTCAGTGGCTTTTTCATTGCCGTATTTTAAATTGTCCCAAACTGTACCGTTAAAGAGCCAGGTATCTTGAAGAACCATTGCAAAATGTTGCCGTAATTCTTCGCGACTCATATTTCGAGTATCGCAACCTGATAACTTAATGGATCCCCCTTGAATATCATAAAATCTTTCCAGAAGATTAATTATCGTAGTTTTACCAGCACCGGTAGGGCCAACAATCGCAATCATTTCTCCGGGTTTTACTTTTAAGGAATAGTCTTTTAATAAAGGAACGCCTTTTTTGTATTCAAAAACTACGTGATCCATTTCAATTTTATTATCTGTGTGAATATTTGGAATATCAACATGATTATCTTTCATGTCAGGTTCATCCAAAACTTCGAATACGCGTTCAGCTGAAGCAATTGCCATTTGAATAGCATTAGTAATATTAGCCATTTGAGCAATAGGTTGAGAAAATTGTTGAGTATATTGCAGAAATGCTTGAACGTTACCTAAAGTAATGTTGCCATGAGTTACTTGAATTCCCCCATAAATTGCGACAAAGACATAACCTAAATTAGCAACAAAATTCATTAAAGGCATGATTAAACCTGAAATCAATTGAGCTTTCCAGGAAGATTGATAAAGCTCTTCGTTTTCTTGATCAAATTGTTTTATTGCTTTATGTTCTTGATTAAAACTTTTATCAATTAATTGACCGGCATAATTTTCTTCAATTTGGTTATTTAATAGTCCCAAGCTACGTTGCTGTTTGGCAAAATATTTTTGGGAACGAGGTGCAACTAAACCAACAACAACTAAACTAAGTGGAATTGTAATCAAGGCAATCAGCGTCAACTGCCAACTAATACTGATCATCATCCATAAAGTGCCAAAGAACATCGTAATACTTGTAATAAATTGAGTTAAATTTTGTTGTAAAGTACCAGCAATATTATCCATGTCATTTACTGCCCGAGAAAGAATATCGCCGTTAGAATGGGTGTCATAGTAATTTACTGGGACTGTTTTCATCTTAGCTTTTAATTCTTTTCTTAAATTATAAACGGCGCTTTGAATTACTTGGGTCATGATGAATTGCTGTAAAAAGCTAAATAAAGCAGCAATGAGATAAAGTAAGATTACCGTAAAAAGAATATCGCGAATTTTATTGTAATTGATGGGGTAATGAGATACTTTTAACCCCCCTTTTTGCATTTGAAAGCCAATGACAACGCCTCTAAATATTTCAGTAGTTGCTTTTCCTAATACTTTTGGGGTTTGAACTTGAAAAATTTGTGAACCAATGGCTAAGATTACTACCACAACGACGGCGATTGTATATTTCTTTAAATAAGTCATTAAGCGGAATAAGGTGCCCCAAAAATTTTGCGCTTTTCTGGGATTTTTAAGATGTTGATTTTTAGTTTTTGATATATTTTTTACTTTATGCACTTTTAATCACCATCCTTAATTTGAGATTTAACAATATCTTGGTAGACTTCATTATTTTGTTTTAGCTCTTGGTGGGTACCGATTCCTACCATCTTCCCATCATCAAGAACCACAATTTGATCAGCACTAGCCACGGTTGAAACTCGCTGCCCAACAATAACTACAATTTTATTTTTAATTTTTTGATCAGTTTTTAAAGCTTTACGTAAAGAAGCATCTGTTTTGAAATCTAGTGCTGAGAAGGAGTCATCAAAAATATAAATATCGGCATTTTTAACTAAAGCCCGCGCAATTGCTAAACGTTGCTTTTGACCTCCAGAAAAATTATCTCCACCTTGTTCTACCGTCCCGTCTAGTTGACCGGGCAATTCTTTGATAAAATCGCTAGCTTGAGCAACTTCAAGGGCATGCCATAATTCTTGATCGGTTGCTTTTTCATTACCAAAAAGTAAATTACTCCGAATCGTTCCTTTAAAAAGAACTGATTTTTGAGGGACTAATGCAATATGATCTTGTAATTCGTTAATATCAACATTTTTTACGTCAATTCCATTAACTTTTACAACTCCTTGACTGGCATCGTAAATGCGCGGAATTAAGTTAATCATTGTAGTTTTTCCAGAACCGGTTCCGCCAATGATTGCTAAAGTTTGTCCTGCTTTCATTTGGAGATTTACGTCGCTAACAGCAGGGACTTTTGCTTTGCCATAAAAGAATTTAACATGATCGAATTGTAAACTTAAATTAGTTGTTTCTGATGGAATTGGAGTGGGATTTGTTGGCTCTTTAAGATTGGAAGAAGAATCCAATATTTGATTAATTCGTACAGCAGAAGCCTGAGCTCGTGGAACTAGGAAGAAAACCATAGATAGCATCATAAAACTCATTAAGATTTGCATTGCATAAGTAATAAATGCTACTAAGTTACCAATTTCCATTTGCCGATTACCGATTAAATGAGCTGCCTGCCATGTAATTCCAATATTAGTACCACTCATAATTAAAGTCATTAAGGGATACATCAAAGCGACAATTGAGAATACTTTACGAGCGGTTTGGGTATAATTTTTGTTTGCTTTTGCAAATCGTTGCTGTTCAAAGTCGTCTTGGCGAAATGCTCGAATAACTCGAACCCCTGTTAAACCTTCACGGAAGACTAAGTTAATATCATCAGTCTTTTTTTGCAAGGATTTAAAAAGTGGCGTAGCGAAGAAAAGAATTATTCCTACTAAAATGAGCATAATTGGAATTGAAATTAAAAAAACCGAAGTTAATTTGGCTTCTTTTTGGTAAGCCATCACGCTTGCACCAATTAGCATGATTGGTGATTGAATCATCATTCTTAAAGCCATCATCGTAACATTTTGAATTTGGTTAACATCATTGGTTGTTCGGGTAATTAAAGAAGAAGTTCCAATTTGATCGATTTCACTTTGGGACATATTTAGGACTTTTTTATAAATGTCAGAACGGATTTCTTTTCCAAGCCCTTGTGAGACCTTAGCAGCACAATAAACATTGCCAATTGCGGCTAATATAAAAATAGTAGTTACCCCAAGCATTTTTAAACCAGTTTGTACAATAAAATCAGTATTGTTCTTTGCAATACCTTGATTGATTATATCGGAAGTATAGTTAGGTAACATTAAAATTGTGATAACCTGAACAATCATGAAAACAATTGCCATAAAGATTAGTAGAGTTTTAACTCTTGATTTAGAAAGCTTAAACATTCTCTTTCCTCCAGGAAAAAATAATAATTAATTAGTTAAAAATTGTGAGAAATTTAATTTTCTTTTTTCTTTTTACATAACATTTTTACTTTTTTATCATTGACTTTAACAATTAACTCATTATTGGGATCGTTGTCAAATACTCCAAAATGCAAAATAATTGTTTCACCCTTTTTTTGAATAGTGGTAAGTCGCTTAAAGATAAAAGTAGTGATGGCGTGACCATAGTTACGTCGTGATTTAATCTCATCACTTGCTTTGCTTAATGTGTAACCATTATCAATGTAATATTTAATGAGAATAATACGCATCAAACTGTTTAAGTCATATCGCTTATTTCCGCGACTTTGTCGCCGGGTAGTTTTTACTAGTCCTTTTTTTTCCCAGTAACGCAGCTGAGCATCACTAGCACCCGTAAGGCGACTTACTTCCCCAATACCAATTGATAAATCGAGTTTCTTGATGGTATTTATTAATTTATCCATTCTTTCCTCCAACATTTATCATATTTCATGATCTATTTATCATATAATATGGCAAGAAGATGATATTTAGTATCATACTCTATTTACTAAAAAAAGAAATATTTTTTTTAATTTATTTTTGAAAAATAAAGGACTTTGGTTCTTTTAAAAAATAAAATGAAATTTTTTAAAATAATAATATTGAATTCTAGAAATGTAGGGTTTTTATTTTTTACGCTTATTTATACTGTTAAAAAAATAAATTAAAAATTTTTTGATATTTTTTATTATATAACTTAAAAAGTTCTTGTGTTGTAATTGCTTTCTTTTTATAATTAATAGTGTTAACAATAAAAATAAAAGGATTAATGAATTATTATGGATAATACTAATAAAGTTTCGTTTACTGATAAAGTAACTAAGAAAGTTGGCAAATTTGCAGGATCGAGATTTGTACGGGCAATTATGGATGCAGGTTTTAGTGTAATTCCCTTTTCTATTATAGGTGCAATATTTTTGATTCTTACTGTTTTGCCGCAAGCTTTTCCAATTCCAGGATTTGCGGGAGTTTACGCTAAAAGTTTTGGAAGATTTATTCCACTATTTCAAGTTGGCTATAACGCCACAATGGGAATTTTAGCTTTAATTTTTGCTGGAACTTTTACCTATTCTTATACTTCGATCTATGCGAAGGAAGAAAAATTAAAGCTAAAACCTCTAAATGCTCTTTGGATGTTTATGATGGCTTTATTTCTTACTGTTCCTCAGTTGTTTTTGAAGAATGGTTTTGTACATTTTGAACAACATTTAGATCCTAATAATATTGTTGGTGGTGGTTATGCAGTTTCTGCTGGGGGAATTACCCGGATTGGTTCTGTTGGAATTTTCACCGGTTTAGTTGTTGGATGGATTACGGTTCAGATTTATCGTTTTACAATTAAACATAATTGGCAAATTAAGATGCCAGCATCTGTGCCAGCAGGTGTTGCTAGCTCATTTAGTGCCTTAATACCGGGGTTTTGTGTGGCACTAGTTGTTTCTTTAATCGAATTAATTCTTCTCTTTTTTAAAACGGATATTTTTAAAGTTTTATATATCCCTTTTTCTTTTATCAGTAATATTACTAATACTTGGTGGGGTTTCCTATTAATCATGTTCTTGATTCACGCCTTATGGTGGTTTGGAATTCATGGTGCGACAATTGTTGGTTCCTTTACGACAGCAATTGCTTTAGCTAACGTGCAAGCTAATGCTAGAGGAGCTTTTAACTTTTTTGCGGGAGATCCTGGTAATGCCTTTGTTACTCTTGGAGGTTCAGGAGCCACATTAGGGGTTGCAATTTGGCTTTCTTTCCGGGCTCGTTCAGTTCAGTTAAAAGAAATTGGGAAATTAGAATTAATTCCGGCAATTTTTAATATTAATGAACCTTTAATTTTTGGGGCACCAATCGTGTACAATATTAATTTGTTAATTCCTTTTATCTTGGCACCAATGGCTTCAGGATTAGTTGCTTATTTGGGAATTTCCACAAAGCTTGTTCCTAAAATTATCTTGCAACAACCTTGGCCCACACCAATTGGAATAGGGGGATTTGTTGCTACTGCAAGTTGGAAGGGCGCAGTTCTGTCAATTGTCTGTGCGATAGTTGCCTTCTTAGTTTGGTATCCATTTATTAAACATTATGATAATGTTTTGCTAAAACAAGAAAAGGAAAAGGAGAAAGAAATAGCGACTAATTAAATTATCGAGCAATAAAAAAGCAAAACCTTTGAGGTTTTGCTTTTTTTTGAACAAAAGATTAATTAATTGGAACAAAAATAGTATTAGGTGTATTGTCAACAAAAGCTTGGTAAGCAGGAGTCATTTCAAAAGTTTTTCCATCATCATTTGAATTTGCAAAGCTAAAACGACATTGTTGATAATTTGTATGGTCACTAATAGGTTCATTGGTTTGCCAATTTCTTTGAATTGAATTGCCAGGTAGCGCTAAAAGTATGCTCAAGTAAATCCAAGAAGTAGCCGTTCTTGTTCCAGTAGGATCATTATAACTTTGTCTTGAACTAACATTAATGACTAAACTGTTGTCAGGATGTTTTAAAACTTTAGTGAAATTATAGACCTGTTCCCCACCTACAGCGTTAGTCATAATTAAGACTTTTTTTGCTGCAAAATCTAAATAAACTTGACCTGATTCGCTAGAGTCTACAGCATATTTACCGCTATAACTAAAATAGGGGCTAAGATTATTAATTTCAATGGTTGAAGTTGCTTGGGAATTAGGATCAGGAGCCGAATTTTGAAAACTATTTTGTGATTCTTTTAGGGCTGGCTGCTTATTTACATGATTTACAGTAGAAGAACTTTTAGCTGATTTATGTGAACGAGCTTTCATCATTGAAATTGTATTTTGCTCAATTTGGCTTTTTTCTTTGAATTGCTTTTTGAGACTTATAATTTTAAAACTCAAAATAACAATAATAATTCCTAGTAGGGCAGATATTATCCCAACTACTTTGATTAAAGGATGATGAGAATTAGTAGTTTGTTTACGATGATAGTTCATGATTTATAACCTTGGTTTTATTTATTAGTTAAAAAATTATGTTTTACATTGATTGCAGAAGAGTCATTGCTATCTTGGGATGCAGCGATGAATAAAAGACTTACTTGTAATTGATTTAGTTTGTCCATTTTGCTTTATCCATAAAAGTACGGTCCGGGACTTTTTTTGCCAATCTAGATCAATGATCCATTATTTTTGCTTCTTTCATTTTTAAGTAATTAACTACTGATAATATACACCTTATTTTAATTTTGATGTTAATCAGGTAGTTATCTAATAACTTCTTTATATAGAATTTAGATTATCACTTAAACAATTAAGAGCAAGTCTAGATTGTCTAATAAATTCGAATTGCTCCAAATTTTATGTTAAATTTTTCAATTAGGGCGACTATATAACTAACTTATAAAGTAAAAAATAAACTGATTATTACTATAATAATATCTTAGCTTTTAAAAAGCAAAGCAAAATTAAAAAGGACTAACTCCGAAAACCGGAGACTAGCCCTTAATTACTTTAATACAAAGTCTAGTTAAACTCAATTTGGAAGTAAAATTCTTTAGTTTCTTGTGGTTTTAAAATCGTATTACCTTCTTTGTGATACCAGTCAGTTGCTTGGTCACTTGCTTGATCAGGTAAACCGGCAAATGGTTCAATACAGATGAAAGGTGCTTTTTGGTGTTCCGGACTCCAAAGATTAAGATAAGGAAAATTACCGCAATCAACCGTAATGTAGCGGGGATGATTAGCAGATTTCATGGTTGCTTTTTGTATTTCAGTATTGGCTAATAAGACTAAACCATCATCTAGGAGTTCATGAGTTAAAGGAAGATGATTATCTTGGCTCCCTTTAAGATTCTCAATTTTACCGTTACGAAAAGGTATCGGTCCGGTTCCGAATTTTTGTAATTTTCCTTTCACGGGTTCGACGGTCATTTCATAATTATCAAAATTTCCGTTTGGTTGTTGAAAAACATTAAAAGCAGGGTGAAAACCTAAAGCAAAAGGTAAAGGTTTTTCATCATTATTAGTAACTTTACTACTGATTTTCAAACCTTGATCTGTTAATTGATAAGTTACTGCTAAAGTAAATTTAAAGGGATAAATTTTTAGTGTTTGTTCATTTTCATGGAGAACAAAAGTTACTTGATCAGAACTACGGTTAATATCGGTCCAGGAATAGTCTCGAGCAAAACCATGCTGCATCATCGGATAGGTTTGATTGTTTAACTTATATTCATTATGGTTAGAACGTCCGATTGCCGGGAACAAAATTGGAAAATGACGATGCCAAATTTTACCAGTAGGATCATTCCAAATATATTCATAATCATCAATGTACTTGTTTTGAAAAGATTGAACTTCGGCACCGATTCGGTTAATACTTGCTCGGTATTTATTATTTTCGATAGTAATCATTAATTTTTCCTTCCTAAATAATTGATTTAATTTTGATAAGTTTCCCAATTAAGCCGGGTAATTTACCTTGGTTAATTTTGTCAGCTCTACTTTTATGAGCAATTTGAAATTTATTTGTTTTCATTATTAGAGGATTATTTTTAGAGTAATTAGCGGGAAGTGGTTGATTCCTTTCTTTGATAAGCATCACAATAAATTTAAAATCGGAAGAATAAACTTCACCGGGACTGTAATGTAAGGGATCACTGTAAAACAACTGTATTAGCAGGAATGAAAAATAATTTAGCATCTTTTTCGGTATTAAATTGTTGATTTTTCATTTGATATCTTTTACCCAATGCCATTGCAAAAATATTGACGGCACTACCTTAATGATATTCTAAAGCAGTAAGAGCCCTATTATGACTGCTATTACCAATTTCAGTGGGTAAACCGGCAAAAATATCTTAACTAATTTGTTGAATAACCGGTATATTTTCGATTTTTGGGTAAATCTTATCCTGTTTTGAAGGTGGTATTTTAATATTATCTTTTAAGAACGTTTTCTAATTTTAATTAAAATAAAAGCTGATCCTAAAAGGATCAACTTTTACAAATTAACTTAGTAAGTTTGGTTGCTTAAGCTTTTTCTACTTTGTCAGTCCAAGGAGTAGCAGTTTCTGCTAAAACTTTGTTTAAGCGATCAATATTAGCTTTACCTTCGGTTTCTAACCATTTCTTACCAGCATCTTCACCTTGAGCTGCAAATGGTTCAACACCTGGTTTCCAAGTAGCACGACCACAAAGTACACCATTAAAGGTTGATCCAGCTTCTTTAGCAAATTGTAATTCTTTTAAGAACATTTCGTTGCTAACACCAGCTGACAAGAAGATAAATGGTAAGTCAGTAGCATCAGATTGTTCTTTATAGAATTTCTTAGCTTCTTCTTGTGAGTAGACAGCTTCATTACCATCAGTAAATCCTTCAACAAATTTCTGGTTAACAGGAACTTCAAGTTTCAAAACAGAAATGTTGTAACGAGGATCGCTAAATTCACGAGTCATTTCAATAACTTTGTGTGGTTTAACTTTAGCAAATGCTGCATCATTGACGTTGTCAGAGTTTTCGTCATAAGAAACTAATTCGACAAATAATGGTAGACCAATTTCCTTGCTTTCCGCACCAACACGTTCAACAAAGGCTTTTTTACGATCATTGATTGAATCAGGATCATCTACATCATAGTAAAGTAAGAATTTAACAGCATCGCCGCCTTCTTCTTTAATTCTTAAAGCACTTTGATTTTCAATTAAATCAGGAAAACGACCAGGTTCGCTAACGTCGTAACCAGTTTTTTCATAAGAGAGTAATAATCCTGAATTAGCATCACGGACTTTACTTGCTGGTAAACCGTATTCAGGGTCTAATAAAATTGCACTAGCATACTTAGTTAATTCAGCAGAAACAGCTTTTTTGAAATCAACAATTGTTGTTTCATCTGCTGGCTTATTAGCTGCTGCAGCTAACATCTTTTTTAAAGATCCCCTTTGGTCAATTGCCAAAGCAGAAATAACACTATTTTGGTCTGACAATTTTTGTAAATGTTCATATTGACTTGCTGTAAGTTTTACAGACATTAAAAAAATACCTCCTCAGGCTTTACATATTATTAAAAATACCATCTATATAATACCAGTTATTTTGTTAAAAAGAAGTGAAAACTAATCATGGTAAACGCCTTCTTGCCATTTTTCTAATTCCGCATCAAAGAAGTGGGGATTATCTTTTTGATCAGGATTAGGTTGCGCAATTTTGTCAATTTTAGCAATAATTTCTTTATTTTGGGAATTTTCTTTGTAGGTTGTAGCAATAAATGCTTTAACAATATCTTCAGCTAAATGTTCACCAACGGTAGCACCACCAAATCCAATAATATTGGCATTTAATTGTTCTCGAGCATAAACTGCGGAAGTAACATCAGATACCATAGCAGCACGGACACCTTCATTTTTATCAGCAGCAGTTGAAATTCCGATACCGGTACCACAAAGAACTACTCCAAGATCTGCTCTGCCGTCCGCAACATCTTCAGCAACTCTTTTACCATAAATTGGATAATGGGTCCGGGTTGTATCATAGGTTCCTTCATCAATTACTTGATGGCCTAAAGCTTTTAACATATTTGATAATTGAACTTTAACTTCAGTTACTATGTGATCGTTACCAATTGAAATAATCATCTTTTTCCTTCCTTCCTTTAGATCATTTTTTCTAACATATCAAGGCGAATTTGATGGCGACCATCAGCATACTCGGTGTCTAAATAACGTTGCACAATAGTTAAAATTTTATCTAAACCTAAAACGCCAGTACCAATAGCAATGGCTTTAGCACCATTATGTTCTGCAGTCATATGAGCGGTATTTTCTTCGCCAACATTGGCGGTAACCATCCCTTTAACTTTATTGGAAGCCATTGCAGATCCAACACCATAACGGTCAAACATCACCGCTTTATGGGCTTTGCCATTAAGAATTTCTTTAGTTACGGCTAGAGAAGAGTCGACAAAATCTTTAGCCGGTTCGGGAGATACATCAATTATCCGATATTGATGATCTTGAAGATATTTTTTAACTGCTTCTTTGGTTTCGAAACCATCTTGATCAGAACCTAAAACAACATCCATTTTTAAACTCCTTTTTATTTCTTTTTAATTTTAGTAATTACTTTAGTAAACTTTTCATAATTCTTAAGATCATCGCCACTGATTGAGGAATCGGTGATTAAACCATTAGTTACATTAAGACGATAGAAGGGGTAAAGGTCTTGATGGTTTAATTTGGAATGGTCACCAACGACATAGCGAAATTGGGCATTATTCATTGCAATTTGTTGGGTTTGTCCTTCTTCCGGATTAGCATTACTTACGTCATTTTGTTGAATTCCATTGACACTAATAAAAGCTTTATTGGTTTTTAGCCGTTCTAGAACTTCATTAGCTAAGTTTCCAATAAAGGCTCCTGAACGAGCTCGATAGCTGCCACCAACTAAATTTAAAGAATAACGATCGGCTTTATCTTGAAAGCTTAAAAAAACCGGTAAGCTGTTAGTAATGATTCGAACATTGTCAACTTTTAAATAATTGGCAACGAGTTCAATTGTCGTTCCAGGACCTAAATAAACGGCGTCACCAGGTTCAATTAAGCCAGCAATGATTTGGGCAATTTCTTGTTTTGCTTTAACGTTTATTTTACGTTTTTCCATGCGGGATAATTCGGCATTCGCTTTTAAGTTGATGCTTTGGGCACCACCATGAATACGGACGATTTCTTGACGATTACTAAGTTCATCTAAATCGCGGCGGACAGTCATTGTTGATACGTTTAATTCTTTACTTATTTCACTAACAGTAACAATCCCTTTGTGCTTAATCCAATTGCGAATTTTTAATAAGCGCTCATTTTTTAACACCCAGTCACCTCACTTAATGTTAATAAATGTTATTTTTTGTTTGTTTTGAATCATTACTAAATTTATCACGCTTATTTTTAGGCGTCAAGAACAATTATTAGAAGTTTCGCTTTTGGGTCAATTATCAAATTTTCCCTAAAAATAATGCCAATTAACGGATCAAAAATGGGATCTTTGTCTTTATAAGTGCTAAATTATTTTAATTTAAAAGAGAATAATTAATTACTTAAATCAATTCACAAAACAGCATATTTTAGTATTGACAAAACGGTTTCATGATTTAGAATAATAAGTGAACAAAATCAAACATAAAGAAACAATAAAGAAAAGAGGAAACAATTTTGGCAGCAAATATTGTGTTTACCCGAATTGATAATCGCTTGGTTCATGGACAAGTGGGAGTCAGTTGGACTAAGGCTTGTAATGCTAATTTAATTTTAGTAGCCAATGACCAGGCAGCAAATGATTCTTTACAGCAAAAATTAATGGCTACTACTGCGGAATCTTCAGGGGCCGGAATTCGGTTTTTTACGTTACAACATACGATTGAAATAATTGATAAAGCCGCCGATCGCCAACATATTTTTATCGTAGTTAAAACTCCTAGTGATTGCCGAAAATTGGTTGATGGCGGGGTTCCGATAAAAGAGATTAATGTTGGTAATATGCATTTTGCTAAGGGAAAAATTGAAATTACTAAAAAAGTATATGTGGATGAACAAGATAAAGCTGATTTACTTTATCTAAAACAAAAAGGAATTAATATTTATATTCAAGATTATCCCGGAGATAAGAAATATCCGATTACTGAAGAATTATTTAATAAATAATTTAGTTAAACAAAGGAGATAAATAAGAATGGAAATAACCTTTATTCAAGGCCTTTTGATTGCTATTTGGGCTATGATTGCGGGTTTAGACTGTTGGCTTCAGGCATTTTTTATTTTTCGCCCCATTATTGTTTGTACAATCACTGGCTTGATTTTAGGTGATTTAAAGATGGGAGTAATTGCCGGTGGCTTAACTGAACTTGCTTTTGCCGGATTGACTCCGGCAGGAGGAACTCAGCCGCCGAATACTGTATTATGTGGCATCATGACGGTAGTTGTTGCTTATACTAATAACATTGCACCTCAAACTGCAATTGGTTTATCCCTACCTTTTGCAATGTTAATGCAGTACATTTTGTTAATTTACTATTCATCATTTTCCCTTTTTTTGCCGAGTTTTGATCGATATGCGGAAGAGGGAAATGCTAAAGCTTTTAAGCGCTTGAATTTGGTACCAATGGTGATTGTTACCTTAAGCTTTGGAATTGTGGCATTCTTAAGCGCTTATGCGGCTCAGGGTCCAATGAGGACTTTAGTTAATTCAATGCCTCATTGGTTAACCCATGGTTTTGAATTAGCTGGTGGAATTTTACCTGCAGTTGGTTTTGCAATGTTGCTAAAAGTTATGTTAAAAGCCCGTTACTTACCATATTTGCTTTTGGGGTTTGTTGTTGCAAGTATGATTCCTTTCTCTAATGTTTTACCAGTAGCATTAGTTGGGGCTGTATTTGCTATGATTGAGTTTTATCACAGTAAGGATGAAGAAAAGACGATGGCCAAAATTAAAGAGCTTGAAGTTAATAATCAAGGGGGAGGAATGAATGATGGAATCTAAAACTAATTCGGAAACTAAAAGCCAACGCCATAGCATTTTTTCAAAACATGAAATTTCGATGTTGGGAATTCGTTCTAACTTAGTTCAATCTAGTTTTTCTTATGAAAGGATGCATGCTCCTGGTTTTACTTGGGCGCAATTACCATACTGGGAAAAGATTTATCGTGATGATCCGAAGGGTTTATCGCGCGTTATGACTGATAATATGGAATTTATTAACAGTTCACCGCCATTATATCCGATCTTAATGGGATTACTTCTTAGTATGGAAGAAGACCATGTTGATTCCCAAACGATTAAGGGACTAAAAAATGCCTTATTTGGTCCAATGGCCGGGATTGGTGACGCAATTTTTTGGTTTACAATTATGCCTATTGTTGGTGGAATTTCAGCTTCAATTGCTAAGAGCGGTAATGTTTTAGGACCAATTCTCTTCTTTTTAGTTTATTTGTTTCTTTTTTGGACGCGAATTCCTTTAGCCCATTTAGGATATAATCTCGGAGCTAAAGCAATTGATATTATTGAGGATAATTCGAAAATTATTTCTCATGTTGCTTCGATTTTGGGATTAACTGTTATTGGGGCATTGATTGCTTCATACGTTAAGATGAAGTTAACAATTAAAGTTGGTGCTGGTGGAGCAGTGATTGATCTTCAGCGCCAATTATTAGATAAAATTTTTCCTAATCTTTTACCATTTGCATTTGTCTTCCTATTGTATTGGTTATTAAAGAAAAACATTAATCCAATTTGGTTAATTATTGTAACTTTTGCTTTAGCAATTGTGATGTCTTTGTTAGGTTGGATGTAAAGAAATCTCAGGAAGGATAAAATTAATGAACCCAATTAAAATTGTTGTTACCGGTCATGGAACCTTTGCTAGTGGTATTAAAGGGGCTTTACAATTATTAGCTAAAATTCCCGATAGTTGGGGGTTTGTAAATTTTACCGAAGGAATGAGTGAAGGTGATTTAAAAATAAAATTTCAAGAATTACTGGCAAAGAATGCTAAAGAACCGTTAGTTTTTTTTACAGATTTAGCAGGAGGAACCCCTTTTAAAACTGCAGTTACTTGTGCGGATGGTCATGATAATATAAAGGTAGTTGCCGGTTGTAATTTAGGTTCGCTTTTAGAAATTATATTTTCTGACTTTACTTCAGCGCAAGAGTGTGCGAATAAAATTGTAGCAACTTCTCTTGCTGGAACTCAGTGTTTCGATGCACAGACCCCATTGCAAGATCAATCACCACAAGATGGTGAAGCTGGAATTTAAAGGTTGCGACTTTTAAGAAGTTAGAGGATGATTATGGCAATTTTAGTTATTGGGGCAATTGGGTTAACTTTGTTAATCTATTTGTTGCAAAAACAAAAATATTTTTATCTCCGTTCTTATTTTTTGAAACGGAAAAATGATAGTTTGATTCTAAGGTTAAAGGCAAATGGTAATTATGTGATTAATCAAACTTTTGTTCCGCTAAATCCTAATGATTCTTTTCAATTTGAGATCATAGAAGGGCAATACCAAAATCAGCATTCTCAGATAACTTTAAAGCCAATTAAGAAATTAGAGGTTACCTTTCCTAATTTAAATGCTTTTATGCATAATCAAGTTGATAAAGTTACTCCAAATTCAAATATAAATAATAAAAAAATAGTTTTACAATTATATCAAAGTAATCTATTCTGGCATAAATTAAAATTAATTCCAATTCAAAAAAGTAAAATTATACGTATCAAGCAGTATCAAAAGCAACTTGAATCTTCCTAAATAAAAAAAGTTGGTTTTCAAAATAGAAAACCAACTTTTTTTTATTTTTCGATTTTAAAGATAAAGGGCATAGATATAAAATTAAAAATTATATATTTTTTTTTAAAAAATGAATTAAAATTATAAAATAAACATGATAGTTTTAATAGTCAAAAATAAATTATAGTAATTAGGTTATAAATAAATGAAAATTTTAAAAAAAGTAAGTTATATTATTGCGGGTCTAATTACGCTACTGGTTAGTTTATTTGTGATCTATTATACTAATACTACAAGTCAGGCCCATAATTTGGGAGAACAGGAGCCACAAAAGCAGGTAAATTCTGATATTCCCACTCCTAATTTCTTAACTAAAAAAGATGAACGAATTGCGACAAGAGTTGAACCAATCCCTCATAATTTACCAGAGGTAGTCAAAGTCAATGATTTTCGATTTACGAAAGCTGAAGCAAATAATTCAGGAGAATTTAGTTCAGTTTCTTTAGCATGGGAAACGGTTCCAGGAGTTAGTGATGGGTATTTAGTTCAGCGAACTAACGATGCTAATTTACCTAACAATGAAACATTATGGAATAATCCCCCAACTAACTACGGTAAGAAAGTTAAGATTTTAAACGTTTATCCCGATAACTGTGCGTATTTAAAAATTTGGATGAATCAAAGTGATCCGGATACGGGACAACCAATTTCAATGAATTTAATTTCAATTGATGAAGTTTCATTAATTAATTTTAATCAGAATCCTAATGGTTACTTGAAAGATAGTCAAGGAAATTATAAATATGATGGAATTTATTTCGGTTCTGAAGATGTTAATGGGGGATATACACCAGGAGTGAATGATTTAACCGATGATTCACAAACTGCAGTAGCTAAATTTGCGGACACGGGACGTTCTTTAATTTTAGGTCATGATACAATTCTTTCCCCAGGTCATCCATTTTTTGGTCGTTTTGCATCGAAGCTAGGTTTAGTTTTATTAGATAATTTACCTGCAGGATATTATTCCGATGATCGGCACGATATTGGGGCACCTAGTGTACAATTTGTAACCGATGGATTTTTAAATCAGTATCCTTATGATTTGAAACCTAACTTTGCTTATACGATTAAACCGGCTCATACTGTTGGTCAGATGTTTATTTATAATGGGGGAGCCACTCGATGGATGGAATTTTGTCCGCCATTAACGGCTTTAGGTGGTGGTGGTACTGTATACAATAAGACAACCATCTATGATTCTAGTGGCAGAGCCGTTGGGGATAATAATTGGTATTTGGTTACTAAGAATAATTATGCCCAGATTCAAACGGGGCATTCGATATCTAATGGGGTTGGAGCTTGTACGCCCGATGAAGCTAAGATTATTGCTAATATGATTTATTTTACTAGTACTTTGAATACTCTGCCTTATGGTGAAGATCATACAGTAAAAGATGTTACGGCTCCTAATCAACCAAAGGTAAATTCAGCACTGCCTACACTGAACCAAGTTAATTTAGTAATTAGTGCTACAGATTTGCCAACAAATTATTTTTATCGGGTTAAAGCTAAAACCAATGCGGATGTTAAATATTCTGATGTGGTAAAGGTACCTGTTTTGAGTGGCTTAAAAGGCTATATTTATAAAATTGATGATAGTCCATCCGGATCGCCTGCGGTTGTTCGTGATCCGGCAACGGGAGAAGTGACCAATCTTAACTTATACCCTAATTCAGCTATTGATCCTCAGGCTCAATTAAGTTTAAATCGTTCAACTTTGGCAGATAAATATTTGCATGTAGTAGCCGTAGATCAAGCTAATAATGTTTCTTTAACCCAAACGGTTAATTTAAGTCAATATATTTGGTGGAAATATCAAGATAAAGTATTAACGATTTATCCTCACGAATTAAATGGGGCATTGGATAAAATAACTAGTGATGATGGTAATCGGTATTGGCCTTGGATCCAATTTTTAGATCAAATTGAGCAAGTAGTTATCAATCCGGGAGTCACGGCAAAAGGAGATATTGGTGGTTTATTCATGGGAATGACTAAGCTTCAGTTGATTAATGGGTTAACCAACTTAAATACAAGTCAAGCTACCATAATGAATTCTTTATTTAAAAATTGTAAATCACTAACTTCACTTGATTTAAGTAATTTTGATACGCGTAATGTTGTAAATATGGGTCAATTCTTTACTAATACGCCTAACCTTTGGTGGTTAAAATTGGGTCAGTATTCTCGTTTAGCAAATAATGTAGGATTGAGTAATCCGGTTCCTGAAACTAAAATTATTGATTTAGCTTTGCCAAGCGAGAACTATTATTGTACTGAACCCCAGTGGCGAGAAGTAGGTATAGGAAGCAATCATGATCCTAAAGGTGCTGTTAGTTCTGTGGCCAAAATTGTTGCTGATTCTGTTTCTAGGAGTGATCTAAGAATTTATGTATGGGATCAGGTTGGTAAAGTATTATTAAGTGTAGCTAATGTTATTAATTTTGGCCAAGTACGAGTGCCTTTCAATCAAAAAACTTTTACTAGTCCCTTACAAAATTTACAAGTATTTGATAATCGAAATTTGCGTAAAAATCGAAAATGGCAATTAAATTTAGCTACCACAAAATTTGTTAATGTGCTTGATAATTCTAAGGTAATAAGAGGTGAACCTTTATACTATCAAGATTCACTAGGGATCCATCATTTAAATTCAACCGCAATTACCGTTAGAGAGCAAAATATATTAGGAAATGATTATCAGGATACTTGGAATGTCCCTTATAACCTTTTATTTAAAGCTACAGCTTATGATATTCCAACTACTAGTGGCAGCTTTCAAGCGACAGTTACTTATACAATTACTGATACTTCAGGTATTTAAGCTAAATTTATAAGCACTGATAAATTAATTTATCAGTGCTTATAAATTATATTAATAAAATCATATTTAAAATAAAAAGTACATTTAATATTTTATATGAAAAAATGACAATATATGTTATGATTTTATCCATAATACAATTAGAGAGGAACTTATGAAATTCAAAATATTAAATTTATTAAGCACGGTTTTACTATTAGTATCATCACTATCAGGTGGTTTAACAGTGATGGCTGAACCCAAACAAGTCAAGCCTTACTCAACCTGGGATTATGATACGAATAATCCGAGTTTAAGCGAATATGACCAATTACTGCAAAATGCGGGGCCAAGTGATGGCATTGTCGATTG
>CALYPJ010000016.1 GCA_945273735.1 uncultured Lactobacillaceae bacterium
GCTTCATATCTTAGAAATACTAAATTTATTTTAGAATGATCTTTTTGAGGCCAAAGGTTAGTAGTGATTTCAACAAAATTAGTTCCAGGGTTAACTTTTATATTTGGTAATGTTTTATTCTTACTTTTAACGTCGAGCATATTAGCTGGCATTCCTTCTGAAGTAGCAGGTAAATTCCAATCTGCAATATAAAAGTGACTCATTGGTAATTGAGCTTTATTTTTGGAAACTACTTTTAATTTATAAGTAACATTTTTTTCACCACGGTCAAAGATACGTTTTAATACAGTAATAGTTTGTCCCTTATTTTTGAAGGGTTTACGGTGATTTATTGTGGTAACTTTTAAATCATCATAGGCATGTACTTTGGATCTTTGAGTATACCCATAACCAAATAACCCCAAAGTAATTACTAAAACTAATAAATAACCAAAAATAACTAAATTACGCCAAATAAATTTAATTAAATTATTCAATGATCCGCCCCTCACTAATTTCGTAAATTTGATCACTAACTAAAGCCAAAAATTTTTCATCATGACTAGTTAGAAGTACCGTCTTCTTTCGCTTTTTTAAATCTTTAATTAATGTAACCAAAAATTCTTGCCCCTTTTTATCGATCCCATTAGTTGGTTCATCTAAAATAATAATTGGTTGGTCATTAATTAAGGCACATCCAAGACTAAGGCGTTCTTGCATCCCTAACGAATAACTTTTAACCTTGCGACGATCATGAGGATCTAGACCAACCAGTTCAAGCATCGCCTCAATTTTTTTGGCGGGACTGGGCAATGATTCAGCACTTAAAATTAACTGAAGGTTAGTTTTACCATCAAGTATTGGCAATAAACCTTCTGTACCAAAAGAAAAGCCAATTTTAGGTGAAAACAAGACATCTTTACGAATTTTCTGCCCCATTACTTCAATGCTTCCAGAATTTGGATGGACAAAACCAATGATACTTTTCAATAGCATCGTTTTTCCAGATCCGTTAGCTCCGGCAAAGCCATAGACTAATTGTTGATTTAAATCCAAGCAAATGTCGTCAAGAATTTGGCGCTGTTTAATGGTTTTACTTACATGATCTAATTTAATAATTGGCATTATTTAACCCCTATACGTTATTGATAAAAATCAAAGTTTTTAATTTTAATATTAGTAAATATTACGACTGTTAATAAAATAATTCCTAAAGTAAAGTAATTAAAAGATGCTTTAGCAGCTTGGAATCGGGAAATCATAGTGTAACTGAGAAACTTAGGCCAATCGAGATAAGTTACACAGATTAATAAAATTATTGAAAATAAATGCAGATAAATAGGTTTAATAAAAAGGCTAAGTAAGGAAAATGAAATAGTTAGAGTCCAGATTACAAAGAAAGTATAAATGGCGAAAGGTGGAGAGCATTTAAGTAAAATTACCAATCCAGAGATGCAGGTAATGAAGGTATTTGTTAAAAAAACTGAAATAATTAAATTAGTTAAACTAAATCGAATATGATGAGGAAAAAAAATTTTAACCATCTTTCGGGAACTATCACCTACCATAAGTTGGGAATAGATGATGATGAAAAACCAAAGCATCGGGACTGTTTTGGGAGTAATTGACATTACAATCCCTTGCATTAACCAATCCCCCTTACTGTTAATACTTATAATTAATTCGATGAAGACCAGTAATCCAATTCTAAAGCGACTACAATATAAAAAATATAAGAGCATTCTCCAGTGTAAATTTAGTAGTCGATTATTTCTAAAATCCATTTACTTAACTCCCTGGTAATGAGCATAAATAGTAATAGTTCACCTATTTGAATTAATAAGTTGAAAAAATTAATTTTAGGAATAAGAGTAGTGATTCCACTGAAGGCAAAATAAATGTTAGGCACACTTATTAAATAAGTAGAGTTTTGAAACTCTATTAAATAAATATTGGCTGCAATAAACAGTAAAGTATAAACCATTATATTTGTCTTTAATTTACAGATTTGGTTTATTAGCCCAATATTATATATAACAAGGAAAATCCAAGATTGCATAAGAAAATAAAGTAAAAAGCCGAATAATTCATTTAATAAATTTAAATGAATTTTAAATCCTAAAAGTAGTAAAGAAGTGATACCTGCAACGATGCTACTAATAAATATTATTTTTATAATTCGTAATGCACTCTTTAGAACTGAATGTAATAACTTTTGGGTTTTATTCCTATTTTGTAATTGATATAAGGAAAGTTTGGGAAAAATAGACAAAGTTCCAAAGCAGAGTAATGGAAAATAAACATAAGAAAAAAATTGTGATGATAAAGTTCCTATAACTAAAGTAACAAAAAAACCGTTTCTTGATTCTTGGGGGTTAGAGAGAAACATTAAAAATATTGGTAATAAAACTATGAAATTTATAATACAAAAAATAATAGTTTTATTATTATGTACTAATTTTTGCTTTAAATTCATAATAAATAATTCCAATTAATCCAATAATAAGTAATGTATAAGTTAAAATAAGCCCATTTATTGGGGGTAAGTCGTGAACACTACGACCAAATACAATATATACAGGTGAATAAAAATGATCAGGAAAATTGTCAGCAATGAGCGTTAGAATTGTTGTTAAAATAAATGGAGAACTCATTGCAAAATAACGATTCTTAAAGATTAGGCCACTAAGAATACTTAAAAGACTATAAATACCTCCAGTAACACCGATAATTGATAATGAAATTAATACAATAAAAATTGGATTTTGATAATATAGTTTATAGCCATATGAAGTCATTGCGTCCATTGCTTCCCCATAATTGATCAATAAATTAGGAATTTTATTAGGAAAAAACCATAGTGCCATAATGTAATCTAGGATTGAGGGAATAACTCCTGTGAGCATTCCTCCCATAAAAGATATGCTTAAATTAGTTACTAGGTAGCGATTTAATGAAAATTGGGCTAAATGGTTAGTAAAACCGCTTTGTAAGTCTTCAGTTATTGCTAAAGATGGTCCTAAGGAACAAAGAATTGGTAAGATAAAACTGAAAATATTAATAAACATCCAGTCAATACCCGCATTCATCCATTCATTTATGGCGATACTACCAAGTTGAATTCCATTTAGCCATTGGGTGTCGCTTAGTTGTACATAGTAAACATGAGCAAGAATGACAAAAAAACCTATTAATAGTCCAATAAAGTATCTTTGATGAAAAAAACGTTGCTTTATAAAAGCCATAATTTCTCCTGTGAAAAACAAACAAAGGGATATTTTCTCTTTGCTTTATAAAATTTAAAATTAATTAATCGGCATACCAGGTTCCAAAAGCGCTACCATAAGCATTTTTGTATGCATGAATCCATGCAACATTACCACGTCCATACATTTCAACTAGGTAATTTGATAGATGATAGTTAGTTCTTGATCTTATTGTTACATCACGACCAACAGCTCTTGTTTTTCCAATATTTTCACCAACTTTCTGAATTGCAAAGTATTTATTGCACTACTATTTTTAATAAAAAAATATTATATTTATTTTTATATAAATCTAAAGTAAAATAATATTGTTTCTTTTTATTAGTTATTTTAATAACTAATTTAAATTTTAAAAGAAAATATAATTTATTGTATTTTTGATTCTATATCGGTTAAAAATGAAGGAATTCCATTATGAATTATGGAGAGTTGTTAAAAATATTACGAAATAAAAGAAAAATGTCTCAAAGTGAATTAACTTCTGAAATATCATCCCAAACTGCTTTATCTAGAATGGAAAAAGGTGATGATATTCCTTTTAATTTATTAATTAATTTTTTAAGAAGGCTTAATATTCGCGCAATTGAATTTTTTACAATGGCGGAAGAAATTAAAATGGTTTCTGATATTGATGATTTTTTACTTACTAACAAAGCTGAAAATTGTAGTGAAAGTGAAATAGAATGTGCAGTAGAAAATGAAATGAAACTTTATCAAAAAACTGGTTTGATAAAGCATCAATTAAATTCATTTTGTATACAAGCGTTATATTGTAAAATTCATCAAATAATTATGGTAGAAAATGTTGAAATAGTAAAAAAATATCTTTTACAACTTGACTCGTGGGCAATAAATGATATTTCATTGTATATCAATTTGTTATTTGTTTTTGAAAATGATTTTATCAGAGCGCAACATCGCAGAATTCTCAAAAATTTAACTAATTCACCATTAGAGAAAGCACGGAAGCATTTTTATGAAATTACTTATGCTAATAATTCCGTTATTTTGGCTTTTGAACGAAATAATTTAAGAGATTTAGATCTATATTTGGCTAATTATCAAAAATGTTTAAGTGATAATTTGAATTTATTAAGTGAGCATATTCGCTACACTGTTTTTATTAGATTAAAAAAACTCATGGTAGATTTTAATCAATTTGACTATCAAAAACTTTTAAATGATATTAATAGTTTTAGCAACTACGGTTTAGGATTGGTCGTTGAAGATGCCATAAAATTTGTCAACACAAGTTTAGCGCCTTTTTTAGGGTAAATAAGACGATTTAATTAGTTAATCATGTGGGTAAACGGATGAACATTGGAAAAACACTAAAAAAGATGAGAGAACTTCGTAATGTTACTCAACGCCAATTATGTGAAGGCATTTCATCCCAAGCCGCTCTTTCTCGAATGGAGGCTTCTGGTAACATTCCCTCAAAAATGTTGCTTGCTTTTTTAGCTCGATTAGATATTCAACCAATTGAGTTTTTTGCCCTAGTAGAAGAAAATCAGTTAGCTAATACACGAGTATTTTTAGATAAATTAATCAATGCTAAGTACAGCAGACAAAAAACTGACATATTGATTCAACAAGAAATGGATCTTTATGAAAAAACCGGTATTTTGCGACATAAAATCAATGCATTATGTGTAAATGCTAGTTATTATAAAGCTAATGATATTCTTTTTAAGAATAAGATTTTAATTGCTAAAGAAGTTAAACAATATTTATTAGAATTAGGAGCTTGGTTTATTAATGATGTTTTACTATATGTAAATGTATTATTCCTTTTTGATAATGAATTCATTAGAAGTAATCATTTGAAAGTAATTAATTTGTTAAGTCAATCACCGTTTAATGCAACTCAAAAATATACTTACCAAGTTAATTATGCTAATGAAGTAATTTTATTGGCTTTTGAACGGAAGAATCTTTTTGATCTAAATTTTTATTTAGCTAATTATCAAAAACTTTTAATTAATGACTTTAACTCATTAAGCCCTAAAATTTGTTATTCAATTTTTAAACAATTGTATCAGCTTATGATAAATTTTAATTCTAAAAACTATCAATATCTTTTAGAAGAACTAAAAAATATTGATAGTTACGTTAACGGTAATATGGTTTTAAAATTGATTGATTTGGTAGACGAATGTTTAAGAACTAAGCTGAAGAAATAGTTATTGAACCGATGACTGTAATTTAAATAAAAAAATAAATCTTTAATAAAAATAAAGATTTATTTTTTTTATTTTAATAGTAGATAAGATTATTTTTGCGTAATATATATTAGTTGCTACTTTAAGTAGTTACTGAATTAAAAAGTAAATTAATCAATTAATTATTTAATAATTATATATAATATAATGTATAGATGTTTATAATAACTATCTTTGTTTTAAATGTTGTTATGGTTTAAATTAAAAAATAAGCTAAGATTTATTTGATTACATCAGTTTTTATATAATTAAAATTTTATTTTACTTTCAAATATGATAAACTAATTTTATAGAAATTTAATTTATTAGTTTACATATATAGTGCTTTAATTTGTGACAGAATTGATATTAATGGGAATTGTTACGACTAGTTCGGCATGGCCTACAAATTTGATTTTGATAGTAAATCAAACTTGTGGGTCCTTTTTTAAAAGGATGGAAATGGAGTGCAGAAGACCTGTCATTATTAAAAAGAAATTAAATAATAACGCAGTAATTATCAAGAGTAAACGTGATGTAATTTTAATGGAAAAGGGGATCGGTTATTTAGTTAAACCAGGAGATAAAGCGGATGAAATTAAAATTGAAAAAAGATTCCAATTAACTTCGTTGGAAGCGCAAAACAGCTTAATACAAGTTGCTTCAACAATTTCAACAAAGATTATTACCATTACTGATAAAGTAGTTGTCTATTTGACACGTACACTTAATAAAAATATTTATGATGTCGCTTTGACTGATCATATTTATTACACCATCAAACGCGATAATGAAGGGCTAATTATGAATACTTCTTTACTCTGGGAAGTCAAGGATATTCATCCCGAAGAATATGCTGTAGCTTTAACCATTTTGCATAAGATTAATCAAGAATTTTCAATGAATTTACCAAATGAAAAGGCTCGAATTTTATCATTTCATATTTTAGACAACGAAGAAAATGATCATCGTTCAACAAACGTGACAGTTTCAGTTCAGATTGTTAACGACATTTTAAATATTGTGAAATATTTTTTTGATTTTACTTATGATCAAAAATCTGTAGCCTATACCAGATTTATTGTTTATTTAAAATTTTTAACTAAACGAATTTTACATCATGAACAAGCGTATCTCACGATTCATATTCAAAAGTTAATTTTGGATCAAGCTCAAAGGAGTAAGCCATGAAAAGTTTAGAAATTTCGCAACAGTTAGTTGATAATTTAGGAGGGAAAGAAAATATACGTTCATATACTCATTGTGCAACTAGGCTAAGGTTTCAAGTCAGTGATGAAAATAAGGTAAATCATCAGGAATTAGAAAAAATTGATCAAGTGCTTTCGGTAATTAAAGCAACCGGACAAATTCAAGTTGTATTTGGCCCTAACATAATTGATATTTATAGTGCTTTTAAAGATTTAGTGGGAACAATTGATCATGAAGTATCAGATCATAATGATAATTCTGCCAAAAAAAATATTCTGAATCGTTTAATTGATCTAGTTTCAAGCATTTTTACACCAATTATTTATGTTCTGATTGGATCAGGAATTATTAAAGGAATTCTATCAATTTTAACTACTTTAAAATTGATGAGTCCTACTTCGGGGACCTACGAAATTTTTAATGCTGCCGGAGATAGTTTATATTACTTTTTACCAATGATTTTGGCAGTAACTTGTGCCCGAAGATTTAAGACTAATATTTTTGTTTCAATAACAATTGGCGGCGCTTTACTTTATCCTAATATTACCGCTTTATCCAGAAAAGTGGTCAAATTTATGGGTATCCCAATTGAAATTGCAAGTTTTAAAAGTAGTGTTTTTCCGATAATTTTTGCTATTTTTACTTTATCTTATTTAGAAAGATTTTTGAAAAAGATAATTCCTGCAGGAGTTGAGAATATTTTTGAGCCCTTAATTTCAATTGCGATAATTGTACCTTTAACTATATTGATCTTTGGTCCTATTGGGTCTTACCTTTCTAATGCATTAGCTAATTTATATATATATTTATACAATTTAAATAAAATCGTTGCAGGAGCTTTTATTGGCTTTTTTGCCCAATTAATGGTGGTATTTGGTGTTCATTGGGGTTTATTTCCAATTGGATTTTCTAATTTAGCTAAGTTTGGTTATGATCCAATGTTTGCCGTTTTTGGTCCCAGTATTGTAGCTCAATCAGGAGCAGCTTTAGGAGTTTTATTAAGAACTAAAAATCCTGATCTAAAAAAGGTAGCAACTTCGGCAACTTTTATGGGATTTTTGGGAATTTCTGAACCAGCTATTTATGGAATAACTTTAAAAAATGTTAAAATATTTGTTTTATCGATGGTTAGTGGTGGAATTGGGGGAGCAATTGCTGGAGCTGCAGGATCCCGAGCAACTGCTGCAGCCGTAGCAAGTATTCCTAGTTTTCCAGTTTATTTTGGTCATGGGTTTAAAGGATTTATTTTTGGATATTTTGCTGCTTTCTTTATTGCCGCAATCTTAGTTTACTCATTTGGCTATGATCCAAACAATAAGTTGTTTACAGACCCTAATGATAAAAATCCATTAGTTTCTTCAAGTAGCGATAATGATAAAGGAATAGATCGTCTTATTACAGCTCCAGTTACCGGTGTTGTGAAATTATTAAATGATGTAAATGATAAAGTATTTTCTTCTAAAGCTTTAGGACCAGGCGTAGCAATAATTCCGAACGCAGAAAAACAAGTAGTTTTAGCCCCAATTAGTGGCGAATTAACAGCGATTTATCCCACGAAGCATGCTTATGGGATTACCACCGCTCAAGGTGAAGAATATTTAATTCATATTGGAATTAATACAGTTGATTTACAAGGAGAACTTTTTAAATCAACTGTAAAAAAAGGCCAAAAGATAAATTACAAGGAAACTCTTTGTCAAGTAGATTTTTTAAAAATGGTTAATCAAGGTTATGACTCAAGTGTCATTGTTACAAAAGTTAATGCACAACCAAATGAAGTGGCACGGGTGTTGCAATTAAAACATGTTAATGCTGGTAATTTATTGGCTCAAATTGTAGATAAAAGAGATCTAAAAGATAGAATTATTAAAGAAAGTAATTAACAAAAAAGTATATTAATCAAATTGTTACATTATATGGAGCTTTTGATTTATCCCCGACTGATCATTCTATTTGTCATTGGAGTTATCAATTTTACCAGATAGATTCCCCAACACCATACTTTCATTCATTCGCGGATAAATAAAATTGGTTATCTTAATGACTTAGTTCGGCGGCTATACGTCACAGCAGTTAGTGATCCTTACGTTAGCCCAATTACGGGGGGACCTATGCCCAAAGCTTCTCAGAGATTACAATGATTGAAGCAGAATTCGATTATTGTTTGCCAAGTAATGCATATTTGAACCAAGTTTTACAAAATAAGGGAGTTAAAGGGAGCCAAATTTTATATTTGGGTTTGGCTCATGGATTTTATGATCGCTTAGGATATTTTAAACAAATACCAGATTGCATTGAAACAATGGCTAATATTATAAAGCAGAATTAATGAAAATAAATAATTAGTGTTTGCAAGCAAAAAAAATTAGAACTAAGTTCTAATTTTTTAAGTATTAATTAAAATTCAATTCAACTGTTTATGGCTTCCAAGCAAATAGATTGAGGTAGTCTAGTTTTACATAACTGAAAATATAATTTTTGGTAAAATGCTTAAATTATTGTTTCAGTTTTCTATAACTTACATCTCTTTATTAATTATTGCAGTTAAATTAAATTTAAATCTCATCTAGGATAAGCGCTTTAATCATAACATTTTAATTTAATTCAAGCAATTAAAAATTTACAGCTAATAAAGAAGATACTTTTTTAGGATAGAAGTTAACCTGAATTTTTCACTTGAAAACCTGGTGAATTACTTTTCGATAAGTTCGAGGAAAATGTCTGGTAAGAGAAACTAAAGCATGGTCAGTTAAACTATTGTAGTATCGATATTTAGGCTTAGTATCAGTAGCAGCCCGATAAAAAATTTGGGCTAAATCTTCGGCTGTAGCAGGAGAAGATTGACTTAGTTGACCAAAAACGTCGATAAAACGTTTAGCAAGGGTTTGATAAGGTGAATTTTTAGGTAGATTTTTAAAACCATTCTTAAAAGCCACTTTTGACCAATTTGATTTTGTTGGACCAGGTTGAACAATAATACTGCGGATACCAAAACGTCGTGATTCACTATCTAAAACATCACTCCATTGATTTAAAGCGGCTTTTGAAGCATAATACCAACCTCCGAATGGTGAATAAAGGTCAGCACCAATTGAAGAAATATTAATAATACGACCGCGATGTTGGCAACGCATTGTTGGTAAAACAAAATGAGTTAATTGAGATAAGCCAAATAGATTAACCATAAATTGGTTTTCTGCCTTTTTTGTTGGAACTTCTTCGAGGCTTCCAAATTCCCCGAATCCAGCATTGTTGATTAAAACATCGATTTGATGTTGTTCCATTTTGGCGGTGTTAACGAAGATACGATTAGATTCTTTGTTGGTTACGTCAAGAGCCATGACGTTTATTCCTCGAATTTCTAATTCATGCATCTGTTCAACATGTCGCGCTCCCGCATACACGATCCAATCATGACGGGCAAAAAGTTTGGCTGCAGCTAAACCCATTCCCGAAGAGGCTCCGGTGATTAAAACTACGCGCTTGGGATTCTTCTTAACATTTTCCATTTAATTTACGCTTTCAAAAATCAGTCACTCATCGAAAAAGTGTTAATCATTTCGTTACTAGCAGTGAAAATTAACTTACCAAGAAGTTGATGAGATTCGGCCATTACCGTATCAACAATTTTTTGATTTGCATTCGCTAAAATTTCGGAAGGATTACCTTCGTAATTTTTAACTTTTTGATCCGTACTTTTAATTATTTGGTGGCCAATACCGACAGTTTTTTCTTGATAATTAGTAATATCTTGAATAGTTTCTTTAAAATGAGGATCAGCAATAGCTGCCATAATTCGATTTATCCAATAGAAGTTTTCCGTAGTAGGAGTCATCGTCGTATTATTTAAAGCTTCAGGTTGGGTATTTATATTAGTATATAAAGGTATCATGGTATTAAATGGCATTGAACTAAAAGCTAACCATTGCAAAGAACGATATTCTTTAGTTGCATGCGGACGAATTTGTAATAAACTCATTTGACTAGTTCGATTAATTCCAATTGGGCGAAATTCTTTTTTTAATTCCTTAGACCCTAAGTTCCCATAAGGATCATAAGCTGTATCTTGATAATGACTGCTTAATAAATATTTAACGTCTTCGACAGTAATTTTGCGGTAAGGTTTAGCGCAAAATGGAATTGTATCACTCATCGGATATTGCTGAATGTCAGGAGTTAAATAACGCTGAATGAACCAAGCCCGGGGGGTATTATAGTGGTGGTCAGAGTCAGAATGGGATCCAAAAGCCCACCGAGCATTTAATTTTTTGTCAAAACTTAAATTAAGATTATTTTCAGCGATCCATTCTGGTAAGTCAGCACTGTACATGAAGTTTTCAGGATCATTAAAATTAACGATTTGAATTCCTAATTGGTTGGGAATGGCTGCATAAGTATCATCGGGAATTTTTTGAGCGATCCAATGATGCCCACCTACAGTTTCCATAAACCAAACTTCATCTAAGTCAGAAAAAGCAATACCATTGTGTTCATAAGTGCCATATTTTGCTAAAAGTTCACCTAAACGCTTAACGCCTTCACGAGCTGATTTGATGTAGGGTAAAACGATTGTCAAAATATCTTCTTCACCAATCCCAGATTTAACCATGGGATCAGCACCCAATACTCGCTCATTGGTTGTAATAGTTTCAGTTGCACTCATTGCAACATTTTCTTCATTAACACCAGCTTCACCCCAAATCCCTTGATTATCATTAGCGTTAGGTACGGAAGTGTAGCGCATGGGATTTTCGGGCAAATCAATTTCTACGTGAGAAATTTTAGAAGTATAGTGACGTGGTTGATCATTAGGATTAACGACGACAAATTTTTTAGGCTCATAAGTTCCTGGCCCACTGTCCTCAGTACGAGCAATCATGGTTGAGCCATCATAACTCGCTTTTTTTCCGATTAAAATTGTGGTACAAGATGAACGTTGTTTCATATATTTCCTCCTTATTTATTTTTAATTTTATTATATAAAACTTTTTTGAGTACTTTTACCTTTGATTTTTAATTTAAGTTTTAATAATTTATTTTTGGTTCATAAGAGGCTAGAAATTTACAAATTATTAATTTATAGTGCTTTTCATTTTAATCAAAAAACTTGGCAATTGCTTCCGCAATTCCATCATGATTATTATCAGCTGTAGTATAATCAGCAAGTTCTTTAATCTTAGGATTAGCGTTTCCCATAGCAACGGCAGTACCGGCAGTTTGTAACATGGTATAGTCGTTCATTTCATCACCAATTGCCATCACATTATCTAAAGATAGCTTCAAATAAGTTGCTAAATCTTTAAGGGCATCACCTTTATTAGCTTTTTGATTTGAAATTTCTAAGAAAACGGGCATGGATCGTACAATATAATAACCTTCGTTAAATTCTTTACGTGCAAGTTCTTCTATGTGATTTAATTCGGTCACTTCACCAGTCCAAACGCCCTTAATTAAGGTTGGAGTAAATGGAAAATCTTGGGGATCTAGGATTGTTAAACCGGCTTTATTTTCATCAGCTTGGGTAATCGTGTACCAATTTAGTTGATGATTGGTGGTATAGATTTTACTTTGATCATCTAAGACATTAAAATGAACATGATGTTGTTCACTAAATCGATGGATGCGCTCAAAATCACTTTGAGCTAGGGGATGTTTTTTAATGACCGTTCCCGCAATTGTTTCAATCATTCCTCCATTATAAGTAATCACGTATTGATCTTCGCCAGCGAGACCAATTTGCTTTAAATAAGGAGTTACGCCACTTAAAGGTCGTCCCGAACAAAGAACAACTTTGCCACCACGGTCACGTACTTTTTGTAATGCATCAATTGTTGAAGGAACAATTTGATGTTTTTGATTAAGAAGTGTTTCATCAATATCAATTGCAATTAGTTTAATTTTATTCATTTTTGACCATCCGATTCATATTTAATTAATTACTATCTTACTTGAAAAGGCTTAATAAATGCAACGAATTAGCAATTCATTTTTTAAAGGTCGCTCTACGGTGGATATTACCCAAGATCTATTAGGGAAAAAATTAGTTTATTTAACTAAACAGGGAACTATTTCGGGTTATATTGTTGAAGCTGAAAGTTATTTAGGAGTGCAAGATTCTGCGGCTCATGCTTATCGCGGTCGTCGTTCGGCTTTTAATGAACCTCTTTATGCAGCACCAGGAGCAATTTATATTTATCAACGCCGGCAGCATTTTTTATTTGATGTTGTAACGCAAGAAGTTGGCGAACCTCAAGGAATTTTGGTAAGAGCGTTACAACCAGCGGCTGGTAAACAGTTAATGCAAAAAAATCGACCTGGAAAATCAGATATTGATTTAACTAATGGTCCCGCTAAGTTAATGCAAGCTTTGGGAATTCAAGATAAAGATCGTAATTTTAAATTAATTGCTGATTGTTCTGATTTAACCATCGATTTACAGACTGCCAAAACCCCAGAGAAAATTAAGACTAGTGCCCGAATTGGTGTTAATCAAAATGGTAATAGTGCTTTAGCTAAATTACGTTTTTTTGTGGCTGGTAATCCCTTTGTCAGTGGTTTACCAAAATCCCAATGGGATTTAGAAAATTTGGGATGGCAAAAAGATAATTAATTTTTTTTATTGGTATCGATTACTATTTGATTACAAGTATCCATATTTTAAAGAAAAATTGATAGAATAGAATAAACCGTTTATTAAATTGGTTTTTCTATTTAGCTTTTACTTATTTTACTTTACATTTTACTTATATTTATAGAGGAGATAAATCTTTTAATGCACAAAACAATCTTCACCAAAATTATGCGAGTTTTTGTGACAACGCTACTTTTAGTGGTTAGCTTGGTTCCTTTAACTAACCTTTCACCGCAAAAAGTTAGCGCTGATAATGGAAATATTAATAGTTATATCTTAAAAAATAATTTTCCGAATCCGAAAATTCAAACGCGACTTACGCCATTTTTTAATGTTGGTTCGGGCTATCGTAACGGGGTAGGTAGACCAGAAGGTATTGTTGTTCATGAAACTGGCAATAGTAGTGATATTTATTCACCTAATGCAATTAATAATGAAATTAATTATGAAGTCAATAATTGGAATGTTCCGGGACGAGAATCCTACGTCCATGCCTTTGTTGACCGTAGTCAGATTATTAATGTTGCCAATACTGACTTAACTTGCTGGGGAGCTGGACCGGTAGCTAATGGTCGTTATATATCCATTGAATTATGCGAAGAAGGAACAATGGATAATTTTGCACGTTCAGTTAATAACGATGCTTATTATGTAGCGTATCTATTGAAGAAATATAACTTACCAGTAACCAATGCAACCCATACTGGTTCTGGGACCGTTTGGTCCCATCATGCAGTATCTAATTTTTTGGGGGGGACTAATCATAGTGATCCGACAGGGTACTTCAATTCGTGGGGTTATTCCATGGATCAGTTCTTCCAATTAGTCCAAATGAAATACAATAATTTATCAGTAAATAAAGCTGAATCGGTTGAAAAAGTAGCACAGAAAGCGCCGATTAATGAAACAGATTTAGTTTCTAACAAAGCAAACAATCAATCGTTTTATTATTTGACTGATGTTGGTATTATTCCGGGGGGAAGTGCTAACCAATTTATCGGTAAAAATTATCAATCCACGGCAATTGTTAAGACTAAAAATAATGGAATTTATACTTTAATTACCAGTAATGGCCGAAAAATAGCTTGGATCCGTTCTGGTCAATTAGATTTACTCCGAACCGATCCGGTAACTTATAAACGTTCAGTACAAAATATTGCTTATCTGGTAAATAATGCGCCTCTTTATTATTTATTAAATAATGGTTTTCAAGCTGCGGACATCAGTGGTCCTTACTCTTACAGCATTCGTTCTATTGCGCAAACTTCTCAAGGTAAAATTTACTATTTATTAAATGATAATTGGACAGGAAAACCTTTTATGTGGGTTGATAGCGAATATGTTTCTTTAAAAAATAGTTTAGATTCACAATTAGTTTCAACAATTAAGGGAAGACCAGCGGTTCCTGATAAGAAAGGTAGTCATTTGCCCGCAGCGGTGAAAGTAAAAAATGCAACCGCAACAAAGTGGCTTTTAACCTCGGGATTACAACCAACAGGGACATCAACTAAAGAAAATACGCATCTATTTATTTTAGGCAACAAAAACATTAATGGTGTAAATTATAGTAATGTAAGTTTTGATGGCTTTGTAACAATGGGTTATGTTCCAAGTGATACGTTAGTATCGGTAAATCCAGATTATGTTCAAGTAATCTCTAAACAAAATGGTGTAGCTATTATTAATCAAGCATCAGGGGCGCAAGTTTATGTTTATCCAGGAGATGGGAAAACTGGTCAAACTTTACCAAAAAATAGTGCTTGGAAATATCGTACTTTAGTTACGGCTAGTGATGGAAGCCAATGGTATCAAGTTGGTAGTTATCAATGGATCAAAGCTAGTGATGTAAATATCAAATATTAATTAAGTGTTAAAAAAATTAAAGCATTGTGTTTAAAGCATTGCTTTTTTTAATAATTACAAATAAAAACAGAAAGGAAAAGTTAATGAAAATTTTAATGTTTAGTATTCGTAATGATGAATTATCATGGATTAAGGATTGGGAACAAGATCATCCAGAAATATCGATTAAGATTTGCAAAGATCCTTTAGATGAAAAAACGGTTGATCAAACTCAGGGTTATGATGCAGTAAGTTTATTACAGCATAATCGAATTTCAGAAGAAATTTTGCAGAAATTATCCCTTAATGGGGTAAAAATTATTGCTTTACGTACTACTGGATATGAAAATATCGATTTTAATCTAACTGAAAAATATCATTTAGCCGTAAGTAATGTTGCAGCTTATTCCCCACGTGCCATAGCAGAATTGGTTCTAACGCAATCTTTGCGTTTAGTTCGCCATGTTGGAATTCTAGAAGCTCAAGAAAAGCAAGGTAATTTTACTTGGCAAGGTTTGGAAGCATTAGAAATTCGGCAATTAACTGTCGGAATTATTGGGACTGGTCAAATTGGCATGACCGTTGCTAAATTATTTAAGGCGCTAGGTGCTAGAATTATTGGTTATGATCTTTATCCCCGAAAAAATGTATCAGATATTTTGGAATATGAAAGTTTAGATACAGTAATTCAAAAAGCTGATATTTTAACTTTGCATACGCAATTAACACCGGAAACTAAAGGTTTAATTAATCTCCAAAGATTAAAAGAAATGAAAAAAACTGCTTTTTTAATTAACATGGCTCGTGGCGAAATTGTTAATACAGCAGATTTAATCACGGCTTTAAAAAATCAAGAAATTGCGGGTGCAGCGCTTGATACTATTGAAGGTGAGACCGGTATTTTTGGTGAAGATCTTTCCAGCGGTTATGAAGCACCGTTACTTAAAGAGCTATTAAGTTTACCCAATGTATCGATTACACCCCATGTGGCATTTTATACACAACCAGCAGTTAAAAACATGATCATAATCTCTTTAAACACTTGTGAACAGTTTCTAAAGGGAAATAAAGTAGAAAATTTAGTTTTTCCCCGATAATTATTTTGGAGCTTTTTTAGATTTAAAAATCCATTTAGAGAAAAGATAGTTTAAAATTACAATTAAGATTTGACTGACTAATTTAACCAGTAATTCGTTTTGATGCCAACGATCGATGCCAAGGTAAACAATTAAATTGTCGATGAATAAAGAGAAAATGCGGGCTATTAAAAACCACCAAAATTCAATTAGAATAGCTTTTAGGCCTTTAGCTTGACTTTGAAAAACCCAGCGCCGATTGGTAAAGTAGGCAAATAAAAGGCTAATAAACCAAGCAATGGTATTAGAGATAACGGTAGGTATTTGTTTAAATAGTAATAATAAAAGAAAAAAAACGATATAATTAACGATAGTGGTTAATAAACCAAAAATTAAATAATTAATGATTTCCTTTTTTGTTTGATATAATTGTTTTAATTTCTGTATCATATTTATATTTTAAAACTTTATAAACTAAATTTTGTAATTTTTAGAAAAAAATAATAATGACAAATAATAAAAAAATTAAATTGTCTCGTCGAGAAATTATTGAGTTAATTGCGGAGGGATTTATAACCATCGGAATTATGGTTCTGGTGAGTTTTGCCTTATTAGTAATTATGGTTCAATTTAGTACCGAAGGCTCAATTTTGCAACGTGGTGATGCTTTTTTCTTTCGTGGTCTACCAGCTCCTTCTTTTGGGGATGATTTTTTAAGTTTGCATAATTTTTTATATTTTATTTTTAGCCTATTTGATATTTTTGTTGTAGTTTGGCGTTTGATGCGCCGTTATCATTTAATGGAAATGCGTCATGTTATTGCTGCAATGCAAGAGATAGCAGATGGTCATCTAGAAAAAAGAATTAATTATCAAGTTAATCGTAATCTTCAAGGGGTGGTAGATTCAATTAATGCTTTAGTAGATAGTGCGGTTCATTCAATGAAAGAAGAACGGCGGATTGAAAAAAGTAAAGATGATTTAATCACAAATGTATCGCACGATTTAAGAACACCTTTAACTAGCATTATTGGTTATTTGAATTTAATCGAAGATGATCCAAAACTTAGTGAAACTGAGATTCGTAAATATGTTCATATTGCTTTTGTAAAAGCTGGGCAAATGAAATATCTAACTGATGATCTTTTCGAGTATACAAAATTAACAACCAGTGAAGTTAGTTATAATTATACTGTGTTTAACATGAATGATTTAATTGAACAACTTACTGCTGATTTTGAATTAGAGGCCAAAAAAGTTGGATTATCTTTGACTAATGAAGTACCAACAAAGCCAGTAATAGTTAAATTAGATTCAGAAAAATTAGGTCGGGCTTTAGCGAATTTAGTCAGTAATGCTTTAAAATATGCTAAAAAAGGCACTTTTATTTTAATTAGTTTGCATGATTTAGGAGATAAAATTACGATTAAAGTAGCTAATGATGGACCTAAGATTCCTTCAAATGCAATAAATAAGATTTTTCAACGTTTTTATCGCGTAGATCCTGCTCGTTCTGGGACTAGCGGTAGCGGTTTAGGATTGGCTATTGTAAAAAATATTGTTACTGGAATGGGTGGTGAAGTTAAAGTCGCTTCTAGTCATGAATTAACTAGTTTTGAAATCATTCTTCCCAAAAAGCGAGAAAATGATGATGAATAAACAAAAATTGCATTATCATCGCCCGATTAAGCGCCAGCATCATCATAAAGGTTGGGGGAGAATTATTCTTTTAGGATTAGTTTTAATTCCTTTGGGACTATTATTGGGAAGTCATTCAACCAGTGATGTAATTTTATATGTTAAACAAAAGAAAACATCATTACCGCCGTTGACTCAAGAAGTAGCACCAGTAGCTAAAGCTTTCCTTTTAGTGGATAATCAAACTGGCCAGATTGTTTATCAGAAAAATCGGCAAGAGCGTCTTCAGATTGCTTCGATTTCTAAAATTATTCCTGCTTATTTGATTTGCCGCGCAATTCAATCAGGAAAGCTTAATCTTCATGATCAGATCAAAATATCTCCGGCTGTTGCAAAATTAAGCAATGAAGCAGGTTTGTCTAATGTAAAGTTGCAGATTAATGAAACTTATTCGGTAAAAGATTTATTAGCAGCAACTTTATTAAGTTCAGCTAATGCGGGAGTTATGGCATTAGCACAAGCCGTTTCGCCATTACCAGAGTTTAATCAGGCTGAACATGAATTTTTGAATCAATTGGGAATTAAAGATTTCGTAATTGTTAATGTTAATGGTTTACCTAATAATATGCTGGGCAGTTTACGTAATCCTCAAACTTCACTTAATGCGGAAAATGAAATGTCAGCAACAGCAGTAGGAATGGTGGCGACTAAACTGATAAGAGATTTTCCCCAAATTTTATCAATAACCGAAAAATTGACAGATCAATTTAAAGCGGGCACGGCACAACAACAAACTTTAGAAAATACCAACAAATTAGTGGCCGGAGCCCAACTAGCTTTACCGCAATTACAAGCTTTAGGATTAAAAACGGGGACTAATGATTATGGTTATAGTTTTGTTGGTACTTTTAAAAATGAGGGTAAATTATTAACTACAGTAATTTTAAATGCAAATTCTGACAATGCTCGCTTTTTAAATACACGTCAATTATTTCAGCAATTTCAAAAACAGTATCATTTAATTACTTTAACTCCTCAAACTAATTCTAACCTGAAAGAGATTCATGAAATGTTTAGTCAGCAATTTAATTTAAAACCCCAAAAAATACAGCCTTTAAAACTGTGGGTACCGCGTTCAGTAAAAGCTGCTGATTTTCATTTTAAGTTTGATTTTGACTATAATTATTTTTCTCAAAATAAAAAACCTGGTTTGATTGTGCGACTTGCAGTTAATCCTAACCAGATTCAATTCTTAAATGAGCGATTGCCTTCACTGAATTTGCGCTGATTCAGCTTCAGGATCGGCAAGGCTGAGAAATTTGTTATATGATTTTTTAAACATTAGATTCACCGTTCCCAATGATCCGGAACGGTTTTTACTTATGATAACTTCAGTTTTAACAACATCTTGTTGATTAAAGACGACATTATCAGGATTATTTTCATTTTCTTCACTGTCGTTATGGTCGTAATAATCATCGCGATACAAAAAAGCAACGATATCGGCATCTTGTTCAATTGATCCGGATTCTCTAATATCTGAAAGAATAGGTCGTTTATCTTGCCGCTGTTCAACACTTCGTGAAAGTTGAGATAAAGCGATAATTGGTACGGCTAATTCTTTGGCTAATTTTTTTAATTGCCGAGAAATTTGAGAAATTTCTTGTTGGCGGTTTTCAGCACGGCCTTCAATTAATTGTAAATAATCGACAACAATTAATCCTAAATTACCTACTTCTTGTGCTAATTTTTTACATTTGCTACGAATTTCAGCAATGCGATTTCCAGGAGTATCATCAATGAAAATATGAGTTTCACTCAAAGTTCCCATTGCAACTGTTAGTTTATCCCACTCTTCTTTGGTTAGATTTCCAGTTTTGAGACTGTTAGCACTAATGTTACCTTGAGAACAAAGCATTCGGTTAACTAAAGATCCGGCTGACATTTCTAAACTAAAAATAGCTATATTAGTTCGTGATTGTACAGCAATGTTTTCGGCGATATTTAAAGCAAAAGCAGTTTTTCCCATACTAGGACGTGCTGCTAGAATAATTAATTCATCAGGATGTAAACCGTTGGTTAATTGATCTAGATAATGGTACCCAGTTGAAAGGCCAGTAACATTACTTTTATTCTTGGACATTTCTTCAATTTGATCATATGATTCTTGCAAAATGTCACTAATTTTTTTAAAGCCAGTACCATTTCGAGTAGTACCTATTTCTAAAATTTGATTTTGAGCATCTTCGATAACTTCTTCAACTTGATCGCTATCTTGATAAGCTTGCGAAATAATGTCACGGGAAGTTTTAATTAAGTGGCGTAGTTTAGCTTTATCGGCTACAATTTGCGCATAATATTGCACATTACGAGCTAAAGGAGTTTTACTAGCTAAATCAGCTAAGTAAGCTGTACCACCAATATTATCTAGTTGATGCTGATCAGCTAAGCGATCACTAATAACTAAAACGTCAATCGTTTTATCTTCTTGAACTAGATCAATCATTGTTTGAAAAATTATTTGATTTTTACGATTATAAAAATCACGAGCTTCTAGTAAAGAAATAGCATCGCTAAAGCGATTAGGATCAATAAAAATACCCCCAAGGACGCCTTCTTCCGCCTCAGGGCTATTAGGTAGAGTAGAAAGTTGGTTATCCATTATAGTTTATAGACTTGAACTCTGACCCGAGATTGAACTCCTGGTGCCAATTCAATCGGCACATTATGAAAGCCGAGGCTTTTAAGGGCATCAGTCATTACCAATTTACGACGATCAATTGTGATTTGAAATTGTTTTTTTAAGGCATCACCAATTTGTTTACTTGTAACTGATCCGAAAAGGCGAGAATCTTCGCCGGCTTTAGAGCCAATTTTAACAATAGTTTCATCAGCTTCTAGTTGCTTTTTTATTTTTTCGGCTTCAGCTTTAGTTTCAGCTTTTGCCGCAGCAATTTTTTTCTTACGACTTTCCTCTTCTTTTAAGGCTTGTGGTGTAGCTTGTTTGGCTAAGTTTTTTTTGATCAAAAAGTTTTGGGCATAACCATCAGCTACATTTTTTACTTCCCCGATTTTACCTTTTCCGGGAACATTTTGGGTAAAAATTACTTTCATTTTTGCTCCTTTTGTTCATTTTTTTGTGCTTGGTTGAGAATTGCAACCAATTGTTTTTTGACATGATCAATACTGGAATTTTTGATTTGCGTAGCAGCATTACCTAAATGACCGCCACCGCCCATTTTTTCCATAACTAGTTGCACATTGTAATCGCCCGTACTTCGTGCGGATATTCCTATTGTACCATTTTCTCTTTTGGTTATCACAAACGAAGCATTGACTCCCTCTAAGCCGATCATTGTATCAGCGGCTTGGGCGCCAATAACTGGATCATAAATGCGATCATCATCACCATGAGCAATTGCTGTATGGTCGGCTTTGCGAAGATCAATAGTACTAATAATTTTGGTCATCGCTAAATAATTTTGGATATTTTCTTTAAGAATATTATGAATTAATTTTTCATCGGCACCGTTAGAACGCAAGTAACTAGCAGAATCGAATGTACGAGTACCAGTATGGTATTTGAAGGACTGGGTATCAACAAAAATGCCAGCAAGTAGGGCAGTTGCATCTAGTTTACTAATTGTAGCCAAATCTGTCGGTTGATATTCAAAAAGTTCCGTAATTAATTCGCAAGTCGAAGAGGCATAAGGTTCGATGTAGATTAAAGCAGGATTTTCTGGAAAATCTTCGCCTTGGCGATGATGGTCAATAATAACTACATTTTTTTGAAGTTTTTGATAAAGTTCTAAACTGATACTCATACTTGGCTTGGAATGATCAACTAAGAATAATAAATCATCATCATGGGATATGCTAATAGCTTTTTCAGGTGTAATAATATCTTTTTTTAATTCATCATTATTTTTAGCAATATCTAAAAAACGTTTGACATCACTATGAACTGTTTTAGGATCAATGACTACAAAACAGCGTTTCCCATTCATTACAGCAATTTTATGGATACCTAAGGATGCGCCTAGGACATCTAGATCTGGTCGTGCGTGTCCCATAACAAAAATTTGTTGATGCTTGGTCATCAGTTCTTGGATGGCAAAAGACATTGAACGAGCTCGAACGTGAGTTCTTTTGCCTAAGGGATCGGTTTTACCACCATAATATTCAATTGGAGCTTGTCCCATTTTAAATACCACTTGATCACCACCACGGTTTTGAGCTAAATCTAGATTATTTTGGGCTTTTTTAGCTAAATTAGTAATTTGATCATCATCAGAATAAATTCCAATACTCAAAGTTAATGGGGCATTTAATTGAGAGCTTTGAATTCGAATTAAATCAAGAATTTTGAAATTATCTTTTTTGGCAGCATTTATATCATGAGCAAAGCAAATCATGATATAACGATCTTCAGCGGTTTTCTTTAAATAAATATGATAACGTTGAGCCCAATTATTCAATTCCTGCGTTAGGAGGTTATTAATATTTGATAGTGTCAAATCATCCATTGATTCGCTAATTTCATCATAATTATTTATTACAATATGACCAAAAGCAATTTTTTTATCAGCAGCTTTTACTTCAATTTCAGCGTAACGGGTAACTTCCAATAAATAAAAGGCATTTAAACTTTTTTGGTTAACTACTTCAAAGTAATGATTGTTCCATTTAATATAGGGTAAAGATTTAACTTCTTTTTTTTCGTTAAGAATATCATCAATAATTGGAGCAACCTTACGTACGGGTTGTCCCAAGATATTAGGATTATCGAGATAGTGAGCTAAATACGGATTGATCCATTCAACCTTGTGTTCATTGTTATAAAGTAAAATCCCAATTGGCATTTTTATTAAGGATTCCTGTTCAGCATCGTTCACTCGGTTTGATAGATCTGCTACGTATTTATGAGAATCAGTATTTATAATTGAAAAAATATAAAATGCAGCAACAAAAAGAACAAATATCGTTATGATGATAACGATACCCAAATAAATATTTGTCATAAAGGCGAAAACTAAAGCAATTAAAGCAATCGTCAGTGCTATTATTGACGAGATGCGAATTCGCAAATCTTGCCAAAAAGTACTTTTAATAAAATACTTCATTAATGATTTCATTGTTTAAATTATAATTACTCCTATAACTATTAGCAATTATGACGAATTTTTTAGAAATATGCAAATTAAGTAATTAAAAGCTCTATAAAATGAAATAAAAAGAGCTTCCTAATCGTAAAGGAAGCTCTTTTTAAAATTTGAAATTATTCATCTTTGTTAACAAAAGGTAATATTGCCATTACCCGAGCTCGTTTTACAGCACGCGTTAACTTACGCTGGTTTAAAGCGCTCGTTCCTGTAATGCGACGAGGCAAAATCTTTCCACGTTCGGAAATAAATCGCCGAAGTAATTCTTCGTCTTTATAATCGATATATTTAATATGGTTAGCAGCAATATAGTCAACTTTACGTCGACGTCGGAAACCACCACGTTGATTTTGCATGGACACTCCTTTCAATAATTATATTCTTTAAAATGGTAAATCGTCATCCGAAATATCTAATGGCGTATCTGGATCGAAACCATTTTTTTGGTCATCAGTAAAGGGATTAGCAGTTTTATCAGTAATGTTGGTTCCTTTAAAAGGCCCCTCTTCACTGTCGTTTGGACTGTTTTTAGATTGATTAGAATCAGCATCGGTATTATTTGAATTATAATTACCTCCTCCTGAACTCCCTTTGGATTCCAAGAAAGAGAAACTATTAACTGAAACTTCGGTGACATATACTCGTTTGCCATCGGAACCTTCATAATTACGGGTTTGAATTCGCCCTTCAATACCAATTAATGATCCTTTATGAGTATAATTAGCAAAAGTTTCAGCTTGTTTTCGCCAAATTACACAATTAATAAAATCAGCATCTCGGGAACCTTGAGCGTTAGTAAAATTACGATCTACGGCAACCGTAAACGTAGCCACGGCAGTACCGTTGCTCGTATAACGCAAGTCAGGATCCTTCGTTAAACGACCTACTAAAACTACATTGTTAATCATTTAGCCCTCCCTTAAGCCCCGTTTGGGGAATGATGGCCTTCATCGGCATTAGCGTGAGCAGCAGCCGCATCTCTTTTGGCTTTTGCTTTAGCTTTAATAGCTGCTTCAGCTAAGTGACTTGGAAAATCGATCTTATCATCCATTCGAATTACCATAGAACGTAAAATTCCATCGTTAATTCGAGCTAAACGTTTAAATTCATCAACAGCTTCTGCGGAAGCATTTACGTTAACAATGTGATAAATGCCTTCAAGATAGCCGCTAATTTCATAAGCTAAACGTCTTTTTTTCCAGTCTTTAGAATCAACAATTTCAGCACCTTTGTCTTTGAGAATTTGGTCAAAGCGGTTGACTAAATCAGCTTTCGTTGCTTCATCTAAATCAGGACGGATAATGTAAGTGATCTCATACTTATTTAAGCTCATTTTTACCTCCCTTTGGTCTTGAGGCTCTACTTTGTCGAAATACAGTAGAGCAAGGAGCCAGTTTTTCTTTTGACTCGAATAGTAATTTTATCATAGAATCTCCTTTTGATCTATTTCTTATGAAGATTTTTTCTTCAAAAAATAATTACGTCAAATTAATCGACTTCGATAGCAAAATCTTCAGGTTTCATAAAATGCAAAAGATTGATAAAAATAAGTTTACTTAAATAAGCTAAAATAATTGGCAAAATAAAAAAAACTAAAATTAAAGTTAAAAGTGAAATAACTCCAGGAGTCATTTCTTTATATGCTGCGAGAAAACTAACGCCGCCAGAAAGGCCAAAACCACCTGAAATCGGGGTGCCTTTAATTTGAAAGATTGCCGCAATGCCTCCCATAATTGCTGCATTGATACATGGTGGAATTAAAAGTTTGGGCTTAGACATCATATTAGCCATTTGAATTTTGGCTGAGCCAAGGAAATGAGCCAGACTTGTCCCAATTCCATTAACACTCCATCCGTAAAAGCAAAGAGCAAATCCCAGACTAGTAATTCCAATACCGGCAGCGCCCGATCCAATTCCATTAATACCAATAGCAGTTGCAATGCCAACTGTGGAAATCGGGGTAACCATAATAATTGCAAATAAAACTGCAATTAAAATGCCCATTGGAATTGGTTGTAATTTGGTAACCAAGTTAACCAAGTCACCAATCCAAGTTGTGATGTAGTGCACATATGGCAAAATATAATAACCAATAACTCCTGGAATTAATACGGTTAAAGATGGTAGTAATAATACCGTAAAACTACCAAGCTTTTTACCAATAGCTGCTACAAATAAAACCGCTAATGTAATTACGATAATTAAATTAATGACATCCCCAACGCCTTTAGCAATAAAAGTACCGTTTTTAAATTGCCAGTTTCCGGCACCAATTGCTGCTGCTAAAGCAACTGAAGCGCTTTGAACATGATTAAAGTCAAATAAAGTTCCTACAATATAACCCGCAACTACTGGCATTAAAATCATGACATAATTGGTCATTTCGTAGAGTGATTTTAAAAATGGAACGTTCACGAATAAACTTGCAAAAGAACCAATAATTGCTGAAGGTAGTAGCATTGCCACAATTCCGGTACTGACCCCGTTAAGCACGTTCATTGTAAAGTCTTTTACAGGTGTACTTTTCGAATATTTCATAAAGTCCTCCAAAATCTTTTTTTAATATTATCATGAATCATTATGCTGAAGAAGGGCAAAGATAGTAAAATTAAAATTTTATACAATAAAAAAACCAGACATAAAAGTCTGGCTATTAAACATATTTTTCTTAAATTTAATTCTTTTATTGATCTTCTTTAGCTAACTTTGCTAATGTTGCTCGCACTTGATTAATTTTCTTTTGACTATTTTTTAAGTTAGCGTGATTAACGGGGCGGCGATTATCATTAATTGCTTTATGAATATTATGAGACATAGTTACTCCTCTTTTGAATTTAAATATAGCGTAGAAATTATATCACAAAAAGCTAAAAAAAGTGAAGTTCTAATTTTCATTATGCTGTATAATTATAATAAAAAAATTAGGGGGGATTTATGACGAATTCGTTGTTACAAAAAATGAATCGCAGATTAGAATATATTAAACCATCTGCCATTCGAGCTTTTGACGAAAAAGTATCAAAAGTTTCTGGAATGTTAAAGCTCACTTTAGGTGAACCAGATTTTGATACTCCAGAGCATGTGAAAGCAGCTGGAATGAAAGCAATCGAAAATAATTTAACCCATTATGCGCCATCAAATGGTACTGCTGATTTAAAGAAAGCAGCAGCAGAATTTATGAATCGACACTATCATTTGAATTATACGCCAGAAGAAACGATTATTACTGTTGGGGCAACGGAATCTTTATTTACAGTTTTTGCTTCGATTATTAATGAAGGAGATGAAATTTTAGTACCGACACCAACTTTTCCGCTTTATTTTTCGGATATTGAAGTATGTGGTGGTAAACCGGTTTATCTAGATACGTCAGAAAATAATTTTATTTTAACTCCAGAAAAGTTGGATGAAGCTTTTAAAGCACATCCTAAAGCAAAAGCCATTGTTTTAAACTATCCAAGTAATCCTACAGGGGTAACCTATAGCCGTGAGCAAGTCCAAGCGATAGCGGATAATTTAAAGCAACGCGATGTTTTTGTTATTTCAGATGAAATTTATGCTCAGATTACTTTTGATCAACCGCATACTTCTATTGCTGAATTTATTCCTGAACAAACAATTTTAGTTAGTGGGGTTTCCAAGTCTCATGCAATGACCGGTTGGCGAATCGGTACTTTACAAGCACCTTTAGCAATTATTCGTGAATTAAGTAAAGTTCATCAGTTTACAGTTACTGCAGCAGCAACAATGAATATGGCAGCAGCAGAGGAAGCCTTTACTAAGGGATTTGATGATGGAGCTAAGATGCGTGAAGAATATCAAAAGCGCCGTGATTACTTAGAAAAAGCATTAACTGATTTAGGTTTTAGTTATGCCAAACCAACTGGAGCTTTTTACTTATTTATGAAAATTCCCGAAGATATGGAGCAAGATAGCTTTAAGTTTTGTTATGACCTAGCTGATAAAGTTAAATTAGCTGTGATTGCAGGAGCGTCATTTGGTCCTGGCGGTGAAGGGTATGTTCGATTAAGTTATGCTGCTAGTATGGCTGATTTACATGAAGCAGTAAATCGTTTATTACAATACAAAAAAATGATTTCAAAATAAAAGAGGAGATCCTTTAGGATCTCCTTATTATTTTGCTAAATTTTAGTTAAGGTTCAATCAAATTTGATGTTTTTACGTGCATTTTAATTACTTTTTGTTAGGATTGGAATGCTCTAAATTATAGCAATATTAGCATGATATTTGAAAATAAATTAGTTGCTTCATTAAAAGTACTTAATTGAAAAATTAATTCGGTTTTACAGCAGATTTTATCGTCTGAAGTTTTTCTATGAAGATTCATTTTTAAGATATCTTTATGATGTAGTTTCATAATAAAGTAAATTAGTACTAATACTAACTAAACATTTATTTTGAGGTATTACAATGTAAATTCAGTAGAATCCATTTTTTGATATCAGCATATTAGTTATAACGTAAATATAATGATCTATTTGTTATAACTTGATGACCTTTTTTAAAATAATAAATGTCAGTCATGCTTTAAGCAATCAATAGCATCAATTATAAATATTTGCATGAAAACTATTTTTACTATCGTCAAATTATAGAATTTTGATTAAGATTATATAGCAAGAAAAAAGATGAGGAAGAAATGGTAAAAGAAGTAGATAAAATTGTTGTTCTAGATTTTGGTAGTCAATATAACCAATTAATTACACGCAGAATTAGGGAAATGGGGATCTATTCTGAGTTATTGGATCATAATATTTCTGCTGATCAAATTCGAGAATTGAATCCTAAGGGAATTATTTTTTCTGGGGGTCCGATGAGCGTTTATGATGATAATGCCTTTAGTGTCGATCGGGAAATTTATGAAATGGGAATTCCGATCTTGGGAATTTGTTATGGGATGCAGCTGATGGTTTATAATCTTGGGGGATCAGTGATGCCAGGTCAAGATCAAGAATATGGTCATGCCAACATTGAAGTTTTGGATGAAAATTCAGCTCTTTTTAAAGGCTTACCGAAAGAACAACCCGTATGGATGAGCCATAGTGATTTGGTTCGTGAACTTCCAGCAGGTTTTAAAGGGGTTGCTAAAAGTGTTAATACGCCATTTGTTGCGATGGAAAATAAGCATAAGAAACTATATGGCGTTCAATTCCATGCTGAAGTGCGTCCGACTAAATATGGAATGGATATTTTACATCATTTTGCTTTCGATATTTGTCAAGCTCAAGCAAATTGGACAATGGATGACTTTATCACGACTCAGGTTGAAGAAATTCGAGAAAAAGTTGGTTCCGACAAAGTATTGCTTGGACTTTCTGGTGGGGTTGATTCGAGTGTAGTCGCAATGTTGTTGCATCGAGCAATCGGGGATCAGTTAACTTGTATTTTTGTAGACCACGGTTTGTTGCGCCAAGATGAAGCGAAACAAGTTATGGATAGCTTAAGTGGCAAATTTGGTTTAAATGTAATTAAAGTTGATGCTTCCAAGTTATTTTTGGATAAATTGAAAGATGTTACTGACCCCGAGCAAAAACGAAAAATTATTGGTAAAGAATTTATTGAAACTTTTGCAAAAGAAGCGAAAAAACTGCATGGCATTAAATATTTGGCGCAAGGAACTCTTTATACTGACGTAATTGAATCTGGTACAAGTAGTGCTCAGACAATTAAATCACATCATAATGTTGGTGGCTTACCAAAAGATTTAGACTTTGAATTAATTGAACCCTTGCGCAAACTGTTTAAAGATGAAACTCGCGTATTAGGTGAAAAATTAGGATTACCACATGATTTGGTTTGGCGTCAACCTTTTCCCGGTCCAGGTCTAGCGATAAGAATTATGGGAGCGGTGACTCCGGAAAAGTTAAAAATTGTTCGAACAAGTGATGCTATTTTGCGAGAAGAAATACAAAAAGCAGGATTAGTTGATCAAATTTGGCAGTACTTTACCGTAATGACGGGGATAAAAAGCGTCGGAGTTATGGGGGATGGTCGAACTTTTGATTACACAATTGCAATTAGAGCAATCAATTCAATTGATGGTATGACTGCAGATTTTTATCGAATG
>CALYPJ010000017.1 GCA_945273735.1 uncultured Lactobacillaceae bacterium
TAGTAATTTTTTTCCCTTGTTTACCAAGTTCTTCTGCCAATAAAGCACAAGTTGCTCCGATCTTTTAATATTTGCAAAATTGGATTAACAAATGAATTGCTTAACTGAATAATTCCAAACAAGTCTCCAATCGTTGTAAATCCTTTTTGAATTAAGTAAATCCCAATTAAAAAAGGGATTAAAAAAGTAACAATATCAGCAATCAACTCAATCCAAGTTGCCACATTTAAAGTCAACAAATTCATCTTCTTTAGCGATTCTTCTAAAGTAGTAATCATTTTAGAATTACATAAAACAGCTTGATCCTGTTTTTGATAAAGAAAAAAAGTATCAGCACCTTCAAGAAAATTTTTAGTTTGGTTAACATACTTTGTATTAGTTTGCGACCAATTTTTAGCAGATCTTTGAATCGGTTTTTGAAAAAAATTTGAAATAACAACCGGAATAAAAGAAGAAAACAAAAATATTAAAGTTAGTAACCAATTTAAATATAAACCATATCCAACTGACAAAATCACTGTAAAAATATTATTCAACATAGAAATTTCAGCATCATAACGATTTGTTTCCAGTAATTTAAAATCATTAGCTAAAAAGCTTAAAGATTCAGTATTTTCAGAAAGCGTTCCATTAAGCATTCCCTTAAATACTTTTTTTCTTAAATAACTATTAGTAAATTTCACCGCATCAGTTTTAAGCAGGTTAAAAAGAAGCCTTGAACTATAAACTATTAATATTCCAACAAGGAAAATTATAATAATCTTGCTAATTTGGTTATATTCACTTTTAGTAACAATATCAACTAAATTACTCACTCAAAAGGACAGCAATATCCCATTAAAACTTGAAAAAATTCAAAAAAAATTAATAAAAAAATTAAAAATGGGGATAATATCGATAAATCATAAATTTACCTTTCAAAAATTATATATAGTACATTATATAATATAGGTATTAATAATAATAATTATATAACAATAATATTAATTTAAATCATTAATTTGCATATATGTACTTTTTTTTACTTATTTAATCAGCCTATTTAATTAAATTTGATTTTAATTAACCTAAGGACTAGATTTCTGAACAAAAAAGAGTAAAATGTGGCCCACAAGAAAGGATAATTAGAGTTGACCACAGAATATTTAGAACACAAATTAACATTACTACCTGATCGCCCAGGCTGCTATTTGATGAAAGATTTGAATGCAAAAATTATTTATGTTGGCAAAGCTAAAAATCTAAAAAACCGCGTTCGCTCTTACTTTAAAAGCAGTCATGAAGGTAAAACAGCAAAACTTGTCAGCGAGATTCAAGATTTTGAAACAATTATTACCGCAACTGATAAGGAAGCTTTTCTTCTAGAAATAACCTTAATTCAAAAACACCAGCCATACTACAATATCAAACTAAAAAAAGGAACTGGTTATCCTTATATTAAGATCACAAATGAACGCGATCCACAAATTAAGATTACTGGACAAGTTAAAAAAGATGGCGGATATTATTTTGGACCCTATCCTAATGTTTATGCGGCAGAGGAAACTTTGCACTTTTTACAAAAAGTTTATCCATTAAGGCGTTGTTCTGGACATCTGAAACGGCCTTGTCTTTACTATCATATGGGACAATGCCTTGGTGCTTGCTTTAAAGAAGTGCCATCAGAAGCATATCAAAAAAATATCAATAAAATTAAACGCTTTTTAAATGGTAATGTTACCACTGTCAAAAAAGCTTTAACAAAAAAGATGCAAAATGCTGCTCAAAATCTCGAATTTGAACGTGCTGCGGAATTACGTGATCAAATTAATTATATTGAGCAAACAGTTGAAAAACAAAAAATTATTTCTAACGATTATACGCCGCGAGACCTCTTTAATTTTTATGTTGATAAAGGATATATTTCAATTCAAGTCTTCTTTATCCGTCAAGCAAGATTAATGAAACGAGAAAAGCGAATTTTCCCATGCATTAATGAACCAGAAGAAGAACTAGCAAGTTTTATTTTGCAATTTTATAATCGAAAAAATAACGTTTTGCCACGAGAAGTTTTAGTTCCTGCCAAAATAGACCAAGAACCTTTAACTGAAATTCTTCATATTCCATTTCGGACACCTAAACGTGGACAAAAACGCGATTTATTAATGATGGCTCATGATAATGCTAAAATTTCTTTAGAAGAGAAATTCCGCTTAATGGAATTAGATAATCGCCAGACTGTAGGAGCCCAAAAAGAAATCTTTGATGCTTTAGGCCTTCCTTATGGCCATGTGATTGAGTCTTTTGATCATTCACATATTCAAGGAACCGATGCTGTATCCGCGATGGTTAGTTTTGTGGATGGTAAACCCGAAAAATCAAATTATCGTAAATATAAAATTAAAAATGTTTTAGAAAAACATAATGGTGCTGATGAAGCTGCTAATACTCGTGAAATAATCTATCGCCGCTATTCTCGATTAATCAAAGAAAAACAACCATTTCCTGATTTAATCTTAATGGACGGTGGAGAAATCGAATTAAATGTAATTTTAGATGTCTTACATAATGAATTAGGAATTAATATTCCAGTTGCGGGGATGGTTAAAGATAACCATCACCGAACATCTCATTTAATCACGGGAGAAGATGGTCACTTGGTACCTTTAGATCTTCATAGTCAGGGATTTTTCTTATTAACAAGAATCCAAGATGAAGTCCATCGATTTGCAATTACTTTTCATCGCAAGACTCATAATAAAAATGCTCTATCTTCTCAACTTGAAATGATCAAAGGTGTTGGTCCAAAAACTCGCACCAAACTTTTACAGAAATATCACTCAATTTCTAAAATTAAAACTGCTCCTGTGAAAGACTTAATGAAGTTAGGTATTTCACAAACTGTAGCGGAAACTATTAAACTAACTTTAAATAAAATTTCTCATAAAAAAGTAAGTTAAAAAACCAACATTAGGTTGGTTTTTCTTATTTCATTTAATTTTTTTAACTATAAAATGTTAACAATAATTAAAATTAAATAAATTTACTAATCATTTGTTACAATCACTAAGTCTTTAAAATAAGCAACTGTACCAATATCAACAAAAAATCCAACCGATCCTCCAATATTAGCACCCATTTTTAGTTGATCTACTTTTAAAATAGGATTTATTTGCTGATTTAGATAAAATTTTGCTTTGGCATTTTTAATTATTATTTTTAAGCTAATCCACTGATTTAATTTTATATTTGCAGGTCCTTCAAAACCTTTAATTTTATGCTCACGCATATAAGAAAAAGTATATTTTGGATAAGAAAAATACTGCCAAGCATGATTTTGGCGAATTGAATCATCGGTCTGTTTTAATCCATTAGTCGGCCGAAAATAGAATGCTTCAAAAGCTGAATCATCATTATTAATTCGAAATGCCAATCCAATAAAACCCCGTGCAAATTCTGGGGCGTCAGGTAATAAACGACTAAGCATTTTAACTTCAATTAAACCATTCTTAAAAGTTAAATCTTTTAATTTAGCATATGTATTTTCATCAAATTGGTTAATCTTTTTAGCTTTAATCACTTGTAAAGTATTAGTATGATCTAATTGAACCTCTTTAATAGTCGTATTAACCGCTTGGAAATTTTTAATATTCATTTCAATATTCATAAATTTAAGGACCCCTATATTTGTTTTTCTTAAATAAAATTTTGGTTGATTTAAAGGAAATTATTACCATATCTTTAGTAGTAGTTAACCACGATTTACGAAGTTGGGGATCAGAGTCTTTAATTACTTTTAATAATTCAATTAAATTAGGCAACCAATTTTTCTTCAAATCAGTTACACTAGCTATATCAGTAGCAGTAAATAAATCATATAAAGAGTCCAAATAATATTCTTTATTTTCATCATCAATTTCAGCTACAACTTCACTTGTTGTTTGACTAATATAATTCGAAAAAGCATCAGTTTCTGGTAATGTTACCAAATGATGATTTTCAACTTGCCAAGTAAATAAATCGTGCTGATGAAATCCTCTTCCTGAACTTTTGACAACCATAAAATCATGGCGTGACTCTAAGAGTCGCCCAACTACTGAAGATTGCGGTACAAATTTATTAACTTTATTTTTTATTTGATTATACGACAGGCTTTTTTCATCATTACCAAAACCGGGACCATCAAAATTAAAAACTTTTTTAATTCGAACTTGATCCGCTAAACTTGCATGTAACAAACTATAAATAGCAACATTTCCCCCTTTAGAGTGACCTCCTAAATAAAATTCACCGGAATATTTTTGAGAAATTCGATTAAAATATTTGAGACCGGAACGTTGTGAAGGAACAATCTTTTGGAAAGACATATTTAAATCCTCTTTAATTCCTAAAAAAGTTCCATCGGTTCCTCCAAATGATAAGTAATAACAATTATTGGGTAATTTAAAAGTGATAGCCGAAAACTGCTGTTGAGTATTATGATCATTGATTTCCCAAAAATCTGACCATTGTATTTCACTAAAACGCTGATTTTGAGCCAATGCAGTAATCAATTTTTGATTCTCTTCCGGATACCAAGTTGTCGAAACTGCTTTTCTAATTAAAGCAGTTTGATTTTTTAAGTCCTTAAATTGATGATAATGATTTTTTAATAAAGGACGGTATGCCAAATAAGCAGCTTGGGCCAATATTAACGCATCTACTTCATTAAATGGCATTTTCTGCCATGACTGATTGACGTTTTGTAAATAATCCAGCAAATTTGACATTATAATTCACCCTTTTTTATTTAAATTAGTTTTATTGTTACACAAACTAATTATACTTACAAAAAGTGATCAACTAATTTTTAGCCCTTTATACTTTTTAGCTAAATTGATTGCTTCAATTCGATTATGCACATCCAATTTGCTAAATATTGCAGAAAAATAGTTACAAAAACCGTACCATCTGATAAAAATAATTTTGTTGCAATTTCCTTCGAATTCAAACCTGACTAAGCTAAATTTAAGATTTCAATCTCTCTTTTAGTTAAAGGATTATTAATTACACTAATCATATTTACTACTAATTCTGGTGAGTAAAAGGTATTACCTTCCATTGCTTGATGAATCACATCAGTCAATTTTTCACTAAAAATATCTTTTAAAAGATATCCTGAAACTTGAGCTTTAACTGCGCGTTCAAAGTAACTTTATGTACAAAAGTGGTTAAAACAATTACTTTAATGGGTAACTTCAAAACATTAATTCTATCCGCTATATCTAAACCACTTGATTTTGGCATGACCATCATCATGAATATTAATTTGATAGAATGTAGGTTCTTCAATAAAATTCATAAATACTTTATGTGCATAAGCATGGCGAATAATATTAGTAATGGCTTCAGGGATTACACTAGCAAATTCACTTTGAATTTTTATTGACCACTTTAAAGTCTCACTTTCACCCTTAGTTTCTAAGACTAAATTAACTTTTTATTCTGTTCGAGCAAAACTTCATTTAAAGATTTTTGATATAAATCATTAACAATGTCTCGAACTAACTGCAAATTTTGACGACTAGCAATATCACGTAGTTCTTCTACCACTTGCTGTAGCCTTTTTTCTAACAGTTTTTCTGCTAACTCTGCTTTAATAGTAATCATAGAGAACCTTTGACCTAAAGTATCGTGTAAATCACGAGCAATTAGATTGCATTCTCCACGTTGAATTAGTGATTAGTTTGATTTAAATGCCGATTTTTAGCTATATTGTAAACTAAAGGTGGGCGCAATTAAAATAAAAAAAATAATTATTATTAATGCAAAAGATTGTTTAAAAATTAAGGATTTTATGAAAAATAAAAGCAACTACGTTTTCAACTTCATTTAAATAATGGCTACTTAATAAGATTATTTTCCCCGATAATTTCATTTGCCGAACTAATTTCCATTTGAACTTCCATTGCTTTTTTTACTTTCCACCTATTATTCGGAATTTTAAATAAAGTAGTGCTCTAGGTCAATAAACTACATTACATTTTTCACATTATGCTAAAAAAGATCTAACATTAAATTTTAAATTAAGCTTTGAACTGTTCTTGTACATACTTAGCGTACAAAGCATGGGATTTCAATAATTCTTGATGGGTACCGGCTCCTGTAATTTGACCATGTTCAATAAAATAAATCATATTAGCATCAACAATTGTCGCTAAACGATGCGCAATAATTAAGGTCGTTCGATTTTTCATTAAATTTTTTAAAGCATTTTGAATCTTCATTTCAGATTGAGAGTCCAAACTAGCAGTTGCTTCATCAAACAATAATAGTTTAGGATCACGTAAAAATGCACGCGCAATTGCTAAACGTTGTCGCTGACCTCCAGAAATGGTTATCCCTCTTTCACCAACAAAAGTATTTAATTTCTCTGGCATTTCACTCACAAATTTGTCTGCAAAAGCTAATTTTAATTTATCCCAGAGTTCTTGATCTTCTAATTTTTGAGTTAAGCCATAAACCAAATTATTTCGAATCGTATCGGCAAATAGAGGTGAATCTTGTCCAACATAACCAATTTGTCGTCGCCAATCCAATAAATTAAAATCTTTAATATTATGATCACCTATTATAATCTCGCCGCCATTAACTTCATAAAAACGTTCTAACAACGAAAAAATTGTGGACTTTCCTCCTCCAGAAGGTCCAACAAAAGCTACCATAGTATTGGGACTAGCTTCAAAAGAAATATTTTTTAAAATTTGTTTATTAGGAGAATAGGAAAATGAAATATTTTTAGCTTGAAGGATTTGTCCTGAAATATTTAGCTTAATACCATTGGTTAAATCTTCAGTTTTTTCAAGTAAAATATCACTAATTCGATCAGTTGAACCGGAAACTTTTGCAGTTTGGGTAAATAAATTAGTAACTACTGGTACTGATGCCATAAAATTAGAAAGATAAAGAACGAACGAAGTCAGCATTCCAAAAGTCATTGTCCCTACAGATACTCGATGTACTCCATAAACCATAATTCCCAAAATTAAAAACATTAAAATGGTAGTTAAAAATGGGGGGAATATTGAATCATAAATTGCTTCATATCGTCCAATTAACCTTAATTCATTAATTAACTTATTTCCTTTATGGCGCTCATAATCTTCTGCATTGGAAGATTTGACTAAACGAATTTCTCCCATTGACTCGCTAATTACGGCATTAAAATCTGCTAATTTGTTTTGACGTTTGCGACCAATATTTTGTCCAAAGTGAACCAATGGAACTAAAATCAAAAAAATTAAAGGCAAACAGAAAAAAATAATTATGGACATTTTCCAATCCATGATCAACATCATGATAATCGAACCAATAATTAAAATTATTGAAGAAAAAGCACTTGGAAAAGTATTAGCAATTAAATTTTTAATTAATGTTGTATCATTGGCAAGACGAGACGCTAAATCACCTGATTTAACATGATCAAAATACTTTACCGGTAAATCAACAATTTTATGCCATAGTTCTTTACGTAAATTTGCTACAACATTTTCACCAAAAACTCCTAAAATTGTTCCTGCTCCAGCAGATAAAATAGCAGTAAAAACCAAGAGCACGACAATTTTAACAATTAACCAATAATCTATTTTTACTTTAAAGCTGTTAATCAAAAACTGCGCTAGAATAGGAATTAATAATTGAATCCCTGAAGAAATCATCCCTAATATAATACCCACAAATAAATGTAAATATCGGGGGTGAGAAACCTTGATTAGTTTTTTAAACTTGTTTAAGTTAAAATCAGAAATTTTATTAATTAACCTTGATTTATCATTCAAAACTTAATGAACCTACCTAAAATTAGTAATTTTCTCTCCTAAAAATTAACTAATGAGAATATAGTATAGCTTTTTCAACATCTATTCCACTCCCGTTTATTTCTTATTGTAACAAAATTCTACATAAATAAAAAAAGCCTGCATTTAGCAAGCCTTTTTTCACCTTTCAATAATTTTATTGTTATAAATTCATTTTGCTCTAATTTTAGGTATTTAATATATTTTTTAGGATTCTCATTTAAATCTAAAAATTGTATTTTAAGACTAAGTTTTACTTTTACCAATTCTTAATTGGTATTAAATAAACATACAATAATTCCTGATAGATCTTCAGTAACTTTAACTGTACTCACAACTACCCCAGGCAATATAATTTGACCTAAACCTTTACTTACGGGTAACGTTTTATTTACTGGATTCAATTTTATTCGTGAATTCCTAGCTCATTAAAAATCATCACTGAAGTTAAATAATTCTTAGCAATAATTGGTAAATTAATAATTTGATAATCACTAAGAAATTATGCTAAACCCAAGTTAAATTGAATTAACCCATGCATTTGCTAATCAGGAATTTGAAGTGAATAACCTGATGCCAGTCCCGGTCTTGTTTACTTAGTTTTCCTACACTTCGCCAAAGCGTAATCGCCAACATATCATTTTGTTCCCCAATAATTTGATATTCTTTAACACTATTAGTAACAACACCGACTGTTTCACTATCATTAGACAAAGCAACATGGGTTAAAAATAGATAAATTGGATCAAGACGTTATTGCCAATTTTTTTCTACCAATCTAATAATACCGTATCTTTTTTTGAAGATTTTTAGGTAATTTTCAATGATAATTTAAACTTAATTCTTCACTTGTACCAGTAATTTTAAGTCAATGATAAGAACAAACCCGCATTGATGAAAGCATGGGAATATTATCTACCAAAGGTGAAAAATCATATTCATCACTACAATTACCTTCATTAACTAAAGACAAAATATTTTCATAAACTTGTCCTGTTGATTTAATCAAGAGATCTACTGTACCATCATCATTTGGTAAAATCTGATAATATTTATTTTCAATTACAGAAACTCTTGGAAAATCTGTTTTAACTTTTTTACTTTTACCAGTTTAAATGGTTAATGCTTCATAAATCAAGCCTTGTAAATAATGTTCAAATTGAATTTAATAGTCATCCATTTCTTTTGGAGGTTACTTAGAAACTTGGATCGCTTTTTGATGCAAAATTTGGTAAGGGATACTCTCTAATGATTAATTTAAATTGTTTAAAATTTGAACGTAATGAACTATTAATTACAGCATCATGCGACTGTGACAATGAATTGCGTTCACTGTTGTTGGCCTACTTTTATTCCTTGGCTTATTTTACGTTGGTAAAAATTAATTAACTGATCAACACTTTCTTCTACTTCTTGGTAACGGGTTTTGATTTGTTGATTTACTTGATCCGAACAGCAAGCTGCCATATTATCTTGAACGTGAAATGTCCCGAACTTTGCCAAACAAATTCAGCTTTGTTCTCCATTATGATAGAAATTCTTCGCCAAATAATAGCTTTATTAATACCAAAATTATTTAAAATTTGCAGTAGCCGGACTGAGTGTTCAAAAGCATTTGGGGCATATCCAATCATCATTGGTTGCCCAATTTATTTTGCTGCTTGAATCCCATAGTAAAGATTTCGAACTAATGATGCACCACCTACCATCATTTGATCTGTTTAAGTATACCAAGAGCCAACATTTAAACGACTGGCTTAAACTAATTTTGTTAAACAATTTCGATCTTGCGGATAAAGTTGCAAATAATCTTCCACAATAGCCATTTGACCATCAAGCAAATAATTAGGAACTTCTGGATGTTTTTTCTCGTAAATCATAAGCTAAATATATTTTTGATTTTGCAGCAGAAAAATAACTTTCGCGATTTCACCTTAAATGAGGAACAATATTTACAGTTATCAAAAAGTTAATCCTATCCCTTCTTATTTTTTAGTTAAAAATATTGAGAATGTTTTTTACAATGGGATAAATAAACATACAAGTTATACCTTTTGCAAAACTTTACCCAATTTTTGGACATAAGTTTGAAAAAGACTATTCATGATAATCATTAATGGTGTTTGATCTACAATTATTTGTGATTTATCATCATCGACTATTTTTTGAACTTGAGTAAAACAAAATAAGCGCTGATCAGCTAAATTTGCTAATGGATTTTTTTGAGCATGAGTTAAAGAAACAATTGGCAATTTTTTTTGTTTTATCAATTTTGCTAGACAAATAATTGCTGAATCATTCTCAGTATCGCTCACAAGAAAATATAAGTCAGATTTACTTCCTGTCAGATTTTCTTTAAGTTCATTAATGTTTGTTGAAAAATAAGACTTGTGATCTACTTTATAAAAATTATTAACACTAATTTGAATAATATTAGCTGACGATCCGCAAGCTACAAATTGAATTTGTTTAGCTTTACACATCATTTCTGCAACTATTGCTTCTCGCTGATTATCAATCAAATCCAAATTACGGAATAAAATTTGTTGCGATTTGTTTTTTAGATCAATCTTTTCTTCTTGTTCATATTTAATAACGTGTTTTAATTCGGAAAAGCCACTATAACCTAATTTATGGCTTAATCGGGTAATTGTATTAGGTACAGTATAAAATTGTTTAGCTAACTGTTGAATTTTAAAATGATCAATTTCTTGGAGATTTTTTTGAATATAATCAACAATTTCAGTTTCCATCTCAGTTAACTTATAACTTTCATTTAAGACCCGTTCTTCAAATTTCATTTAATATCACTCCTACTTCTAGTCTTAACGTCTATTAGTTAAATAATCTGAAATTTTCATTAATCCAACTAACTATTTATTTAAGGTTTTTAAAAATATTTTTATCTCTCCAAATTTTGCTGGAACATACTAACAAGAAATTTTTTTGTTGTAAATAATAAAATAAATATCTAAAAAAATATTAAGAAAATCTTTATCTTTGTTTAGATATTATGAAATATATATATAAGATAAAAATTATTTAAATACCTAAAAAAATCCGTTAAGGTTTTAACCTTAACGGATATAAAAAATTTTAAATTTAACTTTTTACTTAATTAATTATCTTTAAATTATTTAAGCCGAAACTTCACTATTTACTTTCTGACTTACAAAAATTAATTTATTTTGATCCATTTCTGCACTTACTTTAGTATCAGGTAAAACTTTACCAGCGATAATTTCTTTAGCTAAAGGAGTTTCAACATTATTTTTAATGAATCTTTGAATTGGTCTTGCACCAAAGCTTGGATCATAAGAACTTTTACCAATCCACTCAATAACAGCTGGATTTACTTCCAAAGTAATCCGCTGATTTGCTAAACGTTCCTCTAAATCCTGCATATCAATTTTTACAATTTTAACAACATCATCTTCACTTAAAGCGTTAAATTGCAAAATAGCATCAACCCGATTTAAAAATTCTGGTTTAAAATTAGCTTTCACTACATCCATTAATTGCTGATGTAATGCCTCAGGTGATTCTTTTTGTTGTTGATCCAAAATCAAGTCAGCACCTAAATTGCTAGTCATTATAATTAAAGTATTCTTAAAATCAACTGTTTGACCTTTACCATCAGTTAAACGACCATCATCAAGAACTTGTAATAAAACATTAAATACATCTCGATGCGCTTTTTCAATTTCGTCTAACAAAATAATTGAATAAGGATTACGCTTTACTGCTTCAGTTAATTGTCCACCTTCTTCATAACCAATATAACCTGGAGCTGCACCAATTAATCTTGAAACAGACTCTTTTTCCATATACTCGCTCATATCGATACGTATCATATGTTTTTCTGAATCAAACAATAATTCAGCTAAACTTTTAGCTAATTGAGTTTTTCCTACTCCCGTAGGCCCAAGAAAAATGAAACTACCTAATGGACGATTAGGATCCTGAATTCCTGCACGTGATCGAATAATAGCATCAGATACTACTTTTACCGCTTCATCCTGTCCAACAACGCGTTTTTTCAGTTCGTCTTCTAAATGCAATAATTTGTCACGATCACTTTGAACCAATTTTGAAATTGGAATTCCCGTCTGGCGACTAATAACTTCAGCAATTTCATTTTCTGTAACTGATTCATCAACCATCCAATCATCATGATTTTTAGAGCTTCCTTCTGCTTCCTGCAATTCTCTTTCTAATTTTGGTAAAGTTCCATGCTGAATTTTAGCTGCAGTTTCAAAATCAGAGCGATTTTGTGCTTCTTTTAAATCATGTTTAGCTTTTTCAATTAATTTTTTCTTTTCATTTAAACTATTAATTGATTTTAGTTCTTGATCCCAACGAGCTTTAAGTTGATTATTTTCTTCTTTAGCTTCAGCAATTTCTTTCTTTGTATCTTCTAAACGAATCTTTGAAGCCTGATCAGTTTCCTTTTTTAAGGATTCCTCTTCAATTTGTAACTGAATTAATTTTCGATTACTTTCATCTAATTCTTCAGGAACTGAATGCATTTCTACATTAATATTGGCACTAGCTTCATCAACCAAATCAATTGCTTTATCGGGTAAAAATCGATCAGTAATATATCGATTAGACAAAGTAGCTGCAGCTACTAAAGCACTATCATGGATTCTTACCCCATGATAAACTTCAAAGCGTTCCCTTAATCCACGTAAAATACTAATTGTATCCTCAACTGTTGGTTCATCAATCATTACTCTTTGAAAGCGCCGCTCTAAAGCTTTATCCTTTTCAATGTATAGTCGGTACTCATCCAAGGTTGTTGCTCCAATTAACCTCAATTGACCACGAGCCAACATTGGTTTTAATAAGTTACCAGCATCCATACTACCTTCAGTCTTACCTGCGCCAACAATATTATGAATTTCATCAATAAAGAGAATAATTCTACCGTCAGCTTTTTTAACTTCTTTTAAAACTGCCTGTAGACGTTCTTCAAATTCACCACGGTATTTAGCACCCGCGATTAGTGAACCCATATCCAAATTATAAACAACTTTATCCTTTAAGTTATCAGGTACATCACCATTAACCATTCGTTGAACTAAACCTTCAACAACAGCAGTTTTACCAACACCTGGATCTCCAATTAAAATTGGATTATTTTTTGTTTTACGAGATAAAACTCGAATTACATTCATAATTTCACTATCGCGACCAATAATTGGATCAGCATTACCTTTTCTGGCCTCAGCGATCATATTTGTGCCATATTTCTCTAATGCTTTATAGTTTTTCTCCGCATCTTGACTTGTTATTTTACTACCGCTTCTTAAATCCTCAACAATAGATCGCATTTTAGTTTTATTCAAGCCTCTACTTACAAGAAATTTAGTAATCGGTAATTGATCATAATCAAAAAGGGATAACAAAATCGTATCTACGGCAACAAACTCGTCACCAAAACTTTTTGCAACTTTTTGTGCTGTATTAAAAAGATTGAATAGATCGCGAGAAATTGTTTGACCATTATTAGATTCAGAACCACTCACCTTAGGAAGGTTAGCGATTTCTTGAGTTAATTCTGCAGCTAAAACATCATCGGGAATATTTTGACCTTGAAAAATGGTCTTGCCCAAAGAATCATCCTGATCTAAAATGCCCTTAATTAAATGTGGTACATCAATTTCATAATTTTGATTTTCTATTGCTAATTGTTGTGCAGTTCTAATTGCTTCATTTAAGGTATTTGTAAATTTATTTTGATCCATAATTTCACCTCGAAAATGGTTTACATATATTATAGTCAGTATTGGTCAAATAAACAAGATTTTTTTGAATTTTTAGATAAAAAGGTAAAAAAATATGATAAAAATCAAACACGATTATCCTCAATTTGAATGGATAGAAGTTGCTAATCCGGATTCACAAGAGCTTTTAGAACTTCATGATCACTATCAACTAAATGAAGAAATGCTAAATTATGCAACGGATCGTTTCGAGTCACCGCGTTATGAATTTGAACAAAAAAATGACCTGATCGTTCTTAATAGCATTGCTGATCAAACAAAAAGTGAAGTAGAAATTCAACCACTAGCTTTTTTTATTCAAAATCCTAATCGTTTAATTACATTTACTAATAATCTGGCAGTTAAAAATATTATTGAAAAATTTCCAAAAGCTTACTTGGAAGCACAAAACCCAAATTTAATAAAACCTTTAGATCTAGTTTTAAATGCTTTTTTCAACATAACTGCTAAATTTTTAGATGCCTTGGAAGAAGTCGAACGTAAACAAAATTTTCTTCAAAAAACTTTATCTCATCATCGAAACAGTGAATACTTAAGTGAACTTTTAAATGTAAAAGTAGAGTTAATCTATTATCTTAATGCCCTTCAGCGAAATCATGCAACTTTAGAACAATTTAAAAACGCCAAACGTGAAAAAATCGATGCCTCCGAAAAAGAATTCTTTGAAGACATCGAAATTGAAATGAAACAAGCATTAGATATGGCAAATGACACAACTAAAATGATGAATTTACTATCTGATGCATATGAAAATATTATTAATAATAATACTAATCGTTCAATGAGTATTTTAACTGTAGCTTCTATTGTTTTAGCTATTCCCGCTATCGTTGTTGGTTTTTTTGGAATGAACATTGATTTACCAATGACTAAAGGTACATTTTCATGGATCTTAATTACCATAGGAACAACTATTATTATGATTTGGGTATATCGTATTTTAAAGCATCGTGGCTTCTTTTAATTATTTTTTATTAAAAACATCCCCGCTTAGATAATCTCCCAACTGAGGGAAAAGCGGATATAGCTTTGCTGCAAATTCCATATACCAAGGTAAATTGAGTTCTCGACGATAATCAATTAGTAATTGTGCAATTTTTTCTCCAACAATTTGCGGATTCAGAAGATATTTTTGAACTGATTTTGCATAATTTTCTGAAAGATCCGCTTTTTTAAGAAAAGGAGTTTTAACTGGACCAGTATTAACTGTGGACACTAAAACATTGTATGGTTTTAATTCCATACGCAAACCATTTGAGAAAGAAATTACTGCCGCTTTAGAACTACCATAAATGGCCGCTTTTGGTGTAACAATTTTACCTGCCATCGAAGCAACATTAATAATATGACCAAAACCTTGATGTACCATCAACCGAGCAACATATTTAGTTAAATAAATTAACCCTAAAGTATTGGTTTTAAAGGTCTGTTCAATTTGAATATCAGTAGTATCTAATACTTTTTCAAAATAGCCAACACCAGCGGTATTAATCAAACCATAAATTTGAATTTTACTATGGCGAATTAATGTGATTGCTTGTTTAATTGCTAAACGACGAGTTAAATCGCAGCTTAAAACATTAGAATTTTGGTGATCTGGATCAATTTTAGATTGAGTTTGTAACAGCTTTGCTGAATTACGACCAATCATAATGATATAAAAACCCAGATTGATCAAAGAACGGCAAGTCTCTAAGCCAATTCCTGAATCAGCACCGGTAACAATAATATTTCTTTTATTCATCACTTAAGTCCTTCTTAGGTAATACATTATAAGTCATTAAATCACTAGCAACTTGAACTTTTGGGAAAATTTTTTCTGCTTGCTTTTGCAACATAAGGGCATTCTTGCCTAAATAACGAGCCGACAGATGAGTTAAAATTAAATACTTTGCATGAGCATCTTTAGCCATTTTAGCTACTTGCGTACTAGCAGAATGATAATATTTATGAGCAATGTCACGATCTTGATGAGCAAAAGTACTTTCATGAACAACTACATCAGCATTATGAGCTAGAAATAGATGATTTTTACTTATGCGAGTATCACCAAAAATCGTCACAATCCGTCCTGGAATATCAGGGCCTACATAATCAGAGCTTAAAAATGTACGGCCATCTGGTAAAACTATATTTTTACCTTTCTTTAGCTGACCATAAAGCGGACCAGAAGGAACACCGGCCTGCATTAATTTATCGACTAAAAGTTCACCTGGTTTTTTAGCTTCAATTACACGATAACCATAACTTGGAATTCGATGATCTAATAAAGCATATTTAACTTGAAAATGATCATTACTGAGTAACTGACCCCTTTCATTTTCTATTTCATGAAAAATTATGCGATAACTTAAATGAGTTCCTGAAATTCTTAAACTAGTTTTAACATACTCTTTAATTCCCACAGGGCCATAAATTTCAACCGGAGCATCGCCATTTTGAAAAGAGCGACTCGATAAAAAACCAGGTAAACCAAAAATATGATCACCATGTAAATGAGTAATAAAAATTTTAGTAATTTTACGTGGTTTAATATTAGTTTTTAAAATCTGATGCTGGGTAGCTTCACCAACATCGAAAAGCCAAATTTCATTAATTTCATCTAGTAACTTTAAGGCGGTAGCAGAGACATTGCGACTTTTAGAAGGCGCACCAGCTCCCGTACCTAAAAATTCAATTTCCATACACTCACTTCCGCTCTAAAATTTGGAGAATTTTTTTAGCAATAAAAGTACCATACATCGTTGCTCCCAATGAATTAGGATGCGTTAAATCATGATATAACCAATCTTGATGTGGTGATACATAATCATGCCAATTAATTAAATATAAATTTCGATACTGTCGTGCTTTTTTAGTTAAAAGCAAATTATTAGTGTCTTGCCAAGGACGATTAGGAACATAATTATTAATCCAAAATACTCGTCGCTGTGGTGTAGCAATTTTCATTGATTGATCAATCACATCGTCTGTTAATTGCCCATTAGTTCCTAACCCAATTAAAAGATTATCCGCAATAACCTTTTGCTTTATTTTATCATTTAAAATATTAGGCAAATCTGTAGCTTGACGACTTATAACGGCATCCAGAACAATTTTAGGAAAAATTGCTGTTAAAACTTGTTGTCCATCAATCATAACACTATCACCAACTGCAGTTATTCCCACCTCTTGAGCCAATTGTAATTCAAATTGAGTTAACCCATACTTTTCATATTGTTGATTAATTGGACTTTTTTGGGCTTGTAACTTCAACCTATTCTTTTGGGTACTCGACAAATATGTGGACTCTTGATTTCTTTTTTTACCTTCATTTAATCTTTGCGAATCTTGATTAGCTTTACGCGCTTCTTGTTCAGCAATTTTATTATGAGCTTTTTGCTTTTGCGTATTAGCTTTAATTCTTTTTGCTAAGGTTGATTTAGCAGGATCCTTAGGTTTAATAAAAATTGAACTAATACTACCAATTATTCCTAAAAATCCAATTGAAAGAAAAAGTATTAGAACAATTTTAGGCCGTTGACTTGAATGAATCCAATTTTTAAATTTTAAGGTTTTTTTAAAATCTTTTTTTAAATCGGTTAAAGTTAGATGAGCAAAATACTTTTCAATCGTCAAGTAAGAAAAAGTACTGATCAAAAAGATAATAATTAACTCAACTAAACCATATAAAAATCGATGTTTAAATAAATCTGGATGGCTGTTTTCGAAAAAAATCATTACTGGAAATTGATATAAATAAATCCCGTAACTAATTTTACCAATATAATTACAAATCGAATTGGTAAATATTCTATTAAAACTGCTACCTGGATGAGCAATAGCTGCAACTAAAATAGTTGCAAACAGTGAAAAAATAAACATTCCTGATTGATATAAACTACTTGATTGATCTTTTAATAGCAAAATCATTATCAACATTGCTAATAAAGCTATTGATCCTAATGAGTTAATTAAAATACGACTTTCGCGATTCAAATTACGATTTAAACGTTTTACTGGCCAGACAAAAGCTAAACTACAACCTAATAAAATAGAAAAAGCTCGCGTATCAGTACCATAGTACACCCGATTAATTTGATCAGGAGAATACATTACTGCCATTGCTCCTGCTGAAAGAAAAGCTAGTCCTAAGGTAAATAATGACTTCTGCCAATTTTTCTTAACCAATCGAAATAATACTATTACTATAATGGGCCATATTAAATAAAATTGCCCTTCAATTGATAAAGCCCATAAATGAGTAAATGGCGAAACATTAGTTGCAAAACGTTCAAAATAAGATTGCCCATTAAAGATTTGCCACCAATTATAAACACTAAATAAATTAGTTAATACTATTTGCCATAATTTAGCTAATAAATCTCTTTGGAAAATTAAAATATAGGTACTTGTAGCAAAAAGAACTGTAACTAATGCTGGGTAAATACGTTTAATTCTTCTCGTAAAGAAAGACTTTAAGTTAATTCTACCTGAACTTTGAATTTCATTCATTAAGGAACTGGTAATTAAATAACCCGAAAGAACCATAAAAATAGGTACACCTAAATAACCCCCGGCAAAAAGCTGAGGATTAAGATGATAAAAAATTACCAAAAGAACACCTACTGTCCTTAAACCGTCAAATCCCGTAATGTAAATTGATGTGGCTTTAGGGTTTTTGGTACTTTTATCCCAGCTTTTGATCATTTTATTCCTTAAATTCTAACTCAAAATCATCAATCATTACTAAATCACCATCTTTAACTCCAAAATCTCTCAAAGCTTCATCAACCCCCATATTACGTAAGGATCGAGCAAAACGCATAATACCATCTTGATAATTTAAATTACTACGAGCTAATAAACGTGATACTCTTTCACTATTAACCCGATACTTATGTTCAGCTATTTTTTCTATTTGAATTGAAGCTTCATCCTGATAACTATAATCAACATGTTTTTTTGCTGTTTCATTTGAAATCATAGGTTTAGGAATTTGATTAATTTTTTCAAAAACTGCTTTAACCAAAAGATCTACACCTTCATGTGTGAAATTAGAAATCGCATATATTGAAGTTTTTGGACCCACTTGAGCTGCTAATTTTTCTTTAAAGTTGTTTAACTTTTCAGCCGCTCCAGGTAAATCAGTTTTAGTAGCAACAATAATCAATGGTTTTTTAGCTACTGCTTCACCATAATTTTTTAGTTCATTTTGAATCGTTTCAAAATCACTAAATGCGTCTCGACCATTATTTGGATCCATATCAACTAAATGTAAAAGCATCCGTGTCCGTTCAATGTGTCTCAAAAAAACTAAACCTAAACCAACGCCAGCTGAAGCACCTTCAATAATTCCAGGAAGATCAGCAATAACTATTTCACGACCATCTCTTAACCTTAAAACTCCTAAATTTGGTTGTAAAGTTGTAAAAGCATAAGCCGCAATTTTAGGTTTAGCACTCGTTACTACTGAAAGAAAAGTTGATTTACCAACTGACGGAAACCCGACTAACCCCACATCAGCAATCATTTTTAATTCCAAATATAGTTCTCGTTCTTCACCGGGGATTCCATTTTCAGCAATTTCTGGAGCTTGATGGGTCGATGTAGCAAAATGAATATTACCTCTTCCCCCTGCACCACCACGAGCAACTACTACTTGTTGACCAGCAGTAGTTAAATCACCAATAATTGCTTTACTATCAGCATCTTTTATTAAAGTTCCTAAAGGAACTTTTAAAATTAAATCTTTGCCACCACGACCATATTTGGATTTAATTTCTCCATCATTACCACGTTGAGCTTTAAAATGACGATGATATTTTAAATCCATCAAAGTTTTTAAACCCGGATCTGCTTGAGCAATGATATTGCCACCTTTTCCACCATCACCACCAGCAGGACCGCCATTAGGTACATATTTTTCATGGCGAAAAGCAACTTTACCGTTACCACCATCGCCGGCTTTTACATTGATATACGCTTCATCTACGAACATTTTTAACCTCTTTATCGATTATAAAGATATCTTATTCCGACCAAAACTTCAAATTAAAGCTAAGTCAAAAAAGGCGAAAATCACCTGTGATGGTGGTCTTCGCTCCATTACTTTTTTTGTCACTTATTAAAAATTCTTTGAAAAATTTTGACAATTTCAACCACAATAACCATTAAGATTGCACCAATAAATATAACTAACCACTGGGTTAAATTTAATGAACTAACATGAAAAATTTGGTTAAATCCGGGAATTAAGACAGTTATACTTAACAGAACTAACGAAATTAAAATAGCCCAATTAAACGCCTTATTAGCAAAAGGATTAATTTGGAAAAGTGACTTATTAAATGATTTAACATTAAAAGCATGGAATAATTGAATTAAAGCCAAAGTAACATATGCCATCGTTTGAGCATCTTCGTGAATTAATCCTGAACTATGATGAACGGGAAAACTAATCGCAAAATAGTAAACTCCTAAAGTAATTGCTGCTTCGAGAATTCCTTGATAAACGATGGCTGGAAGAACACCACCAGTAAAGAAAGTTGAATTACGGCCACGTGGTTTTTGGTCCATAATACCCTTTTCAGTTGGTTCAATTCCTAAAGCAATTGCAGGAAAAGTATCTGTAACCAAATTAATCCACAATAATTGCACTGGTGCTAAAACATCCCAACCCATCAGAGTTAAAATAAAAATTGTTATAACTTCACCTAGATTAGCAGACATTAAATATTGAATTGCTTTTTGAATATTAGCAAAAACCTTTCGTCCTTCTTTAACTGCATGAACAATAGTTGCAAAATTATCATCAGCTAGAACCATATCACTGGCACTTTTAGACACTTCAGTTCCATTAATCCCCATTCCAATTCCAATATCAGCTGCTTTAAGTGCTGGAGCATCATTAACCCCATCTCCAGTCATTGCTACAACTTTATTCTTACTTTGCCAAGCTTTAACTATCCGTACCTTATCAGCTGGATTAACCCGGGCATATACTTTATACTTTTCAACATTATTCGCTAATTGTTGATCATCCATTTGACTTAAATCAGTTCCGGTAATTACAGCACCGCTTTGTTCTGGCTCTAAAATTCCTAAACGAATTGCTATCGCTTGAGCTGTAATTTGATGATCACCAGTAATCATAATGGTATTAATCCCTGCCCGTTTTGCCTCAGATACTGCATCTTTTGCTTCTGGTCGTTCGGGATCAATCATCCCAACCATGCCGGCAAACACTAAATCATTTTCGACTGTTTCAGAATTAATTGGTGAAGGTAGATCACTTACCACTTTGTATGCAAAACTTAAAACTCTTAAAGCCCGTTTTGCTAATTTTTCATTGACATTTAAAATATCTTCTCGATCTTCACTTGTTAAATCATGTAATTCGTTATTCTCCAAATACTTATTACAATGCTGTAAAACAATATCCGGTGCTCCTTTTGTCATAATTAAATAAGTCTGATTGCCAAATCGATTAATACTAGTCATCATTTTTCGGTCAGAATCAAATGGTAATTCGTTAATTCTTGGACGTTCTCTTAACTCATCTTGAACAAAGAAACCCTGCTCCTGACCATATTTTATTAATGCTGTTTCAGTTGGATCTCCCAAAAGTGTTCCATCAGCTTGAATTTGGCTATCATTAGCAAAATTCATAATTTGTAAAGTCATATCTTCATGGTCTAAAGGTGTTTTAGCTTCTAAAATCTGACGATTAGTATAAACAACTTCAACAGTCATTTGATTCATTGTTAATGTCCCTGTTTTATCTGAACCAATAATATCTGTACTTCCTAAAGTTTCAACTGCAGGTAGTTTACGAATAATTGCATTTTGTTTAGATAATTTTTGTGTACCTAATGCCAAAATTATGGTTACTATTGCCGGTAAACCTTCAGGAATTGCGGCTACAGCAATAGAAATCGCTACAATTAACATATTAATCAAACTTGATTCTTGTTTGGCCATCCCAATAATAAAGATCACTACCGAAATCATCAAAATAATATAAGTTAAAACTTTGCCTAATTGAGATAGATTACGCTGAAGTGGTGTCACTTTATCATCGGAATTATTAATCATTGAAGCAATTTGACCAATTTCCGTATTCATTCCAGTATTAACAACAATTCCTGTACCCTTACCAAAGGTAACGTTAGTTCCAGAAAAGGCCATATCCTTTTGATCACCTAAAGCTAAATTTGGTTTCGTCAATGTAGTTGCTAATTTTTGAACAGGAATTGATTCACCTGTTAAAGAAGATTCTTCGATTTTTAAGGTTGTTGTTTCAAAAAGTCTTAAATCTGCTGGTACTACATCACCTGCTTCAACTACTACAATATCTCCAGGTACTAGTTCTGTACTATCAATTTCTTTAACAGCACCATCACGTTTAACACGAGCCTTTGGTGTTGCCATCTTTTTTAATGCATCAATAGCTCCTTCAGCTTTTGACTCTTGAAAAACACCAAAAATCGCATTTAAAACAACTACGGCTAAAATAATAATTGCATCAGTCCATTCTTTAGCAACTAATCCCGCAATTAACGCCGCTGCTAAAAGAACAATAATCATAAAATCCTTGAATTGCGAAATAAACATTTCTAAATATGTCTTTTTCTTTGTAGCAGTTAATTCATTTTTGCCATATTGCATTTGTAAACGTCGAACTTGATCTTCACTCATCCCGTCGTAAGACGTTCGAAATTCTTGAATTAAATCATCAACAGCTGCTGCATAAAAATTTTTCTTTGTTTTGGTTTTTAAATCCAATTTTTCCTCCGAATAATAAAATAAAAAGAGACCTATTGCATGTTGCATAAGTCTCACAAATTATGGCAACCCGGGTTTAATCCTGCTTGACGGGTGTGCCGCATTAAATGCCTGTTACTCCCTTATAGTTAAATTATATCAAACAATTGAAGAATTACTAAATAATTCATATCCTTTTTTTATTTGATTAAAAAAAGCAGCAGGTCCAAACTGTTCTTTAGCATAGTCACGGCTGTTTTGACCTATTTCCTGTAATTTTTCGGGTCCCATTGCAAATGCTTGCTGCAACCCCGTTATAATACCATCTAAATTATTATTTACCCTAATGCCATAATTTTCATCAGGAATTAACATAGAAGTTGCCGAAAGATTTGTCATTAAAGTCGGTACTGCATTATTTGCCGCTTCGAGAAAAACCAAAGGAAAGCCCTCACTTTTAGAAACAATCAACGCTAAATCCATCTTACGATAAAGTTCATTTATTTCCTCAGAATTTAAAGCACCATAAAATTTAACTTGTTGAACTAAATTTTCAGTAGCTACTTTTGTTTCAAGTTCCCTACGAATGGGACCGTCACCTACTAAGTGTAATTTAATTTGAGGATTATTAACTGCCACTAAAGCGTCTAAAAGTCGTTTATGTCCTTTAACTGGATGTAAACGTGCTACCATTATGACTTGCATAAATTGATGTTCTATTTTTGCAGGTATTTTCGTTGAAAATTCAATAGCGTTATTAAGTTGTATTAATTTTTTGGAAGAAATGCCAAGATTAATTAGTTTTTCTTTAATTTCTTTAGATACAACAAATAAACCATCTGCTTTTTTTAAGCTCCAATAGTTTAAACGGGTTTCAAGTAGCCCTTTTAATCCTTGACCCATAAAATCAAACTGAGGATCACTATGAACCGTAACAATATGTGATGAATTAATTTCTTTGCGATGTAAAGTAACCAAAAAATTAGCACGTGGTCCGTGAGTCTGCACAAAATCAAAACGTTTTTGATTTAACCAAGAAACCCAAGTTTTAACTTCTTTTTGCGGAATTATTTTGAAATCTAAATGTTCCCTACGTGCAGCTTTAGCAACAGTTCCATCTTCAAAAAGCAATAATTCATTAGTAATTTGATGTGATTTTAAAATTTTAGATAAAAAAATGAGGTGAGTTAGAGCACCTCCTGTTTCTTGACCTGCATTTACATTAACAATTTTCACAGAGATAATCCCAATATTTTTTAATTCCAGTTTTTAAATCTACTTTGCTAGTTAAACCAAGATTATTTAATTTACTTAAATCACCATAAGAGTATTTAATATCTCCTGAACGTTCCGGTAAAATTTGACGCTGTAATTTCTTATGAGATACTTCTTCAATAATATCAATTACTTCATTAAGTGTTGCCTTATGGCCAGTACCCAAGTTAAAAACTTCACCGATTGCGCGTGGTTCCTTCAATAAACCTAAAATACAATTAGCTACATCCATCACATAAGTAAAATCACGAACTTGTTCACCATCTCCATATTGTTTAAATACTTGGTCATTCATTAAACATTTAGTGATAATTGAAAGTACTCCCGAATAAGGAGATTGCGGATTTTGACGCGGACCATAAACATTAAAAGCCCGGACAGCCACAGTTGGTAAATTATACAAGTGGCAATAATTTAAAACATTTCGTTCTGTTGCATATTTATCAACAGCATATTGTGTCAAAGGTTCAACCGGAGAAGTTTCACTCTTAGGGACTCCAGGTAAATTTCCATAAACTGCTGCAGAAGAAATAAAAAGTAACGCTCTTAAAGGTAGTTTATTTATCCGTAAATGTTCTAAAATATTAAAGTTAGCTTCTGAATTAATTGCATGAGTTCTTGCTGGATCAGCAATACTATCAGCAACACTCGCGACAGCACCAATTAAAAGAATATAATCAAATTTTTCTTGATCTAAAAGGTGATTAACAAATTCATGATCAGTAATCGTATGTTTCAAAAATCGTAAGTGAGAAGAATCTGCTAAATTATCGCGTTTTCCCATTGATAAATCATCAATAACAGTAACTTCTTGATCATTTTGTAATAAAAGATTAGCAACAGTCGAGCCAATGAAACCAGCACCACCAGTTATTAAATATTTTGCCAATTTACTTATTCCATTCTTTTAAGATAATATAATTATTATAACATCCAAGAGAGGTCTAAAAAAGTTACATGCAAACTCAAAATATTTTAGGATTTAATTTTATCAGAGCAACTAATCAAGAGTTTCAAAAAAAATTAATTCAACGCCTTGATCAACAAAAGAATACTTTTGTAGTTACGGCCAATCCCGAAATTGTGATGTATGCTCTAGCTCATCCAAGATTCGCTAAACTTATTAAAAAAGCAGATTATATTACTCCCGATGGTATTGGAATCATCTATGCCGGTAAAAAATTAAATCTGCCTTTAAAGGAACGAATAACTGGTTATGATACTTTTTTATATCTTCTAACTCAAGCTCAAACTAAGCATCTTAAAGTTTTATTTTATGGTGCTAAGCCAGATGTCATCAGTGCTGTTAAAACCAAAATTACTAAATCTTATCCAAAAATTGAAGTTGTCGGGGCATTTGATGGATATCTAAAAGATGATCAACCAGTTAAAAAGTGTTTGCAGGAAACTCAGCCTCAATTAGTTTTTATCGCTTTAGGTTCTCCCAAGCAAGAAGAATTTATTAATCAAAATTTCAAAACCACTTCCGCAATTTGGATGGGAATTGGAGGTAGCTTTGATGCTTTCACTGGTAAAGTAAAACGAGCTCCTAAATTTATTCAAAAAGCAAATTTAGAATGGTGTTATCGTTTAGTTACCGATCCTAAACGCTTCAAACGCTACCTTGCCATTCCCCGTTTTTTAAAAGTAGTTAAACGAGCTAAGAAAGATATTGTTCAGCGTTGAGTAATTTGCGATATTGCCTCTTATATTGATAACTATTTTTAAAATAATCTCGATAAATACGTTTATGCAATAATGGTGTTAAATTTTTAAAGCCACTAAATTTAAATTTCCGTAAATTTTTTAAACTTTGACTAAAGCTATTCGTTACTTGATTAAATTCTTGACGAAAAGCATCATTATAGCCCCAACTTTTTAGATAAGCATTGTATTCCTTTTTGTCAAAATTATCTAATGTATGGTCAACAAACTTTTGACGTAAATACTGTGATGTTAAAAACATCTTTAATTTATTACTTTGAGTCATTGAGTTTTGCCGAATACGGTACTTAATAATTTCTTTATTAGTAGCTCCAATTACTTTATGATGACTCACGAAACGCAACCACAAATCATAATCTTCAGCTGTAGGATAACAATGATATTTAAATTCACGTAATACCGAACCACGAAAGAAGGCACTAGGATGTACTAAATTACTTCCATAAGGTAGTAATTTAGCAATTTGAATAGGATCGGTAAGAATTGGTTCATGTGATCCAATAATTTTTCCTGATTCATTAATAAAAGTTGCTGATCCAGTAACCAAATCATAGTTATTTTTGATCATTAAATCACGTTCCTCAGCTAAACGATTAGGGAAAGAAATATCATCAGCATCCATTCGCGCAATAAATTCTCCAGTTGCTAATGTTATCGCACGATTTAGTGAACGGGAAAGCCCCATATTTTTCTCATTAATATAGAATTTAATTCTTTTATCAACGGCAGCCAAAGCTTCAATCGTTTTTTTCAAATCTGAATTATTAGGATCATCCAAAATTAAAATTAATTCAAATTTGGGATAGGTTTGATCCAGAATGGAATTAACAGCTTCCGTTAATTCTTTAGCACTTTCATTATAAGTGGTCATAATTACAGATATTAAATTTTCTTCCATACAATCACCCTTCATTCAATTGCTTTTTTTGCTGGGGGGTTTTTTTAAACAAAATATATGTTTGACCAACAAAGAAAGCTAATAATACGGAAGAGGTTAGAAAGTCTAAAATATTGCCAGCATAAATTGAGAAAGCCAAAATGCCTAAAATTGAAAATGTCATCACTGAATTTAAAAAGGTAAAATACTTTTTAAATTTAAAAAGTAGTAGAAAAATAAATCGGAATGATAAGTAAATCATCGGTCCAAGTAAAATTAATACACCAAAAAAGCCCATAGAGTACCACTGAGACAAGAAATCACGCTCTAAATTAAAAATATTATTCATTCGAGTATAAGTAATCCCCAACCAATTATCTAAATGATTATGATTGATTTTTTTCACACGATCTAACATTGCTTTCTCTAGATAGCGATAATCCATTCGTTTTTTAAGTGGCGCTTTCATTACTTCATACCAAAATTCAGGATCAATAATATAAGAATACTTCCCATTAACAAATTCAGGATTTAATGAGTAATCCTGATAATTAGCTTGGATATATCGCATTAAAGGTGTAATCTTACCTTTTGCTTTATGTTCCAGTTCCCGTTTAAGAACTTGTTGTTGCTTTAACAATGCTACTTTATTGCTTTGCTTTTCGGTAATTGTAACTTCATTAGTTAAATTACGATTAGACATCGGCGAAAAGGGAATCAATAATCCTGATACTAAAGCTAACCCCAAAACTAAAATAATAGATGAGGGATAAATTTTCTTTTCCCTTTTAATAGCATATGAAAACAAAAATAAAATTAATGAGCCAAAGAGCAAAGCTAAATACCCAAAAGCTGCCGTCTTGGTTCCCAACATTAAACAACTTAAAAGTTGAACTAAGGCTAACAGCAAGTTAGACCACTTTGGTGTCGTAAAAACTAAATAAAGAACAAAAGGAACTAAAAGTAAAACAACACCAGAAATAGAATTGGCATAATAAAAGAATCCTTTGGAAGCAAACCCATAAAAACTACCGGGATCACCATTAGTGAACCAATCAAAAATATTTCCAGTGATAAAGCCGCTACCATAGGAAGCCATGCTTAATTTAATTAAGTTGAAAAATACGATACTGCCAGATATCACCCAGCCTAAAAATTGGACCATTAAACTAAAACTTTGTAAATCGAATTTTAAATGCATCGTTAATCCAATCACAAAAACCGGTATCAACATTCGCACTAAATAAAAAGCTTCACCAACTAACGAAAAATTAAAATTAGAATCCGAAAGAGAAGTAAAATGTCGTGCATTTAAAATATGCAGACCAAAATAAATTACTGTTATCAATAAATATAAGATGATTAATTTTAATACTCGACGATCAGGTTTTTCCCATAAGTATAAAAAAGCCAAAACCATCATCATAATTATCCGAATAATGGTTGAAATTGCAAAAGGAAAAATTGTGGATAACGGAGGAACATAGAAAAAATAAAAATCCAAAAAAGGTTGCAATAAAATAAATATCACAAACGTTTTTCCAAGAAGGCTCATTTTCTTAAATTCGCTCATTGCTAAAGGGTGTTTCTCCTCTCTAGGTAAAATTCAAAACGATCTCCTGCATAATGTGCAATAACTAATTCAAAAGGTTGATCATTATCAAGATATGAGATTTGTTGTAATTTTAAAATAGCAGATGGATGAGGAATTTCTAAATAATTAGCTATTCTTTCATTACTTAAAACTGCTGTAATCTTTTGCTTAGCACGTCCTATTCGATGGCCAGTATTTTTCTGAATCATAGTATAAAGTGACTCCGTAACGCCTTTTTTTTGAAATCCTTGAACAAACGCTAGCGGCACCGCCGCTACTTCAAAACAAATGGGTACTTGATCTCCAAAACGAATTCGTTCAATTCGCATAATTTTTTCTTGACCTTTAAGATGCAAAATTGCTTTTTCTGTATCGTTTGGAACCACTTCTAATGCGGATACAACCTTAAATGAAGGAGTCTTGCCTTGAGCTCGAATTAAATCTGAGAAGCTCGTAACTCCCTCCATTTTTTCCTGAAACTTTTTACGAGCAACAAAAGTCCCAGAACCAATTCTTTGAACTAAAAGACCATTTCGAACCAAAAATTGAATGGCTTGACGTAGCGTCATTCTAGATACATTATACGCCTTTGCCAAATCTCTTTCAGAAGGAAGTTTTTGGCCAACTGTCCAAATATTTGATTCGATTTTTTTCCTAATATCATTATAAATTGAAATATAAGCTGGATTAGTCATATAATTATTCTATTACAAAAAAAGCTCCTTTTCAGGAGCTAAAAGTACTAGTGGAGGAGAGTGGATTCGAACCACCGAACCCGAAGGAGCGGATTTACAGTCCGCC
>CALYPJ010000018.1 GCA_945273735.1 uncultured Lactobacillaceae bacterium
ATGCTTTAAATTATATACCATCTCGCTCCTCTTTGTAAATATTAAATTCAAAAAACTTTATGGCTTAATAAATTTTGGATTAGCCGTTATTTTAGTAACTCCATGTAAATAAGGAACTAATACTTCCGGAACGTTCACAGTTCCATCTTCATTCTGATAATTTTCTAAAATTGCGGCTACGATTCGACCAACTGCTAAACCTGATCCATTCAAAGTGTGAACCAATTTAATCTTGCCACTCTCATCACGAAAGCGAATCTGAGCCCGTCGCGCTTGAAAGTCAGTACAATTAGAACAACTGGAAACTTCTCGATAAGTATCTTGAGCTGGCATCCATACTTCTAAATCATAAGTTTTAGCTGAAGTAAAACTTGCATCACCGGAAGCTAAAGTAATTACCCGATAAGGTAATTTTAAAATTTGTAAAATATGTTCCGCATTATTAGTCATTTTTTCTAATTCGTCCCAAGAAGTTTCTGGGCGCACATACTTTACCATTTCTACCTTATGAAATTGATGCATTCGAATTAAGCCACGGGTATCACGTCCAGCACTACCTGCTTCTGAGCGAAATGATGGACTAAATGCCGTAACATATACAGGTAACTTATCCGCAGGAAGAATTTCTCCGCGATAATAATTAGTCAAAGGTACTTCTGCGGTTGGAATAAGCGTCAAATCTGTATCTTCATCAATAATCGTATATGTATCTTCTTTAAATTTAGGAAATTGTCCTGTCCCATACATAGATTCATCATTCACCAAGTAAGGTACCTGCATTTCTTGATATCCCTCTTTTTGGTGTTCATCAAGCATTAAGTTTATTAAGGCACGTTCAAGTTGCGAACCCAAACCACAGTAATAAACAAAGCGAGATCCGGAAACTTTTGCCGCACGACTAAAATCTAAAATCCCCAACTTTTCCCCAAGATCATAATGAGCTTTAGGCTTAAAGGAAAAGCTAGTCTTTTCATGCCAAACACGCATTTCCTTTGCATCGTTTTCATCAAGACTCATCGGAACATCATCGGCAGGAATGTTAGGTAACCGAACCATAATATACTCATACTTTTTAGTAAGTTCAGTTAATTGCTGATCTAAAGCCTTTATTTGAGAACCAACTTCCCGCATTTGAGAGATTTGGTCATCAGCCGATTCATGATTCCGTTTTTTCTGAGCAATTTGATCGCTTACTTCATTGCGTTGCGCTTTTAGACTTTCTGATTTGACTAGTAGTTCACGACGTTTTTGATCAATATCTAATAAATCATCAATTTCCTGTGGATTAACGCCTCGCCATTTTAATTTATTTTTTACCCATTCTGGTTTTTCTCTAATTACTTTAATATCAAGCAAAGTCAAATCTCCATTCATATTTATTAGCTAATAGTATATTACTTTATTTATTTTAATTATGGTCAAAAAGGTACTATTTGCAACATATTTGCAAAAAAATAAATGAGTTATTTTAATTCTTAATTTCATAATTCAAAAAAATCTTTTAAAATTATGACATCAAATAAAATATCCCTTGATGCGATAAATTTTATTTATAAATTATTTTAACTGATCTCAAGTTATAAAGGACCATTTGTGTATGCTATTTGAAAAAACTATTTTAGAAAAAGCCGAATATCAAAAGTTTGTCATGTTTCGTATTCTTAAATCCTTTGAAGGATCTAGTTATACAATTATTGACATTGCCAACGAAATGAAGATCAGTTATCAACAAACTTATAATATTTTGCAAGAATTATTAGAAGATATCCAAAATTTTCCTGACGCTGATTTAAAAGACTTAAATCGAAAAAAAATCATGAGCAGTAAAAAAATCCCTTTATCAATCGACATGTATCGGTTATTTTTACTTAAACGTTCACCAGTTTTTCAATTTATTAACTACGTTTTTCAATCAGGGAATAATATTAATGTAGAAAAATTTTGCGATGAACATTATATTTCTCGTTCAACTCTGTTACGTAAAAATGCTTCTTTAAAGTCACTTCTAGCTAAATATAAGCTTAAAATTTCTTATAATGAACTTGGATTCGTAGGCGACGAAAAAAATATTCGCTTTTTCTTTTACTGTTTTTATTGGCTCAGCTATCGTGGAATTGAATGGCCTTTTGAAAATATTCATTACTACGAAGTAGCTAAAAAACTTAAATTAGAAAAAAGTGAATTAAATGACCCCATAGTAACTATTCGTACAATTTTATTCTGGACCATTTGCCGAATTCGAATTATTGATGGCTATTATGTTAGCGAAATGAATAAATTTGATGAAATATTTCCCGACATAACCCAATTATTCGATAATCAAAAAGTGTTTACTACAGCCATTTTCCCCCGATTAGATCCAAGTCAACTAATTACCGAATATAAATTCTTCGATTTTTATCGGTTACAATCTATTATTTTTCCAACTACTGGTGATAATTTTTCAAATAAAATTTATGTGGCTCAAGCTCAACAAAAAAGTCCGGTTTGGTACCTTACTCAAGAATTCATGAATGATGTGAATCAACATTTAATTAATCAAAGTGATGATCAATTTTTAGTTCAAAACACTGGATTGCAAGCTAACCTTATGCGAGTTTTCTTCTCTTACTACGTGATGGGGGGAGACTACCCTCAATTTAATGATTTTTATGAAGATGAATCTGGAATTAATTATCAAAATTCAATCATTAAACATTTAGTTAAAAATTTCATCAACCGAAAAGTAAAAAACGCTGAGTTTCAACCATACTTAAAACCTACTGAAAAAATTATCAATGAAGTTTCTTCATTACTAATTCCTTATTTACGTTACTTTAAAGCTAATGAAACCGTAAAAATTAAATTAGTTTTAGAAAGTAGTGACCTAATTACCCGTGACATGATGACTTTTTTGAGTGATCTTTCTTTTGTACAAATCGTTCCGGAAAGCGATAATCTCCAAAACGTCGATGTAATTATTACTACTCTTGCAAGTTTATCAGCTCTTTATAATGAAAATGAACTACAAAATAAGGTAATAATCAACTGGAATCTTGATGCTACAGAAGCAGAATATTTTAATTTATACCAAACTCTTAAACAAGAATTTACCAAAAAGATTACTTCATAGTTATATATAAAAAAGTAAGTTATTTTAAATCTTTAATCATACACAGTTTTATTTTTTACTTAGTCCCTGACGCTTTCTAAAATGACGACTTACCAAAAAAGTTAATAGTAAAAGCAATAACAAAACTAACCCGAATAAAATTATATAATAAATCAAATAATTCGGTTTAATTCCTACTTTTTTATTTAATTTGCGAGCCTCATTTGGGGTAATCGTAAAATTACGAGATAAGCGATAAGTTTTTAAAGAATTTCCCGGAACCTCAATGGTTAAAACTAGACGATATTTCCCCGGTCTTAATCCTTTTTTAGCCGTCCAATAAACTTGATGTTGATAAATAGAATTAGGTGCCATCTGCCGATCAAATTCCCGAGATCGATAGAGCACTTTATTTTTATTTTGTGGCATAATCTTGCTAAATATTGTAAAATCAAGCACTTGAGCTGGTCGAAAATTACGTAAATCCGCTAATATAGCTAAACCGCCACGAAATCCAATCCCTGGTTGAACGGTTTGTAGCTTAAAAGGAGATGGTAAAGAATTTACGGCAATTTCTGAACCGCCAAAGTTTAAAGCAACGGGAAATCCCATGGCAAACCGATTAACTGCACCAACTTTACCTTTATCAGAATTTTTTTCATCATTATTTAATTGATAAGCTATAACCGCACCTAAAACTTGGCCACGATATTTAGTGGCTGAATCAGGAAATTGCAATTGAAAGGTAAAACTTTTTTTAGTTCTTGGTGGTACCGTAACTTTTTGATCATTATTGCTCACTAAATCTCGAAAACGATAAGTCAATGATTGGTCTACGGGTGGATTAACTCGATCATAGTGAATTTGTCCATCAATTCCAGTATAAGCAGTATTAGCGGCAAGTACAAAATTTTGAAAGTTATTACTTTTATTTTCGATGTTCAATCCAATTTGTTGTTTAGCCTGATTAACTACAATCCATAAATTATTATTGTGATTTAAATCCGCATTAGGAGTTAATTGGTAGTTTGGCGTAACTATAAATGCAGCTTTTGACTCACTTGCAGCTTGTAACACTGTAGCTGGAGTAAAAACTATCATTAAATTTAAAAAAATTGCTAGCCACCACCATGGCTTTAATTTAGTTATTTGGTCTACTTGCGTTTTCATTACTAAATTATATCAGGCAAAATCATAAAATCTGCCATAAATAAAATTACTTTTTTTAAAATAAAAAAGACTCCTCGTTTTTTTGAAGAATCATTGATTTGCTTTTTATATTATCGACTTCCAGCCATTAAAGTCCAGGTTAGCGGTGCATAGTAAGCTCCATCTTCTGCTTTATTGCCAACTTTTAAGGTAGCAACATTATTTTTATCATAAAACGCTACAGTCTTTCCATAACCACCATAACCAGTATTAGTTGCATTTTGGGGAGTCCACCAAATTTTCACTTGCGGACCACCAGCTAGTAAAGTTGAAGTAGCGTCATAGTTTACATCTCTACCTTGAGGATAAGTACTCATTGATGCATTGCTTAGAAATACATTACTCCGAAAATTAACCCCATTAGCATTATTACGATCAGTAGCTGCTTTATTATTATCCAAATAAATTGCCCAATCAGCTGGTCCAATTCTTGTTGGAGCAACAGATGGAGCACTACCACCATAAGCAGCAGCTCCAGAATCATTATAATTAGGATCATCACTAACATGGTTAGGATTACCACTGCCACCTATTGGAGAAAAATAACCTAATTTAGCAAAAAGAGTCCACCCATTCAGTGGCTTAGATGTTGCAGCATTATAAGGGCTCCCTGAGTACCGGTAATCTGAAACTTGAAGTTTACCATAGGAATTACCATCAGCAAAATCTGTACCGACATATCCACCACGAGAATTATTCATTAAACTACTTTTTTGAGCGCCACTAAAACTTGGCGCAAAATTTAAATCAGGGACAGCGTCTAAGGTTAAGAAACCACTAGCTAGCTCAATAGCACTACTACCATTACCAGGTGCAGAACCTCCCGGGGACACAGCTTCATTTATTTGATTATTTTGACCATCTTCTGAAATAACCCGACCCGTACCGCCAGGATTATTACCTATACCAGCACCAGCAGGATTAGTTGCTGCTAAAGTGACAGTAACGTTATCAAAAAAAGAGAAGCTGGCTAAAAAAACCAATGCAACCTTTGCCATTTGCTGAAGTTTATTTTTCTTCTGCATTCTTCTTCTCCTTTTTAAATTTCTAATACTTTAAATATAACAGTAATAAATTAAAGTGTAGGTCGAAATTTAAGATATTTTTTAATAATTTTGCCATCTTCACTTTTGCTTTTTCTTACGGCGTCCCAAAACAAAAACCCACCAAAATAGAAACATAATAAGAATTACTCCTAAAACTCCAATAATAATAAAGAGCCAAGTATAATCCGGTTTATAATTGGGATTTTTCCGATTAATATCATTTGCTTCTGTTGGTGTAATTGTAAAATTCTTAGTAATTTTCCAAGTTTGTTTCTTTTTTTGCGCCTCATTCAAAGCTAAATGTTGTTGTTGTGATTGAGCTTTTAATTCTAAACGATACTTCCCCGGTTCCATCTTTTCATTAGAACGCCATGGAATTACATAAACAAAATTACTGGTTGGAGCAAATTTATAATTCTTAACTTTTTTACGATGTTGATCTTTTTTATTAGCTAACCGCGTCACTTTAGCGTCTAAAGATAAATTATCCATATATTGCATTTGAGGATTTTGGAGTTTAACCCCAACTGCTGGCACTGTCTGATAGCTCTGCGGAATAATGTTTTTAACTTTTAAATCAGCTAAAACTAATTTATCTGTTTCATTCATTAAAATTTGAATACCCATCGAATAATCATTAACAAAGCGTAAAGAGGCTTTATTGTTAGAAGATTTTCCAGCATCAGTTTCAGTAGTAAGTGACGTTCTAATAAATATTCCTCCAATAATCACTCCATCAAAACCTTGTTGAGGCACCGTATATTTAACTGTAATTTTTTGTACTTCTTTTGGTGCTAAAGTAATTACCGACTTTTTAAAAGCAAAAGTAGTAAAAGGCAGCTTATTAGAGGGATCTGGCGGTGTATCAGGAGCCGTCGAAATAATATTGCCCCCACTTGTCACCCCATTAGATGGCATGAAAGTTACCTTTTGTGTTTTGTTAGCGGTACTTGCAATGTAGAGTTCCAAAGTTTGATGCATCCCTGGCTTTACTCTCAAATCAAAGTAATTTATTTTATTTCCTTGCGATTGATTAGTAGGAGGAACTAATTTTACCGTAAAAAAAGGCAAAGCAATGCTGGGGTATTTTTTTATTTCATCTGCCCCAACAGCTTGTGCCTTTTGAGCGGGAATAAAAGTTAATGAGAGTAAAAGCAGAAAAAAGATTGTGAACATCCCTTTTTTACTTTTAAAATTCAAACCTAACTATCCCCTTTTTTCTAAACGCCGGATTCCAATGACCAGTGAATAACTGATTCAAAAGTAGCAATTGTCTTTTGCTCAGTTAATGGCAAATCTAATACAGCAGCAGTTTTATCATGAAAATCAGCGGCCCAAGTACCTTTACCTTTTGCAACTCCTGTAGATGCTACAGTTCCACTCGCTTCCCAAATTTCATTTACATTTGTTCCTGTAGGTGGAGTAGAATCATCTGTATAAGTAGCAGAAAACTCAATTTCTTTATTAGTAATATCTTCTGGTTTATCTTCAGCACTTGCTGCATTTTCATAAGTATATTTATATTTGCTAACATCAGTCGGATCAGCAGAATCTGGATTTAAAACTTGACGGTCAATATCATTTGCCTTCAAAGTAATTTTAGTCGGATGCATATCAATTGGTGTGCCCCCTGATGCCGGATTCTTCTGTCTAAAAGGTGTGGCCCAGGCAGTAACTTTCCAACCAGCATTACCGGCAGTACGATCAGTTACTCTTAAAGTCCGATAATAACCTAAATTATTTTCTTTAGACGTATCAGCACCGCTATTTTTATAATCACTTGTCAAAACAGGTGTCGCTGAAAACAAATTATAATCAAGTGCCTCTTGCAATGAATGAGCTCCAAAATCAAAATTAGGTACTGCATCGAGCGATAACGAACCTGCATAAAATTCAATGGCACCGGTACTTTTACCAACACCAGGAGTTCCTGAAGCACCCGCTGAACCAGGGGTGTAAGTTCCACTATCCGAGGGTACTTGCATACTTTGAGCATTTTCACCAATAACTCTTGCAGAGGTTAAAGTACCATCTTTACCTGTCCCTGCAGGATTCACTATTGTATCAGCAAATACTGTAGTGCCGTTTAAAAGGCTTAAAACAGGAGTAGCCATCATGACTACAGTTGCTAATTTATTAAGCTTAATAAAATCCTTTTTCATTATTATTTATCCTCCCAAGTAATAACAAAACCATACATCGTTATAATAGCAGAAATCTTCATAAAGCGAGATCAAATTATTAATAATTTTTTTTCAGATTTGATATTTTTTTTTTAATAGATCTATTTAATTATAGTTAACGACGCCTTTTCGGAATCTGACGATTTGAAGTAGCTGAAGGTAGTGATTGATCATTAACTGTCTTTAGTAATTGTTTCTCCTTTTCCTGTTGCCCCCGATTCTTCCCAAGGTGAAAGCATAATAAAAATATTAATCCAATTAATAAAATACCGCCAACAATAGCAAGAACAATTAACCAAAAATAACTTTTTTTAATTGAAGGGTTTTGACGATTAACTTGTGCTGCTGTTTGTTCAGTAATCATATAATCACGCGAAAAATTAAATTTTTTGGTAGCTGTCTTAATTTTTAAATCTAAGTGATATTCTCCTGGTTTTATATTGTTTTTTACGTCAAATAAAAGTGGAAAAACAAAAGTAGAACTAGGAGCAATTGTTCCTGAATGAACCTTACCTGTTGCTCGAATTTTGCGATCTCTTTTTAAATATGTTGTCGCTTTGATCGAAACATTACTGCCTAAACTCATAGCTCGATTTTGAATTGTAACACCGGTGGCTGGATAACTATTAAACGATATTGCATTAATTTTCTTGATCGTTAAATTAGGATCAATTAAAGTTTTAGGATCCTCAGTTAATTGCACTGCTAACGCATAACCTAAATAATTCTTCAATTGTAATTTAGTTTTACCTTGACTGGCACTTTGAATATCTTGGGCCTCTAATTCTCTAATATAGATTCCCCCTAAAATAATTCCTTTAAATGGCTTAACCGGAACTTTAAAATTCAAAGGTACATTTAATTTGCTTTTAGCCCTGAGGTTGACCGTTTTAGGGGTAAAACCAAATTTTGCAAAACTATATTTTGAAGAATCATCTTTAATTTTTACACTATTATCATAAGAAACATCAATTGTTGGCGTCGTTTTAGCATCAGTAGCCGTAATTCTAATTTTTTTGGCTTGATCACTATTATTGACTAAAGTAATCGATAGTAGTTGCACTTGCCCTGGCTTTACCAATAAATCAAAATAGCCTTTTCCTATTTTGGAATTTTGATTAGCCGGAAAATTAGGTATAACTTCAAAATTAGCCATTTGATTCCCAGCATTAACCTTAGTTAAAGGTAAAAATAGTGATAAAATCCCAAAAAAGGTTAAAAATCCTACGCTAATTAGTTTTTGCCAATTCTTCATTTAAAATTCTAAATTTCCTTATTTACAAATTTAAAGAAGCGCTAATAATCATAACTCCTTTAATTATCGTTATCAAATATCTAATTTAATCTTAAAAGACAGTTTATTATATAGAGCTTTATTATAACTATTATACAAAAAAACATTAACCAAACGGTTAATGTGTAATGTCAAGATTTAATAATTTCTAATTTGGGCCACTTGTTAAAGTCCAAGTTAAAGTAGAAGTATAAGTCCCTAATCCTTCAACAGGACTAGTAAACAAAGCACTTTGTTTGTCAGTAAAATCGACAACCCACTTCCCTTGGCCAACATTTTGACGATTTGTCACGGGAGTAGTTGAAGTATCATCACTTTGATCCGCTCTAAATAAAGTTGTTGGTGAAGTACTGCCGGCATAAACAACAATCGGGGTCGTACTTGCAGCACTTGGTGAATTAGTATTAACCAAGTTATCAGTGCTGTCCCTCTTAAAACTGATATTAGCTGGGACAATGGCAATGGCTGCACCAGTTAATTTTTCTGCCGCCCCATTAGGTGAACCTGCTTGACGAGTAAAATCACCCACTTTTAGTTGAACTTTCCAACCAGCTTTACTATTTCTAGTATCATTAACTTCTAAAACCCGATTGCTATTAGAGATATCATATTTACTAGAACCCACCGGATTTTCAACCGGTGCAGCTGCGGAAGCAGCCAAAGGAGCATAATTGGGGTTTCCTGCAATTCCACTATTATTATATGGGGCACCACTGACACTTCCACTACCAATTGGATACCAGGTACTATTTGTAGAGCCTGAACCCGCAGCACCACCGGTAAATGCCCAAGCACCAAAGTCAAAATTAGGAACTCGCATTAATGTTAACTTTGAATAGTCTGCGGTAGTATGCCAGGAGATCCCTGCCAAAGAGCCACCAGAAGCCGGTGCCGAACCTGATACGTCTGTATTAGCTTCTACCGATCCGTTAGCTCCGCCGCCACTCCAGTTAATACTAGGATTAGTTGTTGGTTGCGTACCAGTTGCATTACTATCGCCACCAGCACCAGCGGCAAATACCCTTGCCGGTACATTACTGGCAATCACTCCTAAAGAAGAAGCCGCTAATAAAATTGCTTTAAAGTGTACTTTCAAATTTCTTCTCCCAGAACTAAATTATTTTTTACTTATAGAAAATTCTAACACGTTTTTTTTTTATGATAGTTTCAATAAAAAATAAAAAATTTGTAATTTTTGCAGTGTAATTAAATTACATGACGGACAAAAGGATCATCACTAATTCCTTGAGCTAAAATCTCTTTGCACCACTCTTTGGCAGAAAACAAAGAATGATCACGATAATTACCACAGCTATATTTATCAGTTCCAGGAACATCTTCCCATTGAATTTCATCTACAATTGCCGTTAAAGCACCCTTTAAAGCTTTGGCGACTTCAGTTGTTGAGGGTTCACCCCAAGTAATTAAGTGAAAACCGGTTCGACAACCAAATGGTGAACAGTCAATAATTCCTGCCATTCGATCGCGCAACAAACCCGCCAACAAATGTTCAATAGTGTGCAAACCACCTGTAGGAATTGCCGTTTGATTGGGTTGGCATAAACGTAAATCAAAATTTGAAATAATATCACCTTTTTTCCCAGTTTCACGGGTAATTAAACGGACATATGGAGCCTTAACCTTAGTATGATCTAAAGTAAAGCTTTCAACTTCAGTTTTAATTTTACTCATTTTTATACCTGACTTTCTGTTTCCATCTTTAACCGTATTGTGACACAAATCAACTAAAAAGAACAGTTTACTTATTCTACAGTAACACTTTTAGCAAGATTACGAGGTTGGTCTACATTATATCCCCGTTGAATTGTAGCAAAGTAAGCTAACAATTGTGCTGGAATGACAGTTAATAGTGGCGACAAAAGCGGATCAATCTGAGGAACAATTATTTGGTCCTTTGATTGCGCTAAATTTTCACTAGCTATCGTTAAAGTATGAGCCCCCCGAGCTTCAACCTCTTTAAGATTACCACGAGTTAAATCTGCCGTTTCAGGATCAGTAATTAAAGCAATTACCGGTGTTCCCAATTCAATTAACGAAATTGTGCCATGTTTTAATTCACCAGCAGCAAAACCTTCAGTTTGAATATAAGAAATTTCTTTTAACTTCAAAGCTGCTTCTCGACTAGCATAGTAATCTTGTCCGCGACCAATGTAAAAGGCATTACGAGTTTTACTAAAGTAGTCCTTTGCTAGTTGTTCAATCAGCTCCTGTTGATCAATTAAAGTTTGAATTCCATTAGCTGCTAAACTTAATTGTTGCTTTAAATCAAAGTTAATTACATCAGGATCTAATTTCTGCCTTAGAGCTTGAGCTAATAGCGCAACAACCGTAATTTGTGCTGTATAAGCCTTTGTCGAAGCTACTGCAATTTCTGGCCCTGCATGCAATAAGACTGTAAAATCAGCTTCACGCGAAAGCGTTGAATGATCAACGTTAGTTATTGTTAAACTTGGATAACCTAATTTTTTAATTTTTAAAAGAACTTGTCGACTATCGGCGGTTTCCCCACTCTGAGAAAGGAAAATAAAAAAAGGATTTTTAGCTAAGATTGGTAAATGATAACCGAACTCACTAGCAAGCTCTACGCTAACCGGTATTTGTGCTAATTTTTCTATCAAAGCTTTCCCAACTAAACCAGCATGGTAACTGGTGCCTGCTGCAACAAAATAAATTTTCTCAGCTTGAGCCAATTGATCTAATAATCTTGAATCAAAGACTGCTTTTCCAGTTTCATTTAAATAGGTCTTTTCCAAGAAACGTAAAACTGCCGGTTGTTCATTAATTTCTTTTAACATGTAATAAGGATATGTCCCTTTACCAAGGTCATCTTGGTTCAATGTAACCGAATAGGTTTTTCTTTTAACGGCCTCATTTTTTTGACCAAAAATTTTTATTTCTTGCGAACTAATTACAGCTGTATCCCCGTCATGTAATTCAATAAAGGAATTTGTCACATTTAACAGTGCTAAACTATCCGAACATACACCATTAAAAGTTGCACCAGTACCAATTAATAATGGACTTTTATTTTTGGCAACATAAAGCTGTTGGGGATTTTCTCGATCAATTAAGACAAATGCATAAGAACCTTTAACTAATTGCACCATTTTTTGCCAAGCAGCTAAAACACTCATCTTTTCCTTCTGTACCAGCGTTGCAACCAAATTAACAGCCACTTCAGTATCAGTTTGGCTTTGTAACTTAATATCATTTAAATATTGAGCTTTGAGACTTTCATAATTTTCTAAAACACCATTATGAACTAAATAAAAACGTCCATCAGCTGAACTTTGAGGATGAGCATTAGCTTTACTTGGTTGACCATGAGTCGCCCAGCGCGTATGACCAATTCCAATATTCCCAACGTCTTCCTGATGAACTGCAGCTCGTAAATCAGCAATCTTTCCTTTTACTTTAACTAAGCTTCCCTTATTCAAACCTTGACTAACATAAATTCCGGCTGAATCGTAACCCCGATATTCTAATTTTTCTAAACCATTTAATAAAACTTCTGTAGCGTCATTACGACCAACGATGCCTACTATTCCACACATATTCAATCCTCTTTCAAAATTGGTCTATATCTTTTATTAAAGATTTAATCTTTAACAAACCCCCACATTATTTCATTATTACAATTAGCTGTCAAATATTTTTCATAATTGGTCTAGTCTATTTTAGGGTATTAAAAAAGCTCTTCATTACTGAAGAGCTTAACTTTAATTTTTAAGCTGTTGGTGAATTAGTCATAATATCATCAATTAATCCATAATCTTTGGCTTCCTGAGCAGTCATATAATTATCACGCTCAGTATCATTTTGAATTTTCTTAAGAGTTTGTCCTGTTGCATCAGCTAAAATATGATTTAGCTTCTTACGAGTCTCTAACATATGGTTAGCTTGTATTTCAACATCAGTTTGTTGTCCTTGGGTTCCACCAAGAGGTTGGTGAATTAAAACTTCCGCATTTGGTAAAGCAAAACGTTTACCCTTAGTTCCACATGTTAATAAGACACTCGCCATTGAAGCGGCCATCCCCATTGCAATGGTCTGGACATCAGATTTAATAAAATTCATTGTATCCAAAATGGCCAAGCCCGAAGTAATCACCCCACCAGGTGAATTGATATAAAGATAAATATCTTTAGTTGAGTCTTGAGCATCTAAAAACAGTAATTGCGCAATAATTGAATTAGCCATGTTATCTTCAACTTCACCAGATAACATAATAATCCGGTCTTTGAGCAATCGTGAATAAATGTCATAGGCACGTTCACCCCGTGATGTATTCTCAATAACTGTAGGTATTAACATTTATTACTCCATTCCTCTCTGATTGTTTTAAATCCGGCAATCATTTATTTTAATTAACTAATGAATAATACTATAAAAGTCAACAAAGGTCAAACAATTAAATTGGCTTAATATCTTCATTTATCTCTTGCTTACATTTTATGCAAGAATTATGATAAAAGCAATCTTACAACAAAGTTTATCTTAGCTTTAAACTGTTATAATATTTTTAAAGATATTAATAGGAGGAATAAATATATGGCAAGAAAAATTGGAGTTATGGGAATGGGCAATGTTGGTGCTACTGTTGCTCATATCATTGTCGCTCAAGGATTAGCTGATACTTTGGTTTTATTTGATGAAATTGAAAAAAAGGTGACTGCTGATACACTTGATTTTCAAGATGCGGCTAGCTTATTACCAACACATACTGAAATCATCAATGGGCAAATTGAAGATATGAAAGATTGCGATGTAATTATTTCAGCAATCGGCCAAATCAAGAAATTAAATCAATCGAATACTGTTGAAAGAACTGCTGAATTAAAATATAACGCCCTATCAATTAAGACCATTAGTGAAAAACTTAAAACTTCGGGCTTTAATGGAATCTTAATTGTAATTACCAACCCTAACGATGTTATTGCTGATCTTTATCAAAAGTATAGTGGTTTAAGCAAAGAAAAGATATTTGGTACCGGAACATATTTAGATACTTCAAGAATGAAACGTCACGTTGGTAAAGCTTTGAATGTTGACCCTCGTTCCATTCAAGGATACGTCTTAGGTGAACACGGCAATAGCCAATTTACTGCTTGGTCTACCGTTCGAATTATGGGAAGACCTTTTACCGAAATTGCACAAGAAAAACAGATTGATCTTAACAAATTAGATCAAGATACCCGATTTGGTGGGGGCCAAGTGTTTGTCGGCAAAGGATATACTAATTATGCAATTGCCACAGCTGCAACCAATTTAATGCAAATAGTTCTATCTGATGCCCGTAGTGAAGTAATTTGTTCTCACTACAACAAGAAATTAGATACTTATATTTCTAGTCCCGCAATTATTGGTCGTCATGGGATTGAGGCAACATTTGACTTACCATTAACCACCACTGAAATAGACCAATTTGAAAAATCTGCCGCAATAATTAAAGCTTCAACTAAAGATTATGCTTAAAATTTATTTAAAAATTTAAAAAATAAAAAAGGTCAGAAAGCTTTACTTTCTGACCTTTTAAAATCTAAATTGATTTAACTACTTAACTGATTACATCATACCCATTTGTGATGGATCACCAGCAGGAGCTTGTGGTGCTGGTTCTTTCTTTGGTAAATCAGCAACTGCAGCTTCAGTTGTTAACAATGTTGCTGAAATTGATGCAGCGTTTTGCAATGCTGAACGACTAACTTTAGTTGGATCAATAATTCCTTCTTTAGCCATATCAACCCATTGATCGCTTGCAGCATTATAACCAATGCCTTGATCTTCTGTCTTTAATTTATTCAAAATGACAGAACCTTCTAAACCAGCATTAGCTGCAATTTGACGTGCTGGTTCTTCTAAAGCACGCATTACAATATTAATTCCAGTTTGAACATCGCCTTCTTCTTGAAGTTTAGCGACTTCTGGTAAAACATTGACAAATGCTGTACCGCCACCGGCAACGTAGCCTTCTTCAACTGCAGCGCGAGTTGCGTTCAAAGCGTCTTCAATGCGATATTTCTTTTCTTTTAATTCGGTTTCAGTTGCAGCACCAACTTTAATTACTGCAACACCACCAGCTAATTTAGCTAATCTTTCTTGTAATTTTTCCCGATCAAAATCAGAAGTAGTCTCTGAAATTTGAGCTTTAATTTGGTTAACTCGCTCTTCAATTGCAGAAGAACTACCCGCACCTTCAACAATTGTAGTGTTATCTTTATCAACAGTTACTTTGTGAGCTTGACCTAATTGATCTAAAGTAGCATCTTTTAATTCTAAGCCCAAATCACTAGTAATTACTGTACCACCGGTCAAAATAGCAATATCTTCAAGTTGAGCTTTCCGACGATCACCAAAACCAGGAGCTTTAACAGCAACTACATTGAAAGTACCTCTAATTTTGTTCAAAACTAACGTTGGTAAAGCTTCACCATCAACATCATCGGCAATAATTAATAATGATTTACCTGATTTAACAATTTCTTGTAATAATGGCAAAATATCTTGAATATTAGAGATTTTCTTATCAGTAATTAAAATATAAGGATCATCTAAATCTGCTTCCATTTTGTCGTTATCAGTAACCATGTATTGGCTTAAATAACCACGATCAAATTGCATTCCTTCAACTACGTCAACTTCAGTGTCAATCCCTTTTGATTCTTCAATAGTAATTACACCTTCATTGCCAACTTTTTCCATTGCATTAGCAATTTCTTGACCAACTTCTTCACTACTTGAAGAAACGGTTGCAACCTGAGCAATTTCATTCTTACCAGAAACCTTATGGGAAATCTTATGCAAACCATCTACTGCTGCTTTAGTTGCTAATTCAATTCCTTTACGAATTCCAATTGGGTTAGCTCCAGCGGAAACATTCTTCATGCCTTCACGAATGATTGCTTGGGCTAAAACTGTTGCTGTAGTAGTTCCATCACCAGCAATATCATTAGTTTTTGAAGCAACTTCAGCAACTAATTTTGCACCCATATTTTCATAAGGATTTTCTAACTCAATTTCCTTTGCAATGGTAACACCATCATTTGTAATGGTTGGAGAACCATACGATTTTTCTAAAACTACATTACGACCTTTTGGTCCTAAAGTTGTTTTAACAGTATCAGCTAATTTATCGACACCTTTTAATAAAGAGCGACGAGCGCTTTCACCAAATTTTATATCTTTTGCCATCTATGATTTTACCTCACGTTTATTCAATTTCGTTATAATTAGTCTTCAACAGCTAATAAGTCGCCGGCACGAATTACTAAATATTCTTCATCGTCATATTTGATTGAAGTACCAGAATATTTATCATACCAAACAATCTCGCCAACCTTAACATCGATCGGTTGTCTCTTGCCTTCAGGAGTAAGTGCTCCTTCGCCAACCGCAATTACTTCTCCAGAAGTGGGTTTTTCTTTAGCATTACTAGCTAAAACAATCCCCCCAATTTTTTCTTCTTCTTTTCGTACTTTGACTAAAACACGATCACCTAATGGTTTAAGCAAGTTTATTACCTCCAGCTATATTTTTTAGCACTATTTCTCTTCAAGTGCTAACTTCATGATCTATCTTAATCTTTTCTTCATTATGTTGCAAGTCCTTCCCTAAAAAAAAAACAAATTTTTTTCATGATCAAAGGCAAAACGTTTAATTTTCAAGACTTTTGCTTTAAAATTAGACCAAAAGAAAGGAAAGTAATAATGAAAATTTTGGAAGAACCAGGACGCTTTTTTATTAATGACGCAACTGGAAAAATGGTTGCTGAAATTAAATATTTAAGCACCAAAAACGGTAAAGTGCTGAATATTGTTCATACTTTCGTCGCTGATTCAATGCGAGGTCAAGGAATTGCCAAACAATTGCTTAAAAAAGTTATTGAATTAGCAAAAAATAATAACGCTCAAATTATTCCAACTTGTTCTTACGCTAAAGCTGCTTTCGCAGCTAATCCCGATTATCAAAAATTAGCAATTAAAAATCCTAATGAAGAGGCAAATGATGAGTCCTGAACAAATTAAAAATGAAAAAAGATTAGCGGGACAACACGCTGCTAAGTTGATCGAAAATCAAATGACAATTGGCTTAGGAACAGGTACCACCGTTTATTACTTAGTTGAAGCTCTTGCCCAAAGAGTAAAAAGTGAACACCTACAAATAACTACTGTCGCTACATCTAGCCGTACAGCGAATCAAGCTAAAAATTTAGGAATTACCGTTAAAGAACTTGATGAAGTGGACCATCTCGACTTAACGATCGATGGCGCTGATGAAATTGATTCTAATTTTCAAGGTATTAAAGGGGGCGGTGGGGCTCATACCCTTGAAAAATTGGTGGCAAAAGCTAGTACTAAAAATATTTGGATTGTTGATGAAACTAAATTAGTTCCTCAATTAGGAGCTTTCCCTTTACCTTTGGAAGTTCTACCATATGGTAGTTCTTTACTTTTAAAACGTCTCCAAAAAGAAGGATTGCACCCAAAGTTTCGTCTTGATAATAATGGACAAAAAGTTTTCACCCACTATCATAACTATATTATTGATTTACATTTAAATGAAATTAAACATCCCCATTTACTTGCTCAATGGCTTAACCAACAAGTTGGCATTGTAGAACATGGGCTATTTTTAGACATTGTTAATACCGTAATTGTTGGAAAATTAGAAAAAGCAGAAGTTATCCCTGTAATTCGACACTAAATAGCAATACAATAAATGAAAAGAAAAAGAGAGGTAAAAGATGAGTTTTGAAATTTCTAATCAATTAACTGATTCCTTTGCGTACCAAGTAAAAAATGAGCCGCAAAGCCAAAATTTAATGCAAGCAATAGGTAATAATGGGATATATAAAGTTGCCGAAAATCCGGATTCAATTCGTAAAATGCAACCTACTTTCTCTATTGATTTAGATACGGGAGCGGTTTCAAATCAACGTCGTTCAGGCCGCTGCTGGATGTTTGCCGCTTTAAATACAATGCGTCATGATATTCAACAAAAATTCAAACTTGATCGTTTTGAATTATCTCAAAGTTATACTTTCTTCTGGGATAAATTAGAAAAAAGCAATTATTTCTATGAAAATGTAATTAATACTGCTGATGAGCCAACAAATTCCCGGCGGTTTGATTTTTTAATGACTTCACCTCAAGGTGACGGTGGCCAATGGGATATGTTTTGTGCAATCATCGAAAAATATGGAATTGTTCCAGCTACCATAATGCCTGATAATGCTAATGCCAAAGATTCTAGTAGCTTAAACCAAACTTTAAATACCAAACTACGTCATGATGCAGTTGCTTTACGTAAAGCAATTAAAGAAGGACGGACTGCTACGGAAATCGAAGCTATGCGTAAATTAATGTTACAGGATGTTTATCGAATATTAACTTTATCTTTAGGTCCTGTGCCTACCAAATTTGATTGGGAATATGTTGATAAAGATGGTAAATACTATCGGGTTAATGACTTAACTCCTAAATCTTTTTATGATCAGTTCCTTGGCTGGAAATTATCTGATTATATTTCAATCATCAATGCGCCAACTCAAGATAAACCTTATAATAAACTTTACACTGTTGATTTATTGGGTAATATTGTCGGCGGGCGCCAAGTTCGCCATTTAAATTTGGAAATGGATCGCTTAAAGCAATTGGTTATTGCACAATTAAAAGATGGTGAAAGTGTTTGGTTTGGTAGTGATGTAGGTAAAGCTTCCGAAAGTAAAAAAGGAATTATGGATCCAAAACTATACACTTTAGATAGTTTATTCTCAACTGATTTATCTATGAGCAAAGCTGAACGTCTTGATTATGACGGGTCTTTGATGACTCATGCCATGGTAATTACAGGCGTTGACTTAGTTGATGATAAACCGACTAAATGGAAAGTTGAAAATTCTTGGGGAGACAAAGTTGGTACCAAAGGTTATTTTGTAATGAGTGATGAATGGATGAATCAGTTCGCTTATCAAGCCGTTATTAACAAAAAATATTTGACTAGTGATGAACAATACATATATGATAGCGAATATAATAATCCAACGGTTCTTCAACCTTGGGATCCAATGGGTGCATTAGCCTAAAAAGATCTTAATGTAAATTTAAATATGAATCGCACATTTAACGTGCGATTTTTTAGATTAATATTTTAAAATCTTTAGGCCAAAATAAAAATTAATGGGAGAAATGGTTAAGCGATTAAATCATGAAAGAGATTAATTCGAAAACAACTAGCAATCGTCATCCAAACTTAAATAAAGTTAGTATTGCTACAATTTTAATTACGTTAGGGGTCGTTTATGGCGATATTGGGACTTCACCGCTTTATGTAATGAAAGCGATTCTTAATGATAACGGCGGTATCACTCAAGTCAGTTCTGACTTCGTCATTGGGGCCTTATCATTAGTCTTTTGGACGGTTATGATTATGACTACCTTTAAATACGTTCTCATTGCATTGAAGGCTGATAACAAAGGCGAGGGAGGCATTTTTTCTCTTTATACCTTGGTCCGGAAGCGACACTGGTGGTTAATTATTATTGCGATGATTGGAGGAGCCACCCTACTTGCTGACGGTACTTTAACTCCAGCTGTAACTGTAACTACAGCTATTGAAGGACTAAAGGGAGTTAAATTTTTTAATCATTCTTTAATTACGAAACAAAATCAAGTTATTATCATTACAGTCGTAATTCTTTCAATACTTTTCTTTATTCAAAAATTTGGTACTAACAGTATTGGGCGTTTATTTGGTCCCGTAATGGCTATCTGGTTCACCTTTTTAGGACTTTCGGGTTTAGCTTATGTAGTCCAAGACTTCACTATTTTTCGAGCACTAAATCCTTACTACGCCATTCGAATTCTCTTTTCTGCTGAAAATCATTCGGGAATTTTTATTTTAGGCAGCGTCTTTCTTGCTACAACTGGTGCCGAAGCTCTCTATTCAGATATGGGACATGTTGGCGCCAAAAATATTTATGCAAGTTGGCCTTATGTATGTATCTGCCTGGTTTTAAATTATTTAGGACAAGGGGTTTGGATTTTAAATAATCGTACTAATTCAGCATTAGCCAAAAATTTGGAATTAAATCCTTTCTACAATATGTTACCAAAAAACTTATTAATTTTCGGAATTCTTATCTCCACTCTTGCAGCAATTATTGCTTCTCAAGCGCTGATATCTGGTTCTTATACTTTAGTATCTGAAGCAATTAAACTAAGAATTTTACCTCGCTTAAAAATTATTTACCCTTCAGATATCAAAGGCCAACTCTATTTGCCTTCAGTAAATAATTTAATGTGGATTATTTGTTTAATCATCGTTTTTTATTTCCAAACTTCCAGCCACATGGAAGCGGCTTATGGCCTAGCGATTACCATAACAATGCTAATGACAACGTTATTACTGTACCAATATATGTGTAGTAAAAAAATTAAGCCAATATTTGCTGCTGAAATTGCGGGATTCTTTGGCTCAATTGAAACAATTTTCTTTTTATCAAGTTTAGTGAAATTTACTCATGGTGGCTACGTAACTGCAATTATTGCTATCAGTATTCTAGCAATAATGTTTATTTGGACCTACGGTGGCCAAATTAAATCACGTGAAAATTATCAAGCAAATAGTGTTTCTATACTTTCCTTCAAAGAGCAATTACAAGAATTAAGTCAAGATGATTCTTTACCTTACTTTACAACTAATTTAATTGCCCTTTGTAAAAGTCATGCCCCAACTAAAATTAAACGTGATATCATGTATTCAATTTTAGATAAAAGGCCTAAACGCGCTCAGGTATACTGGTTCGTTACGGTAAACGTCACTGATGAACCATATACCCAAAAATACACCGTAGAAACTTATGACACCAATTATTTGGTTAATGTTCAATTTTATTTAGGATTTCGGATTGATCAAAAAATTAACGTATTTATGCGACAAGTGGTTAAAGATTTGATGCAAGATGGTACGATTGCACGTCAGCCACAAAAATACACAATTATTCCTGACCGTCAGGTAGGCGATTTTTCATTTTTAATTATTAAAGATGAATTATCACCAGAAACTGAATTACCGGAATTTGAGAAATTTATCATTCGCCTACGTTTAACTTTAGAACGAATTACCATAGCTCCCGATCGTTGGTATGGTTTAGAATATGCTGATACAGTTATTGAACCTGTACCATTAATGTTACATTCGGTCAAAAAGCGTTATGCCATGTATAATCGGCTAAAACGAGTCCCGATCGAAGAAACCCGTAAATTTCATGTTGAGCAAGAAATAAATGATGATGACAATTAGTATAAAAATCAGTTAAAAAATAAAAGGCTTGAATATAAAATTCAAGTCTTTTATTTTGCATCTCTAATCTTTTAATCTCTTTTCAAAGGAAACCTTTAGATTTTTGCTAAAAAATAAATAACTGTTTACTGACATTAATCTAAATTTGTAGAAGTTATATTATAAACTGCCAATAGGATGGTGGGTGTTTTGAAGCAAAAAAGAAAACTCCTTTTTAAGAAATTCTTTGCTATAGGTCAAAATTTAGGATTTATTTTTTTAGTAATCAATCTTTTATTGACCTTTATTTTTGCGAGCACTAAAATTTTTGGCCAATCCATGGAACCTAATTTATCGCCGGGTGAACGAATTTTAAGTTGGCGTTTTAAGAATATTCGGCGCGGAAATATCATTATTTTTAAATCACCAAATAATTCGAAAGAATACTATATTAAACGGGTAATTGGGTTACCAGGAGATAAAATTACAATGAAAAATGATCAATTGTACATTAACCACCAAAAGCAAAAAGAGCCTTACTTAAATGTTTTCAAACAACTCAGTCCCGAGCTAAATCAGCAAAAATTGACACCAAATTTTACTCTTAAAAAAATTCTTCATACTAACCAAGTACCGGCAAATTCATACTTCGTCATGGGGGATAATCGCCAAATATCTGAAGATTCTCGTTCTTATGGTTTTATTAAACGTAAAGATATTATCGGAGTAGCTTTCTTTAAATTTTGGCCTATTGGTCGATGGCAATTCCTTTAAATCGGCTATCCATTAATATAATTAACTAGTTTTCCTTTTTAGTTGATTCTTTATCGGTAGAATCACTCTTTTTTTTATCCTCATTCTTTTTTGTAACTACTGCGAGATTTTGATGTCCAATAACTTTACATAAAGATTGACGGACAATTAAAAAATTATTAGGAAGATTTAAAAGTGCAATTGGATTAGGAGAAGCCTTTTCATCAACTTCTAATAAAACCGCATTTTCATACAATTTATTTACTTTACCTTGAAAAGAAACATTAACTCCTTCTCCTTTTTTAACTTTTACGATATCGCCAACTTCTAATTTTGTATTAGCCATTTCTCCTCCTTAATCTTCTAATGGATCTTCTTCTAAACTCTGATAAACAAAATAAGCCCAATTTTCAGGGATTGCGGAATTATCTAAACTTAATTGTTCAATAAAATAAGGTTTTGTGGTATGGGAAATATTCTGCGGTAAAGCTACTTCTTCTTTTTGAGCTGATTGATATACTGCATCTAACTCTGCTCGAATCGGAAGTACCTGATTAGCAGGAGCCGCATTCTGCAAAGCAAAACCGGGACCACCAGGCAAATTTAACTTTAACCAATCTTTTGGTAAAGGAAAATCTTGGTTGGGAATTAATAGACCTAACCAGTAGATAAAGTTTTCTGGGCCAAATTGCGTGATTCCTAAAAAACGTAAAGGAAAATTTTGAGATTTTAAACTGTCGCTTATCCTTTTTACTTCAGAACTTCGCTGAAATTCAGCCCAGGAATTAAGGAAATTACCATCGGTTGTCATTTCTGAAGGGAAATGGGGTTTCCCACCAAAAACAAAAGGTTCTAAATTTATTAAACTCATTCACTAAAATACGCTTTCAATCGTTTAATTGCTTCATTAATTTGATCTTGCTTCTTAGCATAACTTAACCGCAAAAAACCCGGAAGGCCAAATCCCTCTCCAGCAGCTAATGCTACCTGCTTCTTTTCTAAAATATCAAGGGTTAATTCAGTAGTATTCTTCATTACTTTGCGTTCTAAAACTTTTGGATCTACTTTCATAAAACAATAAAAAGCTCCTTGCGGTTTAGCGCCAAAAATTAATCCTGGAATTTCTGTTAATTGTGGCCAAGTTGCATTCAATCTTTTTTCAAATTGTTGCTTCATTTGATTAACAGAAGTGTTATCACCATTAACTGCAGCTAAAGCGGCATATTGTGAAACTGCTGCTGGATTTGAAGTTATGTGATCTAAAACAATACCTAATTGAGTAATAATTTGTTCATCAGCTAAAACCCACCCAATACGCCAACCAGTCATTGCGTAAGCCTTAGAAACTCCGTTGACAACAATTAATTTTTGATTTTTGATTGATGCTAATTTTAATACACTTGTAAAAGTTGTTTTATTATAAACTAATTTATCATAAATTTCATCCACAATTAAAAAAGCATCGTTAATATTAGCCCACTTAATTAAAGACTGCATTTCTGTAGCACTATAAACTGCTCCCGTAGGATTAGTTGGATTATTAACAATGACGACCTTGGGTATAAAGTCCAATTTTTCCAGTTCTGCAGTTGTCAATTTAAAATCTGGATTATGAGGTAAAATTGGGTAAAATTCTCCTTGAGCTAATTTTACCTGTTCTTGGTAACTAACCCAATATGGGGCCGCAATAACCACTTTTTCCCCATCAGAAACTAAAATTTGCATTAATGCATATAATGCTAACTTTGCACTTGCCGTCACTGCAACATTTGCTGCTTGCAAATGATCAATACTTGACTCATGATTAGCTACCGCTGTACGTAACTCTTTAATCCCTAAAGTTGGCGTGTAAAAACTAGCCAATCCGGTATCAATTGCTTTTTTTGCTGCATCATCAATAAACTTAGGCGTAGTAAAATCGGGTTCGCCTACACTTAAATTAATTACCGCATGTCCTTGACTGGCTAATTGCTGAGCCCGTGCATTCATTGCTAAAGTTGGTGAAGGGGTAATGCTATTTACCCGTTTTGCAAAAACATAATTTCTCAATTTTTGATCTCCTGACTTCAATACATACCTTCAACATTTTAATCTTACTCAGTCTTCACTAAGTAATCAATATTTTGATGTTAATAAGTAAAAAATTAAGATTTATGTTTAAAGATATAATTTTAGCTTAATTACAAGCCAACAGATAATATTACTAAAGCTTCTTAAATTACCAACCAAAAATTATCAGGTTTTTTTAGAATTTTTATAAAAAAAGAGTGTTATTAATAACACTCTTTTCTTTTATTTTGGCATCATAAAACGTTTCTGCTTTAAGGATAAATTATATATTAAGGAACCATTTAATTGAATATTTTCTTGATTAGCATCAATTAAACTAATTGCATAAGTAATCCTTTGTGGTGCCAGTGTTTTACGTTCAAAGTGAGCTTCATATGAGAAATCAGTAACTTTATATTGGTTTAGTTTAGCAGCAAAAGTAGATTCTCCTTGGTAATTATTCACTGCTAGCAACTGACTTAACTGAGATGTTACATTCTGATCGATAGTATGGTTTTGCAATAGATAATGGTCACCCTCAAGAGTTAAATTAAAATTATTCAATGAATTATTAAAAATTAACCCAGTGACATTATTTAACTGTTTCAGGTTAAGATCAGGATTTAAATTTTCTTTATCTAAAGACTTACCAACCCAATTTCCATTATCTTCCCCAAATATTTTATGTCGATTAAGATAAAATGTTTGAACTTTTACCGTTTGATTATTTGTTGATTTCTCAGACTCTAATTGAATATTAAGCGGGTTCTTAAAGTAAGTTCCCGTAATTTTTTCATGTTGATTTGTTTCACCTTTTTGGAGCGAAGTATCGCTAACAACTTGAAATTTAGGAGCCTTTTCCATCACCATTTGACTGTGTTTTAAAAGTGATTGAGTCGTAATTTTAGTTGGTAATTTTTTAGTTGATAATTTATCTTGGCTTACTTTTGATTTTAATTTTGTGGATTTTGCACTAGAAGTAATTGCTTGCGTTTTAGAACAAGCAGTTAAACTTCCGCTAATAAATAATAAACTCAAAAAAGCAATGCTTTTGATAAATAGTTTCTGCATGAAATAAATTTTCCTTTCATATTAAAATATTTATAATTATTAACAATTAATAAAAAGTCTTTTACTTCTTCTTAAGGCTTTATAAATAACCATATAAGCAGAGGTTATGATTATAAATTAATTGAAATAAAACTTCAATATTTGTCAAAACTTTTTTCAAAAGCTTTAAATTTTATTATACTTTATTTATTAACAATTGGAGCTTTAGTAAAGCCATTTGGATTAGTTGTGTAATTTGCATCAATCCACTGATTTGTTCCTAATTTATACCAATATCCATCACCAACTTTGGCTTGACCCACAACTTTCCAATCACTACCATCCGGCAAATAGCGATGTAAGGGACTGCGCGTATAAACATCATAATTATTCCATAGCATTATTCCGTAACCAGACAAGTAATCAATGGTTGCAATTGGTCGACCATTAGGATCACTGTTTGGTAAAATCGTCTCCATCACCGGATGCCCATTGGGAAAATTAGTGTAACGAGCTTGAATCCATTGATTTGTTCCTAATTCATACCAATATTCCCCTTTTATTTTAGCCTGACGGAAAAGGCGCCAAGCACTACCATGAGGTAAATAGCGATATAAAGGTCTGCGAGTATTAATATCATAATTATCCCATAGCATAATCCCGTAACCGGGAATGTATTTAACCGTAACTGCTGGAGGATTACTTTGACTAAAAGTAAAGAGTCCTTGATAGTCATAACTTGCATCAAGATGCATTCCTTTGAACTTATTAGTAAACTGCCAAGCAGCAATTCCTGAAACTCCTGGTTGATCAACATTATAATGAGCTACCCAAGCTGGATAGGTACGAGGAACTTTTTGATTCCAAAACCACGAGGCCATAGAATAAATAACTTGGGATTTGTATCCTAAACGAGCTAATTCGGCTTGAAAAGCGACTGTATCTTGATAGGGATTTGTCAATGAAGAATCTTCAACGTCAGCCACCATTAAAGTATTTTTACCAAACCCATAGGTTTGAGCCTGATTAGCAAAAAAATTTGCTTCTGCTTGGGCTTGGGCAATTCCTTGATATTTAGCATAATGATATAAACTAATTGGTAAATTTAAATTGCGAGCAGCTTGAATTTGTTTAGCCGCTTTGGGATTAATAAAGTTATCGTTCTTTGCACCACCGGCAGTCAACTTAATTACTACCCCACTAATCCCTTGACTAACCATCTGATCGAAAAATTCTTGCGTGTCGGGTTGCCAATTCGACACATCAGCAAATAAATTACTTCCTTCAGCTTTAACTGGTACAGAAATCAAGGGAAAAATTACCAATAAACTAATCAAAAATTGCGAAATTTTATTTCTTATTTTTATGGTTTTCACCTCCTACTTCTACTTTATTAATTGTAACTGAACTAGCTCGGATTAAATGTTAAATTTGGACAACAAAAAAGAAGTTATTCATCAGGTTCAACATGGATATCGACATCATAAATATGAAACTTTTCTTCTAACATTTGTTGAATTTTTTGAGTAATTTCATGACTTTTTCGTACTGACATTTCGGGATCAATTGCAATAATTAAATCCAAATAAATATTACTGCCTAAAGAACGACCTTTAATACTTTTAATGCCACCAACTCCGTCAATATCATTAATTGCTACAATATACTGATTTAATTTCTCATCATCAAACCCATCCGATAAGTCAAATGCACTTTCTTTAAAAATTCCTAAGGCCGTTTTTAAGATGATTATACCGACGACTAGTGCGGTAACACCATCAAGCCAACTATATCCAATAGTTGCAGCAAGGATGGCAATTGCCGTTCCCCAACTTGTTAACGCATCACTTAAGTTATCTTTTGCCGCTGCTTTTAATGCGGAACTATTTGCCTGTCGAGCTAATTTTTGATTTATATAGTAGATTAAAAGCATAAAAGCACCAGAAACAGCGCCAACAACCCCAGCCAACCAATCTGGTTTTTGAGTTTTTTGTTCAATCAAATTTTTTAAGGATGAAAAAATAACTTCACCACCAACCAAAAGCATAATTAACGAAGTAATCAAACTTGCTAGGTTTTCAATTTTCCAGTGCCCGTAACGATGGTCATGATCGGCTGGTTTTTGTGCTAAATAAAGGCCAATCAAAACTGTTAATGAAGAAATAACATCGGTAAAATTATTTAGTCCATCAGCAGTTAATGCCTCTGACTTAGCAATCTTTCCAATAATTAACTTTATGGCTGATACCACAATATAAGCAGCAATACTAATCACGGCTCCTTTTTCAGCCTTTTTAAAATCCTCAACTGTTTTTCTTTCTACCAACGTTTTTGCCTCCATCCGGCTTTAGATAATTTCTGACGATCACTAAAATCAAAAAGGGATACTTTTCTATCTTAAGAAAAGCATCCATCAATCCCGGAGATTTATAATTCATTCTAATTCTGACTTTATATCAACAATTATGTATGTCATTATACTTTTTTAAAAAAAGTTAACAAGTAATTATTGCTTTAGCTTTAATTTTAGTGAAATATCGCTTAAAGCTATCAAAATTAAACAACGTAATTAAAATTTGAAAAATAAGTTTAAAAAATTTTCCTATTTATATCACTTTTTTCGGGTCGTGATCTTTAGAATTATTTTTTATTTAAATTTGAAAGATACGTAAAATTAACTATATTCTTAAGCAAAGATTTCATTACTTTTCAATTTAATTTAAAAAATATATGCAAACACCAATAAAAGTATTTATTTTTAACTAGTTATAAAAAAAGCAAGTCATTAAAATGACTTGCCAATTTATAAAAGATATCCTTGACCGGAAAATCCAACAAAATCTAAGTAAGGAAAATTCTTTCTAACGCTTACTAAATTGTGATGCTTTACGGGCTTTCTTAAGTCCTGGTTTA
>CALYPJ010000019.1 GCA_945273735.1 uncultured Lactobacillaceae bacterium
CATCACCTTGCCATGGTGGGGGTCGCGGGTTCGAATCCCGTCTTCCGCTTTTGTATTTTGCCGGGGTGGCGGAACAGGTAGACGCACAGGACTTAAAATCCTGCGGTAAGTGATTACCGTACCGGTTCGATTCCGGTCCTCGGCATTTTATAATTTTTTGAAAGAAAAATTAAAGTGAGCATTGTTTGCTCGCTTTTTGTTTATATAAAGAAAAATATGAGTGAATTAAAAGAGAAAGTTAAAGAAATTGTTTTAGAAACATTGTCAAAATTAAACAACGGTCTTGAATTATATAGTATTTCATTTAGTCAGAAGAAATTAGGATGGATTTTACAAATACAATTACAGGCTGATCATTTAATTAGTATGGATGAAATTATTCAGGTAAATGAGCTTTTATCAATGAGTTTGGATCAGATAGCTGATTTATTTCCAGAATCGTATACCCTTGATGTTTCTTCAGCAGGTTTAGAAAGAGCTATTCGTAACGATCATGAATTAACTTTAGCATTAGATAAAGATATTAAAGTTAGCTGTTATCGTAAATATCATGATAAAAAAAGTTTTATTGGTAAATTAACTAGATTTGATGCAGATAAATTACAATTAAAGTTAGTTAACGGAAATAATGAAGAAATTCCAAGAAATTATATTGCACATTTAAATTATGCACTAATACTTTAAAAAAAGAGGAAAAGAAATTGTCACAAGAAGTTTTACAAGCACTCAAAGTTTTAGAAGATGATAAAGGTGTAAAAAAGGAAGTTATTATTGATGCTTTAATTCAAGCTATGAAAGCTGCATACAAAAAGCACTATGGTCAAAATCAAAACGTTGAAGTTGTGTTTGACGATCAAACGGGTGAAGTAAAAGTCTATCAAATTAAGGAAGTAGTTGATCAAGTTTTTGATAATCAATTAGAGGTGTCTTTGAATGAAGCTCAAGCGATTAATAAAGGTTATGAATTAGGCGATAAAATTAAATTTGAAGTTACTCCTAAAAATTTTGGTCGATTAGCTGCTCAAAGTGCAAAGCAAGTTATTTTACAAAAGCTTAGAGAAGAAGAACGTAATGTAGAATTTAAGGAATACGCTGAATATGAGCATGAAATTATGCAGGGTGTTGTTCAGCGTGTTGATAATAAGTATGTTTATGTAAATTTAGGAAAAATTGAGGGAGTCATGGGGAAATCTGATCAAATTCCTCATGAGTCTTATTCTTTGTATCAAAGAATTAAGGTTTATGTTTCAAGTGTTGAAAATACAACTAAAGGTCCCCGTGTTGTTGTATCACGGACTAATTCTGGATTAGTTAAGAGATTATTTGAACAAGAAGTTCCTGAAATATTTAATGGAATCATCGAAATTGTTGCTATTGCTCGAGAACCTGGTGATCGAAGTAAAATTGCCGTACGTTCAACAGATCCTAATATACCAGCTGTGGGAACTACCGTTGGTCAACGTGGTCAAAGAGTTCAAGCAATTGTTGATGAACTAAATGGTGAAAATATGGATATTATCGAATGGGAAAAAGATCCTATTGATTTTATCGCTAATGCTTTAAGACCAGCTGAAGTGATAGCTGTCCAGTTTTTAGATGATGATGAGAGTAGCTGTTTGGTTATTGTACCTGATGATCAACTATCTTTAGCTATTGGAAAAAAAGGTCAGAATGCTCGTTTAGCTGCAAAATTAACAGGTTATAAAATTGATATTAAACCAGAATCGGATGTAGAATTTACTGACGACAATTCTGACATTAATCATGAAACATCTACTACTATTAATTCAAATGAAAGTGATATTGATAAAGATAATATTGATAAATTTGAATCAAGTAATGAAGAATTAAATAGTGAAAATTAGTAATAAGTAAGGAAATTTTGGTAGAATGAAAAAGGAATCTTTGAGATTAGACCTGATTACTAGAAAAATGCTCCCTAAAAAACAATTGATTAGAATTGTTAATAATAAAGATCAGGGTTTGGTTATTGATCCTAGTGGTAAACTTGCTGGTAGAGGAGCTTACATTTCATTAAATCTTAAAAATATTGAAATTGCTCAGAAAAAAAGAGTTTTTGAACAAGCATTTAAGGTACAGGTTAGCAAAGAATTTTACCAAAAATTATATCAATATATGGAACATCAAATTGCACGTAATGAATTATTCAGGAGTAAAAAATGAGTAAAAAATAGTGTAGTTAAGCTTAGGAGGTTATAGATTTGGCTAAAATAAGAATATATGAATTAGCAAAAGAGATTGGAAAACAATCTAAAGAGTTAGTAACAATAGCAAAAACTCTAGGGTTTAATGTGAAAAGTCACATGTCAGTAGTTAGTGATGTTGAAGCAAATAAACTGAAGCAAAGTATTAAAAATACAACTTCTAAAAAAGTATCAATAAAACCAAAAAACTTGAAGGACAATCAAAAATTCGAAGAAAAGAAATCATATACTGAGGCACCAAAAAACAATAACGAAAAATTTGATTTAAGTGAAAAGAAAGCCAAGATAAAGATTAGTGTTAAAGCACTTCGTAATCCTAATAAAACTTCTCAAAATAAAGTAAAAAATCATAATAATAATTTTAATAATAAAAAAGGACTTAGAAATAGCCGACAAAATCAAAGCAATAATTTTCAGCGTAAAAATGATCGCCCGAAAATGACATTTGATGCTAAAGCTCAAGCTAATTCATTAAAAAGACGTCAAAGCCAAGAATTTTATAAAGAAACATTAGAAAAAAAATCGAATCCTCAAAAAGAATTTGATCAAAAGCAAGTAGTGGAAAATCAGCATAAACGAACAAACAACAATAAATTAATTCATCATAAATCAGTTGACAGTAATAAAAAAACAGTTGCTAATTCAAAATCTTCTACCGTAAAACATGATGTTGTTAAAAATAATCCTCCTAAATATAAAAAGGTTAATAATACTCAACATAAAGAATTTACTAAGCCAGATTTAAAAAAAGAAAATCAATCTGGCCAATTTTGGAAACATAATAATAAAAGAAAAGATAATTCAGAAAAAAGTTTTAATAAGCATCATGTACATAAGAATAATAAGTCCAAAAATAAAAGTAAATCTAATGTTACTGTTAATGTAAGGAAAGATAGACCGTTGCCGAAAGTACTAGATTATTCTGAAGGAATGAATGCTCAAGATTTAGGTAAAATTCTTCACCGTGAACCTACTGAGATAGTGAAAAAATTATTTATGTTAGGTATCATGACTAATCAGAATCAATCACTTGATGATGATACTATTGAATTGTTAGCAACAGATTATGGAATAGAAGCAAAAAAAATAATTCCTGAAGATTTAAGTGATTTAGATAAGTATTTTGATCTTTCTGACAAAGAAAAAGAGGATTTAGTTAAACGACCACCTGTAGTTACGATAATGGGACATGTTGACCATGGGAAAACAACTTTGTTAGATCGTTTAAGACATACTCATGTTTCTGAAAAAGAAGCAGGAGGAATTACTCAGCATATTGGTGCCTATCAGGTTAACATTAAAGGGAAATTAATTACTTTTCTTGATACTCCAGGTCACGAAGCTTTTACGGAAATGCGAGCACGGGGAGCAGATATTACTGATATTATTGTTTTAGTGGTTGCAGCTGATGATGGAGTAATGCCACAAACAATAGAAGCAATTAATCATGCTAAAGCTGCTAAAGTTCCAGTTATTGTTGCAGTAAATAAAATGGATAAACCAGGAGCTAACCCGAGTCACGTTATGGAACAATTAAGTGAATATGAATTGATTCCTGAAGATTGGGGTGGTGATACAATTTTTGTTAATATTTCTGCAAAAACTGGAGAAAATATTGATGAGCTTCTTGAAATGATTAATTTACAAGCTGAAGTTTTAGAGTTGAAAGCTGACCCTAAAAGGAATGCTGTTGGAACTGTAATTGAAGCTAAACTTGATAAAGGTCGAGGCCCAGTTGCAACTTTACTAGTTCAACAAGGTACTTTAAAAATAGGAGATCCATTAGTTGTTGGTAATACTTTTGGTAGAGTTAGAAGTATGACTAATGATCATGGACGTAGGGTTAAAAATGCAGCACCTTCTATGCCTGTAGAAATTACAGGATTAAATAATGTACCTGATTCAGCAGATAAATTTGTTGTTTTTAATGATGAAAAAGTTAGTCGTCAGGTTGGCGAAGCTCGTGCAAAACAAGCAGAATTAAATGATCGTCAGAAATCTAATCATGTTACAATTGATAATTTATTTGATTCTATGAATGAGGGAGAAATCAAAGAAGTTGCGGTTATTATTAAAGCCGATGTGCAAGGAACAGTTGAAGCTTTACGTAGTAGTTTAGAAAAAATTGAAGTTAAAGGCGTTAAGGTAAACGTTATCCATGCTGCTGTTGGCGCAATTAATGAAAGTGATGTTAGTTTAGCTGCAGCTGGTGATGCTATTATCATTGGTTTTGATGTACGTCCTACACCTCAAGCAAAACAAGAAGCTGATTCAGAACATGTGGATATTAGATTACATAGTGTAATTTATAATGCTATTGAAGAAATTGAATCTGCAATGAAAGGAATGCTAGAGCCTGTCTATGAAGAAAAAGTAACAGGTAGCTTAACAGTTAAAGAAATTTTTAAAGTTTCAAAATTAGGAACAATAGCTGGATCATTTGTTGAAACAGGCTTTATTCAAAAAGATAGTGGAGTTCGTTTAATTCGTAATGGTGTAGTAATTTATACCGGAAAACTTGCTTCTTTGAAGCATTATAAAGATGATGTTAAAGAAGTAAAAGCTGGTGATGAATGCGGCTTGATGATTGAAAAATATAATGATATTAAAGTTGATGATCAGATTGAAGCATTTATTATGGAAGAAGTATCAGCAGTATAAAGAAAGGTATAAAAATGCGTTATCGAGTTGATCGTTTAGAAACAGAAATAATGAAAGAAATTGGTCAAATTATTATTCAGGATATAAATGATCCACGGTTATCAGATATTACTATCACTGGGGTGGATCTTTCTAAGGATTTAAAAAATGCTAAAATTTACTATAGCTTTATGGGACATTTAGCCAGTAAAGCAGAAAAAATTGAAAAAGCTTTGAATAAAGCAAAAAAGAGAATTCGGTTTTTATTAAGTAAAAAAATTATTATTAGAAGAGTACCTGAAATTGAATTTGTCCGTGACGGATCACTTGATTATGCGGAAAAGATAAGTCGAATTATTAATAATTTAGAAACACAATCAAGGGAAAAAAATGATTAATGGTGTAGTTCCCATTTACAAAGAAGCTGGTTATTCAAGCTTTTATTACGTCAATCAATTAAAAAAAATTTTTAAACAAAAAAAAATCGGCCATATTGGAACTTTAGATCCTTTAGTTACGGGAATTTTGCCAATATGCTTAGGGAATGCAACTAAGTTAGTTGAATCAATGATGAACAAAAAAAAGGCGTATTCTTGTACAATCTTAATTGGTAAAGCTACTGAAACTGAAGATTTAACTGGAAAAGTTATAGCAACTAAAAAAGTTGAACCAGAAATTTCTAATACTGATATTGATTTAGTTTTAAAATCTTTTAAAGGGGAGAACTACCAGGTTCCTCCCTTTTTCTCTGCTGTACGATATCATGGTAAACACCTATATGAATATGCTCGTAATGATATTTATATTCGTAAACCCTCCCGCCTTTTTGAAATTTCTAATATTTTTAGAACATCATCTATTAATTCGAGTATGCCTAATACTTGTGAGTTTGATTTTGAGGTTTTTTGTTCAAAAGGTACCTATATTAGGACACTATGTACTCAAATTGGTGAAAAATTGGGTTATCCTGCAGTGATGAAAAATTTAACCCGTATTGCAAGTGGGGGGTTTGAAATAGATGAGGCTATACCTTTATCAAAATTAAAAAAAGCTACGGATGCTCAAAATTTTGTAATCCCATTAGAACAACTATTACAAAATTTACCTACACGAGAACTAACTGACACTGAATTTAATCAGGTTAAAAATGGAGCTCCAGTGGTGCTTGATCTTAATCTAACTAAAGTTGCTTTAAAATATCAACAGAAAATAATTGCAATTTATCGATTAGATCAAGGATTTTATCGAGCTGATACCATGTTTTTGGATAACATTAATGAAAATTATAAAAGTTAAAAATGAAGAAATAATTAAAGAACTGAACTTAACGCCTAATGTAATGACAGCTGGTTTTTTTGATGGAATGCACTTAGGCCATCAATTTTTAATTAAAGAAGCTAAAAAAAAAGCAAAACAATTTAGTATGCCTTTAGTTGTTCTTACTTTTTGGCCATATCCTAAGCAGTTCTATACCAATGTACCTCAGCCTTATCCGATTTTAAGTACTTTAGCAGATAAGGAAAAACAATTTAATAGATTAGGAGTTGATATAGTTTTAGAGGTTAATTTTAATAACCGAATTCAAAATATGGCTCCACAAGATTTTGTCGATTTTTACTTAAAAGCTGCGCATGTTAAACATTTTATTGCAGGAATTGATTTTACTTATGGCAAAAAAGCAATTGCTAATATGGAATGTTTAGCTAATTATGCTCAAAATGCCTTTACGATTACTAAAGTCCCATTTACTAAAATAGGAAATAAAAAAATTTCCTCTTCTCTTGTTCGGCATGCAATTAATAATCATGAATTAGAAATAGTTGAACAATTATTAGGAAGGCCATATATAACAAAAGGTACTGTAATTAAAGGGGAAAAAATTGGTCGAACTCTTAATTTTCCTACAGCTAATAGTAATAATTTAAATAATTACTTGATGCCTCCAGCTGGCGTCTATTTTACATGTGTTAAATTAAAGGGAAAAGTTTATTGGGGGATTACTTCTTTAGGTAATAAACCAACCTATAATGGTAAAAAGCAATTTTTAGAAACTTTTATTTTGGATTTTTCTGATAACATTTATGGTGAAAAGTTAAGTATAGCATGGCTTCATTTTGAACGTTATCAAATGAAGTTTAAATCGGAAAAGGATTTAAAGAATAAAATTAGCCAAGATGAAGTTAATATAAGGAGATATATTGCTAACAATGATTGGAGTCTATATTCATATTCCTTTTTGTGATCATATTTGTTATTATTGCGACTTTCCAAAAGTTTTAAAAATTGGACAGCCAGTAGATTTATATTTGAAATGTCTGCTTAAAGAAATCAAAAAAGGATTAAAAATTAGATGTCAAAATGATATTAAAAGTATTTATATTGGTGGAGGAACACCGAGTGCTCTGTCAGAGAAACAATTAATTTATTTATTAAATGGGTTAAATAAAATATTTGATATTAGTCAAATTCAAGATTTTACAATCGAAACTAATCCTAGTGATTTACAAAATTATGATAAATTGCAAATTATGTACAAGTATGGGATTCGTAGACTTAGCATTGGAGCTCAGAGCTTTAGTAATAATACATTAAAAAGAATTGGACGTAATCATGATCGTAATTCTATTATTCAAGCGGTCCATAATGCTCAAAAAGTAGGTTTTAAAAATATTAGTTTAGATTTAATGTTTCGTCTACCTGGGCAAAGTTTTGAAGAATTTACAGAAAATATTAGTCAAGCACTTAAGTTAAATATAACCCATTTATCTATTTATTCATTGATTTTAGAACAGCATACAGTTTTTCATAATCTTTTATTAGAGCATCGTTTAGTTTTACCAACCCCGGAAAACGATCGTCAAATGTATTCTTATGCAATGAAGGTTTTACAACAAAATGGTTGGCATCAATATGAAATTAGTAATTTTTGTTTTGCCAATCACGAATCTCTTCATAATAAAATTTATTGGCTAAATGATGATTATTATGGTTTTGGTGCAGGTGCTCATGCCCATTTTGGAAATGTCAGAATTCAAAATAAACAAGTAATTAATGATTATATCAATGATTTAGAAAACGATGAAATGCCAATTTTAAAAAATCATTTTTTAACCTTGCAAGAACAAATTGAAGAAGAAATGTTTTTAGGATTACGCTTAAATCAGGGAGTAAATTTAAAAAAATCGTCTAAAAAATTACGCATTGATTTATTACAGTTATATCAAAAGCAAATTAAAAAATTGACAGCTGAAGGCTTAATTGAATATAAAAATGAAAGAATTTTTCTAACTGAAAATGGTCGTTATATTGCTAACGATGTTTTTTCAGAATTTCTCTTAGGTTAGGTCTCTTACTGCTTGACATCAATTGAGGAGGAGAGTACTATATAACTGTTAGCACTTGATGACAGAGAGTGCTAAAAGAGGTGATTTAATGTTAACTGAAAGACAAAAAATCATTCTCAAAGAGATCATTGTCAATTATGCAGTTACTGGTCATGCGGTTGGTTCAAAATACTTGCAACAAGCCGCAGAACTAGGAGTTTCCTCAGCAACAATTAGAAACGAGATGTCTGAACTAGAAGGATTGGGTTTAATTGAAAAAACTCACCTATCTTCTGGTAGAATTCCTTCTCTCGCTGGCTTTCATTATTATTTTGAAAATATTTTGGAACCAGTTAATGTTTCAAAAGAATTACGTTTTAAAATTAGAACTTTTATGGAGCGAGCTGAAAGTAAACAAATTGATGAGATTATTCGTAAATCAACTGAATTACTTTCAAAGATGACCGATTACATGTCTGTTTCTTTTAGCCCTGAAGCTATATCTTCGCAAATTGCTGATTTCAGAGTAGTTACTTTACAACATAAGAGAGTAATGTTGATTGCTACTGATAGTTTCGGACGAATTTCAGAAAGGGTGGCTTCGGTAGATACAATTTCACCTGAGAGTTTAAAAATTTTAACTCAGATGCTTGAAAGTGAGCTAGTTGGTAAGACAATAAAAAAAGCTCTAGAGTTTTTAGATAATTTTGATTCTGAAGGTAAGTACCAGGCTATTGATGAATTTGTCAGAGAAGATATTGAACAAATTATAAACGATTTGGCAAGTGATCACTATTATATTGAGGGTGAGTATAACTTATTAAACTATGTTCATGATGAATCACCAGATACGGTTAAAGAAATGATTACTTTTGTTAATTCAAAGAGTGATGATTTTATGAAATTGATAAAAAAAATTGGATTAACTCGAGGAGAAACTACACAAATACAATTTATTCCTCGAATTGTTGATACAGATAATGGTGATTTTATTCTAGTTAGTGCACGTTTTGATACTAAGCATCTCCAAAGTGGGCTTCTTGCTTTATTAGGACCGCAAATGATGCCTTATAGCAAGATGTTAGCAATTGTTAGTACTTTTCGAGATGAATTGCAAAAGCGAATCAATAATATTGAAGAGATGGATTGAGAGGTAAACAAATAATTGTGAAAAATGCAGATGATTTAAAAAAAGCTAAAGCCCCTCAAGATGAAACAATGGGTACAGCTAAGGCAGATAAAAAAGCACCAAAGCAAAAAGAAAATAAAACTAAAGATAGTGAAGAATCGGTTCCAAATGGGGCTGATTTTCATAAATTAAGTCAAGAAAATGTAAAATTAAAAGAAAAAAATGAGCAACTTCAAGATCAGTATTTAAGAGCTGAAGCTGAAATTGCTAATATGAATAATCATTTTAAAAAAGAAAGAGCAGAACTACTAAAATATAGTGGTCAAAAATTAGCTCAAGAAATTTTACCTGGAATTGATAATTTAAAACGGGCTTTAGCTGTAAAAACAGATGATAAGGGATCAGAACAACTAAGAAAAGGAATTGAAATGGTCCTAAAGCAAATGAATCAAGCTTTAAAAGATAATGAAATAATAGAAATTTCAGAAGCTGGAGTTAAATTTGATCCATTAATTCATCAGGCTGTTTCTGTTGTAGAAGCTCAGCAAAATGAAAAGAAAAATGTTGTAAAACAGGTTTTACAATCTGGTTATAAATTAAAAGATCGCGTAATCAGACCAGCAATGGTAATTGTAACTAAGTAAAAAAAGAGGGTAAAGATTTATGGCAAAGATTATTGGAATTGATTTAGGAACAACGAATTCAGCAGTAGCAGTTCTTGAAGGAAATGAACCGAAGATTATTACTAATCCCGAAGGTAATCGAACTACTCCTTCAGTAGTAGCTTTCAAAGATGGCGAAATTCAAGTTGGAGAAGTAGCTAAAAGGCAAGAGTTGACCAATCCAAATACGATTATTTCAATCAAACGTCATATGGGAGAAGCAGGATATAAAGTTAATGTTGACGGCAAAGAATATACGCCTCAAGAAATTTCTGCAATGATTCTACAATATATTAAAAAGTTTGCAGATGATTATTTAGGAGAACCAGTAACTCAAGCAGTTATTACAGTGCCAGCTTACTTTAATGATGCACAACGACAAGCAACAAAAGATGCTGGTAAAATTGCTGGCTTAGAAGTAGCTCGTATCATTAACGAACCAACTGCATCCGCTTTAGCATATGGATTAGATAAAGGTAAAAATGATGAAAAGGTTATGGTTTATGACCTTGGTGGTGGGACATTTGATGTTTCTATTTTGGAATTAGGAGATGGTGTTTTCCAAGTTCTTTCAACTAATGGTGATACCCACCTTGGTGGTGATGATTTTGATCAGCGAGTAATGAATTGGATGGTAGATGAATTCAAAAAATCCAATGGTATAGATTTATCTAAAGATAAGATGGCAATGCAACGATTAAAAGATGCAGCTGAAAAAGCAAAGATGGAATTATCTAGTACAACTACCAGTCAAATTTCTTTACCATTTATTTCGGCTAATGATAATGGGCCACTTCATTTGGAAATGACCTTAACTAGAGCTAAATTTAATGATTTAACGAAGGATTTAGTAGAAAAAACTAAAATTCCAATGGATAATGCATTAAAAGATGCTAATTTAACTAATTCTGATATTAGTAAAGTAATTCTTAATGGTGGTTCTACAAGAATTCCAGCTATCCAAGAAGCAGTAAAGAACTGGACTGGTAAAGATCCAGATCACTCAATTAATCCCGATGAAGCAGTTGCTTTAGGTGCTGCAATTCAAGGAGGGGTTATATCTGGGGATGTAAAAGATGTTGTTTTACTTGATGTCACTCCCTTATCTTTAGGAATTGAAACTATGGGTGGGGTATTTACTAAGCTAATACCTCGTAATACTACTATTCCGACAAGTAAATCGCAGATTTTTTCTACCGCAGCTGATAATCAGTCTGGAGTTGATATTCACGTGCTACAAGGTGAAAGACCCATGGCTGCAGATAATAAAACTTTAGGCAATTTTCAGTTAACTGACATCCCGCCTGCGCCAAGAGGAGTACCTCAAATCGAAGTAAAATTTGATATTGATAAAAACGGAATTGTTAATGTTTCAGCTAAGGATTTAGGCACAAATAAAGAACAAAAAATTACGATTAAATCTTCTTCTGGTCTTTCTGATAGTGACATTGATCGAATGGTCAAAGAAGCACAAGAAAATGAAGAGAGCGATAAGAAACGTAAAGAAGAAGCTGATTTACGTAATGAAGTAGATCAAATTTTAGGTACAGCTGATAAAACCTTTGATGAATTAAAGGGTAAAGTTAGTGATACTGATATTGATAAAGCAAAGAAGCTTAAAGATGAATTAGCTAAAGCTCAAAAAGATAATAATCTTGAAGAAATGAAATCGAAAAAGGACGCATTATCTGAAGCATTGCAAAAAATGACTGTTGAAATGTATCAAAAAGCTCAACAAGCTCAACAGGCTCAAGGTGCTAATAATACAAGTTCAAGTAATGACAATAAAAATGATGGTCAAAATGGTGATGATCATACTGTAGATGCTGACTTTAAAGAGAAAAAATAAAAAATGAATTGAGGCATAAATTTAGTGGCCCAAAAAGATTACTATGATATTCTAGGCGTCAGTCATGACGCTTCAGAGGATGACATTAAGAAAGCTTACCGTGAATTAACAAAAAAATACCATCCTGATGTTAATCATGAACCTGGTGCTGAAGAAAAATTTAAAGAAATCAATGAAGCTTATGAAGTTTTATCTGATCCCAATAAAAAAGCACAATATGATCAATTTGGTAGTGCTGGAGCAAATGCAGGGGCCGGTGGTTTTGGACAAGGTTTTAGTGGCTTTAACAATTTTAATGGCAATACACAGTTTACTAGTAGCGGTGACTTTGATGACTTTGAAGATATTTTAAATTCATTTTTTGGTAATGGAAGTTCTTCCCAACGTAGTTCTGGACCTCGTCAGAAAAAGGGTAGCGATCTTGAATACCGGGTTCACCTTAAATTTGAGGATGCAATTTTTGGTAAAAACGTTGATGTTTCCTACGATCGAATGGATCGTTGTCCAACTTGTCACGGAAATGGTGCTAAACCAGGAACTGAACCACAACAATGTACGAATTGTCATGGCTCTGGTTTTATAGTTCAACAAGTACAAAGCCTTTTTGGAGTCCAACAAACTAGGAGAGTTTGTCCAACTTGCCATGGTTCTGGTCAAATTATTAAAGAAAAGTGCACAACCTGTAGTGGTCGGGGAATTACTCGTCAAAAGAATACTATCACTGTGCAAATTCCAAAGGGAATTGATAATGGTCAACAATTGGTTAAAGAAGGCGCTGGAAATGCGGGGCCGCTTAATGGAGCATATGGTAGTTTGTATGTTGATGTTGATATTTCATCTTCTACGAAATATAAAAGAAAGAATTACGATCTATACAGTGAGGAAACTATTAATTACGCTCAAGCAGTCTTGGGAGATAAGGTTAAGGTAGATACGGTTTATGGCCCGGGTGAAATGACAATTCCAGCAGGAACGCAACCTAATACTGTGATGAAAATTAAAGGTAAAGGGGTACCGCATCTGAATTCTAGTGGTATTGGTAATCAATACGTTACTTTAAAAATTGAAGTCCCCCGTAAATTAAATGAGAAGCAAAAGAAAGCTTTGTTAAATTACGTGGAAGCAATGGGTGAAAATAAACCTAACGATGATAATTCATTCTTTAGTCGAATGCGTGAAAGATTCGATTTATGAAGTAAGAATAAAAAAGCAGTTGATTAACTTTAACTGCTTTTTTATATATCTGCAGTTGCAAATTTTTAAACAAGAATAAAATAAGTAAAAATTCATGTTATGATTTAGTTAAGTAAAATTAGAAGGACTTTTAATGTCGGATTTATCGCAAAAGCAATTAAAAAAAAGATTAGCGCATATTCGAAATTTTTCGATTATCGCTCATATAGATCATGGTAAGTCAACAATTGCTGATCGTATTTTGGAATTAACTAATACAATTTCCCAACGCGAAATGCAAAATCAAGTATTAGATGATATGGATATTGAGCGTGAACGGGGAATAACTATTAAATTAAATGCAATTGAATTAAATTATAAGGCAAAAAACGGTGAATCATATGTATTTCATCTAATTGATACTCCGGGTCATGTTGATTTTTCATATGAAGTTTCGCGCAGTTTAGCAGCTTGTGAAGGAGCTTTATTAATTGTTGATGCATCTCAGGGGGTACAAGCCCAGACTGTTTCTAATGTTTATTTAGCAATTGAAAATGATTTAGATATTTTACCTGTAATCAACAAAATTGATTTACCATCAGCTGACGTAGATGGAACTAAAAAAGAAATTGAAGATATTATTGGAATAGATGCTAGTGATGCGGTTTTAGTTAGTGCTAAAACAGGACAGGGTATTCCAGAACTTCTGGAAAGAATCATCACTGATATTCAACCTCCCAAAAATTTAATAGATCAACCAGTAAGGGCCTTAATCTTTGATTCTTATTATGATAGTTATAAGGGAGTGGTTCTTTTAATTCGCATTAAAAGTGGAATTTTAAAAATCGGTGATTCTATTACTTTAATGAACTCTCACAAAAAATATGAAATTTTAGAATTAGGAGTTAATCGTCCGGCGATACAAAATCGAGATGAATTGATGACTGGAGATGTAGGATTTGTAATCGCTGGAATTAGAGATATTTCAGAAATTAGGGTGGGTGATACTATTACCTTAACTGGTAATCCTGCCGCTAATCCTTTAAAGGGTTATCGTGAAAGTAATCCTATGGTTTATGCAGGCATTTATCCTATTGATAATGCTAAATTTTCAAATTTAAGAGAAAGTTTAGAGAAGCTTAAATTGAATGATGCTGCTTTAACTTTTGAACCCGAGACTTCCCAAGCTTTAGGTTTTGGTTTTCGTTGTGGATTTTTAGGTTTATTGCATATGAATGTTGTTCAGGAGCGTTTAGAACGTGAATTTGGCTTGGAGATAATTATGACTGCTCCTTCTGTTCATTATCATGTTTTTTTGCAAGATGGAACAGAGCTACAAGTAGATAATCCCTCGCAAATTGAAGATGTAAGTAAGGTTAGTCGTTTTGAAGAACCTTTTGTGGATGCATCAATTATGGTACCTAGTGAATATATTGGCCCGGTAATGGAAATTTCTCAAAATAAACGTGGCGAATATCAAACAATGAACTATCTAGATAATAATCGAGTTGAATTGAAATATAAAATGCCACTTTCGGAAATTATTTATAATTATTTTGATGAATTGAAAAGTCGAACTAAAGGTTATGCTTCTTTAGACTATGAAGTTACAGGCTATCAAGAATCCGATTTAGTTAAAATGGATATATTGTTAAATGGCGAACCAGTTGATGCACTAAGTAGTATTGTTCATCGAGACATAGCAAATATTCGTGGAAAACAGATCGTTGAACGCTTAAAGACGGTAATTCCAAGACAACAATTTGAAATTGCAATTCAAGCTGCTATTGGTAATAAGATTTTAGCTCGTTCTACAGTAAAATCTTATCGTAAAAATGTTATTGCTAAATGTTATGGTGGTGATATTACTAGAAAACGTAAACTATTGGAAAAGCAAAAAGCTGGGAAGAAAAGGATGAAAGCAATTGGTAGTGTAGAAGTTCCTCAAGAAGCTTTTATGACTATTTTTGGTATGGATCAAGAAGATAATCAATGAAGTATGAGTGGATAAGGAATAATTCGACTGATTTAAAAACTGCAGATAGGTTACAAAAAGAATTAGCAATTTCTCCACTTTTTGCTCAAATTTTAGTACAGCGAGGAATTACTTCACGCAGTGATTTTGAAAGTAAAATTACACTAAAAGATTTTCAACCCTACGATCCATTTTTAATGGCTGGAATGGAACGTTGCTGTGCTAGAATTCATCGAGCAATTGAACATGGTGAACAAATTTTAATTTATGGAGATTATGATGCTGATGGAGTTACTGCTACTTCAGTGTTATATGAAGCTTTAACAATTCTTGGAGCTGATGTTCGTTATTATATACCTGATCGTTTTATGGATGGTTATGGGCCAAATCTGGGTACTTATCAACGGATATTAAAAACGGGAGTTAGTTTATTAATTACCGTAGATAATGGGGTTAGTGGTACTGATGCTTTTGCTTGGGCTAAGCAAAATGGAATTGATGTAATTGTTACCGATCATCATGAAATACCTAAAAACATTTCAAAAGATATTTATGAATTAATTCATCCTGAAGATCCAAGAAGTGATTATCCTAATAAAAAATTAGCTGGTGTAGGAGTTGCTTTTAAATTAGCTACAGCACTTTTGGGAAAAATTCAAAAACAATTTCTAGATTTAGTTGCAATTGGAACAATTTCAGATGTAGTAGAATTAACACCGGAAAATCGCTATTTTGTTTTAGAGGGTTTGAAAATTATTCGTAATCGAGAGCGTTTAGGTTTAAATGAAATTTTAAATCAATGTAAAATTGAAAGTAAAAATATTACTGATGAAACGATAGGTTTTCAAATTGCTCCACGTATTAATTCTGCTGGTCGTTTGAATAATGCCGGATTTGTGGTTGAATTGTTAACAACATTAAATGAATCTTTAGTTTCACGTTCAGCAGAAGAACTTGAGACTTTAAATCAAAAACGTAAGGAACTTTCCCAACGTGCTTTTGAAGAAGCTTGGGAAAAGGTACGTTATTCACAAGATAACATTATTATAGCTGCTTCTTCTAAATGGCACGAGGGAATAATTGGAATTGTTGCCGCAAAAATTGCTGAAAAAAAGAATCGTCCAACAATTATTTTTCACATCAATCAAAAAACTAAGATTGCTAAAGGTTCAGCACGAACTAGCGGTGAAATTAATCTTTATAATATACTAAATACTCATCGTGATATGTTACTGAGTTTTGGTGGACACGCTGGAGCAGCTGGAATGAGTATTAAAACTACAAAACTCCAACAATTTCATGATGTTCTGCAGAAGAGCTTTTTAGAAATAGATAAATTAAAAAATAAAATATTAGTTAATGCTACTGCTAATCTAAGCGATTTTACGGAAAAATTATTTTTAGAATTAGAAGCTTTACGGCCTTTTGGTCCCGGAAATGAACAACCGGTTTTTTCAATAAAAGATTTTACGATAGCTAGTTCTTTTCGAATTGGGCAGGCAAAGGAACATTTAAAGCTAACATTGGCTAATAAAAAAGTAAAACTACCTACAATTGGCTTTAGATTCGGTTCAGATCAAAAATACTTTAATTCGAATAATATTTCTGAAGTAGCAGTAGTTTTAACTTTAAATAATTGGAAAAATAAATGTCAGCTGCAGTTACAGTTATTAGATTATATACCTGAAGTACCATTAATTTTTGATCAGAGAGAAAAACCACTGCAGTTAACTAAATGGCGAGATCAAAACGTAAGATTAATTTTTTTCTCAAAAAAAAATGCTAATATTTTTAGAGAAAAGTATAAGCAAGTTACAAGTTTGGCAACGGATAATTTATTAAATATATCAAAAGTAGCTTTAATTGATCAGCCAAAAAACAAACGTATGTTTTACCAATTTTTTACGAATAATCCACAACTATCCAGGATTACCATATGTTTAATGGATCCTTTTAATTTAGCTATCACAGGTTTTCCTAATAGAAATGAATTTTCTAAATGTTATAAATTAATTTATCAACAGAAATGTCTTCCTTTAACCTTTAGAGGACTTAATTTAGGATTGAAGCCTGCAAAAATGAGAGTTATTCTTAATGTGTTTTTTGATTTGAAGTTTGTTACTATAAAAAAGGGCTTTTTGCTTATTAATGAAAAAGCTGAGTTCCATTCACTCCTAGATTCACCTGTTTATCAAAAATATCTTGATAAGTATGAATTTCAGAGTGAGTTTTTACTTTGTTCAAGTGCTGAACTAAAAACCAAAATTATGTCATATTACAAAAAAAATGAAGAGGTTTAAATTGGATTACGCAAAATATATTACATCAACACCAGATTTCCCGATTAAAGGAATTATTTTTCGTGACATTTCTCCATTATTAGCTAATGGTAAAGTGTTTAAATCAGCTGTTAAAGAATTAGCAAATTTTGGGCAAAAAGTGGGTGCTGAGCTAATAGTTGGGCCTGAGGCTCGAGGTTTTATTATTGGAGCTGCAGTTGCAAATGAATTAACTATTGGCTTTCAACCGGCTCGACGAGAAGGTAAACTCCCTGGTGAAGTAATTTCAGAATCTTATGATTTGGAATATGGAAAAAATACTTTAGTGATGGAAAAAACTGCTATCAAAACAGATCAAAAGGTTCTTTTAGTTGATGATCTTTTAGCTACAGGTGGTACAATTAACGATACAAAGAATTTGATTACAAGATTAGGTGGTAAAGTTGTTGGTGCTGCTTTTATTATTGAACTATTAAATTTAAAAGGACGGAAAAATATTGGAGATTTCCCTGTTCATTCATTAATTACATATTGATCAATGAGTAAGAAGCAAAAGAAGACTTTAGTTGAAAAATATTTAGATAAGCAAAAGATTTATTATCATCCTTGGCAATTTGAAACACACTTGAAGGGTGATGTTTATGAAATTAATCAAAATATTCCTCCCAATATTTCTCAGCTAATTTTTAAAACATTAGTTTTAAAAGGAAAGAATACTGAACCATTTGTGGGAGTAGTGCCAATTAAATTTCGAATTAATGATAAAAAAATGAGTTTAGTTACCCAAAATAAGAAGGTTAGTTTGGTTCCTTTAAAGGATCTATTTAAAACTTCAGGATACTTACATGGTGAAAATACACCCATTGGAATTTATCAAAATAAACATTTTAAAATATACTATGATCAGGTGATTGAAGATTTTGATGAAGTTATCGTTTCAGCAGGAGAAATTGGTAAAATGATCCAAATTAATGCAAAAGAGTTAATAAAAATTACTAATGGTATCGTCGCTGATATTGCAGAAAGGAATGAAAATGTTTGATTCAAGAAGAGGTAGGTTTGCAACGTACGGTGTAATATCTCAATTACCAGGTGAAATAATTGACACATTTTGGATTATTATAGATCAAAATTTACAAGGTATTTTTAAGCTTGCAAAGGTTATTAATTTTAATTTAGTTAATAATAAAGGCTTATTGTCAATTGTTTATTCCCAGGAAAATTCACCGTTTTCAGTCACATTTGATTTAAATACGCCTTTTCGTAAAAATTATCCCGAATTAATTTTGGCTTATGATGATGGAAATAGTCAAACTATTTTGTTACCAACTGAAGCACAGACTTAAACTAACTAGTGTATGTTGTTGTGCTAATTAATAGTGCGTATTAATGAGCTTTATAAATATCAAATTTATATGCATATATATATATAAATTATAAAATGATACTGTAAGCAATAAAGCTAGTATTAATTAGTAATCCAAGTATCAATTGATTCATTAATTTGATCTATTTTGACTTTCGATGATGTTGCTATATTAATATGGTCATTATTAATAATAAATAAATTAGTCATTTGTTGACCTGTCAAAACCAATTGATTAACTGGAAAGACATTTAAACGTGTTCCGATAACTACTATATTTTGGGCTTGATTTACCCAATTTAATGCAATGTCGAAATTTTTGACGGGTTCGCCATAAAAAACAATGTCTGGACGAACCTTTTGATAATCTCCAGTTTTAACTGACATATTTTTATAACTCGCTATTGATAATGATACTGACTCGCCGTTTTTATTAATAAATTTATCTAAGGTACCATGAATTTTTAATAAACTTTGTGGCATAACACCGGCTTTTTCTAGCAATGAATCAATATTTTGACTAATTAATTTAATATTAGGGTTCATGCATAATTTAGCTAACCATTTATGTGCTAAATTGGGTTTACTTGAAACCATTAAATATTTAGCAATAAAGTCATGTTGTAGCCAATATTGATTTTGGTAGGCCTCGGTGCTTAATAACTCAGTTGTATCAAATTGCTTTTGTAAGCTTTTAAAATCACTAATCCCTGAAGAAGTTGATAAACCTGCACCTAAAATGAATACTGTTGGTTTTTGTAAAATTTTTTCTTCAAGTTGTTTTCTATTTATCATTTTCACCCTTATTTTTGAATTCTTCTACAATATTAAGTTGAGATTAAAGCAGATAAACTGTGGGATATATTATTTTGATAGAAATTATTAATTTCATTTTAGCACTTCCTAGATATTAAAAATCAAAAAGCTTTAGTTTTCATCATTTTTTAAAATTTTAATTATTCTATTAATTATTATGCTAATTAAGTCAGAAGGAAAGAGTTAAAATAATGAATCAGGAATGGATTAAACAATTACCAATAAAGAAAATAAATAAAGTCATTTCTGTATCAGGAGGAGATGTTAACAAAGCGTTCCGTATTGAAACAGATGATAAAAGTTATTTTTTACTAGTCCAGCCCCATGCTTCATCTCATTTTTACGACGGAGAAATTGCTGGTTTAAAAGCTTTTGCTGCAGTTAATATTCCTGCTCCGCGAGTTATTGCTAATGGGCAAATTTTAGGAGATGCTTACTTAATTTTAAATTTTCTCATAAGTGGACACGGTTCTCAGACTGATTTAGGATATTTAGTTGCAAAATTACATAAAAATTATAGTAAAAATAAAAAGTTTGGTTTTGTAACTAATTATCAAGGAAATGAAATGACTTTTGATAATACTTGGACATCTTCTTGGATAGAATTATTTGTCGAAAAACGGTTAGATCATTTAAAAGATTCAGCCATCAAAAAAAGTTTATGGCATGAAAATGATATTATTAAGTATCAAAAAGTTAGAAAAATAATTGTTGATACCCTAAAGCAACATTCAAGTAAACCATCATTGTTGCATGGCGATTTATGGGGTGGCAATTATATGTTTACCTCTAATAGCAGTCCAGTATTAATTGATCCTGCTTGCTTTTATGGTGATCGGGAGTTTGATATCGGAATAACTACAGTTTTTGGTGGTTTTACAAGTGAATTTTATAATGCTTACCAACAAGTTTACCCTTTAGACGAAGGATATCAATTTCGAATTAATTTTTATCGTCTGTACTATTTAATGCTTCATTTAAATAAATTTGGAGATATATATGCTTCAAGTGTCCAAACTGTACTTGATCAAATTTTAAGTAATAAATAATTTAGTAAAAAAGTTAGAAATTTTTGAATTTTCTGGCTTTTTTTATTTTACAAAAAATAAGAATAATTTTTATTTAAACGTTTCTAACCAAAAATTTGTCATAGTTTTAGATAGGACGTTTTTTTATCTATTTTTGTAATCTAAAATGGCTACAATAAGTAGATCAAATTAAATTAGCAGAGTTAATACTTGAAATGTGTCTAAGAATGCTGTTTTTTCTAATAGATTTAGGTTTATATAACACCCACTTTTCGAAATTTTACAGCCACTGCACTTAAAAAGTCTTACTCATTTAATTTAACAAATATTTAGAATTTAAAAGGAAGTGCTAGGGTATGATAAAAAAGCTCCTTTTTCATAGTATAATTGGATTAGGTATTTGTTGAGAAAGGATTTTCATGAATGCAATAATATTCCATGGATCGTCGCCTCATTCAACTGTTCAGTCTTTTTGGTATCAGAATGTAGCAAATGAATTGAATCTGTTGAATATCGAAACGGTTATACCTCAGTTACCACGATTAGATCAGGATCCTTTATCTGAAACCCTTGGTCAAATTAAAAAAATGAATTTAACGATTAATGAAGATACAATTCTGATTGGTCATTCTGCAGGTACAAATATTATTTTTTCAGTTTTGGAAGATCTTGCAACCCCAGTTAAAGCTGTATTTTTAGTTGCTGGTTATTGTACACCAAACGGTATGCAACATACTACTTTAAGAGAAAACTATGACTGGCAAACAATTAAATCTCATGTGCAAGACTTCTATATGTTAAATTCCTTTAATGATCCATTCAATTGTAATGAAAAACAGGGGAAACTTTTGTTTGACAAATTGGGTGGAACTTTAATTTTAAAAAATGAAGGGCACTTTATCAAAAAAGAACAGCCTTTGTTAATGGCATTGCTAAAACAATATACATAATCTTTATCGCAATGAAGCAGAAAATATGTGAAAGTTAAGATTATAGAGGTATGTAATAAAAGTAATCATTCTGTCAGAGATAAACTAGTAGAAAAAATAGATCTCAAAAAAGAGTATAAAGATTTATATTTACTTAAGAAAAAATCTACATAATTAAAATTAGGAAAACCTATAAAAAAGATGTATTTGTCGTAGATACAAGTCACTAGAATTTAGGTTCAGTTGTAAATAGCAATGAATACGGTAAATTAAATATTAATGATTTCTTATATAAAGCAAAAAACCTTTAACATTTGGTATAATATAAAAAAACTAAGCCCCCTACTGAGGACTTCCTTGTAGAGCCGTTTGACGGTGTCATAAAGTGTTTAGTAATTATCTTAACTTAAATCAAAGTTAAGATAATTATTTTTTAATTTTGAATTCAAAAAAATTATCCTTAGTAAGGCTGTCTTTATGGAGACCAGAAAAATACTTGATTGTGTTGTGACTTTCGCTATTTTACTTGATGACATTAGTTATTTTAGTAGGGTTTTTATTAAGAATAAATATAGGAAGATTAATTTATGAAATGGTTCGAAAATATAAAGATTGAGATGCTTTCTCAAAATAATGCAGAAACTATTGCAAATGATTGGCATTATGATGGCATTTATTCATTTTATGATATGGTCAAAGATCCTGAGGATTTTGAAGAAATTATCTCATCCTCTTTAAGAGGGAACCGTTATTTTCAGGTTGTCAATGATGATGAGTTGATTGGTTACTTTTGTATTGAGGAATTATCAGCAAAAAGGGTAGAAATAGGCCTGGGACTAAGGCCTGACTTAACTGGACAAGGACTTGGATTATCGTTTCTTAAAATGGTTGAAAGTTTTATTTTGAAACGACAAAAAAAGTATCAAACATTTGTTTTGTCGGTAGCTTCATTTAATGAACGTGCGATCAAAGTATATCTTAAAGCTGGGTATGTGAAAGTTGGTACGGAGATGTTGGCTTCTAATAATTCAGAACATGAATTTATAATTTTAGAAAAAACGTACTAGGGTGAAAATAATATAAAAAGGGTTAGGTTTATAAAATGTCTACGTTATGTTCAGTTTTTTTGTGTTGACCCATTTGGGGGGAGTACTGCATGAAGTACTCTTGTTATGCAATGTTTCGTAGTTTTTTGCCGGATAATAGGTGTAAAAAAAATAGTTCTTTAGTAGGAAGGAGGGATGCTTCTGCCCCGTAGAGCCTATATTTTATTTATTTGAAAAAACGTGCTTCTTTTAGTGACGATAAAAATTAAATAATAATTGAATTGTAAATATAAATTTGTATAATTATTAAATTATAAAAGGAATGAAAAGACATTAAAATTTTAATCTTGGCTTAAACTGTTAAGCATATAATTTATACGAATTAATTTAATTTATAATATTTTATATTTTTTAGCACAATATTTATTTACGTATTAATAATTATTTATGATATAACAATTGAGTATAGTTAAATAATAAATGATGCAGTAAAATTGCCTTTGATTTATTATTTTCAATATTCTTGTTCTGTAATACAATTTATTACTTGTTTTATTTATATATTTAAATAATTGTTAAAGCACTTGTTTATAAGTGAGTAATTGATATATGTCCAAATGATACTTGATGCAGAGCTTGTCAAAGGACTTTTTAGAAGATTTTTTATTTAGAATAAATATTCTAAATTTAAAAATTGATGTGCAACTCCTGTTAAATTAAAAAGTTTAAATTATATCGATACTTATTAAGATTTAGTTGGGATCACTTTTTAATTGAATAGTAGCGGTCTGTTCATAAGATTATAGAAGAAGTAAATACAGGTCATAGTTCTAGTATAGATAGATTGGCCGGTATTACTGTTTTTAAAAAACATGTACAAAGTGGTATAATATAGCACTTATTAGATTCCTTTATTGATCATTTAGATACAATTCTTTCAATTGCAGAGTTTAAACAAATTAAAAAATTGATATGAATAATTATCTGGGAATAAGTAAGGTATTAGACTCTATGAAAGAAATTAATATCGAGGATTTTTAGAATGATTAATTCAAGAACTTTTTTTTCTAAAGAAGAAATATTCTTTTTTATAGCAAATTTTTTTTATAACTTGAGTAGGGTGTTGCCTCACGCAGTATTGTCAGTAATATTGTTATCTAAGGGTATGTCAATATCCCAAATATCCATAATTCAGAGTTGTTTTATGATAGCTGCATTAATTTCAGAATTGCCATCAGGCATAATTTCTGATGTGATTTCTGAAAAATTTATGTATGTTTTGTCTTTACTATTGTTAGGCGCTTCTTACCTAATAACAATGATAACAATCAATTTTTATATTTTGTGCTTATCTTGGATAATTTATGGTACTTCATCATCAGCGATGACAGGATCCTTAGACATGGCATTCATAAAGGATAGAAAGAAAAAAAATAAGGACATAAAACGATTTAATGTTATTAATAAGTATACAATCTTGTATAGTGGATTAATTGGTGGGGGAATAGGTTCTGTAATATACAATTTAATTGGCACTAAACTTTATTTGGTATCTTTAGTAATTCTTATTTCTACTTCTTTTTTTGTAATTTTAAAAATTCCTCAAAAGAAAATAGCGTATGATGATAGAATTAAGGCACGTACTCTTGTTATCGAATCAAAAAAAATTTTTTAAAATGAGAAAAACGAGAAATAATATTATTTTACAGAGTTTGGGTCAAATAATATTGCAGTGTTTTTTTCAATATTGGCAAATTTTATTTTTGCAAAAGAATTTCTCATCAAAAATTTTCGGAATAATTTATATATTATTTCAGTTAATATCTCTTTTCAGTAATTCTTTTTTTTCAAAAATAAAGGCTCAAAGCTTTTATTCTAAGGCAATTTTAATTTGTTTAAGCTCTGGGCTGTTCATAACTTCTCTATTATCGACCAATAAAATATTATTTTTAATAGCAATTTTATTGTTTCAGTTGCCTTTTAATATATATGATTCGCAACTTTATTTAGAATTTCAAAATAGAGTTGGTCACCGTTCTTTATCTTCAGCTGTATCAATTCTTGAATGTGCATCAACATTAGTTGCTACTCTTACTTTGTGGATTGTATCTGGGATTATTAGTTTCTTTTCACTTAAGATGGTTCTTTTATATTTAACTATATCGTTTATTGTTTTTTCCATAATAGTGCTATTTATGGATAGAACAGATTAATCGTAAATAAGAGCAGGCATATCATTAATTATTGACTTTAATATATTTTGTCTATTCTATAATGGAGATAAAGTCATCTTGTGCCAAATTGCAATCCACTCTCTGTCATAGAATGTGAAACCCCTTGCCATAAAATTGGGGTTCTATGTCAATCAGTGTTGA
>CALYPJ010000020.1 GCA_945273735.1 uncultured Lactobacillaceae bacterium
CCAACAACCCCAACAACCCAATCTTAATGTAACTGGTAATTTAAATTCCCAATTTACGAATGGCAATCAAAATCCCAATAATTTTCAACAATTTTCGCCAGATCAGCAAAATCAAGGAAGTTATATGCAACCTCAATCAGGAGTGAATAATGGAGGACAAGCACCAAATGGTTCAATTCCTAATTCAATGAACTATTCGCAAAATAATTCTTTAAGGAACCCTAATCAAATGAATCCCCAACCAAATGCATCGAATTCTTCAATTTATAATCAATCTAATGAAACGAATAATTCAAGGTTTCCGAATCAATCGGCAACATCTAATAATTCTAATGACAATCAAATAAATTCTTCGGTATCAAGTTCTGATTCCAATGATGTATCTAATCAAAATAAATCCAATGATACTAATGATGAGTGGGATCAAATATCAATTGATGATTTATTGAAAAAGCATTAGGCTTTAATTTAAAAGCACTAAGAAATTAGTGCTTTTAAACTTATCAAATAGTTTTAATATGCAATATGTGAAAGAAAAAATCTTATTTGATGAACTTAATGATTAATTTAATAAAGGAGTATGTTTTGCGCAAATTCAGCAAGTTTATAATAAAATTATTTTTTTTAATTGGCATTATGAGCTGTTTCTCGTTTCAAAAGGTATCTGCTGAATCCAATAATAATTTACAAGCTGCAATGCCCCAATTGACCATTCTTAATAATGAACCTGGTTTTACTAGAAGCACTAATGATGGTTTTTTTGATTTTGAATTTAAACCAGGAGAAAAAGTAATTTTAGGTGTAAGAGTTCATAACTTGGTAAATAGAAAAATTACATTGGTGATTACACCTGGAACGGTAATTACTAATCAAGGGCATATTGTTTTTGGTGATCAGTCTAATCAAATGATTGATCAAAGTAATAAATATCCATTTTCAAAGATGGTTAGTAAACAAAAAGTTAGTGTTGACCCAAATGCTACAAAAGTAGTTAGAATACCGGTTAATGTACCTACTGAAAAATTTAATGGTACTATTTTAGGAAATCTCGCTTTTACTGTATTAGGGCAAAATCAAAGTGATAATTCTAATAATCAAAAAAATGGAGCAACGATTAATAATATCGTTCGTCAAGCTTTAATTGTAAAAATGCGGCAAGGAGTTCAGCCAGAGCCTGACTTTGATATTGGATTACCTGCTACTGGTGGTACTATTCAAGAACCAGTTTTTACAGTTCCAGTTCGTAATATTGCCGCAACTTATTTTAAAGAAGATGCTAAAACTAAAGTAATATATACAGTGACTAAAAAAAATGACTCTAAAACTAAATATGTTGCGCAGGATAATAACATTTCAATGGCTCCTAATTCTTTTTATTATGGAATAATTCCTACTAAAGGCAAAACAATTCAGCCAGGAAAATATCATATAGAAGTAGAAATTAAGTATCGTAATAAAAATGTAAAACTAAATCGTAATTTTGAAGTAACTAAAGCTCAAAGTAAAAATCCTCTTACTAAGGCAAAAATAAATAAACCAAAGAAGCAGTTTCCTTTTTGGATTGTCTTAGTGAGTTTTTTAGTGATCTTAATTCTTTTAATTGCTTTATTTGCGGGTATTAGTAGAGGCCGTCGTAAAAAAATGAAAAATTTATCTAAGGGTAAACCAAATTCTCGTGTACGTTTGAGATCACGGCGCTAAGTAATATTCCTTTTTTCAAAAGATTATTTCATGTGTTGAAAATAATTTAAAGATAATTGAATGCTTTTTAGTTAGAAATAGGTATATTATAAACTGAGAAAATTAGTAAGGATATGGTATGAAGAGAAATCGAATATTTTTAATTTTTAATTTTTTATCTATATTCTTGGCCTTTTTTTTATTAGCTTTTGTTTCGAGTAAAACAGTCAATGCAGCGGGTAATGCCCTTAGTCAAGGGACGACAACCCCCCGTCCGGGTTCTGGAACTACAATTAGTAATCCTGATGGTAGTCAAATTGCGGTTCCTGACACTCCAGTTACGGTTAATAATCCTGACGGATCAGAATATGACAGTAGTCATATAATTAATGCATATGGTTCGGGAGGTAGTGTTCCAGTTGAGAGTCGTGCTGACCTTGCTCTAACTACTGCTTATTCTTCTGTAGGAATTAGTTTTATTGATGGAAATTTAGCACTTTTAGCTGTTCCAAATTTTGATTTTGGTTCTAATATTCTTGATGGTAAAACTAGATTTGTCGCTTTAGCCAATGATGCATCAGCGAGTGTTGGTGATGCAAGTAATGGAGCTTTTATGGACTCTGTGTCAGCAACCGGAAATAAAACTTTAAGGGATCCTTCTAAATATCGGGCTTTAGTTGTTTCTGACAGCCGCCTTCCAGTTGATAGTGATGGGAAGTATAATGGTTGGAAAGTTTCGGCTCAAATGACAGTAGTAAATAAAACTAGTAACAAATTGAGTGGCGATAATTATAATGGACATGATAGTGATGTTAATCCTGACGCTGGTGCCGATAGTTCTGGAAATCCAATTAGTTTTGCGGCGGCAATTGAATTTGGTAATGGTTTTGGCCAAAGTGGATATACTATAGGTAATTTTGGGGAAGCTGATACCAATAGTTCTAATAGTTCTATTCCAATTTCACACCCGGCAACATATTATAATTCTGATCCATATATTCAAGGTAATGTTGATGGGGTAGCAACATCTGAAACTTCAACTTGGACACGAGTAGATAGTCCAAGTAGTGATGTTCCTGATGATAATCAATCTAGCGGGGCGTTAGCGGGATTATTTTTCCCTCGTTTAAGTAAAACTCCTAGTCCCGGAAATATTAATAAGTTAAAGGATATTTCAGGTACCGCGGGTACTGCTAATAATAATAGTGTTACCACAATTCCTATGGGTCCAAGTCCTAATGTAATCTGGGGTTATATGCAGTCGCAACAGGATAATGCTAATAATACAGTTCATCCAGATTCTGTCTCCAATGGAGCTTGGGCTTTAGATTTTAAAGATCAGGGTTCAGCAATTATGGCTTTACCAAAAGCGGTAATGCTTAATCGACCTGGAACATATGTATATAATTTAACGTGGACATTATCTTCAGGATTTATTGCAAATCCTTAATAAATGTTTTAATGAGAAAATTATCTAAGATCTCTCAATATGGGAGATCTTAGTTTTTCGTAGTTTTTTTAAAAATCTAACTTTTAAATTTTATATCGGTTACAATAAATTTATGAAACAGATAAAAGGAACATTAGGATTTGTTTTTTTCTTATTAAATCTTTTTTTAATTTCAAATCAAGCTTTTGCAGCTACTAATCAAGGCGTTTTCAGTGTTAAACCAATTTTTCCGACTAATCAAATTAGTCGTCAAAATGGCTATTATCTTTTAGTTAAACCCGGTCAAAAACAAAAAATTTCTTTTTTAATTAGTAACTTACAAAATCGTAATCAAAATTTTAGGATTAGTCCTGGAATGTACATTACTAATGATCAAGGAGATATGTTTTTAACAACTAACCTTAAGCAGCTTGATTCGAGTTTACCTTGTAATTTAATGGATATGGGGGTTAAGCCGGTTTATGTTACCGTACCAGCTAACCGTACAGTTCAAATTAATCAAGAATATCAAATTCCTAATCGACCGTTTAAGGGGTTAATTTACGGTGGAATTCGCGTTACTTCAGGTTTACAAAGTTCTCAGGAGTTAAAAAGCCATAATTCTCAAACTATGATCAATACTTATGGCCAAATGGATACGGGCATTATTCTTACAATGGATAAAACATATCCTCATGGGGAATTAATTGTGAAGAAGGTTCTTCCGGTTTCTTCTAATCCTGCACCCACTTTTCAAATTAAAGTCCAAAATCCACAAGGGACAATTATTGATCAGTTAAATTTAAAATTAAAAATAACTAAATCGGGAATTAAAATGCCTCGTACAAATTTTTCTAAATTTGAGTTAGTTAAGGACTATTATGGGTATACCGTAGCACCTTATTCTAATTTTGATTTAACGATGAATGTAGGGAAGAAGAGACTTCTACCCGGACAATATAAGTTAGAACTAACTGGAAAATCACACGGGCATGAATTTAAACAGCAATATAGATTTATGGTTGCTAAAAATAAAGCCCAAAAGCTTAATCGTGATAATTCTCATGTTAATCCTGATTATACTTGGCTTTATTTTATTATTATTGTTGCAGCAGCATTAATTGTGATAACGTTAGCTATTTTGATGTATTTATTTGGTAAAAAACACTTTACCTTTAAGGCTAATTCACCAGTAATTAATTCAAAAAAATCCAATAATTTGCCATCTCGTTCTTATCCTACAAATTCAGTTACCTCAAATCACCGTTATGGTAAAAGTAATGTCCCTAAAAGGAAGCGTTAATGAAGATAATTCAAAAAGCTACCAATATTCAATATTTTGGTAGCTTTTTTTGTGGATATGATTAAAGTTTATTCAGCTCTTAATGCAGTTGCCGCATCTTTTTTAGATGCCATGCGAGCAGGAATGTGGCCTCCTAGAACAGTTAGAATTGTACTTACAATAACTAAGATAATGGCATGAAAAGGATTCAGTTGGGCAACATTAGTTAATTCTGTTAAATTTTCTAAAATAATATTTGCTGGAAAGGTTAGGAGCCAGGCAATGAAAATACCTAATATCCCAGACCCAGCTCCTAAAATAGTAGTTTCCGCGTCGAAAACTCGAGTAATATCTTTTTTACGTGCACCTAAAGCTTTTAATACTCCGATTTCTTTAGTTCTTTCAATTACAGAAGTATAGGTGATAATTGAAATCATAATCATTGAAGTAACCAAAGAGATTGCAGCAAATCCTACTAAAACATAAGTAATTGCATCCATCAAACCACCAGTAATATTGGTAATATTTCCAGCTAGGTCATTGTAAATAATTTTTGCAGATTTGCTTTTGTTTTTATTATATTTATCAAGATAGTCGGTTATGCGATCTTTTTCATTAAAGTTGTTGGGATAAATTTGGATCATACTAGGAGTTTTTATCGCACCCAAAGTAGTTAAGATTAGAGATTTTTGCGTATCCGTTATTTTATCATTTGTTAAAACGTTATTTGAGCTATTTTTTTGAGCCTGACCAATTTCAGAATTTTTATTCATTTTCATAACCTCTTTAGTTAAAAGGTCAGAAAAAGCAATTCCTTCTGCTAATAAACCATTAGTATTTTTATTTGATGTTCTTAAAATGCCTACAATTCTTAAAGTTCTAGTTTTTGGAGATTTAACCATTTTCTGATAATCTTGGCTTGGAATAAAATTACCAGTTGGCAATTTAGTATAAAAGTCATCATTAGCGATTAATTTAATATTGGTTTTTAAAAGCGCACTTTTAGATAATTTATCTTTATCTTTAAAATTAAAACCTAAATTTTTTAAAGTATCGAGATTAATTTCATTTTTTTTGTTTGCTATTAAGACAATTTCTTCTGGCTTTTGAGGATACCGTCCCGCAATTAGGTGATAATTTTTTTTCAGAAAAGATTGTTTATTATTACGATCAACTGGATAAACGCTACCTCCAATACCCGTACTTGCGGCTATCATATTTTGTGAATTGTTAATGCTGTTATTATTGGAAACTGCAAAAGTCACAGGTCGATAACTACCTTTCACTTCTCGCAATAAATTCATTCCAGTTGTATAAGTAAAAGCAATATTTCGTGCATTTTTCTTATTAATCTTATTGATATAATCGATATATTTAGAATCAATTTGATTAAAATGTTGAGATCCATTAATAGGATTAACGCGTGCGATTATTTCATCATTTTTGGCAAAATTTTTACTGTCATTCTTATTAATTTCATCACGAAGTTGTTTAGAATCTGAGGCTATTTGTGAAATAGTAATCGGAAATTGTGATAAAGTTTCAGTCTGAGTTGCATCAATCTGTTTTTGAAAACCATTAGATAGTGCTAAAACAACTCCAATACTTATAATACCAATACTTGATGCTAAAATTGTCAAAAAAGTTCGTCCCTTTTTTGTTTTAATATTGGTAAAGGATAGCTTTAGAGCAGTCAAAAAACTCATGCGGGTTCGTACCGGATGGAAATTAGGTTTAGTCTCTTCTTCTTGATAGGGTTTAGAATCATTTTGGATCTTACCATCAGCAAATTTGATAATTCGATCGGAATATTTATTGGCTAATTCGGGATTGTGGGTCACCATTATCACTAAACGCTCATAAGACAACTCTTTAATTAGTTTCATAATTTCTTCACTAGTTTTAGAGTCAAGAGCTCCGGTGGGCTCGTCAGCTAGGAGAATTTGGGGATCATTGGCTAAAGCTCGTGCAATAGCTACTCTTTGTAGTTGTCCACCAGATAGTTGGTTAGGTTTTTTATAAAGATGTCCTTTTAAGCCAACTCGTTCTAATGCTTTTTGGGCTCGCACTATTTTTTCTTTTGCAGAGACACCACTTAAAGTCATTCCCAAAGTTACATTGTCTAGGATGCTTAAATGACCAATAATATTGTAATTTTGAAAAATAAACCCGATGGTATTATTGCGGTAAGCATCCCAATCATTATCTTTAAATGTTTTAGTAGATTTACCATTAATGATTAAATCTCCAGAGTCGTAATGCTCTAATCCACCTAAGATATTCAACATAGTAGTTTTACCTGATCCTGAAGGTCCTAAGATAGAAACAAATTCTTTTTTTCGAAAAGCTATAGAAACATCATCTAAAGCTTTAGTAGTAGTACCGCCGACGGTAAAGTACTTTTTGATATTTTTTAAATCTAACATGATCCCTTTCTCCTAATCTACAACAAATATGGAATATCATATCAGATATTACTTTTTAGACAAATAAAAACATAAAAACAAAGCAATAAAAAAAGCCGAATGCAAGTAGTTACAGCATGGCTTATATTTATATTTTAAGTAATTTCTTTAAATTTATTAATTTTGAGAGAACTATTAATTAACTGCTCTTTAAATTCTGCTAGATCGGATCCCACTAGAGTAGGAATAACTGTGAGATCAGGTCTTAATTTTTCAATTTTAATTGCTAAAGAGGTTAATTGTCCTAATAATTTTTCGCGTTGTTTATTTTCTTGCATAATGTGATTTGGAATTATTGGAAAATGAATTTGATCATTAGGTACTTTTTCAATAGTTTCCATAGTTACAACTTGAGCTGCAAGATAGACCTTAGAATCTTGTAATTCATCAATTGACTTAAACACTTTACGCCAATCAGCGTTAGGGGCTAAATAAATTAAAACTGTCATTATTTATTTTGCGATTCTGGTATTTTTCCGTACTTTTTGAATGCTTTTCGGTAATATGAATCCATATGCAAGATCATTAATTTACGCTTTAAACTTAAGTCAGGATTATAAGTTAAAGTATCGCTATAAGCTTTTCGATTGATTAATTCTGTTGCTTCAAAATAATATGGATCATGTTTAACATATTTTTTGAAAATACTTTTTGGAACAGAAGTCCATAAAACATGCTTTTTACTATCATCATTGCAATAATGCAATGGTTGGTTTTTCATTGATCCCTCAAAATAGTCCTCCAATAATAGTTTGGGGAAAGAGGCACCATTAAGATTAACATAGAAAGAAGAACGACCAAATCGTAAATTAATTTCAAAAAATTTGTATTGATGGTCTCGAGGATCTAACTTTAAATCAAAGTTAGCAAACCCAGTATATTTAATCGCTTCAAGAAATTTTTTAACCATTTGATATAATTCTAAGTTATATTCTGGTAATATCACCAAATAATTGCCAATTGATCCAGGACTGGGATCTTCGAGTAAAGGATGACCTAAATTCATCATTTTTACATGGTGATATTGATCGACGTAACAATTTAAAACTCGATCAGTACTGGCGCCACCAGGAATATATTCTTGTAAAATGAAATTTTCATCGTACCCAGCTGCCCGTGCTGCTTTGATAGTTTGGGAAACTTCTTCACGACTGTTTAAAACAAATGCTTTTTTTCGCCCCGGAAAATCTATATCTAACCATTTAACACTATCCACAGCTTTAAGAGCAACTGGAAATTGACCACCAATTTGATCATAATTAATTTCATCGGAAGTATCTGATGTAATAATTAAAGATCTTGGATGATTTAAACCATATTGATCAGCAACTTTGATAAAATTCTCTTTATCGGTTAATTGAGTAGTTAATTCATAATTATTTATCGGAAAAGTATAATAATCTTTTAAGGCATTTTGATTTCGCGATAAAAGTTCAATGTACGTATCACCACATGGTAATAGTAAAAGCATCACCTTACTACCATTAAATTCGTGATAAAGGTTAATTAAATATTTGACGAATTTATCATCATCTAATAAATCAGAATAAAGGTGGAGATTTGTGATTTTAGAATATTTTGTTGCTGAAAAAAGTGACTGAGCAACTACATCAACTTTTTTATGAGTGAATTCATTAATTGCTCGAACTTGTCCATAAGCATTTTGATCACTACCTAGTACAATAAAACGATATTCTTTCAATTCACAGCTTCCTCTTTTACATAAGTTGGAGTTTTTTCATCAATGAAATAAACTTTATACCACACAAGGAAAGTATAAATTGTCCAAACTTTGCGACGATCTTTGCTATCACCATTATGGACGCGATCGATTAGATCTAGAATTTTAGGAACATCAAAGAACTCTTGAACAAAGTCTTCTTCAAACAAATTACGAATTCGCGTATAGAACTGGTCATTTTCTAACCAGGCTTTTACTGGTACTGGAAATCCTAACTTTTCTCTTTGAACCCATTCTTCGGGTAAATGCTTTTCCGCTGCAACTCTTAATGCGTATTTACTATTCTTAGGGGTTAGTAAGTAGCGAGTAGGGATCTTGCTAGCAACTTTAGCAACTTCTTTATCTAAGAAAGGTACTCTTAGTTCCATAGAATTTGCCATCGACATCTTATCAGCTTTTAGCAAAATATCTTTTGCCATGAATAAATGGATATCTAAATATTGCATTTTTTTAACTTCATCAGTATAACCAGCAACTTTGCTATACGATTTATTAACAATTTCCTTAACTGATTCCGAGGTTTTATAGGGTTCTTTTAAATAACTATCAGCTTCTTTTTCTCCAAAAATTTTAGCTTGACCAATGAAGAAATCTTCTGCTTTAGCAGTACTTTCATATAAATGTAAACGTCCGTGAAAGTTGGGCATTTTCTTTAATCTTCGTGCGATCCGATAGCGAGTTTGAGGTTTAAGTTTTCTTAGATGTGAAGCAATTGTTTTTACAATATAAGAGTGAGAATGATAACCATAATCGACATAACCGGCAAAGAGTTCATCCGCCCCTTCCCCCGATAAAATTACTGTAACGTATTTACTAGCGAGTTTTGTTAAAAAGTATAGCGGAACGCAGCTCGGATTAGCATCAGGTTCGTCCATATAGTATTGAATTAAAGGAAAGTTATCAAAAGCTTCTTGACTAGTAACCACATCAGATTCATTGTTTAATCCCAATAATTCAGCTAATTTTTGGGCATCGGCAGCCTCATTATATTGTTTATCATCAAAGCCAATTGAAAAAGTTTCTTCAGGCTCTAAAAGACTAGTAATATAACTTGAATCAATGCCAGAAGATAACAAAGATCCGACTGGAACATCACTAATTCGATGAGCCTCTACACTATCTTGCATTATTGACTCAATTTCTTTTACGGTGGCATCAAATGATTGTCCAGCATCTTTGAATTGCATATCCCAGTATTGCTTTACATCTAATTTGCCATCTTTAAAAGTAAAGTAATGGCCTCCTGGAATGCTATAAACGTTTTTAAAAAAAGTTTCTTCCAACGCTGAATATTGAAAAGTTAGATAGGGTTTTAAAGCTTTTTTGTTTAATTCTTTTTTAAAATAAGGATGATAGAGAAAAGACTTAATTTCCGAACCTATTAAAAAGCGATTGTCATCATGATAATAGTAAAGAGGCTTAATGCCAAAGAAGTCACGAGCACCGTAAAGTTCCTTTTTTTGATTATCCCAAATCAAAAAAGCAAACATCCCTCTAATTCTTTTTAATAAGCCTTCCATACCCCATTCTTCGAAACCATGTAACAAAACTTCGGTATCACTTTTAGTAGTAAAGGTATGTCCAGCTGCTAATAAAGTTTTACGTAAGGGTTTAAAATTATAAATTTCTCCATTAAAAATAATTGCTTTTTGGCCATCTTCATTAAAAATCGGTTGTTTACCACCCCGTAAATCAATGATTGATAATCGACGAAATCCTAAAGCAACATCATCATTAATATATTTCCCCGAATCGTCAGGACCCCGATGTTTAATTGCGTCCATCATGTTTGTTAATACTTCTTCTTTATTGGTTAAAGATCGATCACAAAATGCTATAATTCCACACATAAATAACTTCCTTAAAAATTTGTACTTCTATTTTACTGTAAAATTTTCAATCTACAAAAAAATAACTTTTTTAGAATCAATAATATTTTTAGAATCGCTTGTTGTCAAAATGACTAAATGTTCAATTGCTAATTTTTTTAAAAAATTTTTGATAATAATTTGTGAATCAAGATCAATTTTATTAAATGGTTCATCTAATAAAATTAAGGGTTTATCATCAATTTTTGATAAAGCTAAGTTAAATCGGGATTGAATACCACGAGGATAAATCTTTACTGGACGGTCAATATAATTAATCATTTTCAAATCATTTGATACATCAAAAACATCTTGTAGTGAACGATTTTGACGCTTGGCTAAAATTTTTAAATGTTCAAAACCGGTCATTTTAGGATATAAATATTGGTTACCATTCCAAAATGAAATGAGATTTTGATAAACATCCCAGTCAGGATTAAAGTTTCCAACTAAGATCATTCCGGATTGTGGTTGAATCATTCCAGCTAATCCTCGAAGTAATGTTGTTTTACCACTTTGAGGCTTGCCATAAATTGTATATAAACCAACACCACTAATTTGAAGATTCATTTGGTTTATAACTGATACTTTACCATAATTAAAGCTAGTATTAATTAGGATAATTCTCATAATTTAACCTCTTGAAAAAATTATGATTCATTATAGGAAGAGCATTAAATAAACTAATAATGATGCCACTTAGAAGTACTGCTAAATTAAGTGTTGGCTTTTTAAAGCTAAAAAATAAATCCCACCATTTTTGGAAACAAATAATTCCATAAATTATTTCGCAAAAAGCACAACTTAAAATCATGCTGATCCAGTAGGATTTAATCTTAAGATCAAAGGTAAAACAAATTCCACTTATGATCGGGATAAGTAATAGTAAATAACTCCATTTGATAAACTGAGACCAATTTAATTCTGAGCCAATTAATTGGTGTGAAAAAAAGCTAGTTATAATCTGTGTAATTAATAAAATTATTATAGATTCAAGTGCAGTTATCCATGATACTAGAAGTTTGACGGTATAAACTTCAGCAGGAGAATATATAATTCTTTGAAGAAAAAATAAAGATTTTTTAACCAAAGAAAACGCACCAACACTATTATAAATTATTATTAAAATCCATAATCCGATTTTAATTTTTAAAGTTAAGCTATAATTCCACCCTAATAAACTTCCAAAAGATATAAATATTAATCCTAAACAAGTTAAAGCAATAACTAAGGGATAATGAATCTGACGGTGAAAATTTTTGAATTCAAAACCAAAATATTCTTTAAACATGATCAATTTGCCAAATATTTATTTTTGATATTAATTTTGATATTGAGAAATAACCCGTAAAGCTTGGTCATAATTCGGTTCTTGAGCAACTTCTGGAACAATTTCACGATAAAGTACCTTTCCATTTTTATCGATAATATAGATTGCTCGAGTATCTAGACCTTTTGTTGGTAAATAAAGATGAAGACTTTTACCAAAAGTAAGATCTTTATCGGAAAGTAAACGAACTTCTTTGACGCCGGCTAAAGCACACCAATTTTTTTGAATTTGGGGAGAATTAGTTGAGATGGTCACAAAATTAGCTTGGGGGTAGTTAACTGCTTTTTGGTTAAATTTTTTGGTAGATAAGTTACAAATTGGGGTGTTAAGATCTGGAACCACCGAGATCAAAGTTAATTTATGATGAAGTAGATCATTCATTTTAACTGGCTTTTCTTGTTGATCAAGCAAAGTAAAATCTGGTAATTTTTCACCAACTGCTAGGGGAGTTCCACTTAATTGAACTCTTTGATCGTGAAACAAAATTTCCATTGTTTAATTCCTTTCTAAAAAGACTAATTCTATTTTTAAATAATAAAAAAGTAATATTGAATGATTTTAATGAAAAATTAGTTAAAAAGGGTATAAACTATACCTTTCTAGAGAGTTATAGATTAATATTGTAAACTTGCTTGCCGTCAAATTCTCAACCCAATCTAATTATAATTTTCTTTTTAATTAATATCCATTTGTTTAAAATTAATTAATAATCAGTAATTAATCTTCGTGACATTTGACAACTTAACCTAGTTGTTAACTCAACTGGTGAGATTTTTAGATAATTTGCTGCTTGAGTTAAAGTAATTTTAGCTTGATCTTCTTGACCCCAAAAAGTAACGATAGTACCTAAAGGGAAAGGTTCATCAACGATAAGTTGGGTACGATCCAGAGTTACTTGAAAAATTTTAGCTTGAATTTTTCCGTTGATGATGGCTTTAAAATTTTGAAAGCTTTGAGAAAAACCATTCCCTAATCCTAATGGTACGGTGATTAGCCATTGGTTAGACGATGATTTTTCTAGATGGACAATTCGACTGCGTAAACGTAATACCTCTTTAATTTCTGGATTTTCTCCGAATCCATATATGCTTGTGCCACCTATAAGATTAACTTGCTTTTGCCGTTTAGTGTAATAAATTCCCCCAAAATTCTCTTTTAAAGTTTGAAGCTGTTTAACAATTTTATGATCAATAAGTTGTGAATTAGGTTTACCAAAATACTGCATTCCCCAATAATTTAACTTAGAAGGATGTTCTTGACAAAAATTAATTGCTTGCTGAATTAAACGTAAGTTTTTAAAACCCATTTCCCCAAAAACTAGGCTAATAGTTAAAGGATCGTTTATTTTAGTTGAAGTGATCATGTCTTGAAGTTCATTAAAAGAAAAAACAGGTATGATCAGAGTATAATTTTTGCAAAGTTGATGATATTTAGACAAAATAGGGTAGCGTAAAATAATGGGTTTATTTGTTCCCCAACGTCTTAATTCAATTGCCTCGTCTAAATTACTTACAGCAAAACCACTCACTCCTGCAGCTACTAATGATCGTATTATTGGATTTACGCCAAAGCCTAAGGCATTGGCCTGAACATTAATAAAAGGTTCATTTAGTTTAGTTAAGTTACGAAATTTTTGTATATTATTTACAAGGTTTGGTTTACTAATTTCAATCCAGAGATTTTGATTACTATATTCATCCATGATTAAATGATCCTTAGTTTCCTAAAGTTATTATACTTTTAATTACTTAATGTTCAAAGTTAGTTTAAGGGCTTACATTATTAAAATATTTAATTAATTTTTTTTAACTCTTTTAAAAATTGTAGGACGTAAACTAATCTCATTTTGAATAGATGAAATTGCTTAATTTGATTAATTAGGTGTATATTGGCGAGATGAATAGCACAATTGCTTACAGTTTAGTAGGAATTTTGTAATTTTTTAAAATAAAAAAAGCTTTTAGGTTAGTTAGCCTAAAAAGCTCTTTTAAAAGTTGATAATTTATTTATTCTATTGTTTCATCATTGGAATCAATAAATTTTAAAGCTTTAGAAATAGTTGCTACTTTAGCTCCTTTATCAAGTCTAATTAATCTTACTCCTAGGGTTGCACGTCCCGATTGAGAAACATCTTTGACATCAAAACGGATAACTACGCCTTTATCACTAACAATTAAGATATCTTCATCACCTTTAACGGTAGTAACACCAGCTAAGGGGCCATTCTTTTCTGTAACCCTCATCGTTCGCATTCCTTTACCACCACGATTTTTAATCGAGTAATCGTTAGCGGGAGTCCGTTTGCCGTAACCATTTTCGGAAATAACTAGAACTTGACTATCGCTTGGAATGATGGAGCTTCCAACAACGTAATCATGATCACGTAAACGAATTCCTCTAACGCCAGAGGCTACTCGACCAGCAGCTCGTACATCAGTTTCAGAAAAAGCAACACAGTAACCTAAATGTGTTCCAATAAAGATGTTGGATTTACCAGAGGTAATCATTACATTGGCAAGTTCGTCATCATCATGAATCGTTAATGCTCGTATGCCTGAATTGCGAATGTTTGTAAATTCCTTAGCTTTAGTTCGTTTAACGGTACCATTTTTGGTAACGAAAAGTAAAAATTCATTAGCGTTTTGTGATGTTACTTTCATCATTGTATTAACTCGTTCACTTTTTTCAATATTGATTAAGTTAATAATTGGTAATCCTTTAGCGTTACGACCAAAACTAGGTATTTGGTAACCTTTTACAGAATAAACTTTACCTTTATTGGTAAAGAAAAGAATTTGTTCATGAGTGTTGGTATAAATTAATTGTTCTACAAAATCGTCATCATGTAATCCCATTCCTTGAATCCCACGACCACCACGATTTTGTTCTCGAAAATCATTTGGATCAAGACGTTTAATATAACCATTATGGGTTAAGCCAACAATAATATCCTCTTGCTCAATTAAATCTTCATCTTCAAAATTGGTAATTTCATCTTTAATAATTTCTGTTTTCCGATTATCACCAAATTTCTTTTGAATTTCTAATAATTCATCATAAATAATTTGGTTAACTCTTTGTGGATTAGCTAAAATATTTTGGTAATCGGCGATGTCTTTACTTAATTTAGCAAATTCATCTTCGATTTTATTACGTTCCAAGCCGGTTAATCGCACTAGTTTCATGTCTAAAATTGCTTGGGCTTGGATATCATCAAGTTGAAATTTGGTAATCAATCCTTCTTTAGCTATAGCGGGAGTTTTGGCCTCACGAATTAAATTCACAATTGCATCAATGTGATCTAAAGCAATTCGTAGTCCTTCCAAGATATGAATTCGAGCTTGAGCTTTTTTGAGATCAAAGGCAGTCCGGCGACGAATAACATCTTCTTGAAAAGTTAAATAATTATTTAAAAGATCTTTTAAGTTAAGAAGCTTGGGAGCACCATTAACAATGGCCACCATATTATATGAATAGTTGACTTGAAGAGGGGTGAGTTTGTATAGATTATTTAGGATAATTGATGCTGTAGTATCACCACGGATCCCAATAACAATTCTCATTCCTTCTCTATCTGATTCATCTCGTAATTCGGTAATTCCTTCAATTTTCTTTTCATGGACTAATTGACCAATTCGTTCAACCAAACGGGCTTTGTTGACCATATAAGGAATTTCTTTAACAATAATTGTTTCACGTCCAGTTTTTGAAGTCTCAACTTCAGTTTTGGCTCTTAAAACAATTGAACCTTTACCAGTTTCATAGGCATGGCGAATTCCACTTCGACCAATAACTAGAGCTCCAGTAGGAAAATCAGGTCCTTTAATATCTTGCATTAATTCAGCAACTGTAATGTTCGGGTTATCCATCAAATGATGAATTCCCGATATTACTTCTTTTAAGTTATGGGGAGGAATGTTAGTTGTCATTCCAACGGCAATTCCAGTTGCACCATTTAGTAGCAAGTTAGGAATTCTTGATGGTAAAACAACGGGTTCTTTTTCAGATTCGTCGTAATTAGGAGTAAAATCTACGGTATCTTTATTAATATCCCGTAACATTTCCATTGAAATTTTACTCAAACGCGCTTCTGTATAACGCATTGCTGCAGGTGGATCACCGTCAATGGAACCAAAGTTTCCGTGTCCGTCTACTAGAGGATAGCGGTAACTGAAATCTTGAGCCATCCGCACCATTGATTCATAGATTGCTGTATCACCATGTGGGTGGTACTTTCCCATAACATCTCCGGTAATTCTTGCGGATTTTTTATATGGTCGATCAGGGAACATTCCTTGTTCATTCATTCCGTAAAGAATACGTCTTTGAACTGGTTTCATACCATCACGTGCATCAGGAAGAGCTCGAGCTACGATAACACTCATGGCATATTCCAAGAAAGAAGTTCGAATGGTCGTTGTTACGTCGGCATTTTCTATCCGGCGGTCATCTTGTTCAACCAAATTAATTTAGCCTCCTTTAAGCATCGATCATTTTTTGATCGACATAAACTGCATTATCTTCAATAAACTTGCGTCGAGGTTGGACTTTATCTCCCATTAACATATCAAAAGTATCAGAAGCTTCTTGTCCATCACGTAGATTCATTCGTAAAAGTCTTCGTCGTTCAGGGTCCATCGTAGTATCCCAAAGTTGAGTCGCATCCATTTCTCCTAAACCTTTATAACGTTGAACAGTAGGTTTCGGGGAAGGTGAAAGTTCAGCTAAAACATCTTGTAATTCTTCATCACTGTCAATGTAGCGACGATATTTACCTTGTCGTACTTGATAAAGAGGTGGTTGTGCTAAATAAACGTAACCCGCATTAAGAATGGGGCGCATAAAACGATAAATTAAAGTTAAAAGTAGGGTTCTTATATGAGCTCCGTCGACATCGGCATCTGCCATAATAATTAATTTATGATATCGAGCTTTGCTAATGTCAAAATCCTTACCAAAACCGGTTCCCATTGCAGTAAAAATAGTGCGAATTTCCTCGTTAGCTAAAATTTTCTCTAATGATGCTTTTTCAACATTTAAAATTTTACCTCTGATTGGTAAGATGGCTTGAGTTAATCTACTTCTACCAGTTTTTGCTGAGCCACCAGCGGAATCCCCTTCGACAATAAATAATTCCGATATCTCAGGATCTTTACTGGAATTGTCGGCAAGTTTGCCGGGGAGGCTTGTAATTTCTAAGCCCGTTTTTTTCCTCGTAGCCTCTCGAGCTTTTTTTGCTGCTTGACGAGCTTTTGCCGCTAACATACCTTTTTCAACAATGAGTTTAGCTTCATCGGGATTTTCTAATAAAAATCGGTTGAAATTAGTTGAAAAAGTTTTATCGACGATAGAACGAGTTTCGGTATTTCCTAGTTTAGTTTTAGTCTGTCCTTCAAACTGCGGATTCGGATGCTTAACTGAAACTACTGCCGTTAAACCTTCGCGAACATCGTCGCCAGATAGGTTATCATCATCGTCTTTTAAAATTTTATTTTTGCGAGCATAATCGTTAATTACTCTGGTTAAAGCGGATTTAAAACCTTGTTCATGAGTTCCGCCTTCATAAGTATGAATGTTGTTGGCAAAAGTTAAAACACTACTATGATAATCGGTTGTATATTGCATGGACACTTCAACAGTAATTCCATCTTGTTGTCCTTCTACATAAATCGGATCTTTAAAAATGGGAGTTTTGCCATGATTGAGAAATTCAATATAGCTTTTAATACCACCTTCATATTTATAAACAATGGGTTTGGCATTTTCTTGACGATGATCGATAAAGGTTAAAGTTAAGCCTTTATTTAAAAAAGCTAGTTCGCGAATTCTTGTATTTAAAATTTTGTCATCAAATTCTGTTGTTTCAGTGAAAATTTTAGGATCTGGAATGAAGTGGACTTTAGTGCCGTGAGCATGGGCAGGAGCTGATTCAATAATTTTGATTTGGGTTTTCACATGACCATGATCAAAATCCATGTAATATTTTTTTCCTTCGCGAGTTACGGTAACGTCTAAAGTTGTAGATAAGGCATTGACTACAGAAGCACCAACACCATGTAATCCTCCAGAAACTTTATAGCCGCCATTTCCAAATTTACCACCAGCATGTAAAACGGTAAAAACAGTTTCTAAAGCTGATTTTCCAGTTTTTTCCATTTTGTCTACAGGTATTCCGCGGCCATCATCGATAACGGTAACGGAACCATCTTTTTCAACAGCGATATCGATTTTTGTGGCAAAGCCAGCAAGTGCTTCATCAATTCCGTTATCAATAATTTCCCAGACTAAGTGATGAAGACCCTGAGAGCTTGTAGAACCAATGTACATGCCAGGACGCTTTCTTACTGGTTCAAGGCCTTCGAGGATCTCTATTTCATCACTATTATATTCACGTGCTTTTTTTTCTTTTTCTGTTAATTTATCCATCCTTACTCCTATTATTAACTTGCCCATCGGTAACTTTTAAAATTAATGGTGGTTCAATTATTCGACAATCAAGATCATTGATGGAAGTTGTCGTAATAAATATCTGAAGTTCTTTTTCAAAAGATTTAATTAAAAAAGTTTGGCGATTTTGATCTAATTCCGAAAAAATATCATCTAGTAAAAGAATTGGAGTCTCTTTACGAACTTTTTTAATAATTTCAATTTCTGATAACTTTAAAGAAATTGAAACAGATCTTTTTTGACCTTGAGAGCCGAAACTAGCTACATTAGTTCCATTAATTATGAAACTTAAATCATCATGTTGAATTCCAGAAATAGTAATGCCTTGTCGCACTTCACGTTCATTCATTTTTTGAAAGTTAGCTAATAAAGCTTTATTAGCCGTTTCAGGACTAACTAAATCATTTGAGCGAATTTCACTTAAATAGATAATTTGTAATTGTTCTTTCTCTTGCGTTAAACGAAAGTGAATTACTTTAGCATATTTTTCAAGTTCAATAATGTTTTGATTGCGGGCCCAAGCAATATAACCGCCAGACTTAGATAATTTTTGGTTTAAAACATCCAGGTACAATTGATCATGGGATTTACCATCACGCATCATTTTTAAGTATTGATTTTTTTGTTTGAGGGTACGTTGGTAGATTCTTAACTCGTTTAAATATTTTGGGCTAAGACTAGCGAGCTCTAAATCAAGGTAATGTCGGCGATACGCAGGAGAACCTTTTACAATATTTAAATCTTCAGGAGAAAAAATTACAGTATTAATTTGTCCAACCAAGTCAGACATCCGAGGTTGTTCTAATTGGTTTAAATATGCAACTTTACCATGTTTTTTAATTTTGAGTCCCAATTTTATTTCTGATTGGCGATCTCGAGTAAAAGTTCCTTCAATTAACGCTTGATCATTCCCACTTTGAATTAGTTCACTATCATGATTAGTTCGGAAACTCTTACCTAATGCTAATAAGTAAATTGCTTCTAAAAAGTTGGTTTTACCTTGAGCATTATTACCTAATAAAATGTTGACATTGCCAAATTTTTCAATATTTACAGCAGAATAATTGCGAAAATGCTCTAAACTTAAACTATTTAATTTCATCAGCGGCAATAATTTTGAAATTACTTTTACCAACAGTTATAAGATCACCTTTGCGTAGTTTGCGACCACGTCGCGTTTCTCGCTGATGATTTACCAATACTACAGAATCGGCAAGAAAGTTTTTAGCTTGACCACCGGAATCAATAATTCCTACAATTTTAAGTAGGTCTTGAAGTTTCATGTATTCCGATTTTAATTTTACCTTTTCTAAAATCTTCACCCCCAGTCAGTACTATCTAATTTTAACACTAATTTAGTTAAATTTCTCATATTTGTAGGGAAAATTGGAATATACACATTAGACTTATAAAACTATAAGATAAAAAATAAAGCTAAAAAAGAAGGGTTTTTCTAACAAATGTAAAAATTACCAATAAACTATTAATTGTGTTAGAATATTAAGACTTTTTTTATAAACTGTTTTTTTAAGATTTTATGGAGTACAAATGGATCAAACGTTATTAAAAGAACGAAAATACCTGGCTTCAGTTATAGCCGAGATTAAGAAAAAAATTAAGATTTTTCAAAAAAAAGAAAAAAAGAGTCATCAAGAAGGAAAAAAAGTAATGAATACTTTTTTTGATGACTTTTCTATTAATAATTCTGATTATTCTGAACAATTAGAAACTGCTGCTTCAATTCATCAGCAACAGCAGATACTCATGGAAAAAAATAGTATTTATCAACAATCTGTTCGGGAATTAGCAACGCTTAATAAATTAACCCAGAGGCCATACTTTGGGCGAATTGATTTTCAAGAGACGGCTGAGCGCGGGATCGAGAAAATTTATATTGGAATGGCTTCTTTTATCGATACTAAAAATAAATATCTGGTGTACGATTGGCGGGCCCCAGTTTCTTCAATTTATTATGATGGTCGTTTAGGAAGAGTGGGTTATAACACTCCAGATGGACGTCAAGAAGTTGATTTGAAGTTGAAGCGACAATTTTTAATTGATCATGGTGAATTAAATGCTTATTTTGACACTAATGAAGAAACAATTGGTGATCAAATGCTTTTAGAAGCGCTTAATGGTAAATCTAGTAGCCAGATGAAGACAATTGTTACTACAATTCAGCGTGAACAAAACGGAATTATTCGTGATACAACATCAGATTTATTATTTGTTCAAGGAGCTGCAGGATCAGGTAAGACTTCGGCAGTCATGCAGCGAATGGCTTATTTATTATATCGTTATCGCGGAAATTTAAACTCAACGGAAATTGTGATGTTTTCACCAAATCAGCTCTTTAACGATTATATTGCTAATGTTTTGCCCGAAATGGGCGAAAATAATATGATTCAATTTACTTTAAAGACTTTCATTGGACGCCGAATTCCTGGATTTAAAATTATCAGTGTTTTGGATAGCTGGGAGGGACAATTTGCTAAAACTCAACGTAAAATTGTTCATTTGTTAGGAAATGCAGAGTTTTTTGATGTAATAGAAAATTATACCAAAGAACTCAATCTCTCTGGAGTCAAATTCCGTTCAATTGTATTTCGAGGCAAAGTAATTGTTTCTGCAGAGAAAATTTCGCAAATTTTTTATCAATACAATAGTAACTATCAATTAATTAATCGCTTAGATGCAACAAAAAAGCAAGTACTAAGTCTTGTTAAATCAATTTTAGGCCGGCAGCGACGTTCCGCTTGGGTTAGCCAATTAATTGAAAATATGAGTGAAGAAGATATTCGCAGAGAAAATCCTTACGGTAAGGAATTTGCTAGTTCTAAAGAAGAATATACTTTTTACGCTAAAAAAATTATTAATCGTTATTATCAAAAACTTGCTCGTAAAATTAATCATAATTATTTTTTGGCAATTATGGCTCAATACCGTGATTTTTTGGATCATATTGCTAATGATTCCGAGCTTTTACATAAATATGGATTGACTGAAACTGATTGGCAAAACTATATCCGCCATGTTGGACAATTAATTCAAAAAAAAGAAATGACAATTAATGAGGCCTTGCCTTTCGTTCATATTTTTGATCGACTTACCGGAAATCACGGAGAACGTCAAATTCGTTATGTTTTCATTGATGAAATTCAAGATTACACGCCATATCAAATTCACTATTTAAAAAAAGCTTTTCCTCATGCCAGATTTACTTTATTGGGTGATCTAAATCAAGAAATTTTTTCTTTTGGGGAAGGTAAATTTTTGATTGACGAGGTAAAAAGAATCTTTAATGGTCAAGAAAGTCGTATCGTTTATTTACCAACATCTTACCGTTCAACTAAACAAATTACGAACTTTACCAAAGAGATTTTAGCTGATAGTCAACATATTGAAGCATTTGATCGTGATGGAGCGCTTCCTAAATTATTTTTATGCGGTAATGAGTTAGATGCAATTAAACAATTGATTAGCCTATTAGAAATGGATGTTAAAAAGCATTTTACTACTGCTGTTATTACTAAAACTTTAGCTGAAGCTAAAAAGTTGTCACAGGCATTAGATAAATTTAATCTAAAAAATTTATTGATCCAATCTTCACAGCAGCATTTATCTCAAATGACGATGATTATTCCCGCTTACTTGGCAAAAGGTTTGGAATTTGATTCGGTAATTGCTTATGATGTTAGCAAAACTACTTTTGCTGCGGATTATGAAAGAAAATTGTTATATACAATGTGTTCACGAGCAATGCATCAACTTCAATTAATTACAATTGGTGAAATTTCTCCACTACTACAGCAAGTGCCTCATGGTACATATGAGTTAATTAAAATTTAATCGAACTGAGGTAAAAATTGACTAATAATGATTTACTTAATTATCACGAATTAAATTTAAAATCGGTTTCTCAAATGACAAGTTTGCGAGGAAGAATTGATCCAGCATACTTAAAGCCTCAAGTAATGCAACAAATAGGGGAACAAAGTAGTTTTTTTGGTTTGCTTTATTTAATTGGTTTAGAGCAAAAATTAAAAATTAATTCTGACCGTAATTTTGATCAATTTTTTAAAGGCGCTTTTTACAAGCGAAAAACTCCGTTTTTAATTGGAGTTTCGGGTGCAGTATCGGTTGGTAAGAGTACATTTGCTAAGAATTTAGCTGCAAGCTTACGCCAAATTAATCCTAATGCTCGAATTGAAGTTGTATCTACTGATAATTTTTTGTACTCTAATACTGAATTAATGCAAAAAGATTTAATGGAAAAAAAAGGCTTTCCTGAAAGTTTTGATAATCAGAAACTATGGCAATTTTTAATTAACGCCGCTAGCTTCAATGAGGTTCAAGAAATTCCAATTTACGATCATCAAACTTATGACATATTAACTAACAAGCAGCAAAAGGTACGTGCAGCAGATTTTTTGATTATAGAGGGGATTAATGCTTTTCAAATAAATCCCCTAAATCAACTTCCATTTTGTGAAACTATGGATATAACTATTTATCTTAATGCTTCAAATGAAGCTATACTTGATTGGTTCGTCCAACGTTTTGATCAATTATTAGATAAAGCTACTCCAGGAAATTTTTATGAACAATATGCTAAAATGGATCGCAATACAGCTAATAAATTAGCTTTGGCAACTTATGCTCAAATCAATCAGCCTAATTTTGAACAAAATATTGCACCATCGCTTAAGCGAGCAAAAATAATTATTCAATTTGAGGCTGGTCATCAAATTAAACAAATTTTAATGCGTGATTATTAAGTCATTATTAAAAAGTAAAGGTGATTTTGACCGTAAATCTCATGTTAAAATATTTACGGAGGTGCAAAATGAAAATAGAAGCAAACTCATTAACCGATACTAAAGAATTGGCAAATGGGGTAAAGATACCAGTTATTGGTTTTGGAACTTGGCAGTCAAAAAATGGCGATGAAGCTTATGATGCTGTAAAGTGGGCTTTAAAAGCGGGATATCGTCATATTGATACGGCTGCGACTTATGGTAATGAAAAATCAGTTGGTTTAGCGATTAAGGATTCAGGAATTGATCGTGATCAGCTATTTGTTACTACTAAGCTTTGGAATTCACAAAGGGATAGCTATGATCATGTTTTACAAGCTTTTCAAGATTCTTTAACCCGTTTGCAATTAGATTATGTTGATTTATATTTAATTCATTGGCCAGTACCGACCGAATATCGTGATCGTTGGCAAAAAATTAATGCTGATACATGGCGAGCTATGGAAGAAATTTATCGTTCAGGCAAAGCAAAAGCAATTGGTATTAGTAATTTTCAACCTAAACATATTCAAGAGTTGCAAAAGACATGGGAAATTACACCAATGGTAAATCAAATTTTCCTTAATCCGGGTGATCCGCAACCAGAATTAGTAAAATACAATCAAAGCTTAAAAATTTTAACAGAAGCTTATTCCCCTTTAGGTACTGGTAATTTATTGCACCAACCAATTATTGAAGAAATTGCTAAAGAACATCATAAATCAATAGCTCAAGTTTTAATCCGTTGGAGTTTAGAATCGGATTTTGTCCCGCTTCCTAAGTCAACTCATGAAAAGTATATTCAAGAAAATGCGCAAGTTTTTGATTTTGAATTAACTGATGCCGATCATGAGAAATTAAACTCTTTGACCGGGAAGACAGCCCAACATGAAGATCCAGATAATTTTGATTTTGTAAAACCAATTCCGTTTCTTTAGTATT
>CALYPJ010000021.1 GCA_945273735.1 uncultured Lactobacillaceae bacterium
TATTATTGCGATTATTATTACGATTATAGCGGTTATTATTTCGTCTTTGCTGACCACCGCGTTGCGGACGTCGACCACTTTCAGCTAAGTTTACACGAGGTTTACCTGGTAAAACTTCTCCCCGATAAATCCATGTTTTAACACCTAATTGACCATAAGTCGTTGTTGCTTCATCCCAAGAATAATCAATATCAGCACGCAAAGTATGAAGAGGAACACTACCTAAAAAGTGTTTTTCTCTCCGAGCCATATCCGCACCATTTAATCGACCAGAGATTTGCGTCTTAACACCTAGAGCACCAGCACGCATTACTCGTTGCATTGCTTGTCTTTGAGCTCGACGGAATGCAATTCGAGCCTCTAATTGGCTTGCGATGCTTTCCCCTACTAAATGAGCGTCAAGGTCAGGCTTTTTAATTTCAACGATATTAACATGAACAGTACTTTTTGATAAGTTAGCTAAGTCACGCCTTAATGCTTCAACTTCACTTCCGCCTTTACCAATTACCATTCCGGGTTTAGCTGTATGGATAAATACGTTAACCATATTAGATGCCCTTTCGATTTCAATATGTGAAATTGAGGCATTTGCTAAACGTTTAAAAATATACTCTCTTAATTTGATATCCTCGATTAAAAATTTGGAAAAATCCTTTTCAGCGTACCATTTGTCTTCATAATCGCGGATAACACCAATTCTAAATCCAATTGGATTAATCTTTTGACCCAAACTTTGTTCTCCTCTTATTCTTCGTTTTGTTTGACAACTACCGTGATGTGACTTGTTCTTTTATGAATTGCTGACGCTGAACCCTTAGCTCTTGGGCGAAAGCGCTTCAAAGTTGGACCTTCATTCACATAAGCTTCAGATACATAAAGGTCTTGGGCATCGAGGTCAAAATTATTAACTGCATTTGCTACTGCTGAACGCAACACTTTATTTATAATAGGTGAAGCGCCTCGAGGAGTAAATTGCAAAATTGCATATGCTTCGGCCACTTTCTTACCACGAATTAAGTCAATAACGAGTCTTGCTTTTCGGGGAGCAATTCGGACCGTTTTCGCGGTTGCACGCGCAGAAGTAATCACTTCATCTTTTTCATCAGCCATAAATCTCTCCTTTATTTCCTAGATGGCCCTGCGGCCGTTGTTTTGCGGTCTTCACTACCAGAATGTCCTCTAAAAGTTCTAGTTGGTACAAATTCGCCTAATTTATGACCAACCATATCTTCAGAAATATAAACTGGTACATGTTTGCGACCATCATAGACAGCGATCGTATATCCAATAAATGAAGGAAAGATCGTTGACCGGCGAGACCAAGTTCTAATAATCTGCTTCTTTTCACGATCCTTTTGAGCATCAATCTTCTTTAAAAGATGTTCATCAGCAAAAGGACCTTTCTTTAAACTACGAGTCATATAACCCTAATCTCCTTATTTCTGTTTCCGATGACGAATAATAAACTTCTCTGATTTAGCTTTGGTATTACGAGTTTTCTTACCTAATGCCTTCTTACCCCAAAGTGAAACTGGTGCTGGACGACCAACTGGTGCCTTACCTTCACCACCACCATGCGGGTGATCATTAGGATTCATAACTGATCCTCGAACAGTTGGACGAACGCCTAACCAACGTTTACGACCAGCTTTACCAAGTTTAATTAATTCATGTTGCTCATTACCAACTTCACCAATAGTTGCACGATTCTTAGCTAAAATGTTTCGCATTTCACCAGATTGTAACCGCACAGAAACATAGTTACCTTCTTTACCTAACACTTGAGCTGAAGTTCCCGCTGAACGAACTAATTGACCGCCTTTACCTGGTTTTAATTCAATATTATGAATCAAAGTTCCATCAGGAATATTTGCAAGTGGCAAGGAATTACCAACCTGAATATCAACATTATCACCAGAAACAACTTTTTGACCAACTTCCATACCCTTAGGAGCCAGAATATAAGCTTTAATGCCGTCAGCATAATAAAGTAAAGCAATATTAGCACTTCGATTAGGATCATACTCAATCGCTTTAACTGTAGCTTCTACATTATCCTTTTGCCGTTTAAAATCAATAATACGATATTTGCGTTTATGACCGCCACCAATATGACGAACCGTAATTTTACCTTGAGAATTTCGGCCACCTTTTTTTGATTTTGCTTGAAGCAATGATTTTTCTGGCTTCGATTTCGTAATTTCTGCAAAATCAGAAGTGGTCATATTCCGCCGACCATTAGTTGTCGGTTTATACTTAATGATTGCCAATAATCTGCTCCTTTATCTACTTTTTGTCATCTTTTTTAGCAGAATCAGCGCTTTTTGACTGATCGCCTTGATCTTGTTGTTTTAATACAGGGATTTCTTTTGAATCTGTTGTTAAAGTGATAATTGCTTTACGCTTAGCAGCTTTATAGCCACTGTATTTACCATAACGCCGAAATTTTTTTCGTTCGTTCATCAAATTTACTTGTTGAACTTTAACGTCAAAAATTTTTTCAATAGCATTACGAATTTCAATTTTATTAGCATGCGGTGCGACTAAAAAAGTGTACTTACGATCTCCCATGAGATCCATCGACTTCTCTGTGACTACCGGTGTTTTTATCACATTGTGGACACTGTCACTCATGCGAATACCTCCTCGATGATCCCCAGAGCTTTTTTCGTAATAATCAGTTTTTTACCTTCCAGGATATTTAAAACATTAATTCCTGTTGGGGTAACAAAGCGAACTTTTGGCAAGTTGCGACCAGAAAGTACGGCATTTTTATTTTCTGATTCAATAGCGATTAAAGCTGAATGATCATTTGCTTTAATATTATCTAAGAATTCAATAAATTCTTTAGTCTTAGGCTGATCAAAATTTAAATCTTCAACCACAATCAAATCTTGATCTTTTACCTTTTGAGAAAGAACGGATTTTAAAGCTAACCTCCGAACTTTTTTCGGTAATTTATACGAATAGCTGCGTGGATGTGGTCCAAAAACTACTCCGCCACCTTTCCACTGTGGTGAACGAATCGAACCTTGTCGAGCTCGACCAGTTCCTTTTTGCCGCCATGGCTTTTTACCACCACCTGAAACAGCTGAACGATTTAAAACTTTAGAGTTACCTTGACGCAAACTTGCTCGTTGCATTACAACTGCATCAAAGACAACATGTTCATTTGGTTCAATCCCGAAGAGAGAATCACTAAGAGTTATTTTCCCATTCTCGGAACCATCTTGACGATATAAAGTGATTTCCGTCATTATTTCTCCTTAAACTTACTTAGCGACCGCTTTTACGGCATTTTTAACAGTGACAAATGATTTGTTTGCGCCGGGAACGCTGCCTTTAATTAAAATTAAATTACGTTCTGCGTCAATTTTAGCGACCACGAGATTTTGCATTGTTACTGTATGATTCCCCATTCTACCTGGTAATTTTTTACCTGGGAAAACTCGATTAATAATTGCACCCATTGAACCAGGAATTCGGTGATATCTTGAACCATGAGTTTCTGGCCCTCGTGATTGGTTATCCTTCTTAATATTTCCTTGGAAACCATGTCCTTTGGTAGTCCCAGTTACATCGACTATATCACCGGCATTGAATTGATCAACTTTAACCGTTAACTCTTTAGTTCCAAACTCTACATCGCCTAAATCTAAATCACGAATTTCTTTGACAAAACGACGAGGTTGCGTATGAGCTTTTTTAGCATGACCCTTTTCAGGCTTATTACTCAAAACCTCTCGCTTGTCACCAATTCCTAGTTGAACTGCATCATAGCCATCATGTTCTTTGGTCTTAACTTGCAAAACTGCATTGGGTGATACATCAATAACTGAAACAGGGATCAGTTCACCATCTTCATCAAAGATTTGGGTCATCCCAATCTTGCGACCAAGTATTGCTTTTACTGCCATGTGAACCCTCCTTTTATAGTTTGATTTCAATATCAACGCCACTTGGAAGATCTAACTTCATCAGGGCATCGACAGTTTTTGGTGTTGGATTTAAGATATCAATTAAACGCTTATGAGTCAGCATTTCAAACTGTTCCCTAGAGTCTTTATACTTATGGGGTGAAGTTAATACTGTATAAAGCGATCTTTCCGTTGGCAACGGAATCGGCCCTGAAATACTTGCACCAGTTCTTTTTGCAGTTTCCACAATCTTTTCTGCTGACTGATCAAGAATTCCATGCTCATAAGCTTTTAACCGAATTCTAATTTTTTGACTTGCCATTTTGTCCTCCTCGTCAAAGTTCTTGTATTGACTAGCTCAGTGAAAGAACCAACTCACTCTGCAATGGCAATGCAGCCGGGTGTGTTGCAACATTCCACGTCATCGCTAAAGAGCTCTACCCTTTTTAAGCATAGAGATCCCTTGTTTTCAAATAACAATCAGTAATTATACTATAGAACAGTATCTTCAACAAGAACTTTTTAACTTTTTTCTTGAATAATTTTACTAAAAAAATTAAGGATAATTTTTTATAGCTACCTTGATCTTATGCAAGTAACTAAAGAGAAAATAATGAAAGAAATTATATTTTATAAAAAAATAGAAAAATTATTATCCTGTCATTGATTATCTCAATATCTACCGGCTAAGCTAACCTAAAACTACTTACAATAATTTAGTGAAAATCTCATTAAAAGAGCTTAAATATGATAAGATCAATTTATGGAGGATTGAGCGATGAAAGTCGAAATAATCCAAGGTGACATCACCAAAAGTCATGTAGATGCAATTGTTAATGCTGCAAATACCACTTTAATGGGCGGCGGTGGCGTTGATGGAGCAATTCATCAAGCTGCTGGGGCTAAACTAGACTTAGCTTGTGCTAAACTGCAAGGTTGTGCTTCAGGAAAAGCTAAAACTACTCTCGGATACTTGCTCCCTGCGAAATGGATAATTCATACGCCAGGACCAATTTGGCAAGATGGCATGCACCATGAACCCGAAATCTTAAAAAATAGTTATCTAAATTCTTTAAAAGAAGCGGAAAAACATCAATGCCAAACTGTAGATTTTCCTTCTATTAGTACTGGAGTTTACCATTTTCCCTTAAAACAAGCTGCTCAGATTGCTTTATCTACAATCATTAACTTCAAGCAACAAGCCCATTATATTAAACGTGTACGTATTGTAGCCTTCGATATTATAACTAAAGAAGTCTATCAAGAAGTACTTGAGGACTTATTGCAATAACTTTAAATAATTCATCTTGTAACTTTTGCAAGGGAAGTTGTCCTGGAGCAGAACTCATATTTAGTTGACTAAAAGTTAAACTGGAACCAAACTTAAAGCCAATAATACGACTTATTTGCCCAACATCTCCCATGCCAATACTAATTAATGGTTGTTGAATATGGCTGTTTAATTCTCGAGTTTGAATTAACAATTTAATAACTTCCGCTTTCGAATGCGGTGTTACCGCAATTTTTAAAATTTGAGCTTGACTTTGACTCATTTTTTCTCCCAAAGTTAAAAAGTTGCTGGGAAGCTTTTGAAAGTCATGCCATGAACAAATTATTGCAATTTTTCCGTCTAAAGAATTAATTAACTTCGTTATTTTTTTAAAAAGTTGAAATTCCACATCTACTGCTGCAAAATTAGCAAAAACGGCCCATTGATAAAAACATGAATATAACCTTAAATCAAATGGCATTCTACCCCCTTGGCTAGTAGTTCGCCAAGTCAAAATAAGTGGTTTTTCAGTTAAACCTCTTATTTTTTTAAAATCAGATAAAGTCAATGTTTTTGATAGCGATTTTCGCTGTGCTAAAAAATAATCTAACCGCCATTCAATCACATCGGCTCGACTTTTATCAGCTTGAATTATTTGTTTACAAATTTCTAAATAACTACTCGCCGTAATTGATACTGCTAATGCTGGAAAATTACTAGTTTTAAAATTATTTAATTGCAATGGCTTAAAATTCACCGAGAACCTCTTTTAAAACCACGATTAATCACATCAATATAGCGATGATTAATTAAATTCTGATTTAAAATTTGTTTTTGATGATTTAAATTAGCAATTTTTCTTTCTAAAGATAAAATCTGTGAAGATATAGCAATTTCTTTTTGCGATAATTCATGTCTTTGCCATAGAGCCGCTCCCAATTTTATCTCTGCAGCAATAACATTGTTCCTTTTTCCCGTTGTATCAATAATTAAATCAGCAATACTACGATAAATTTTATCTCGCCGTTGCCAAAGTTCAAACAAATCTCGACTAGAATTATGTTCAATTAGAGGCCGTTTATGATTAGGTAAAAGTCGTGGCATCAAGTGGGATAAATCACCATAAAGATAAACTATCGTTGCTTTGCTTTGACGTAAAAGCTGTAAATTATACTTTAATTCTACAATCCCCCCTCCTGTTGAAATAATGCCATGCTGAGTTAAGGCTTGCGCCAAAACTTTGCTTTCTACTTGACGAAAATATACTTCTCCATGAGTTTGAAAAATTTCTTGAGGAGTTGCTGCTTGAGATTTAGTAATCATTCTATCAGTATCACAAAAATTAACTTTAGTTTTCCTAGCCAAAAAAGTCCCAATGGAAGTCTTACCAACTCCCATAAAACCTATTAAAACAATGGTTTGCGTCGCCATTACTTAAGTCCCCTTTTTAAACAATTAATTGTTTTAAATCTCTAAAAAAACTCGGATAAGAAATTTCAATTACTGAGGCATTTTTTAAAAACACTTTACCTTTAGTTATTAAAGCTGCAACAGTTAACATCATGGCAAGCCGATGATCACCTTCTGAATTTAAAGTTACTGAATCATTACCATGCAAAGGTGTTTGACCATAAACTAAAAAGCCATCAGGTAATTCGGTAATTTTAGCACCTAATTGATTTAATTCTCGCGTAACGCTGGCAATTCGATCAGATTCTTTCACTCGCAATTCCTGAGCCCCCGTAATTTTAGTTACTCCTTTAGCCTGAGTTGCCGCTAAAACTAATAGGGGAATTTCATCAATTGCTGCAGGAATATCGTAAGCATTAACATCAATTCCGTGTAAACATTGGCTAGAAACCTCAAGATCTCCTCGAGGTTCATAATCATTTTGATAGTTTTTAATGATTATTTTAGCTCCCATACGTTTTAATAAACGTAATAAACCGGTTCTTGTAGGATTTAAACCCACGTCTTTTAAAATCAAATGACTTTTGGGAGTAATTAAAGCTGCAACGAGCCAAAAAGCTGCCGCTGAAAAATCACCTGGTAAATTTAATTTAGTAGCTTGAAATTGATTTTGTGGGATTACTTCAATTATCGTTCCTTGTCGTTTTAAATTGATTCCAAATTGACTCAGTAAACGCTCTGTATGATCTCGTGTAGCTATTGGTTCTTCAATTAATGACGGACTTTTTGCTTGTAACGCCGCAAAAATTAAAGCACTTTTAACTTGAGCTGAAGCTACGGGCAAACGATACTGTATACCATTTAATTGGGAAACTGGTGTAATTTTAGCAGGAAGATGCCCTTTTTGGGTTGAAATTTTAGCTCCCATTAATTCAAGTGGTTTAGTCACACGAAGCAATGGGCGCTGACTTAAACTGGCATCACCAACAAAATTAATTTCAAAGGGTTGCTTAACTAAAAGACCCATTAATAAACGTGTACTTGTCCCCGAATTTCCCATATTTAAAGAAATACGCGGATTTTTTAGTTGGTTTAAAGAGCGACCATCAATTGTCAAAGTATTTGTCGTAGCAGTAATGTTAACTCCCATATGTTTAAAAGCAAGTATTGTCTCCCAACAATCGCCAGCAGCTAAATAATGAGTAATTTGAGTTTTACCTGGAGTGATGCTTCCCAGCATAATTGCTCGATGAGTCATACTTTTATCTCCGGGAACGTTTATCTGGCCATTAAGACCATGGGCCGCAAAATTAAGTTCTTGTTTCATTTTAAAAATCTCGAATTTCTTGGCGATAAACTGCTACTTGTTCTTTTAATCGTTGGAGACTATTAGTATCAAACTGAGCTAATATTTCTTGAGCTAAAACAATTGCAACCATAGATTCAGCTATTACTGCTCCTGCAGTGACAGCAGTGGTATCCGAACGTTCAATACTAGCTTTTTGTTCTTGGTGAGTTTGAATATTAACGCTTCTCAATGGCTGATATAAAGTTGGAATTGGTTTAATTAATCCTCGAACCACAATCATTTCTCCGGTAGTCATTCCCCCTTCAAATCCTCCTAAGTGATTTGAACCGCGATAAAATCCTCGTTTTGGTGACCAAAAGATTTCATCCATTAATTCACTGCCCTTTTTATCAGCATTTGCAAAACCAAAGCCAAAATCAACTCCCTTAAAAGCGTTTATTCCAATTAAAGATTGAGCAATTTTTGCATCTAATTTAGTATCAGCACTAACATATGACCCTAATCCAGGCATAACTCCAGTAGCTAAGACACATACCGTTCCACCTAAAGTATCACCATCTTTTTTTGCCTGGTCAATTGCTGCCTTCATCGCTTTATCCGTAGTCGCATCTAGTGTACGCGTTAAAAATTGCTCACTTACTTGACGCACTTGGTCTAATGTATGATATTTTGCTAATAATGATATTGGCGTCTTTATTGAACCAATTTGACTAACAAAGCCGTGGATATCAATTCCAAGTTCTTTTAATAATTTCTTAGCAACTGCCCCAACAGCAACTCTCATAGTTGTTTCACGGGCACTTGAACGTTCAAGAATGTTACGTAAATCTAGATGTTGGCGATATTTCATGGCCCCAACTAAATCCGCATGACCAGGTCGCGGTCTTAAAACCTGACGACGTGAATTATTAAGATTAATTTTTTGATAGGGATCCATAATTTCTTGCCAATTTTGATAATCTAAATTTTTAACAACCAAAGTAATGGGGGAGCCCAGAGTCACTTGATGACGGATACCACTAAGAAATTCAATTTGATCAGTTTCAATCTTTTGTCGCTGACCGCGACCATATGCTTTTTGACGACGCGCCAATTCCTTATTAATATCCGCTGTAGTCAAAGTTAATCCTGCCGGAATTCCTTGAATAATCGCGGTTTCTTGGGGACCATGTGATTCACCGGCAGTAATGTAATTCATGAACTACCCCCTTCAATAAATCTTCAACCTGATTAAGTGGTTCTAATACAATAATTGGATTGCCTACTGCTTTAAGCACCACTAGATTTAAAATTCCATGACGATTTTTTTTATCATTTTTTAACAAACTAATAAACTCAGGGCTCCCAATTAAATTAGATGATATTGGTAGTCCAACTGTTTTTAATCGCCGGATAAGTTCTTGCGTCAAGCCAGCGGGACTAATTTTAGCTTTTTCAAAAATTCGCGTTAAAGTTACCATACCGATACTAACTGCCTCACCATGTCGCATTTGGCCATGATTTAAAGCCTCGATTGGATGACCAAAAGTATGGCCAAAATTTAAAAATTTCCGATTACCTGCTTCTTTTTCATCAGCCATTATTATTTGGGCTTTATAAGTAATTGCCTTTTCAATTAAAGTCAAAGCATTTTGTCTAATTGCTGCAACATTTTGAATCCTTCCAGTTAAATCAAAAAAATCTACACCTGCTAGTGCACTAGTTTTAACAACTTCACCATAGCCTTCAACTAAATCTCGATTTGATAAAGTTCTAAGATAGATTGGATCCACTATTACTAAATCTGGTTGATAGAATGTACCCAAAATATTTTTAATTCCGGCCAAATTAACAGCCGTTTTTCCACCAACACTAGAATCGACTTGTGCAGTGAGCGAAGTAGGAATTTGCAAATAAGCAATTCCCCGCATATATAAATTTGCTGTCAAGCCAGTTAAATCTCCAATCATCCCCCCACCCAGGGCAATTAATCCATCATCACGAGTAAAACCAACTTGAGCCATTTGCTTAATTAAATCTGCCACTTGTGTTAAAGATTTACTGTTCTCGCCTGCAGAAACTACCAAGGGCTTAATTTCAAATCCTAACGCATTTAGTTGCTTAGATAAGTCATCAAGATACAAAGTAGCTACATTTTCATCACTTACAATTCCCACTTTACGAGGTGACCAAATTGAACTAATCAGAGATCCTGCTGTATTCTTAATTCCTTCTTTAATAACAATTTGGTAATTCTTAATTGAAGATGATATTTTTACTTGAATCATGATAATAATTGATGAATAGCTTGGGCTTTATCATTAAGTATTTTTAATTGATCCGGAGTTAATGCTTGTCTTCCATCCACAAAAGCTTGCTTTGGATGATCATGAATTTCAATAATTAACCCTTGAACACCAGCGGCACATGCAGCTAAAGCAATCGGTGTCACTAACTCACTAAAACCGGCAGCATGCGAAGGGTCTCCAATTATGGGATAATGTGTCAATTGCTTCAATACTGGAATTGCGCCAACATCAAAAGTATTTCTGGTATATTTATTATCAAAAGTTCTAATTCCCCGTTCTACTAAAATAATTTGATCATTACCACCAGCTGCGAGATACTCAGCTGCATTTAGTAAGTCATCAATTGTTGCTGCCATTCCTCGCTTTAAAAGAATTGGTTTATTTTGAGTACTTAAAGCTTTTAATAAAGAAAAGTTTTGCATATTTCGAGCACCTACTTGGAAAATATCAGTATACTTACTAACCAAGTCTACATCCCGAGAATCCATGATTTCTGTAACCATGTCCATTCCTACTTTATCTGCGGCCTCACGGTGAAATTTCAAACCTTCTTCACCCAATCCTTGAAAAGTATAAGGTGAAGTGCGGGGTTTAAATGACCCGCCTCTCAAAACTGTTCCTCCAATCTCATGAACTGCTTGTGCCATTTTTAACACATGAGCTGCAGATTCGATAGAATCTGGTCCAGCCATCAATGTAAAATTATTACCACCAATTTTGCTATGAGGTGTACGAATAATTGTATCTTCCGGATGGAATAAACGACTGGATTTAACATAAGTAGGATGTTTTTCGTAAACTTTTTTTACTTTTTTTGCATCGTAATTGGGAATTTCACTAATTTGAGAAATTTGGGGATATGCCACTCGATCTTGATGAACAAAAGCTATTTTTTTAGCAGCTATTGCGACTTTCTGGGCTTTTTGTGCATCTTCAACTTGATTAAACTGAATAATCATTTTTTACTCCTTTTTCAATTTAGTTTAATTTAAAAAGAATCTATAAAAATTGTACCAGACCTCTACAACATTGCTAATTTTATAACAAAAAAGGCAATACCAGTAGGTATCGCCTTTTTTAAAATGATTATCAAAAGATTAAATTACTTAACTCCATAATAATTGGAATTACAATGACAAATAACACGGTACTGGTCGTTACTAAATTAGTTGCATATTTTACATCTCCATGTGCTTGTCCTACTAAGATTGGCATAATTGCCAATCCAGGTGTAGCTGCTTGAACAACTAAAGTACTTTGTTCCATTTGCGGAATTGCTGCTCCTAAATGAGTGCCAATTAAAATGAATATAATCATAAAAGCTGGGGCAAAAACAAAACGCCCAATCAATCCCCAAATTGTATCACGATCAAAACGAATGGACCGCAAACCAGCATCTGCTAAAATAATTCCAATATAAATTAATGACATCGGTGTCACAATTCCACCAACCATATTTAAAGTATTGTTAATAAATGAAGGTACAGGAATTGCAACTAAAAGAAATACCAATGCAATTAGAAAACCAACTAATGGCGGTGGTAATAATTTTTTCCAATTAAATTTTTTCTTAGTTCCTGGTTTAAGGCTAGGATCATCAGCTGAAATAAAGAAAACCCCAACTGCCCAAGTGGAAACGGTATTAGCAACATAATATACCAAAAAATAAGGCAAACTTTGTTCACCAAACAAAGCTATGTTAAGCGGTAATCCAATAAAAATTGTATTAGCATTAGCAAACATATTGATAAATGTCCCCCGCCGACCAGGACGAATTTTTAAAATTTTGGTTAAAATCCATCCTAACAAATAACTTGCAGCACAACTAGCAACAGCATAAATTAATCCTCCGGTAAGCCCAACCAATTTATCACGGGTTAAATATTTTAAAACCGAAACAAAAATTGAAGCAGGTAAAGCAATATTCATAATTAAAAAGGAAATATTTCCGCGAAACTGGTCTCCCAGCTTACCAGACTTACGTAACCAATAACCCAAAGCGATAACAATAATAATTTCAGCAACACTTTGAAGTGAAGCAATTACTGCTTGCATCTTTAAAAGCCTCCTTTTGAAAAATACAAACTAATATTTAGGTTCCCATCTCAAATTAGTTACTGCATCTTTAGCTGAGACTAATTGTTCTTTGCTAATACCTTCTTTAATAGCTTGATTACAAACATTTTCCGCAACTGTTTGTGAAAAAATTGATAATTGAGAAACTGGAGGTAAAACTGCTGCCCCAGGCTTCTTTGAATCGACCAAATTACCTAAAGAATGAGCTGCTGCACTAATCATCCCTTTACTTAAAGTCTTAGCTTTAGCTGCAATTGCTCCTAAACCTAATCCTGGATATACCAGTGCATTATTAGCTTGACCAATTTCATAATTAACCCCACGGAAAATTACTGGATCAGCAGGAATCCCTGTTGCAACCAAGGCCTTACCATCAGACCAATTAATTAAATCTGAAGCAGTTGCTTCCGCTAATTGCGTAGGATTAGAAATTGGAAAAATAATCGGTCGAGCAGTATGTAATGTCATTTCTTTAACTACTTCTTCAGTAAAAGCTCCTGAATGAGTCGAAGTACCAACCAAAATAGTAGGATGGATTTCCGCAACAATATCTTTTAAATCTTTTAAAGAATCAGGATGACTAAATTCACTCCGTTTACGTGTAAATTCGCGTTGTTCTGGAGTTAGATCAGGTGTATCGTCAAATAATAATCCTTGTTGGTCAACTAAATAGAAACGTTTTTTTGCTTCCTCAGGTGATAACCCAGAATTTTCCATTTCTAACATCAACTGAGAAACTATTCCCGTACCAGCAGTTCCAGCCCCATAGCATAGATACTTTTGGTCAGTTAGTTTTTCACCACTAATTTTTAATGCCCCTAGAATTCCTGCTAAAACAATAATTCCCGTACCTTGAATATCATCGTTAAAAGTTAAAATTTTGCTTTGATACCTTTTTAAAATACTGGCCGCATGATCACGACCAAAATCTTCAAAATGTAAATATAAATCTGGGAACAACTCTTCAACTGTTTTTACAAAATTATCAATAAACTGGTCATACTCCTTACCGCTAACCCGATTTTGATGTAAACCCAAATAGTTAGGATTATTTAATAGTTTTTGGTTATCGGTACCAACGTCTAAAACTACTGGTAAAACTGTTGCCGGATCAATTCCGGCGGCAGCTGTATAAACCATTAATTTACCAACAGAAATATCAACACCTTGAGTACCCCAATCACCAATGCCTAAAATTGCCTGTCCATCAGTAACCACAATTAACTTTATTGAACGACCAGCAGCAGCATTGATTAAAGATTGTTTCATTTCATCTTGTTGATCAATCGATAAAAAAGTTGCATTTTGAGGATCAACAAAAAGTTCACTATAATTTTCAATCGTTTGGGCAATAGTTGGATCATAAACTACTGGCATCATTTCCATTACATGTTCACTAAAAATTTTAAAAAACAAAACTCGGTTGGTATTAAAAATTGTCATTAAAAAACGTCTACGATCCAAGTTTGATTGATACCCACGATATTGTTGATATGTTACTCTAGCTTGTTGTTCTAAACTTTGGATTTGTGGGGGCAACATTCCTTGCAGTCCTAATTTTTCTCGTTCTTCTTTTGTAAACGCAGTCCCATGATTTAAAAAAGGATTATTTAAAATATCAGTAGCTTGATTCGACATTTTTTGCCTCGATTTCTTCATTCTATAATATATTTTTATTATAACAGTTTAAAATTATTATTTAAACATCAAAAAAAGCTCGGTAATTAAACCGAACTTTTCATTTTTTTAATCCCTGGACCAATATTTACGTTTAAAAGCGCTACGGCCACCAGATTCTTCTAATTCATAACGTAAGGGGTTTTTACGATAGAAATCTTGATGATAATCTTCGGCCAAATAGAAAGGCTTTGCATCTTCAATTTGGGTAACGATTGGATCTTTAAATTTACCCGATTCAACTAATGCTTTTTTAGAAGCTTCCGCAATTTGACGTTGTTTTGGACTGTTAACAAAAATCACTGGTCGATAACTATCTCCTCGATCTTGAAATTGCCCCATCGCATCTGTTGGATCAGTTTGTTGCCAATATATTTCAACCAATTGTTGATAACTAATTATTTCCGGATCAAAAGTAATTTTTACCGCTTCGGTATGACCTGTCTTATGTTGACAGACTTCTTCATATGTAGGATTAGGAACATGGCCCCCCGTATAACCAGAAACTACTTTTTTAATTCCTGGCAAGGTATCAAAAGGCTGTACCATACACCAAAAGCATCCGCCTGCAAAGATTGCTGTATCTTCAGCCATTATTCTTCCCTCGTTTTCTGCTTTATTTTTGGAAAAAGTGAAGCATATTCGCCGTAACCTTGTAATTTTAATTCTGCAGCTGGAATAAAACGCAAAGCCGCTGAGTTAATACAAAATCGCAAACCACCTTTTTCCTCAGGACCATCAGTAAATACATGACCTAAATGAGAATCAGCATCCTGACTGCGTACTTCTGTCCGTCGCATTCCCAAAGAATTGTCTGATTTTTCTTTTATTACCTTTTTATCAATTGGTTTCGTAAAAGATGGCCACCCACAACCAGCATCATATTTATCTAAAGAAGAAAATAATGGTTCACCACTAACAATATCCACATAAATTCCGGGACGATAAAAATCATCATATTTTCCACTAAAAGGTTTTTCAGTTGCTGCCTGTTGGGTTACTGCTAATTGTTCAGCCGTAAGTTCTTTTAATTTTTCAGTTTTTTCTTTCTCATTCATAAAGTGCTCCTTAATTCTATCTAATTAACAAATCTTTACTTATATTATTTATTATTATCTTTAATTAACTCTTGATATTTTAAGAAAACACTATTTGTCACTGGTAGTGGTACATAATATAACATTTGCGTATCAGCCATCGGGGTTCCATTGTAAACTCCAGGAAAAGTACTTTCAGATAAACATGTTTGATAAATATTACCATCATCAGTTAACAGATAGGCCTCAAATGGCTTACTAAAATCAATATCTTCCGGTCCAACTCCAGCAACTAATCCTTGTTTACCAGTTTTGGAATGATAAATAATTAACGGCTTTTGTAATGGATGCAAAGGATAACTACTATTTTGACCAATCTTGCCGTTTGATGCTTGATAAAATGAATTATCTTGTAAATTTTTCGGTTCAAATAGCATCACTGCTAACTTGTTTTTACTAACTTGCTGGCCTAGCCAATCATTAAAGTGACTCGTAACTTTTTCTTTATCGTTATCATCCAAATTTGATGCTTTAACTGGAGCTAAACGATTATTCGGACGTTCTTCCTTAGAAATTAATTCTGGAGCATCCGTTTTATAAGGGTAACTAGCTAAACCAGATCCTTTTTCTTGATTCTCATAATTTTTAGAATCATTGGTAAATTTCTTCCATAACTTTTTTGTAGCTTTATTAGTATAGGAATAATCCGTACGTTTAACTTTTTTGAAATTTGGAGTTTGATAAAATCGTAATAAATCGCGCTGAATTACTCGATCAGAAAGGCTTAATTGAGTGGTAACTGCATTATTTAAATTAGCCAATTCTGACTTTTCATTATCACTTTCATTTTCAGAAGCAATATGTTCGCCAGTTGTTGTTAAATAATATTTACCTTTAGCTTTAGTGTATTTGGGAGTAACAAAATTGCCATTACGCTGAGCCACTATTTGATTACTTTTACCTGATAATAAATCTTGACCAAATTGAATTGTTTTTGAATTATCAATCCCTAAAAGATCAAATAAAGTTGGCAAAAAATCAATTTCTCCTCCATAAGTATGGTCAATTTTACCAGATAACCCGGGAGAATAAAAAATTAAAGGTACACGTTGAAATTGAACATCATCAAATTCATTAAAATGATCACGACCTAAAAGCTGCTTGACTGCTGGCTTATGGTTATCTGAAATTCCATAATGATCACCATAAAAAGCAACGAGGGTATTCTTAGCCATACCACTTTGGTGCAACCAAGTCATAAATTCACCGACAGCTTCATCTAAGTAACGCGCCGTTTGAATATAGCCATCAACTGTTTTATCTCCTGTATTAGTACGTTCAATCGTCAGATCTTTTTTATCAAAATTAAAATCATAATGATTAGAAACTGTAATTATCTTGGCATAGAAAGGTTGAGGCAATTCCATTAAATACTTCGATGTATCTTGCAGAAAAATTTTATCTTTTAAACCATAAGCATAATAATAATCTTTTTTCTGTGGGAAAGCTCCACGACTAATAAAAGTGTTATAGCCCCAACCTTTATAAGTTACATCTCGATTCCAAAAGCTGGGCCATCCTCCATGAAATACAGCCGTAGTATAGTTTTGCTGCTGTTGCAAAATTGCTGGAGCAGCAGTAAAAGTATTTTCGTTACCATACATGCTCATGGCAGCTCCGGCTGGTAAACCAAATAAAGAATTTTCCAACATCATTTCAGCATCACTAGTTTTGCCTTCACCAACTTGATTAAAAAAATTGTCGAAGCTAATGGAGTTAGGGTTGTGAAATAAGGCATTAATATTTGGCGTAACTACTTTACCATGATACTTATAATCAATTAAAAACTGCTGAAAACTTTCTAAGTGAAAAATAATCACATTTTTCCCTTTAGCTTTACCAAAATACTGGTGATTTGCCGGAACACGGTGTTGATCAAGATATTGAATAACACTACTTAAATCACTCGCATTAGCTTTAGAACGAATTGCATTAGTTTCATGAGCCCGAAAAGTATTATATCCAGTAAAGAAATTAATCCCTAAATATTTAACAATATAATTATTATCAAAAGTTCTGGTTAATAATCCTGAGCGATCTGTGTAAGCTAAAGATATATTGCTGCAAAAAACAACTAAAGAGATTAAAAGTAAAGTAAAAGATTGATAAATCTTTAAAGGAGCGGAGCTTAATTTAATCACTTTAGTAAAAATTAAAATTAACAAAATAACTAAATCTAAATAAACTAGTAAATCTGAGATTTTGAAAATTCCCACAATGCTACCGCCTAAGCCGTTAGCATTTTGCGCACTTTTACTAATTACCTCAATCGTTAAAAAATCAGAAAATTCACGATAATATAAAATATTAGCAAATAGCAGTGTTGTCATTAAAAAATCAATGACTAAAATAATGATATAGGATTTTCGCCCTTTAAAAAATAAACCTATCCCCAATAAAAATAGTGCTGAAGCTAGCGGATTCAAAAACATAATTAGTTTTTGAAAAAAAGTCTGCGCTCCTAAATTAAATTTAGTGAGATAAGTTAAATCGGTTTTAATTAAAAATAAAATTACAGTAAGAAAATAAAAGCCGATTCTTTTTTCAAAGAAAAAATTTTTCAACTTCCTTAAATTCAAATTATTATCATAACTCCCTGTTGAAGTTAAGCTCCTAAAATATCGTAAATTTCAATTGCTACTAAATCAATATTGTCAAATTTATATGATTCACCATTTTTAAGTTCGTCAATTTGAAAAATGTGGTTATCTTCATCATAAGTAACTTTAGCCAGATCTTCACCATTTTTTTCAAAATGGCGAGTTTTAATTTCACCATTACCATCTTGCATGGCAAGCAACCGACTAATAATTCCCGCTAATTCAGATTTCATAAAATAAATTTCCTTTCAATTCAAAGCAGATTAATATTGTTCATCCTTTTTGAGTGTACTATACGCCCTCAAAAACTTCTATGATGTTATTAAAAGTTCATAAAAACTTCAACTTAATTGTTTTAATGTTTACCACTTAATTTAAAATAAAGCTTACTAATTTTATAGTGGTGATTTATTTTGATTTTGTAAATCTTGTTCTAGTTTTTGGTTCCCCCAATGACGAATAAATTCGGTCTCATCAGTATCTGCCAATAGATCTAAAACTGCATTTAAATCCACTCCAGGTTTTTGAGCGATATTTAAAGCTTGCTGAATCCCCGTTTTTAACTGATCTTGTAAAACATTTAAAGATTGAAGTCCAATTTGAGCAGAACCAACCGTTCCAACATACAAAGAATCATCAGTAAATACCTCAAAAATGGGAGCAATTTCTTGATACACATCTTGATCTCCACCAACTAAAATTGAAATCGATTCAAAATCATTGATTAACATGATACCATCAAAAAGTTTGCCGGCAATTTTAGTAGTATTTTGGCGCAAATTAGTTAAATTAAAATTCTTCAGGCTAGACAGATTAATCATAATTTGATCCGATTGTAATTTTTTAGCCTGCTGAATTAACAAATTTTGATCCGTAAACTCCACAAAAATTATTTTAGCTTTGGTCAACAGAGCTTCAAAGTTATTCACAATAGTTACTTTTTTAGTTTCACGAACGTTATCTTCGCTTGGTAAAGCATATACTTGATAGCTTTGTTTAACAAAACTACTTAAAATTAAACTTCGATTTTTTCCTTCGCCTGCATAACCGATCGAATATTCATTAAGGTCTTCATCATGATCATGAATCCGCGATAACTTTAAATAACCACTAACCCGTCGCATCATGCTAACTTCTTCTTCATTAAGTTCTTCTTGCTTCTCCCCTTCGAAATGTTCTTGTAAATCATAGTAAAACTCTAAAACCTTTTCGCCAAAATGTTTTGCTGAAATTTGGGTCAATTCCTGTTCTAAAACATCTTTTTTAATTGGAATATTTTGAGTCAAGTATAACAACATTAAATTAGTTAACTCGTCCTCTTTAGAAAAGACTGCACCCAAACTAGGATCATGCAACAAATTACGATCATAATCATTATCCCAAGCCAATACTTGGGTGTGCGCCGCTAAAGATTCTAAAAAAGTTAACCCTTGAGCCTCAGTATTACTGGCTGAAGCAAAAATATTAGCTTGCTGATAATAAGCTACCACTTTACTATGATGAACATATCCTGTAAAAATAACTTTTGAAGCGATCCCTAACTCATTAGCTTGTTGTTTTAAATCATCAATTGCTGGACCATCACCAACAATAAACAAATAAACATAAGGCAATTGCTTTAGTAATTGAGCAAAACTTCGAAGTAAAAAATCAATATTTTTTTCATAAGCAACGCGACTTACTGAAAGAATCACCGGTGCATCTTGAGAAATATTATATTCTGCTCGCAAATTAATATTAACTTTCTGACTATATTGGGATAAATCGACGCCAGTCGGAATAATCCGCATTGGAATCTTAACTCCATAACGAATCATCGTATCCCTTACCCGCTGACTGGGACAAATTAAACCAGTCATATGGTACAGAAAAGCGCGCGATAATTGTTTTACACCTGAAGGATGTAAAAGATGCCCATTCATAATATAATGCAAATAGTCTTCATACATCGTATGATATGTATGAACTGCAGGAATTTTTAAAGCATGAGCCACATACTTACCGATATAACCCATGGAAAATTCAGTTTGTGTATGGACTAGATCAAGTTTTAACTTACGCGCAATTGTTACTGCTTTAAATAATCCCCTAACTGCTACCCGCCTTTCAGTAAAAGAAGGAAAAGGAACACTACCAAAGCGATAAATATTGGGTTCGTTAGTCCCTTTTGTTACTAAAGGATCGGTCGTTGTAAAGATATAAACATTGTGTCCTAATTTTTCTAATTCTTCTTTGAGGGTTTTGATAGAAGTAGCTACTCCACTAATTTGGGGAAAATATGTATCCGTAAAAATTCCGATATTCAATATTTCTTTAACCTTCTTTTAAAATTAAAAGCAATGCCGATGCTTTTTTCAAAAATTGATGTTATCAAATAAATTTATTATATAACAAACCCCTACAAAATATCGAATTAGCAAAATTATTCTATTGGTAAGTCTGATTTAAAATCTAAATGAGTAAATTACAGTAAAGCGGTAGAGTTTATTGACAAAAGGCAATTTTTTTAATAAAATGTTTAAGTTAATGCACTAAGCCGGTGTGGCGGAATTGGTAGACGCGCTAGACTCAAAATCTAGTGTCAGCGATGACGTCTCGGTTCGAGCCCGAGCACCGGTATTACAAATAAAAAGCAGATTTTAACCTGCTTTTTATTTTTCTAAAAAATTACCTGGTACGGGGGATACCAGGTAAATAAAAGATTAATGTGTTTAGGGGAGAAAATGTGAACTGCATTCATGCCTTCAGCCTAAGTGAAGAGCACTTGCTGCTGTTCGTATATTATTATCGGTAAATTTTAAGCTAATGCCATCGGTCGTAAGTATGATTTATTAAATAATATGGCTATATTATTTAAATAATTTTCTAAAAAACCATGATTTTAAGACTTTTGTTGGCGTTTTTACATGAATGCGTTAAAATCTAGATAAGAAGTACTCTTAAGGAGAAAAAATGGCCGAAGATAATTTTGAAACAGCATTGACTTGCTTAAAAAAATCAGGCGCAAAAATTACGCAACAGCGTAAAACAATTTTAAAATATTTAATAAATAGTCATACTCATCCTACTGCACGGCAAATTTATAATGATCTAAACCAAAAAGATCGATCATTAAGCTTAGCTACTGTTTATAATACTCTTGAAGCACTAATTAAAGCTAAACTTGTAATTAATATTGATGATAAGAAATCAAATGAACACCATTTTGACTACTTTGGAACACCTCATTATCATATTATTTGTGATCGTTGTGGTCTGATTGTGGATGGACATAATTTTGAATTTCAAGATCTTTTAAGACAAGCCGCAGCAGAAAGTAATTTCTTAGTCAGGGAAGCTCAAATTGAAGTTCATGGATTATGCCCAAATTGTCAACAAGCAGTATATCAAAAATAGAATACTTATCTATTTAAAAATTAAAAGCCAAGTCAGTTTTAATTAAGCTGCTTGGCTTTTTAAGAAATTCTAATTTTTTATTATTAAATATTTAGCCTGAATCCACTGTTGCATATTTCCTAAACAATAGTAAAGTTCGTTATTAATAGTTTTTTTATCAAAAACCCGCCATTCACTACCTGCTTTTATCTTTTGATTCATTCGCTTACCTTGCTCATTTCTTAGATAAACGTAATATCCTGGAATATAGTTAACCTTACCAATTTTTATAATCGATGGTTGATAATCTTTTTCAAAAACTAAATACTTTTTTTCCACCCATTGATTATTATCGACTAAAGCAAAAACTCGCTCCCCAAGATTTTGTGTTTTTTGAACTTTCACTTTTGTGCCATCGACTAAATATTTACGAGGATTGCTGGGAATCATCTTGTCATGAGAATCTTTTTGCCATATTAAAATACTATATGGACGTTGTTGCACTCGGTACTGAACAACCATGGTTGAATTATTGCTTTGTGGTGAAATTACAAGGGGTTGAGACATTTTTACCCCGGCAATAGCTGTACTTAAAGTAATTTTAAAACTTTGGAAATTGTGCGGTAAAGTCAAAGTAAACTGGTTATTTTGACCAATTGCAGTTTGTCCAATTATGTTACCTTCTTCATCAGAAGCTAGTAATTGTTCACCTAAAAGTTTTACCTTGGCATTTTGATTAGTAATTTGTCCTTTTATAATTACATCTGACCCTTGATAACTTAAGGACGATACTTTAATTGTTTCAAATTGAGCAACTTCTTCTTTAGAACTAATCATAGTTGTAGTTGGGGCAATTGTTAGAATAGAACTGGTTAAAGTCAATTTTTGATTTTGGGAAGATAATGGTACTTTAACTTGAAAAGTTCCATCATTACTTGTTATTTGACAGCTGCCAATCTCTTGATTATTTTGGGCAAGTATATGAATATTACTTCCTTTATTTTTATCAGTACTTAAAACTTGGCCTCTAATCACGGCATGATTATCATTAGTATATTTTATTGTTGAAACCGTGACTGCATTAACTTGATGATTTTGATTAAATAAATTTAATTTAGCTTTTAACTTTAAAATACGATAAACATGATCATTGATTTCTTTTTCAGAGATTTTTCCCATTTGGACTTGCTGTTTAATTAAAGGAATTGCCGTAGCATAATCATTATTCATGATCATATCGTTACCCGCGGTTAACGCCATCAGATCTGCACTTACTCCTGCATGGTCTTTAACAAAATCCTCGATTGCTCCCATTTCCAAAGCATCGGTAACGATAACTCCTGAAAACTTAAGTTGATTACGTAATAAATCAGTAATTATAACTTTTGAAAGAGATGAAGGATAAAGCGGATCTAAGTTTTCATAAATGACATGAGTAATCATCACTGAATCAACTCCCGCCTGGATGCCACTTTCAAAGGGTAACAAATCTTGACTTAACAGGTCTGACTTTGACTTTTGAACCGTAGCAAAGGCTGTATGGGTATCTTTAGCAGCACCATAACCAGGAAAATGCTTTAAAGTTGCAGCAACCCCTGTACTTTGCCAAGCAGGAACAACCCGTCTAATATAATCACTCGTAGTTTCGTAATTTGCCCCTAAAGTACGTGAATAGATAAAACTATTTTGATCACTAGTGCTATCAGCTACTGGTGCATAATTCCAGTTAATTCCTAAGCTTTTTAAAAGCTGACCAACTCTTTTAGCTTCTTCCAGCGTTCCATCTATTCCTCTACTTTGATAAATATCTTGCGGTGATGGGAAAGCTTGATCAGGCCATAACGTACTTAGCCGTGATACTTTTCCTCCTTCTTGGTCAACAGCAATTAATAATGGTAGACTTGAACTATTTTGAAAACTATCAATTTTGGTTTTAAAAGAAGATGCGGTTTGATTTTGTAAATCTGATCCATAAATAATATAGCCACCCAAATGATATTTTTGAGCATCAAAACGCGCTTGTTCTGGATTATTAGGAGTACGAGAAATAAATAATTGACCGATCTTTTCTTCTAATGACATCTTACTAATTAAGTTTTGAATCTGAATTTCATCAGGCTGGTTTGAAGAATTTGCTCTAACAGTTTCTGGTTTTACGAAATTCCAAATCAAAAACACTTCTAAAATAATTAAAAAAAATGATAATTTATTTTTTACATTTAATTTATTCATCAGTTTTCCTTTTCTAATTTTAAAGCCCTTTCAAAACACATTTTAAGCCCATTTAACTGAAAAAGTAAATATTTCTTCTATTAAAAAATATAAATAAAAAAAGACAAAACTAGTAATAGTTTTGTCTCAAATAAAAAAGCAAGGCGGTAACCGGATTTGAACCGGTGATAAAGGTTTTGCAGACCCGTGCCTTACCACTTGGCTATACCGCCAAAAAATATAAAAAAATTGGGATAGCAGGATTCGAACCTGCGCATGAGGGAGTCAAAGTCCCTTGCCTTACCACTTGGCTATATCCCATTAATATAGGCGGTATATGAGGATCGAACTCATGTATGTCGGTGCCACAAACCGATGTGTTAACCACTTCACCAATACCGCCATAACAGGGATAGTAGGAATTGAACCCACACTGGCGGTTTTGGAGACCGCAGTTCTACCTTTAAACTATATCCCTATTGTTATGGAGGAGAGTGGATTCGAACCACCGAACCCGAAGGAGCGGATTTACAGTCCGCC
>CALYPJ010000022.1 GCA_945273735.1 uncultured Lactobacillaceae bacterium
GCGTAAATAGTTGCTTGAGTACGATCTTGAACATTTAGTTTATTCAAAATATTTGATACGTGAGTTTTTACCGTCTTTAAAGAAATAAATAACTCATCACCTATTTCTTTATTTGTCTTTCCTTGTCCAATTAATCGTAAAACTTCTAATTCCCGATTAGTCAAAGTTTCAAATAATTCCTGCTCCCTAACTTTATCTGGATTTTTCTTAATTTTATCAGCTACTTCATCTTCAAAAACAGATTTACCAATTATTGCTTTATGGATAGCGTCAATGATTTCTTCTGCACTGCCAGTTTTCAAAATATAACTAGTTGCTCCAGCTCGAATTGCTGGATAAACTAATTCATCATCAATAAAACTAGTTAAAATTATTATTTTTTGTTTAGGATTATTCTTTAAAATCTTTTTAGAAGCTTCTACACCATTCATTTCAGGCATTACTAAATCCATTAAAATCACATCAGGTTTAAGCGACTGAGCTTTTTCAACAGCTTCCTTACCATTTTCAGCTGTTCCTATTACTTTAATATCAGGTTCAACCTGCAAATAAGTAGAAATACCCATTCTAACCATTGCATGATCGTCAACAATTAAAACTTTAATCATTACTTTTACTTTCTATAATTGGTATTTTGATTATTACACTAGTTCCTTTATTTTTTAGAGACACAATTTTACATGAACCTCCAATAGAAATTGCCCTTTCTTTAATATTATTTAAACCATAACTTCGATTATTTTCTTGTTTTGGATCAAATCCAATTCCATTATCTTCGATTCGAATAATAACTTCATGATTTTTTTTCTTTAAGAAAATCAAAATTTGATTTGCTTGAGCATGCCGTAAAATATTAGAAATAATTTCTTGAATCATTCTGAAAATATTATCTTCAATATTGCGATTGAAATAAACATTATCAACATCAGTTACAATTTTTGCCTTTACCTTAGTCTCCAAATCACTTACTAAGTGCATTATTCCTTGACGTAATGTTTTATCTTCAAGCGCTAAAGGCCGTAAATGTAATAATAATGCCCTCATTTCATTTTGTGCTTCACTAATTGCAGTAGAAATTATAGTTAACTGCGAACTAACTTGTTCTAGATTAATCTTCTTTAGTTCAACTTGTTTTTCTAACGCACTTACCATCATCATTCCGGCAAAAAGATCTTGAGATACAGAATCATGAAGTTCACGTGCTACTCGTTTACGTTCTTTTTCTAAAATCTGCTCTTTTGTTTCATTTTCAACCAAATTTGGTGTAACTGCTAAACTTTGAATTTCACTCTCTAGTTCTTTAATTCTTTGATATATCAAATTAATCATTTGATAAATTGGCTGCGATATTTGTTGCGGATTAGGTTTATTACTAGTTTCTATAGTGTTTGCTAATTCACTTTCAATTCGTGATAATTCAATTTTTCTACATAAAGTAAAAATGAAATATATTATTAAAGAAAAGGCAAAAATAGTTAAATAAAGAACAAGCCATCCGGGAATTGCTCCAAATGGCTTTAAATTTATAAATCGATAGATGAATTTTGTCTTATGAGGATAAGGAAAAAGGTAAATTAAAATAATTGTATAAATAATAATAGATAAAACTATACTAAAAACTAAAAATATCTTTCTTCTTGACTTCATGCTAAAACAATCTCCAAAGTACTAATAAAAGAATTAACAAAAATTTTAACTTTTTGAGGAAATTCATCTGAATTAGGACTTTTATAACGTGCCCTTTGATTTTTTATGTTTATTATTTTTTGATCAATTTGAAAAGTTCCGCGATAAGCAACATAATCAACAAAAACTCCAATTCCAATGGGAATTACAATACGAATTTTACCGTAAAAGCAACGAACTATCATATTTGCCTCATTCGGTAATATAGTGTCCCCTAAATCAAGTAAATAATTTCCCCGAAAGAAGCATATATTAATATCATCCCAATAAAAAGAATTACCTATCCTTGACACTGAGAAACTATTTTTATTTATTTTTAGTCCTGATGGTAAGTTTTGTTTCTTTAATTTAATTTTTTTATACTGAATTTCCGAACTCAATAATTCACTTTACCTTTGTTACTCTTACCTTCATAACTCCCCCTGGAGTTTCTATATTAACTTCATCATTAATTTTCTTACCATTTAAAGCCTTAGCAATGGGCGATTCCACAGAAATTTTATTTTTATCTGGATCAGCTTCAAGAGAACTAACTATTTTAAAAGTTTCTGTATCGTTATCAGTGATATTTAAAAATTCGACCGTTTTACCAATCCCTACTGTGTTTTTTGCTAATTCATCTGGTGCAACAACTTTAGCAAATCGAAGCATATTTTCTAAAGTTGAAATTCTTGATTCTAATGAACTTTGTTCATCCTTCGCTGAAGTGTATTCAGAATTTTCTGATAAATCACCATAACTTCTTGCAATTTTTATTCTTTTGATTATTTCAGGACGTTTAACTAATTTTAAGTGTTCTAATTCTTTCTCTAATTTTTCCTTACCTTCTTTAGTCATTGGATAAGTTTTAATTTCCATAATTTAATACCTCTTTAATATTTAATTATTAATTTCTTTTTGTTTTTGTAATTGTTCATCATAATTATGACTATAATAAACCTTTTTAGTTTTTAAGTCTGCGATAAAATAAAGATATTTTTCTTCTCTAGCTAATGGGTTTAAAACAGCTTTAATTGAATCAATGCTTGGAGAATCAAAGGGACCTGGGCCAAAACCAGGATTTTTATATAAATTGTAAGGAGAATCTACTGATGTATCTTTGTTATTTAAATGAGTTTTATGTGTATTTAAAGCATACATAACTGAAATATCAGTTTGTAGTGGCATATCGTTGTCCAAACGATTCATAAATACTCCTGCGATCATTCGACGATCTTTAGTGGTAACACCTTCTTTTTCAACTAGTGAAGCTAAAGTTAAAAACTCCTGAACTGAATAATTTTTATTTTTAATTTCTACATAATAAGGTGCTAAGATTTGATTAGTTTTATTAACCATAGTTGATATTAATTCTTTAGCAGTCATTTTTTCATAAACCGTATAAGTTGCTGGATATAGATACCCTTCTAATCGATATCTTACATTTTTGGCCTCTTTAGCTGAAGTTAAAAGTGCTGGGTATTTTTTGACTAAACTATTAAATAGATTTTCATCCTTTAATGCTTTTTCAAATTTATTTGATGATATATTTGTTTTTTTTGCAATAATTTTTTTAATTCCCGCAATATTTTGCCCCTCAGGAATCATAACTTTACCAATTTCTTCTTTAGAATCTAAAGGTTTGCCACCTTCTTGTAATTTATTGGAAATTTGTTTAATTGTATCCGATTGTTTAAAATCGTAAATACCTGCTTTAAAATCAGAAATATTATTAGTTTTAACATACATATTAAAAACTGTAGCACTTTTAATAATATTCTTCTCTTCAAGAATATGAGCAATATTCTTATTAGTAGATCCTACTGGAATTTTTACTTTAATTATTTTTGAGTTTTCAGGATTTACTGGTTTTAAAGAGGTTTCAACATATTTAAAAAGCATGATTCCAGTAATAATAATAACAACAGCTAAAATACCAATAATCCAAGTAGAAATATGTTTAACTTTTTGATTATCTGCTGCTCTTTTTCTAATCTGGTTAGAATTATGAAATTCGTTTTGACTCAATTTCTACCTCGGAATTATCTTATTTTTGCCGAAAATTTTTCTTGAAGCATTGAAGTAAGGCTAGCCAGCTCAGCATTAATCTCTTCATCAGTTAAGGTCTTTTCATTATTTAAAAATGTTAAAGTATAAGCGTAAGAATTAACTTTTTCATCAGGAGAATAAATGTCAAATAATTCAATTTGACTTAAATGAGGTAAATTTAAATTTTGCATTGCTAAAATTAAGTCTTGATTATGATATTTTTTTGATACAAAAAATGATATATCTCGCTCAACTGGATTTAATTTAGGAACTGTAATTTTAATAAACTTTTTATGAGAATATTCTAAAAGCTTATTTAATTCAATTTCAAAAATATAAGTAGGTAATAAATCTAATCTATGTTCCAAATTGGGATTAATCTTTCCAATTACCCCAATTTGATTATTATCAATCATAATCTTCCCGGATTGACCTGGGTGAAAAAATTCTTCTGAATTTTGAGGAATAATGTTAAAGGATTTTTTAATTCCAATTTGCTTCATAAAAGAAGTCAAAATCCCTGATAAATCATAAAAATTAACATTTTTGCCTTTACCAAGCCAAGTATTTGGATATTTTCCACTTAGGGCAACTGCTAATTTTGTATGCTCAAATGGTTGTGTTTTTTTTATATTACCTGTGTAAGTATGCCCAATTTCAAATAAATGTTGAAATTTACTACTACGCATTTGATTATAATGTAAAACATCTAACATTCCACGACGTAAATTTCTTCGAACTACTTCATGATCTTTTGTCATTGGATTAGGCAAAATAATTGTATCATTAACTTTACTTGTTAAATCCTCAATTTCATTTTTAGGAACTAAAGTATAGTTCATAATTTCTGAAAAGCCACAACCAATCATAATTTGCCGAGATTTTTTAACTAAAGCTTGTAAAGGAGTCAATAAAGCTGGATTAATTTGTGCTTTAGGTAAAGTCATAGGTAACTTATCATAACCGATAATTCGAGCTACTTCTTCATCTAAATCTTCTTCAATCATTAAATCAGGACGACGGTGAGGAAAATTAACTAAAATGCTATCACCTTGAGATTTGTAAGAAATGGCTAAATCATTAAGTACATTAGTTAACTGCTCAGTTGATATTGTTAAGCCAATTTTTTGACCAATTGCTTTGGCATTTGTCATAATATGATATTTAGGTAATTCTACTTTAGAACCAAATAATACATCTTGGGAGACTGTTCCTCCAGCAATTTTTTGAATTAAATATGCTGCATAATCAATAGCCTCACTAACAGTATCTGAATTAATCCCACGCTCAAATCTTATTGAAGACTCGCTTCTTAAATTTAATCTTTTAGCAGTCTCACGAACATGTTGGGAATTGAAAATAGCACTTTCTAATAATACATTTGTAGTATTTTCAGTGATTTCATGGTATAAATCACCCATAATTCCCGCAATTGCGATTGGATTTTTTCCATCAGTAACAACCAAATCTTGGTCTTTAAGTTCTCTATTAACTCCATCAAGAGTTTCTATAATTTCTTTATCTTTAGCTTTTCTCACTAAAATATGATTTGACTGAATTGTATTTACATCAAAAGCATGTAGAGGCTGACCATATAAATACATTACATAATTAGTTATATCAACAATATTATTAATTGGACGAATCCCAACATTCCAAAGACGATTTTTTAACCATTGAGGACTAGAGGCTATTTTAACGTTTGAAATATTACGCAATTGATAAACTGGAACAAGATGTGAATCAGTTACACTCACTTTAAATTTGTTTGCAAAATCATCAGAATTAGTTTTTAAATTAAATTTTTGAAAATGTGGTTTTAAATGATAAAAAGCACCAAACTCATAACTTGCCCCTCTGATTGATTGCAGATCTCCCCGATTAGGTGTTAAATCTAAATCAAGAATATGATCATTCATACCTAAATAAGAAAAAACAGGATCTCCTATTTTGACTTTTAAGTCATGAGGAAAAATATAAATTCCATTTGCAAATTCTTTTGGAACAACACTACTAGAAAAACCGATTTCCTCTAGTGAACAAATCATTCCATTTGATTCGTATCCGCGCATTTTACTGCGTTTAATTTTAACGTTATTTTTAATCCTTGCTCCTGGTAAAGCTATTATTACATTTTGATTTTGAGAAATATTAGGAGCACCACAAATAATTTGGCTTAAGTTCTTTTCTCCTACATCTACTTGACATATTTTTAAATGATCGGAACCCGGCATTGGACTAACTTCAATAGTTTTACCAATTACAATTTTTTTTAAGCCTTTAGCTGGTTCAATAATTTCATCTACTTCTTGACTTGTCATCGTAGTTTTAACGGCCAATTCTTTTGCATTTACTGGCAAATCTAAATATTCCTTGACCCAATCTAACGAGATTAGCATTAATTTTCACCTTCAAACTGTTTTAAAAATCTTACATCATTTGTATAGAGATCACGAATATCAGAAATTCCATATTTAAGAATGGCGAAACGATCTATTCCCATACCAAAAGCAAATCCCTGATATTGTTTTGGATCCACACCAGCAGCTTTAAAAACATTTGGATGAGTTAATCCAGCACCTAAAACCTCAATCCAACCTGTATTTTTACAAATTGAACATCCTTTACCATTACAGAAAAAGCAACTTACATCTGCCTCCACTGATGGCTCGGTAAATGGGAAATAACTAGGTCGAAATCTAACTTCTCGATCATCTCCGAAAACGTGTTTTAATGTTAAATTCAAAGTACCAAACAAATCAGACATTGTTATATGTCGATCAACAACAAAGCCTTCCATTTGATAAAATTGATGCGAGTGTGTTGCATCATCATCATCACGACGAAAAACTCGCCCATAACTGATCATTCGAATAGGCCCGTTCGAAAAATCATGATTTTCTAAATCATGAGCTTGGCTTGGTGAAGTTTGAGAACGTAAAAGTAAATCATTTTCTAATCCGTTAGTCAAGAAAAATGTATCTTGCATATCACGTGCAGGATGTCCTTTAGGAATATTAAGCATTTCGAAGTTGTGTTTGTCATCTTCAATTTCTGTTCCTTCATTAATTGAAAATCCCATTGATCTAAAAAAATCAACCAAATCGTCAATAATTATATTTAAAACATGTTTGGAACCAATTAAAGGCTTTTTACCTGGTAAAGTCACATCAATAGTATCTTTAACAATTTCTTGCGCAATCAACTTTTGTGCAATTTCTTGCTGCTTAATTTCAATTTTCTGATTAACCATATCTCGAATTTCGTTTGCTTTTTGACCAATATTTTTACGTTGGTCTTTAGACAAGGTACTTAAACTTTTTAAAATCCGAGTCAATCTACCCTTTTTTCCAAGTATTTCAACTTTAAAACTATTAATTTCTTCAGTACTTTTAATTGAAGCAAATTTTTCTGAAATATCTTTTTGTAATTGAATTAACTCTTTTTCTAAATCCATTATTTCTTCCTTAAAATTTTTCTAACAAAAATAAACCCTTCAGAAATGAAGGCCAAAAAACTAGAAAAATTATACCTTTGTTAGCCATTTATCTGACCATCGATGAAGGGATTTTAATGTTTTGTCTAAATCTACACCCATCTTCGTTAACTTATATTCAATTAACGAAGAATTAGAAAAAGTCTGCCGTTGAATCAGCCCCATAGCCTCTAGTTCTTTGAGCCTTTCTGCTAAGACACGATCACTACAAGGTTCAACATAATTAGAAATTTCTGTAAACCGTAAAGAACCATAGTCGAGTAAAACTGTAAGAATCATTGCGTTCCACTTCTTGCCTAATAAAAAAAGAGCACATTCAAAATTAGGACAGATTTTTTCTGATATTTGTTCTTTATTGATAGTTTGCATTTTTAATACCCCGATTATATCAAAATGCTAGCAGATAAAACTTTTATTGTAAATACTAATTCTTTGTTGTAAGAAAATTAACTAATCTTTCTAAGTGAAGGCCATGACTGGCTTTCACTAAGAGGTAGGAGTTTTTATCCATTACTTGGTCAACTGCTCGAACTAAGTGTTGATATTGCAATATAGGATAATATTGTACTTTTTCTTTATAAATTGGCTTTAATTTAAAATAAAGTTCTTTAATTTCGTTTCCATAGAGATAAATATAATCAAAGGTATTTATAGGTAAAAAATTTGCCAAATTAGCATGCATTTGCCTACTCTCTTTACCCAATTCTAGCATATCACCTAAAACTAAAACTTTCTTTGCATTAGAAGGTAATTTAATATTTTCAAAAGCCATTAAAACTTTTTTCACAGCTGTTGGATTGGAATTATATGCATCATCTAAAATTTGCTCACCTTTTTTACCAGTTAACCAAGCTGAACGATCTTTAGTAAGGCTTAAATTTTTTAATCCTAATTTAATTTCTGTATTAGTTAAATTAAGAATTTTGGCAGCTAAGATAACTGGTAATGAATTAATCAAATTATATTTACCAATTAAATTAAGAGTAAAAACTGTATTATCAGTTAAATTTGTTTGATATTCTGACTTTCGTAGATCAGTTTTTATTGTTATTGGATAAATATCATTTTTATTTGAAGCTCCAAATGTTTTTGTCATACAATTTAAAAACTTAGCATTTTCAGTTAATAAAGGTTCATCCCCATTGATAAGCAAAGTACCATTAGATTTTAAATTACTAGCAATTTTTAATTTTTCCTGAGCAATTGCTTTACGAGTTTTAAAAAATTCTAGATGTGCTTCACCAATCATAGTAATAATTGCAATATCAGGTCTAAGTAAAGTTGAATATCTCTTCATCTGATTAAAATTATCAATACCAACTTCGATTGTTAAAATCTGAGTATTTTCTGGCATTGAGATTAAAGTATAGGGAACTCCGATCTCATTATTAAAATTATCCTTGGTTCGCCACACACGGTACTTTTGGGATAATACTGAATATGCTAAATCTTTGGTTGTTGTCTTCCCATTGGACCCGGTAATTACTACAACTTTAGGATTAATTTTACGCAAACAAAAATTGGCAATTTTAAAGATAGCTTCATTAATGTCATCAACTTTAATATAAGGAATCGTTAATTTAGAAGTTTCATGATCATTAAGAACTAGAGTAGCATTCGCACCTTTTTCTGCAGCCATATTAATAAAATCATGACCATCTCGTTCTCCTATCAAGGGAACAAACAAAGCCCCAGGTGTAACTTGACGAGAATCAAAATCAATATGATCAATAACAACATCATCTATAGATGATGTTACATCTTGATCATCAAATAACCTTTTAATTTGTTTTAAACTAATTTTCAAAATTCATATTATCCTTAATTAATTATTGTTTTTTAAAACGCCAATGATTTAAATTAATTATTTCCTTTTTTATTAGATATTGAAAAATTATCATAAAAATTATCCCACCAATAACATCAGAAATTAAATCACCCATTGTATCATATAAAGCTAGATGTCCAAGATATGGTTTAGCATGGTAGTCTAAGTAGCGCTGCATATTAAGATTAAATATTGAATCACCAGTAAATTCGTAAATTTCCCATAAAATTCCTAACAAGCAGGCAAAAGACATACTGAACATAGTTATTAAGAACGGTTTACTATAAACATCCTTATCTGATAATCCATTTAAACAAATAGAGAAACCAATTGTACTCATTACATAACCTGCAAAAACATGTAAGTATTTATCCCAAAGCGGAATGCGATAAAATCCAAAACCCGTTCCTAAAATGATTGAAGCAGTAAGAAAAATATCATAAAGAATCAATAACTGATCAGGAAAATAAAATTTAAAAATTTTTTCAATAACAAAAGGAGTAAAACATAAAAAGATTACAGAAAGAACTTGTAAATAGCGCGTTTTATAAAATAAAAATACTAAAAAAGAACTAATTATTGTTGCAATACTCAAAACTACTGCTATCTTAAAAGTTACTTTGTGATCCATAAATTAAAATATTCATCTTTCTTAAAAATAAAAAAAAACAGCTCTTTTGACCGGCTGTCTTCCGAATTTAATTATCGTTTTTAAAACCATATTTCTTATTAAATCGATCAACTCGACCATCAGCTTGAGTAAACTTCTGTTTTCCGGTATAAAATGGGTGAGAATCGGAAGAAATTTCAACTCTGATTAAAGGATATTCATTACCATCTTCCCATTTAATAGTTTCTTTTGAAGTTTGTGTTGATCCACTTAAAAATTTGTATCCGGTTGAGGAATCAACAAAAATAACTGGATGGTAATCAGGATGGATTTTCTGTTTCATTTATTACCTCCTTGGATAAATTCAACTGTTGCATTATACACTATTATTTGCCAGATTTCAAAAACTAAAACTTTATTTGTCTATTATTTCAACATCAGCGCCAAGATTGCGTAATTTATATATTACTTGATCATAACCCCGCAAGATATTACCAGCATCATGAATTCGTGTTTCACCTGAAGCCATTAATCCTGTAATCATCAAACTTGCTCCTGCTCTAATTTCATCAGCAGTAACATCCGTACCTCGCAAATTATTTGACTTTAAAACATGAATTACATTATGGTCACACCAAATTTTGGCATTCATTTTTTGTAATTCAGAAATATGCCTAATTCTTTTAGGGTAAATTGTATCCTTAATAATTCCTTCATTATCTCCTAATAACATTAAAGCACTAATTGGTTGTTGTAAATCTGTTGCAAAACCAGGAAATGGACTTGTTTTTATTTCAACATTAACCAAACGTTCAGTAGGATATACATAAATACTATCCTCACCAATTACCATGTTAACTCCCATTTCTTCCAATTTACCAAGAAATAAATCAAGATGCTCTGGAATTACATTTTTTATCATAATTCCATTTCCTATAGCAGCAGCAATAATAATATAAGTTCCAGCTTCAATTCGATCAGGAATTATGGTATGAGTATTAGATGCCCTTAATTCTTTAACTCCGTCAATACGAATCTGACTTGTACCTGCACCTCGAATTTTAGCCCCCATGTTATTTAAAAATGTAGCCAAATCAATTATTTCTGGTTCTCGAGCTGCATTTTCAATCGTAGTTTGACCTTTCGCTAGTACACTAGCTAAAATCATATTAATTGTAGCCCCGACAGAAATAAACTTAAATTTAATTACAGTCCCGACTAAACCTTCCTTTGGAGCTTTAATATGAATACATTCATTTTTAAAAGAAACATGAGCACCTAAAGCTTCAAATCCATGGATATGTTGATCTATCGGTCGTGGACCAATATCATCTCCACCAGGGAAACTAACAATTGCCTCACCAAAGCGTGATAATAAAGCTCCCATAAAATAATAAGAAGCGCGTAAGCTTTGAATTTTTCCACTCGTTAAAGGAATGGGTTCAATCTTAGAAGGATCAATTCTTAAAACAGATTCGTCAATAGATGAAGATACATTCATATCTTGCAAAATTGATCGTAAATTATCTACATCCTTAATTTGTGGTACTCCGTCAAAAACTACCGACGTCTGCGATAAAATTGACGCCGGAATTAAAGCCACAGTACTATTTTTTGCACCACCAATATTAACACTACCTGTCAGGGGTTTTCCTCCCCTAATATCCATAATTTCCATTAAAATAAGACCATTTTAAACACTTAATTAACTCAATTCTTCTTGATTATATGTTAATGCTGCATTGATAAAACCATCATATAATGGTTCCGGACGATTGGGACGAGAAAGAAACTCAGGATGGTACTGACAGGCAATAAAAAATCTCTTTTTTGGTAATTCTATTACTTCCACTAAACGATTATCAGGAGATACTCCCGAAAAAACCATCCCTTTTTTTTCAAATGCATCACGAAACTTATTTTTAAACTCATAACGATGTCGATGACGCTCTTTTATTTCAGATTTATTATGATAAAGCTTACGAGTTAAAGTATTTTCTTTTAATTTTGCAGGATACAAACCTAATCTTAAGGTGCCTCCCATGTTAACTACATCTGCTTGATCAGGTAAAAGATCAATAATTGGATATTTAGTATTTGGATCAATTTCTGTAGAATTTGCATCTTTAAAATGCATTACATTTCGTGCAAATTCAACACATGCCATCTGCATTCCTAAACAAATACCTAAAAATGGGATATCATTTTCACGAGCATACTTGATTGCAGCAATTTTACCTTCAATACCGCGATCACCGAAACCTCCAGGTACCAAGATCCCAGCAACATCAGATCCCAATATTTCAGAAGCGTTATTATCATTCACTGTTTCAGCTTGAACCATTTTAATTTCAACTTTACTATTATGACTAAAACCAGCATGATGTAATGCTTCTGTAACTGAAATATAAGCATCTTTTAATTCCACATATTTACCTACAAGAGCAATTTTAACTGTTTTTTGTAAAGAAGAAATTCGATCATTAAGTCTTTGCCATTCACTCATATCTGGTTTAGGTGAGTTTAAATTTAGATATTTATCAATAATATCATCTAAACCTTCTTTATGAAGTCTCAATGGCAATTCATAAATTGAAGAAGCATCTCTTGACTCAACTACAGCTTTAGTTTCAACATCACAAAACTGAGCTATCTTTTCTTTTAATGCAATACTAATTGGTCGATCAGTACGAACAACTATAACATTAGGTTGAATTCCAAAACTTTTTAATTCACGCACAGAATGTTGAGTTGGTTTAGTTTTCATTTCTTCTGCAGCTTTAATATAAGGAACTAAAGTTACATGAATGTAAGCAATGTTTTCTGCACCAACTACTGATTTCATTTGTCTAATTGCTTCAAGAAAAGGTTGAGATTCAATATCACCAACTGTTCCTCCAATTTCAGTTATTACAACATCTGCGTCATTTTCCTTACCAGCCTGTAAAACTTTATCACGAATCATTCCTGTAATATGCGGAATAACTTGAATTGTAGCTCCCAAGTATTCCCCTTTACGTTCTTTTTCAATTACTTCAGAATAAATTTTTCCAGTAGTAACATTAGAATATTTCCCAAGATTGTTATCAGTAAATCGTTCATAATGTCCCAAATCTAAATCGGTTTCCGCTCCATCATCGGTAACAAACACCTCACCATGCTGATAAGGATTCATCGTTCCTGGATCAACATTAATATAAGGATCAAATTTTTGAATTGTCACCTTTAAGCCACGATTTTTTAATAATCTGCCTAAGGAAGCTGCAACAATTCCTTTCCCTAATGATGAAACAACACCGCCCGTTACAAATACATATTTAGTCATTAAGCACCTCTTTTTTTGATTAGAGACATTTTTAATAAAAGTGCTCTCTATTCCCAAGAACAGAGAGCACTTTTTCGCCCTTATTAGTATAGAGAAATAAATTGCCTTGGTCAATTAATCAAAACAAACTTCTCAATTTTTTTCTGTTGAAAACCTCTTGGTAATTTTATTAATTTTACTTTTAAACAATTTTTAGAATTTAGCTAGAAGCCATTATCTTATCACAAGCTGAAATCAATTTGCCTGAAAATCCATCATTTTCAAGTTCAGTAATTCCCCTAATTGTACTACCACCGGGAGTAGAAATTTGATAAATTAAGTCATTAAAACTGATACCCGTTTCTTGCACATTTTTTATTGTTCCAATAATTAATTTTGAAACAATTTTAATCATTGTTGAACGATCCAAACCATTTTTTACTCCAGCTAATACTAAACTTTCTGCAAATTTTGCTACTATTGCTGGACCAGAACCAGCTAAAGCTCCAAAAGTTTCAAAATCAGACTCAGCTAAAGGAAAAATATCACCCAAATTTTTTAACAAATTACAAATATCTTTTAACTTTTTAGATGACATCTTGGAATTGGCAATATACGCGATCTCTCCTTTATTAACCTTAACATTAGTATTTGGCATAGTTTTAACAATATTATCTGTATTAGGAAATGCTTCCATAATTTGAGCCAAACTAATTCCTCCTAGAACAGAAATTATTGTTTGATTTGAATTGATTTTCGATGAAATTTGATCGGAAATTTTTGATAATTGTTGTGGCAAAAATGCTAAGACTAATATATCAGACCAAGATGTAAGTTCCAAAAGATGCAAAAAATCAATATGATATTGATTAGCTATGGCTTCCCCATGATTAGGTGAATATACTGCTAATTGATTAGAAGTTTTTAACCATCCATTAATTAAAGCTTGCCCCATATTGCCAGAGCCAATTATGCCAATTTTTGCCATTAAACTAATTGCTTCCTCTTCTTTCTAAAATACAAATTTTATAAATCATCATCGTTTTCATCATCTTCATCATCAAATTGGGATAACTCCTGATCAGCACTTTTAGGATCATCTTCTACTTCATTTTCTTCATCATCATTTAAAAAACTATCATCATTTAATGATGAAGTATCAAATTGCCCTGTTAGTGAATTTGTGGTATTAGATGAATTATCGTCATCATCCGTATCAATGTAGTCAATAACATCATCATCCTCGTCGTAATTTGATGTTGTTTTATCAGACATTTCCTTAACATCTTCATTATGATTAGTTTCTTCATCTACAGAATCAAATGGATACCAATCACGTAATCCCCAAACATCATTTCCTAAAGAAATAAAGCTACCATCGACATTTAAATCTGTATAAAAATCAACAATGGACTTATCCATTTCTTTTTTCTTTTTCCCCAAATATTTCCCAACTTCAGAATATAAATCTTTAAAATTCATTTCTTTTTTATTATTCTGTAAAATTGCATAAGCAACTTCGATTAAAGATAATTCTGATTTATTTTGTTCATCTAAAACAGGTAATTTCAAGATATTATGCCTCCATTAAAAAAGTATTTTAAATATTTATCCTTTTATTTGCAAATACACTTTATGACGATTAATTAAATCATGACTTTGAAATATATCATAAATAAATTTCAACACAGTACTACCATCTTTTAACCTATTTAAAGAAATGTCATCACCCCAAGTCTTTAATTGAGTTGTACCAGCTAGTGTTACATAATTATTAATAGTCATTTTTTTATTTTTAATCACTAAATGATTCTTATATTCACCAGAAATCCAACGAGTGATTTCAACACTATTTATTCCATTAAAATGTATTTGACAAAAATGCCCCTGAGGAATATTTTCGCAATAATTTATAGTTAATTCTAAATTTTTTTTAATAATTTGTGCCTCAACATCAAATTTTGTCGTATCATTAACTTTGTTATTGATTATTTCTTTAGATAAATAAAAAATTTTTGTCAAAAGTGGGTACCTATGAATCCAAAAAAAATAAAAAAATTAAATTTAAAGCGTGAAAAAGTTATTCGTGACCCTGTTCATAATTATATTCATATCCACCAAAGTATCATCAAAGACTTAATTGATACACCAGAATTTCAAAGATTACGTCGAATCAAACAACTGGGTACGACAGCCTTTACTTTTCCAGGTGCAGAACATTCACGTTTTACTCATTGTACAGGTGTTTTTGAAATTACCCAAACAATTTGTAATAATTTTGTTCAAAATTATCAATCATCTTCTCCAAATGATGGATTGTGGAACGATGAAAATCGTTTAACTGCTCTTTGTGCAGCTTTACTTCACGATATCGGACATGGTGCTTTTTCACACGTTTTTGAGGATATTTTTGATACAGACCATGAGCAAGTTACTCGTAACATTATCACAAGTGATTCTACCAAAATTAATCAAATTTTAAAACAAGTTGATTCAAAATTTCCAGAAGAAGTTGCTAGTGTTATTGCTCATACTCACCATAATCAGCAAATAGTTCAAATGATATCTTCACAAATAGATGCAGATCGAATGGACTATCTATTACGTGATGCTTATTTTACTGGAACCAATTATGGGCTTTTTGATTTAACAAGAATTTTACGAGTAATGATTCCTTATGAAAAAGGAATTGCTTTTTTAGCTGACGGTATGCATGCAGTTGAAGACTATATTGTATCGCGTTTTCAGATGTATCAGCAAGTTTATTTTCATCCTGCTTCCCGAGGAATGGAAGCAATTTTAATTTTAATTTTGAGACGTTCTAAGTATCTTTATGAAAATGATCAGCTTAAAGGTGATTATAAAGCACCTAATTTGGTTCCATTTTTTGAAAAAAATTATACTTTGTCAGATTATTTGAACGTAGATGATTGTGTTATTTCTACCTATTTACTTAATTGGCGTAATCATCCCGACCCAATTCTACGTGATTTAGTTAATCGATTTTTAGATCGTTCTCCATTGAAGTCAGTTCAATACCACCATGGACAAAACTATTTAATTAATAAATTAATAGAGTTAATTGAAGAGGCAGGTTATAAGCATAAATACTTTACTCTTAAGAATTTTTCTAAAGATTTACCTTATGATGCATATCATCCTAACGCTAAAAAGCCTCAAACCCAAATTGAAATTATGACTACAAATGGCGAACTTCACGAACTTTCCGAAGAAAGTTCAATTGTAAAAGCTTTAACTGGTAAATTTCAGATTGACCAACGGTTCTTTTTTCCGCGTGAATTTGTTCGTCGTGAAGAATTTATTACAAAAAATAAATTGAGCCGTAATAAAAGCAATGCAATATTCGACGAATTTCAAAAAACACTTAAATTATTTTAAACAAATTGAAATCATTTTGTTATTTTATTTTACGTACTATTAAAGTCTTTTAATGATAAAATAAAACTTAGAAAGGTTTTTTATGCACAAGATTATTAGAGGATTATTAAAGTTGCCATTTAGTCATTTGAAACGAAAAAAGAAAAAAAAGATAGAAGTAAAACGAAATATTAGCGGTGAATGGTATTTTACTGACCAAAATAAGCATAAACATCATTTGATTCTGAGCAGTAATTTCAATATTATTATTGATCACAATAAACTAGATACTAAGTTAGTAGAAAACAATCCTGATTCAATTGTTTTTATTGATAAATATGGTTACATTTTAAGAATTATGATTCATAACAATCTCCCCGTTAGTATATATGATGAAGCAGAGAATGTTTCATATAAGTTGATTATTTTAAAAAATGATATAAAAAAGCATTGAGTTAAAGGCCCAATGCTTTTTTATATGTTTTAAAAAATAGTATATGTTTAGTTTTAAAACTAATAATTAACAATTCTAATCACTTTTCTTTAATATTTTCCATGTTAATTTCTAATATTATCAAAAGTTTTAAAACAATTTTTATATATCCTTTAAAAATTTTCTAACAGTTCTTTTTACGGAACGCTTAGTACTATTAGAAAATTTTTCATTATCGTAAAGCCCTTTTTGCAAACATTTACCAAAATAATGCAGTTCACGATCATTAAATTCATAGATTAAATCAGACATACTTGTAGCTAAACTAAGTTCTTTTAAAGTGTACTTATCGCTATTTCGATTTATTAGAACTTTTTTTGATTGTCCAGATATATTATCCCAATAGATTACATTACTGTTAATTTTTCTTTTATAACTGTTTTGCTTACGAATCAACGAAATAACATGATTTTTAAAAAGTAATTTAAAATAAGACATAAAAACAGATCCCAAATTTGAGTTAAAAGTAGTGCATGCCTTAAAGCACACCAATGCTCCTTCCTGTAACCAGTCATTATCTTCATAATCGACCAGATAATAGTTTTTCTCAATTGTTCTAATAACTGGGATAATGTATGAATTTAATTCTTCAAAAGACTTTTCCCAGTCTTTTTCTCGATTTTTTACGTCATAAACTAATTTATGTACTTTTTTTATATTATTATTTTTATTATTGTACATATTTAAATAATATAAGTTTTTGAAAAAATTGTTATTCTTTTTCACAAAATAGGAACTAATAAAATAAAATGTTCTTTTTTATGCACTTTTTTTACTTTTTTGCGTACCAAAAACAAAATATATTTTTTGACTATTTATATTACTTTTTTAAAAAAGAATTATATTATTTAGATTTTTATAAATCTATAATTATATTTTTTGCACAAATTTATTACTTTTATTGTAATATAAAGTATGCTAAACTTGTTGTATTTAAAACAACATGAATGGAAGGTACTAAAATTATGAAATACGCTATTACTGCTGCTACTGGTCGTTTTGGGATCATAGCTGTTAATTATTTAACTAAGCAAATTGATCCTAAAGACATTGTTATAATTGCTCGAAATTTTAAAAAAGCGCAAAAACTTTTTCCTAATTTAACAATAAGAACTGGAAACTATGATCGACCTAACGAAATTTCAAAAGCTTTATCGAATATTGATAGAGTGCTTTTCATATCGTCAACTGTTGATGGTGGTGAAATTACGCGTTTAGAACAGCATAAAAATGTGGTATCTGCTTTAAAAAGAAACCATGTTAGCTATGTGGCGTATACAAGTTTTACGCATGCTCAAAATTCAAAATCATCTTTAGCCAATGATCATAAATTCACAGAAAATTTAATAACTGATTCTAAAATTTCACATTCATTTTTACGCAATAATTGGTATTTAGAAAACGAAACAAATTTTTTTAAAATCGGAAAAGACAAAAAAAAAGCAATATATTGGACAGCCAATCGAGCTGGCTGGGCTCTTGAAAGAGAATATGCAGAAGCCGCTGTTAAAGTACTGATAAACAAAGATGCTAAAGAAATTTATGAATTTTCTGGATCTGCTCATACTTATGAAGATTTAGGTTTGGCCCTAAATCAGGTTTTAAATTATAAATGTGATATAATGCGGGTTACCAAAGAAAATTATATTAAATATTTAGAAGAGCAAGGGTTAAGCCACCAAAATTCCGAAATGTACGCATCATTTCAAAATATCATTGATGAAGGTTCTTTAAGTGATACAACAAATGACTTAACTACAGTTTTAAACCACCCGTTAACCAAATTAAGTGATGGAATTAAAGAAATTATTATTAAATAAGGAGACAAATTAATTAAATATTCTTGTAAACTTAGTGACGCCATTCATATTTTGTCGTATCTTGTAATTTGTCAAAAAAGTGATTGTTCCAGTAAAGCTATTGCTAATAGTGTTGAAGCTAATCCAAGTGTGATAAGAAATTTAATGAGTGATTTAAAAAACGCAAATTTAATTATTAGTCATCAAGGTATTGCCCAGCCAAAATTAAATAAAATACCTAGTGAAATTAGTATATTTGATATCTATCAAGCCATTAATACCAATCATCACCTTTTACATATTGATCATAAAACTAATCCAAAATGTATTGTTGGAAAAAATATTCAATCGAGTTTAAAAGAGATTTATAAAGATATTGAAAAAAGTGCTGAAGATAAAATGAAACAAATTTCTCTTCAAGACATTGTTGATGATATTCTGCTACGAAATAATAATAGCAAAAACATTTCTATTTAATGAAACAAATTGCCGAATCACTCAAAGCAGATGGTGTATTAATTGGTGTCAAGAAAACTAATTGGCACTCTAGTGGGATTGCCTTGATCCTCAAGAATGAGAAATATATGGGGTAATGCCTTACTGCAGAAAAACTACACCGTTGACTTCTTAAACAAAAAGCGCATCAAGAATATGGCATCATGCCCCCAATACTATGTTGAGAACGACCATTCTACTATTATTCCCAGGTCTGTCTTTATAAAAGTACAGAACCTGATCCATCAGCGCCATAATGGTATCACCACTAAGAACGGACGGCACCGGAGAGTTAACGGCAAGTATTGCTTTTCGCAACGAGTATATTGTGAAAAATGTGGGGATATTTTTCAACGAACCACTTGGTATAACCCGTTAAGGTCGTTATTTGGCGCTGTGCCTGCCACATTAAGCGCAGTAAGAAAGATAGGCGCTGCATGATCCGCAATATCAAGGAACCATTTTTCAAAGCTACTAACCTTGATGCAATAAATCAGTTAATCGAAAATCATGAATTAGCGAATAAGCAAATCAAAGCCAATATCATGAAAATCGTTAAAAACTATAAAAGTCCGTCGATTGAAAAGCTGGATAAACGGCTAGAAGACGATCAGCTAAAGCTGATTCAAGCAGCTAACCAGCATCAAAACTGCAACGACCTCACCCAACAAGTAATGGAGCTACGTGAATAAAAGAAAAAAATTCAAAGGATTGAATCCGAAAACCAAGTCAAGCTCCACAATATTACTCAGGTCAGTAACTTCGTGGATGAACATCAACACGGTATTCAAAAATTCGACTCGCAGTTAGTTCGCCGGTTAATCGAAAAAATCACCATCTTTCAATGCTACATGGGGTTCACATTCAGGAATGGTGAGGTGATTAAAGTAAAAATTTAAATACTCAAAATATACAGCACTCAGCTATTTTGGCTGGGTGCTATTTTTATCCAATCGCTGCTGCATTTCATCCCTTCATATCGGCCACTTGTCCGTTTTCAAGCACAGATACTTTCCTTACTGATATATTCACATTATCAGATAAATTAGGGGGAAAATAAACCATGTTGATTAAGGCAACTAACCTGACTAAAAAATATGGAACTAAATTAGCTTTGAATCATGCAACGATCAAAATCGATCAAGGACAATTGATCGCTTATCTAGGAACCAATGGTGCAGGCAAATCAACCACTATCAACCTTCTGACTGGATTAATGAATCCCACTTCCGGAATAATAACTCGAAGGCAAGGAATAAAAATTGGGATTGTCTTCCAGGATAGCATTCTCGATAAGGAACTTTCGGTTAAAGATAATCTTTATTTTAGGTCAAAACTATACCATGAAGACCGCTCTGAATGGATGCATCAACTAATCCAGCTAATGAGGCTCAATAATTTCTTAAATCAGCGCTACGGCACCCTGTCTGGTGGCCAACGACGCCGCGTTGATATTACTCGGGCTTTGATTATAAAACCGGACATTCTTTTTCTCGATGAACCAACGACTGGTTTGGACCTACAAACACGTTTGATGATTTGGAACCTGCTCCAAAGGCTTCAAAAAGAATATGGCCTAACCATCTTTCTAACTACTCACTACCTCGAAGAAGCCGAAAATGCAGATCAAATGTACATTTTAGAAAATGGCAAAATTCTAATTTCCGGTTCCGTGGCTAACATCAAGGAACGTTATGCTCCAACTAAACTGACTGTAACAACAGATGGGAGCGAACTTCAGACTAATCATTCTCAGAGATGCTTATCACCCAGGAAGTTTTCTTTTGATGGCCTTACTTCACTAGAAGTGATTACTCTGTTAAATCACAACCAAAAGCATATTACCAGTTTTTCCTATAATCCTGGCTCAATCAATGATGCTTTTGTCAATATTACCGGAAAGGAGCTACAATAAAATGATTGCTTTAATTAGACGAAACCTGAAAATTTTCTTTGCTAATAAGATTGGGGTACTAATGTCATGCCTGGGTGCTTTGATTTCATTTTTCATTTATATCGGCTTCTTGAAGCAAAACCTGACGACCTTATGGCAAACATTGCCTAACGCAAAGAAAATGCTAGATTTATGGATGATTAGCGGAATAATTGCCATTGCAGGTATTACCACTTCATTCCAAGCACTTGGCCAGTTAGTTAAAGATCGAGAAAGTAGAACATGGGATGATTTAAGATTAACTGATTTGACGCCCTTCCAACTTAATTTTAGTTACTTGTCATCGGCAATTTTGATCAGCTCATTAATGCAGGTGATCACCTTTGGCATCATGACAAGCTACTTTGTTTTAGTAGATAACATTAATATCCCAACCTCCTCTCTCCTACCTGGATTAGGTTTCATCATTTTAGGGTCAATCAGCGCCAGTGCTACTAGCTTAATTATCGTTGATTTAATTCATTCTTCTACAACTTTTAGCCGCCTTTCCGCAATTATCGGTGCTGCTTCGGGATTCATAATTGCTACTTATATGCCATAT
>CALYPJ010000023.1 GCA_945273735.1 uncultured Lactobacillaceae bacterium
TGGGGATTGCATCTCTAATCAAAATATAATAGATCAACAAGTATCTAGCAAAAAACTCGTTTTAATCAAACGAGTTTTTTTTGCTAAATTGTACTTATCCATTTAGTAATCCCGAACATTCAGCATCACTAATATATTACCAATAATTTAAGCAGTGAAAAATTAATATATAATTTTAGAAAAAAGCTAAAATGAATCCGGAATTCTTAATTTCCCTTCAATACAAGTAATCGCGTTACCCCCCACTAAAACTCTACCATTAGATAAAAATTTTACTTTTATCCGTCCCACACGTCCTAACTTTATTCCCTGTTGAGCGGTATAAGTAGTTTTAGTAAGTAAATGATTTTCTTGAATTAAAATTGCTACAGCACCATTCCCACTTCCACAAACTGGATCTTCATTAGCTCCTTCACGCGGGGCAAAAGAACGAACTTCAATATCAGCAATTGATAAATCTTCATAAAAACCAAAGACAGTCACACCTGAAACTCCATTAGGAGTCAGTTTCGCAATTTGTTGAAAATTTGGTTGTAAATTAAGAACTTGTGCTGCATTTTTCAATTGAAGTGTTAACCAAACTATGCCCACATTAACTAATGCTTGGGCTTTAATATCCGTTACTTTAACTTTTAAAGCATCACATAATTGTCTAATTAAATCATAATTAATTATCGTTAAGTGGGGTTGGGGCATTGTTAAAAAAATTTGTTGCTGATCAAGAGGCAACTCTACTAATCCCTTTTGACACTCTTGCACTAAATAATCATGATTTTGGGGCTTTAACCCATTTTCCAAAACAGCAAAAGCCGAACCAATTGTCGGATGACCGGCAAATGGTAATTCATTTTGAGTTGAGAATATCCGTAAACGATAATCTGCTTTTGAATCTTGTGCCTTGCAGACAAAAGTAGTTTCTGACAAATGAGTCCAATTAGCAATTTTTTGCATTTGTGTTGTTGAAAAACGGTCACCTTCAAAAATAACCGCTACGGGATTTCCCAAATACGGAATAGCAGTAAAAACATCAACTTGTTTAAAGGGAATAAAAGAATTCATCACCATCTCCTAAAAAACTTTTATTATATTCTATAATAAAAAGCTAAATTATTCATTGATCTTAGCTTTAAAGCAACTACTAAACTAAATTGACTTTAAACCTAATTAACTTCTACCATATAAGTATCAAGCTTTTATTGGGGGAAAACATGCCAAATAAATTGCAATTAGATCATATAATATTTGTTTTAAAAGGAGTATTGATTGGATTAATTGTCGGTTTAATAGTTAGTACCTTTCGTTGGGCAATTGAGAAACTATTAAATTTAACTACTCAGCTATATCGTTTATCACACCAAAGTTTTATAGTTTTAGGCTTAATTTTTATCATTAATATCGTAATTGGCTTGATTGTTGGTTGGTTTATTTATCAACAACCTCATATTTCAGGATCGGGAATTCCGGAAGTCGAAGGACAGCTTAATAATCAATTACAAACTTCATGGTGGAAAATACTATGCTATAAATTTTTGGGAGGAATTTTAACCTTAGGTGCAGGTTTAATTCTTGGAAGAGAAGGTCCATCCATTCAACTCGGTGCCGCAGTTGGACAAGGATGGGGAAAGATCTTTGAAAAAAAAGATAGCAATCAAAAAATAACCCTTGCTGCCGGCGCAGCTGGTGGATTAGCCGCCGCTTTTAATGCTCCATTAGCAAGTACTTTTTTTATTTTAGAGGAAATTTATCATAATTTTTCACCCTTAATTTGGATGAGTGCTTTAGCAAGTTCACTAAGCGCCGATTTCGTTTCCATGAAGCTGTTTGGTTTGACTCCAGTCTTACATTTAGGTCAAATTCCTAATTTTCCTTTAAACAATTATTGGATATTGTTCATAATTAGTATAATTCTAGGTGTTTGTGGCTACTTTTATCAATTAATTTTGTTAAAAATGCCCCAAATTTATCATCGAATTTTTCCATGGTTACCACGCGCTTTTCAAGGAATAGTCGCTTTAATTTTAATTATTCCATTGGGCTTTTGGCAACCTCACTTATTAGGAGGAGGAAATAACTTAATCCTCAACTTAAATGCTGTAAAAAATTTACCAATTATAACGCTAGTTTTAATTTTTGGCTTACGTTTTATTGTTTCAATGATCGATTACGGCTCGGGATTACCAGGGGGAATTTTTTTACCAATTCTATCTTTAGGAGCACTTTTGAGTTTCAGCCTAGCGCTTGTTTTTATCAGATTACAACTTCTTTCTCCTAAATATCTTGTTAATTTCATTGTTTTTGGAATGGTCGCTTTTTTTGCTTGTATCGGGAAAGCACCTTTCACTGCCATTCTTCTTATTACCGAAATGGTCGGATCTTTAAATCATTTAATGCCTTTAGCTCTAGCTGCTTTAATTGCTTACATAACAGTTGATTTATTGGGAGGAGATCCGATTTATGATTCATTATTACGAAAAATGTTAAAAGAAAATCAACCCGATCATTTCTCAGATAACAATCAAATATTTCAACTAACGATTTTCCATAATAATCCTTTAGTTGACCATCAAATTAAGGAAATTTACTGGACCGAACCCTCTTTAGTTTTAAAAATTAAGCGTGGCGAACACGAAATTATTCCTCATGGTAAGACAACAATTCGAGTTGGTGATATTTTAGTACTAACAACGACTATCCAAGAATATCAACGATTAAAAGAAAAAAATGTATTTTTTACTTCTTCTCATACATAATTTAAACTAAAATTGTCTTAAAATGACTTTAAAAAAGGGCAAAGGAGTAGTTGTTTTTGCAAGCAAGTCATGAATTTAAAAGTTGTCTCGAAAACTATCAAATTTCAGCTTCATTATTTAATATAGGTAATGACTATTTAATTGTAATTACTGGAGGTGATCATCCCCATATTGGTTCAATTACAACTAAAGCCGCAGGACAAGATTTACAGACTAAACGTTTCCCTAGTCATGATGGAAGGTTTCATCAGGATTATTTATTAGCAGAGCCCTTAGTCAAAGGCATTGCCTCTTTAATATCTGGAAATATCACGGTATTAGCCGGTGTCCACGTGGATGGAATAACGCAGAAACAAATTTTAGCATCGCAAGACATGATCACAGATATTACTCAACAAATTAAAATTTGGCTGCAACACCATCCTTATCAAGTTACACCACCGAAATACTACCGCAATGGAGAAAAGCCCAAATAATTTTGAACTCAATAAGGCAATAAAAAGGAGAATACTAATGAAAGAACAACCTTGGGATTTAAGAAAGGTTTTAAGAGAAATTCAAAATGATCCTACTCAATATCATGAAACTAATCTAGAAATTGATCCTAATGCTGAAATATCAGGAGTCTATCGCTATATTGGTGCTGGTGGTACAGTAGAAAGGCCCACTCAAGAAGGGCCAGCCATGATGTTCAATAATATCAAAGGCTTTAAAGATACCCGAGTTTTAATGGGACTGATGGCCAGTCGAAAGCGTGTTGGTAAAATATTTCACCACGATTACCGTACCTTGGGTCAATTTCTCAACGAAGCCGTTACTAAACCCGTATGGCCAATAACCATATCTGAAAAAGAAGCTCCCGCTCACGAAGTTATACATCGCGCAACCGACCCTGATTTTGATCTACGAAAATTAGTTCCAGCTCCAACTAATACTCCTGAAGATGCTGGGCCCTATATCACCGTTGGCGTTGTTTTTGGTTCTAGTTTGGATGGCACTAAAAGTGATGTTACAATCCACCGCATGGTAATTGAAGATAAAGACAAACTTGGGATTTATATTATGCCAGGTGGTCGTCATATTGGAAAATTTGCTGAAGAATATGAAGCAGTCAATAAACCAATGCCAATTACAATTAACATCGGTTTGGATCCAGCAATTACTATTGGAACTACTTTTGAACCCCCAACTACACCCTTAGGTTATAACGAACTAGGTGTTGCTGGTAGTATTCGACAACAAGCAGTTCAATTAGTTAAAGCAATTACCGTTAATGAAAAAGCCATCGCGCGTTCAGAATATACTCTTGAAGGTTACATTATGCCTAATGAAAGAATTCAAGAAGACATTAATACTCATACCGGTAAAGCCATGCCGGAATTTCCAGGATATGATGGTCTTGCTAATCCAGCTCTACAAGTAATTAAAGTAACGGCTGTTACACATCGTCGAGATAATCCTATCATGCAAAGCGTCATTGGCCCAAGTGAAGAACATGTTTCAATGGCAGGAATCCCCACTGAAGCTAGCATTTTACAAATGGTAAATAAAGCAATTCCTGGTAAAGTCACAAACGTCTATAATCCTCCGGCGGGCGGGGGTAAACTGATGACAATTATGCAGATTCATAAAGATAATCCTGCCGATGAGGGAATTCAACGCCAAGCAGCAATTTTAGCTTTTGCTGCCTTTAAAGAATTAAAAACCGTAATTTTAGTTGATGAAGATGTCGATATTTTTGACATGAATGATGTTATCTGGACTATCAACACCCGTTTTCAAGCTGATCAAGACTTGATGATTTTACCAGGAATGCGTAATCATCCCCTTGATCCTTCAGAAACACCTGAATATGATCATAACAATCGCTTTGTAGGAATGAGTTCAAAGCTAGTAATTGATGGTACTGTTCCATTTGATCTTAAAGATCGTTTTAAAAGAGCTCATTTTAAAGAAATTCCCGATTGGCAAAAATATTTAAAATAATATTTTAGGTAATTAAATGAAAAAAATTATTGTTGGAATTACAGGAGCTTCTGGAACAATTTATGCAATTGATCTTCTCAAAAGACTTCATCGTCTACCTCAAATTGAGATTCACTTAGTACTAAGTTCCTGGGCTCAAAAAAATTTAGCACTAGAAACCAATACTTCCTTATCCGAAATTAAACAATTAGCTGATTACACTTATCAAAACCAAGATCAAGGAGCAAAAATTGCCAGTGGTTCATTTTTAACATCAAAAATGATTATTGTACCCGCAAGCATGAACACGATTGCTAAAATTAACTATGGCATTGCTGACAATTTAATTACGCGAGCTGCCGATGTCATGCTTAAAGAAAGAAGGCAACTGATCATTGTGCCTCGTGAGACACCATTTAATGTGACTCATTTAGAAAATTTAACTCATCTAGCAAAATTAGGGGTTCAAATCATTCCCCCGATTCCCGCTTTTTATAATCATCCACATACAATTCAAGATTTAATAGATCATCAAACCATGAAAGAATTAGACGCCCTTGGAATTGAGCATAATATCGGTTCCCGTTGGAACGGGGATTAAAAGCAAATAAAAAAACCGCCAAATGCGGTTTTTTTTACTTCTTAAATTACTCTTTAGCAGAAATTTTTATTAATTCATCATTTTTATTAACCTTATTTTTTGCTGTAATAGTTAACTTCATTTTGCTTTTATCAAAATTCGTTAAAATAATTGGAGTAATGCAATTATAATGTTTACTTTCTATCAATTTCTGGTCAAATTTAATTAATGGCTGACCTAAAACTACTTGATCCCCTTGTTTAACCAAACTTTCAAAACCTTCACCTTTTAATTCAACAGTATCCAATCCTAAATGAATTAATATTTCAATCCCTTGATCACTTGTTAAACCAATAGCATGTTTAGTTTCAAAAAGCATTGTTACTTTACCAGAAAAAGGTGCATTTACTAATCCAGCTTCCGGTTTAATTGCTACTCCCGGTCCCATTAAACCTTTAGCAAAAGTTGGATCTGGTACTTCATTTAAAGCTACCACTTCACCACTTAAAGGACTGTTAATTACTTGGGGGCTACTTAAGCTTACAGTTTTATTTACTGGTGTAGTTGATGATTCTTCGGTAGTTGATGTTACTCCTACCCCTTGAACTGCAGGTTTGGGATCTGTTTTTGCAAAAAACCAAGTAAGAGCAAAAGTAACCACAAAACCAATACCTACAGATATAAAAGCATTTACAATATTTAAAGGATTTTTGCCAATAAATACTGCAAAACTAGCTAAACCTGGCGTTCCGGCAGTATAACGAACGACTCCATTTAATCCTGAATACAAACCTCCGATTGCACCACCAGCCATAACACAATACAAAACATTTTTTACTTTTAGAGTTACTCCGAATAAAGCAGGTTCAGTAACTCCCAACAATGCAGTAACACCAGCAGAAGAAGCAATTTCTTTCATTTTTAATTCTTTACTTTTCAAAGCTACTGCTAGCGCTGCAGCTCCTTGACAAATATTCGAAACAAAACTACCCGGTCCCATAATTGCCTCATAATTATAAGTTGCATAAGATTGGACAATAATAGGAGTAAAACTCCAGTGCATACCTGTCATTACTAATAGTGGGAATAAAGCACCCATTAAGGTACTAACTAGCCATGGTGCATGCCGATTTAAGAATTCAAAGAAACCAGCTAAAATATTTCCAATAAAAGATCCCAAGGGACCAAAGAGGAAGAAAGTAAAGGGAATAACAATGATTAAAGTTACTAAAGGTTTCATCAAAAATTTGATTACTTTTGGCGAAATTCGATCGGCAAATTTCTCAACATAACTCATAAACCAAATTGCTAAAATTGAAGGAATAACACTTGATTGATAAGTCACATTAGGAATTTTCAAACCAAAAAGGGAAATACTAGCACCTTTAGTTACTATTGCAACAAAATTAGGATGAATTAAAGCTGCCCCAACCATCCCGGCAAGAAAAACATTAGTTTTCAATTTCATTGCGGTAGAAATTGCAACAAAAATTGGTAAAAAGTAAAATCCTGAATCGGAAATGAAACTTAAAAATTGATAACTAGGAGCTTTTTCCGTTAAGACTCCTGCAAATTTTAGGAGAACCAACAATGCCTTGAGCATCCCGGCCGCTGTTAACATTGGAATAATTGGTGTAAAAATTCCCGAAATTGCATCAAAAAATCGATCCATAAGAGAATGTTGGCTCTGGGATGCTTTATTATTGTTTGTATCACCTAATAAATTATTTAAAGCCGCCATGACATTACCCACATCTGGTCCAATGATAACTTGATATTGAGCCCCGCTTTTGTTAATATCAATAACCCCATCGATTTGACGCAAAGCAGCTTCTTGTACCTTTTGATCATCAACTAAATCAAAACGCAAACGTGTAGCGCAGTTAGTAACACTTTGTATATTTTTTGACCCCCCAACGGCATTCAAAATTCCTCGCGCTGTTTGAGAATAGTCCATTTTAATCCTACCTCGAATTCTAATTAAACTAAATTAAAAAATCATCTTTAAAAAATAGTTAGCAATTTAAACTATATGATGTATTAATTTTAAAAAGCAGTCACTATAAAGTAACCGTTTTATAATTATTAATCTATTTTAACAATTACTCGCAAATTTAGATAGTACAATTAATAAATTTAGCTTAAAATTTGTAGTTTTTTATTGATTTAGTGTAAAATAATATTTAATAAATAAAAAATTGTTAAGAGCTAAAATGAATAATAATGTTAAAGAAATTCTAATAAAGAATCATCTCAAAGGGGTAGTTTTAATTATCCATAAAGGACAACCAACTTTAATTAGTGAAGGATTTGCTGATGCAAAACAAAAAATTTTAAACGGTGCAGCCAAAACTGTTTATCCCTTAGCTTCATTGCAAAAGCCGCTTACTGCAGCTGCAATTTATTTATTAATAAAAAATCAGCAACTTCAATTATCAACTACTTTAAATCACTTTTTTCCTAAAATTCCGCAAGCTGATCAAATAACGGTTGACAATTTATTAACCCATTCATCTGGACTTGTAGCGCCGGAAAAAGGACCAGAAGTTACCCTTCTAGAAAGTGGGGCTATTAATTGGCAATTAGGGCAACTTGCAGTTTGTAATCTTCCTGGCGAAAAATTCAATTATACTAATCTTAATTACGTACTTTTAGCTGGCATTATTCGTCAAATAACTCGCCAAAGTTATCAACAATTTTTAACCGAAAATATCTTACTGCCCGCGGGAATTAAAAATACTTTCTTTTGGAATAACTTACCCCATGACTACTACTTAGCTAAAAGTTATATCTACGAAAAGCAAGATTATGAAAATGAAAATCAACTCAAAGCATCATTAGCAGCAACTCTTTTGGGTGCGGGTAATCTTTATGGAACTCCAGAAGATTATTACTTATTACAACAATCTTTAATTAATGGTAAAGTCTTAACTGCTGATGATTACCGAGATTTAATTACTGGTTCAACTAAAAGCACTTCTAATTACCATGGGGGAATGTATCATGAAAACTGGCAAGGAATTAACTATAAATATATTTTTGGCTATCTCTCCGGTAACGGTACTAAAAATGATCATCCTAATTATGCTAATGAAATGTATTTAAGTGAAGACAATCAAAATGGGATAATTCTTTTTACTAATCAATCTCCTAATGCTCTCAAGAATAAAGACTTTAAAAATATTGCTCAAACTTTGATCTAAACAAATTAAAAAGCGTTATAACAACGCTTTTTTTGAATTTAAAAATTATTTTTAGACCGTTGTGCTAGCTTTTGATCAATAATTTCTAAAACAATTTGACGATCATTGCGATTTCCAACAAAATCGTATTGATCACAGTCAATTTCTATTTTAGGGCTATGGTGATAATTTTCATACCATTGCTGATAACGTTTAATTAAATTTTGATAATAAGGAATCAGAGTAGGATCATTTTCAGGTTGCTCATAGCTACGACCACGTTTTTTTATATGTTTTAACACCTTATCATAAGAAATTTTTAAATAAACTAATAAATCCGGAGCTTTTTTATGAGCTGCGTAGGGTAACTCTTCCATCATATTTGCCAAAAGTTTTTCATATACTTCTACTTCAATGGAAGTTGCTCGACCCATTTCTGCATTAATATGGAAGAACAAATTATCTTCATAAATCGATCGGTCTAAAACATTATTATCATCTGAAAGTGCCTGTTTAATTAAAGCAAAACGCATATTTAAAAAATAAACTTGCAATAAAAAAGCATACTTTTTTGGATTCTTATAAAATAACGGTAAAACTGGATTATTATCTACTGGCTCATAGAATGCCTGTGTATGCAAGTGCGTTGCGAGAACCTTAGTCATACTACTTTTTCCAGCTCCAATCATTCCACTTAATACAATCATCATTATTCTCTCTTCCATCTTTCTATATACAGTAGTCTTATACCATTAAACCACCTATATATAGTATAATATATCTTTGCTATTAACCCTAGTCTTTTTAAAATAAATTTTTTACCTTTTATTATTGCAAATAATTAATTTAGCTATTTTGTACAAAATTGGTAATTTTATCTATATAAACTTATAATTAAGTAAAAAGTGTTTAGGAGGAGTTAAAATGCAAAAAAGTTATCCTTTAATTTCCGGTCATAACCGTCTCAATTGGGTTCAATGGATCTTAATCTTACTAGCAAACGTTGTCGCATATTGTTGTTTGCTTTTACCTTATTTTATAGAACTACCAAACAATTTAATCTTTGATTATGACCATCCCTTAATGATTGCTGCTTTATTCAAAATTATCATCGTAAGTCTTTTTTTATTTATTCAAATTATAGCCTTACGCTTAATAACCGGACACGAATGGCGTCACCTTTTCCATCGCCCGACTTTAAAAGAATTAGGAATCGCTTTAATCTTTTTTATTTTAACTTACGTTATCTCCATCGTTACGGGTTTAATTTCTAAATCTCTATTTAGTAGCGTTTCTGGTAGCGCTGCAGCTGGTCTCTCCATTAAGACTCCTCACGTTTGGGGAATTTTTGCTTACGAACGTTTAACTAGTGCCATTCAAATTATGGGAGAAGAATTTTTAGCATTAATACCATTTTTAGCATTTACTCGTCTAGCTGATTACTTTAATTTACCTAAAGCCACTTGGTGGGGGAACATTATTTCTTCATTAATTTTTTCTTTACTTCATCTTTCTACTTATGATTTCAACATCGGATATGTAATTTTAGGACTAACTTTTACTAGAATTATCTTGACCTGGTCGTATCAAAAAACCAAAAATATTTGGATTAGTTTTTTAGTTCATTATCTTTTTGATACATTAAGTTTTTTGGCACTACTTTTTGCTTAACTATTTAAATAAAAATATATAATAGCTAAAAAATCGATCTTAATTTTAAAAATTAAGGTCGATTTTTTTCTGAAATTTAAATAAGTAAAAAATTCTTAATACTCTTTTATAATATTTAAGCTAGCTTTAAAATATCTGAAGGCTTTTTTAAGACATAATCTGCAGTAGTTAACTCGGTTCTTTTATCAGTCCCCCATTGAGCCAAAGCAAATTTTGCTCCTGCTCGATGAGCTGCTTCTAAATCGTAAGCTGTATCACCTATATATAAAAAATTATCTGGAGAAATATTAATTTTTTTTATTGCATAAAGGATAGGTTCTGGATTAGGCTTATGTTTTTTGGTCATTGAAGCATTAACTATTAAATTAAAATATTTATTAAGTCCAAATGGGGAAAATTCAGTTTGAAGCTCAGTTGCTGTTTGAGAAGTAACAATTCCTATAGTTACTTTACCAACTGCTAAGTGTTTTACAGTTGATGTTACACCAGGAAATAATTGCAACTCATCGGATCGTTGAGCAACATCTTTCATCCAAAGTTCATTAATTTGATTACGTAATTCATTATTTTTAATAAAGTACTCTAATGCCTTTAATCCGGGAATCCCCAAAGCAAAAGATAATTCCGCCGTTGATTTTTTAATCCCTAGTTCTTCCTGTAAAACTTTTTGCAGCGAAGTTAAAGTAACATTGGTTGTATCAATTAAAGTTCCATCTAAATCAAAAAAAATAGCTTCAAATTCCATAAAATCACCCCTTTTACAAAAAATGTTCTAATTTTTATTAGAATCATTGTTAACATTAAACTTATATTATCATTAATTTTATGATCACAATAATATTGATATTGCATTTTTAATTCTTAATCTATTTTACAAATCAAATTAATAGTGTAATTATGCTATAATCGTTATATGCATATCAGTTGAAAATAAAATTACAAAATATTAAAAAAAAATTAGCTATACGGCTATTCGTATTTCAGATAGTTAGATATTTTGTTGTAATTTTATAAATAATATATTATATATATACAAATTTAATTCATTAATTGATAAGGTATAAACATTTTAAAAGGAAAATAATGATGTTCAGCAATGATGAAGAATTTGATCAAGAAGTTGCTAATATAAATAATGATAAAGGTGATAATATCGATTTATTAGCGCAAATGTTAGAAATAATCATGCTCAAGTTAAAGGCCAATTCTGAACTGGCAGATTTTTCTCATGAAAATCTTACTTATTCAGAATCTTGTAAAGGTGATGTCGCAATCATTGTTTATAACAATAATCCTAAAACAATCATCGACTCAGCAACTTTAATTGTAGCTGAAGCTGTCATTAGCTGGATTGCTGATTGGGAAATAATTTGGCATCCTCAATTAAATTTTCAAGACAACTTTTCCAATAAAACCGACTATTATCAAGATAAAGTAGAATCCATTTTTCTTTTAATTTTCAAAGACGAATATCAAAAATTACAAAGAAAATTAGAACAATTTTTCAATTATGATGAGGAAAATTAAAAAATGCGAATTAATATTCTTCAACACACTTCAAATGAAGGTCCAGGAGCAATTGTCAATTGGGCTAATTTACATCATCATGACATCTATATTTATCACCCAGATCAATTTGGGATTATTCCGTCAGCGTCTGAAACTGAAATGTTAATTATATTAGGCGGACCAATGAGTCCTAATGATAATTTACCATGGATTCATGCTGAACGTAAATTAATTAATGAATTAATTAATGAAAATATCCCAATATTTGGAATTTGCTTTGGGGCTCAACAAATTGTTAAAACCCTTGGTGGTCAAATAACCAAAGCTCCAGCAAAGGAAGTTGGTTGGGGAAAAATAACGCGGAAAAGCACGATTATTCCTGGTATTCCCTCGCAACTTATGGTCTTACATTGGCATGAGGAAATGTTTGAAATTCCCAATAATGCAAAGTTACTTTTTTCTAGCAAAGCTCTTAAAAATCAAGGATTTCTTTTAAATCATCGAACAGTAGGTTTACAGTTTCATTTAGAACCTTTACTAACTAATATTCGTGAAATTGTAATTAATGATTATTCTTATTTAAAGGATTCAATTTTTCATCAAAGTGCTACTGAGGTCTTAGCTCAAACTATTCCACCAGAAAACGAAAAATATATTTTTCAAATATTAGATTATATTTGCGAGTAATAGCTAAAAGTTTTTTATTTTTTACTTTATGTTACTAAATTTTTCTCAGAATTCTTGATAGAAAATTATTAACCAATTATCTATTGAAAATATTATTTCGTAAAATACCAAAATATAATACTAAGCAACAAATAATTCCCAAAATGCTTGAATTAATATCAAAATCTACATCTTCATAAAAAACATTAATTAAAACAATTAGCATACTTATTCCTAAAATAATTGATACAAATATTTTAAAGATTCTTCGATTAAAAAAATTAATAATTTTCCTCCAATTGTTTACATCTCCCTAATAATAAATTCAGTATCTATTAACGGCGGGTAAATTATACAGTAAATAAATATTTACATATTATTTATAATTTGATATATTAATTTAACTTTTTAAAATACAAGATTTATATTACATTATTTTTCAGCTGAATAAAAGCTGTTTAAATAATAATATGCAAAATAATTCAAGCCATTTGTCTTTATCAATTGAGATATAAGATTATTAAAAAATTAATCCTTTATTTCAATTTTTAAATATCAAAAGATTCAAATCACTATTAATTTTTTATCCAACTTTTAATGTTGAAATTTGACTTAAAGTTAGGTCTAAAGTTTAAACTGAACTAAAAAGTATTTTTAAAAGTTGTTATTTAAATTATTTAATAAAAAATTAAGTAGGAGATATTAAAATGAAGTATGTAACTCTTGGAAAAACTGATCTTAAAATCTCGCAAATATGTGTAGGTTGTATGAGCTTTGGCCAACCTGGTACCATGCATGATTGGACTTTAGATTACTCAGATAGTACGAAAGTAATCCAACATGCTCTTAGCTTAGGTATTAATTTCTTCGATACCGCTAATAGTTATTCAAAAGGTACTAGTGAAGAATATCTAGGCCGAGCTTTAAAAGAAAATATTAGCCGCGACAAAGTAATAATTGCATCTAAAGTTTATTTTAATTCTGGAAGACTTTCACGAGAGGCAATTAATCGTGAAATTGATCAATCTTTAAAACGACTTGGTACTGATTATTTAGACTTATACATTATTCATCGTTTTGATTATCAAACTCCAATGGAAGAAACGATGGCTGCATTGAATGATCTAGTTAAAGTAGGCAAAGTTAGAGCATTAGGGGCTTCTGCAATGTATGGGTACCAATTCTATAATCTTCAACAAATAGCACGAGATCATGGTTGGGCGCAATTTCAAGCTATGGAAAATCATTATAATTTACTTTATCGCGAAGATGAACGCGAACTTATTCCCATCTGTAAGCAGATGCAAGTTTCTTTAATCCCCTATAGTCCATTAGCTGCCGGACACTTAAGTCACCTTGACTGGCAAACTAATACCTTACGTAGTCAAACTGATCGAGTAGCTATGGGTAAATATGATCATGATAAAACAATTGATTATCCAATTGTAAAACGCGTTAATGAATTAGCTCAAAAATATCAGGTTTCGATGACCCAAGTTTCCTTGGCTTGGTTATATAAAAAAGGGGTAAGCGCTCCTATTGTTGGATCAACCAAAGCAAGTCATCTAAATGACGCTGTTGCTTCCCTTCAATTAGAATTAACCGATCAAGATTGTCAATACTTGGAAGAATTATACGAACCCCATAAAATAATCGGAGCTTTAAACCAAAATCCTCCAGAAGGTACCGTTTTAATTGATGAAAAGAAATAAAACGCAAAAGTTCTTAGAAATTATTTAAAAAAATAAGCCATCAAAGTTAGTTAACTTTGGTGGTTTATTTGTATAAGCAGTATGGAATTGATACCAAAAAAGTTCAGAAAAATATATCACTAATTGGACTAACAATAATAAGAAACTTGATCAATTAAAACCTGAACAAAAGCAAGATTTTTTTGAAGGAATAGCCGCTGCCTCGGTTGCATTAGATGAGCACATTCTTAAAAAATGGATAAAGTGCAAGAAAAAAGTGTGGAACATAAAAAAGTGCAAATTAAGGATATTGGAGAAAGTAAAAAAAGCATTAACCAAATTACGATAAAAAAATTAACATGGTTTTAAAAGTATATGATCCATGTTTTCCAAAGAATTCCAAAACTCGAGATGAATGGAATCAACCGACATTCAAATAAATAAATAAAACTGGATAAACTAAAAATTGTTAGTGTCAGACTAGAGACAAACCCACTTTTTGAAAAAAAGGTGGGCTTTTTTCTTGGATTCCATATGTATGACGGTATTCTTCACATATATCTTTGTGCCACTTTTATATTCTCGATATCTCTCTTAGTGTATTTATACTATATAGTTTACAATAATTTACTTATTTTAACTTTAAATGGTTAAAAAAAGATAAATCCTTTTTGATGTTATGATTTATGATTTTTCCTTCAATTTTAATAAAAATTCACAAGATTAATAGTTTATTTTCAATCATAGTTATTAAATCTAATAAATGTAAAAAATTTGTTTTTAAAAAAATTTATGTTAGAATGTATTCATTATTTAAGTATAAAAATCAAAAAATACCTTTATTTATGCATAAATATAATATTTTTTGAAAGAAAAAGTTATGACAAATAAGGAAAAAGCAGGTAGCAGTTATAATCCTGATAAAGGAAAGGTTCAAAAATTTAGATTAGTTTCTTCAACAACTACGCAGGGTAGTAAAAAAACAGAAACTCGATGATGATTTTTTGGAATATATTGATTTAAATGATGATTATAGATTTGCTATTTATGAAAATTTTGTTTTTCTGTAGCGACAAGACAATATTTAGGTAAAAATGTATGATAAATAATATTATAAAGCGATTTTTTAGGAAAAATAAAATTAATTTATTTTTTTTAACTATAATTTCATTTGTAACTCAAGGAATAAACATTTTTTTACCCATTCTATCTGCTGCTTTGATTGATGAATTGGTTTCAAAAAAGACAAATAATTCAATAAAAATAATATTTACGTTTTCTTTTTTGTTATGTCTTAAATTGATTTTAGAATATTATTTTAAAATATTTCAAACTCGAGAAGAATTAAATTTACAATTTTCTCTTCAAAAGGGTATAACCGAGCAATATTATTTATCGAGATTTACTGATAATAATGAGCAAAAACTAACTGTTTATAGCCAAAATATAATAGATGATACCAACACCATATCTACGTTTATCATCAATAACATGTTTGATTGGTTAAATAATATTCTTATTCTTATTTTTTCATTTATTATTTTATTTTATTTAAATATATGGTTTTTTTTAACTGCTTTTTTAAGTGTTCCATTATATGTAATAATTTCTAATTTTATTCAGCCAAAAGTTAAATTGGCTATGGAAAAATCGAAAAAAACATTAAGTTCTTATAACTCCGGTATAATACAAATTTTTCAAAATTTATTTATGATTAAAATATTTAGTACCAAAAATTCTTTGGAACAATTTGAAAATAATTTAGCACTAAAGAAAAATAAAAACTATTTAATTGCTTATAAGTTAGTTTATTTATTTTATTCCGTTGGAGGAATTATAACCGTTATTGTGCAAATTTCTTATTTTTTTATTGGAATTAAATTGATCGTCGCAAATAAATTGACGGTTGGAGAATTTTCAATAGTTTTGTCTATATATGAATTTCTATTAGGTTCGATTGAATATTTTTTTAGTTTTTTTGAAAAATATGCAGGATTTAAAGCTTCTTTGGATCGGGTTAATGACACAAACCAAAACTTAAAACAGAAGAAAAACTTTAATAGTTCTAATTTAGTATCCTTAAGAGAAAAAATTGTCCAACTTAAAGTTACATGCTTCTCTTGGAAATTTTCAAATGGAAAAACCCTTAATTTTCCCGACCTTTTTTTAAAAAAAGGGGATATCTTAATGTTAAAAGGTGAAAATGGGGTTGGGAAAACAACCTTATTAAATATAATCACAGGTGTTTACCCAACCCCAGAAAAAAAATAAAATTTAATAATTTTTTTATAGAGGAACTCAACACAGAAGAACTTAGGAAAAATTATATTGCTTTTTCTGATTCTAATCCGTCCTTTATTGAAGAAACTCCTTTACAAAACATTAGGTTTTTTCTTGATAATCCCGAATTAAGTTACAATAATATAATAGATTTGATGAATAAAAAAGGCTTAGATAAAATATATGGCAAATTAGAAAGTATTCTAAATAAGCCAATTGCTGAGCTATCTACCGGACAAAAAAAAGTAATATCATTATTAATTGCATTCTTAAAGGAATCAGATGTTATCTTTTTAGATGAACCAACTTTAGGCTTAGATACTTCCAAAAAAAAGATGTTGTCAGATTATATAAATAAAATTAGACAAAATAAAATAATTATAATTATTTCTCACGAAAATTTCTTTGAAGAATGCTTCAATAACTTAATAACAACTCAAATATCAAATTAATAAAATAAATATTGACCGACTAATTTAAAAAGCTAAAAATTATGAGCCACTTAAAAATAAAGTTTTGTTAATGTTTCCATTTTTATCAACATCAACTTTGACAGGTGTTTTATTTATACGGATACGTTTATTTTATCTATAATAACGATTAAAGAAATATTAATTTCTTCCCGCCAGAAAGCTATAAAAGTCAAAAAAGAGTTAGAAGAAAAAAAACTTTTACTACAAAAAATGATGGGGTTTAATCTAAAAGCGAAAAAAATGAGCCTAATCGCCTGTATTTAGCGGAACTAGAGGTGATCGCAGCAGATGTTTACATCCCTGTAAGTGCCAAACATCTTGCTACAAACGGAAATTTCAAAAATAGACTAAATCAAGAAAAAGAAAATAAGATACAAATGGATACTGTAAAGATACTAAAAAATACTTAAAATCCAGTAATAAAAAATAAAATTAGATTTTTCTGAAAGCAGATTTACCGATGTAGAGTTCAAAAATCAAAATCAAGATCTTGTTAAAAACGTTAAAGGGTTTTTAAAAAATAATTATGGTGAAGATTATGACTTTCTGGAATACTGCGCTCTACATTTAATCGGTTTATGGTGTAAAACACCAAAAGAAGTTTTTAGATTTATAAATCAAAGTTGGAAGAACAAGATCCATGGCAAATATATATTGAACTTTGGAGCAAAGAATTACTGTAATTTTAATATATTATTTTTTTACATTAAAATACCAATAAATTTTATCCTAGAATTATTTGTAATAAAAAGTTTTAATTTTCTAAACGTCGCCGGACGTAGTAATTATTGACTCTTTTAGGCCTTAGTAAGAGTTGATAGTTACTTTTTTTTTAAGTAGTTTTGAGTAGATGAGGTAAAAAATGACAAAAAAATTAACTATTTCGCCAAAAATTTGGCAACTTATACCCGAGCTTGAAGTCGGAGTTTATCACCAGTGATCATTTTGATCGTAAAGATAGCATTCCCGAAAATTTATTAATTGAGGCAAATAAAAAAGCCCTTAAATGGGTTAGTGCAGATCCAATTAGCGCTAATCCAATTATTAAATCATGGCGCCAAACGTTTCAAAAATTTAAAACCCAAAAAGGAGCTCGCTGCTCAGTAGAAAATTTATTAAAAAGAGCAAAGCAAGGCAAAGCAGTTCAATCAATTAATGGCTTAGTAGATGTTTATAATTCTGTTTCTTTAGAAACAGCCTTCCCCATGGCGGGTTTGATTTAGATCAAATTAATGGTAATCTCGAACTACTTGTAGAACAACAAAATGAAAATTTTTGGCCAATCGGAGAAAAGGAACCTGAAAAAACTCTAGTGGGAGAAATTATCTATCGTGATGATACCGCTGTTCTTACACGATGTTTGAACTGGCGCGATGGTATTACTTCTGAATTAACTGATGAAACGCAAAATGTAATTTTTTTAATTGAAAATAATTGCCCTGAACGTCATCAAGACTTTGAAGCAGCAATAAAGCTTTTACAAAATCGTTTAAGTGATTTTCTTAACCTTAAAACCAAATCTCAAATTCTTAATCCAAAAAGCAATTCATGTAATTTAATCTAGAATCTCCTGGTAAAATAATTATCTAAATTTATTTACGGTAATAAATTACAGAAAAGTTAAAATTATTAGATAATAGAATTAGTGACTGTATTAAAAAAGGTCTTAGTTTGAAAACTAAGACTTTTTTTATATTATTGTCGATAAAAATTAAACTATGAGTTTTATAATTTTTAATTAAAGTCATCTATCTTGTTTAGATATTGAATTACCCATTCTCGATCAATATAGCCTAAAATTCTATTACCATTATCCTGCACCTGTACCAACTCAACTTTGTTCAATAACTTCAAAACTTGAGCAAATTTCACGTTTTCTTTAATTACGGGAATGGAGTCTGTATGCTCTAAATCTTTTTTTAATTGATTAAGCAAAACTGCTTGCTGCAATGACATTTCAAACAAATTATTGCCGATACTACCACGAAAGAAATTCTTTACAAACTTATTTTCGGGGTGATGCAAAAATTCCTGAGGCTTGTCTGCCTGGATCAGGCGCCCATTTTGCATGATTCCGATACGATCAGCAACTTTAAGAGCTTCACTCATATCGTGAGTTACAAATATAATAGTATTATGCAATTTCTGATGCAAAGTAATGACCAAATCCTGAAGATTAGTGCGCGACAATGGATCTAGCGCACTAAATGGTTCATCCATCAAAATAATAGGTGGCTTAGATGCAATTGCACGTAAAATACCAATTCTTTGCTGTTCTCCACCTGACAATTCACGTGGATAACGATTAAAATAAGCTTTAGGGTCAAGGCCTACTTCTTGAAGAAGCTCTTCCACCATATTTTGCATTTTTTTACCTTTACCCTTGTTTTCACCTTTAATCTCCGGAATAAGTTCAATATTTTTGGCTACCGTCATATTGGGAAAAAGGGCAATTTGTTGAAGTACATAACCAATATCCCAACGTAAATTTCGAACATTATAATCAGTAGTTGGGCGCCCATTGATTAGCACTTGACCGCTATTAGGATCTTCAAGACGATTAATCATCTTAATTGAAGTAGTCTTACCACTACCAGAATTACCTACTAGAACAAATAACTCACCCTTTGCAATATTTAAATTAAGATCATCAACTACCAAATTACCAGCAAATGACTTTTTCACATGTTCGAATTTAATTGCTGTTTTCACTATCATTTCTCCTTAATCAAATGATGCTTTAAGAGATAGCTATGTGCCACTTTGCGTGGTTCAACATTTTTAACATTAACCTCATAGTTCATTTCCTGCATTTCTTTTTCGGTAATTTTACCAGCCAGTTTGTTCAATTTATTGACTACTTGCGGATGTTTTTGAACAAAAGTAGTTTTCAGGAGCGGTGCCCCCTGATAAATGGGAAAATTATGCTTATCATCTTTTAAAATACTCAAATGATACTGCCGTAATTCACTATCGGTTGAATAAGCATCAACAATGTTCACCTTACCCTGATCAATAGCCTGATAGCGTAATGCCGGTTCCATTGACTTGACCGGAAAGTTAATATTATACAGTTTTTTGATACCCTTAAATCCATCTTCGCGATCAATAAATTCTAAAGTCATGCCGCCATTTAACTGCGATTGAATTAACGACAAATCACTAATTTTACTTAAATGATATTTTTTCATAAAATCAGTTTTAACTGCAAGTGCATATGTATTATCGTATGCCATGGGTTTTAAAAGGGTCAACTTATTCTGCTTTTGCACCAGATTACGTGCCTTTTGATATGTTTGTGCTGCTGTAAGTCCTGTTGTTACCACCGATTTTTGGGAAAAAGTTTCTAAAATTGTTCCGGTGAATTCAGGATATATTTCAATTCGACCACTTTTCAAAGCACTAAATAAAAAAGTAGTTTTACCAAAGTTAGGCTTTAATACCACCTTGATATGCGAGTTGCCATCTTCAATTAATTCTTTATACATGTTAATTAAAATTTCAGGCTCAGATCCTAACTTACCCGCAATTGTAATAGTTTCTGTTTGATTACTAACAGCATCTTTTATACCAAAACCAGTTAAAAATAAGCAACAAGTCCCTAAAACAATTAAAATAGTTTTGACTGAAGCATGCTCAAGTACCTTAATAAATGCACTTAGGCTAATCGCTAAAAGTCCTGAACAAATTGCTCCAATAACAATTAATCCGGTATTATTTCGGTCAATTCCGAGTAATATAAAACTACCAAGTCCACCAGCACCGATTAAGGCTGCCATAGTAGCTGTTCCAATGATTAAAACTAAAGCAGTTCTAATACCCGAAATAATGGTCGGCATTGCTAATGGCAGCTCGACTTTAAACAACTTTTGCAGGTGTGACATCCCAAAAGCATCAGCTGCTTCTTCCAATGCAGGATCAATACCAGTTAAGCCAAGATATGTATTTTGAAATATTGGAAGTAGGGCATAAACTACCAAGGCAATAACCGCTGGGACAGTGCCAATCCCAACTAGTGGAATCAATAATCCTAATAAAGCTAATGATGGAATTGTCTGCAAAATACTGGTTATCTGCAATAGTAATTCCGCAATCTTCTTATGTTTAGTTACCCAAAAAGCTAGTGGCATTGCAATTATCATTGCCAATAAAAGTGATACTAATGAAATTTGAAGGTGTTGGAGCAAAGCCAACCATAAATCGCTTCGGCGCTCACTCAAAATCTTAAAAATTGAATACATTTATTAAGGTCTCTTAATTCATCAAAATTATATTTATCTAATATAATTTGATAGGATAATTT
>CALYPJ010000024.1 GCA_945273735.1 uncultured Lactobacillaceae bacterium
TAAGTTCCAGATTTAAAGTTAAAACACTATCATCAAGATTAATAATTTTGAGATTAGGAAAAGTGTTTGGTAATTGATAATTAACTGGGATTAAACTTTGATTAATTTGATTACTTAAAATTGGATCATCGGCATATCCACTGATATTTTGAATAATTGGCTGACCATTGTTGTCTAGAATAGGATTATTATTGTAGCAAAATTTAATTTTATTAGTGTATTTACGAGTAATTGCCACATTATGAGTAGAATGAATTGAATCAAAATTAAATGAAATTGTTGGATTTACCAATTCCCAAGGATGATGAGAAGTACTTGTTGGTAAGTTATTTAAAATTGTGGTGTTAGAAATCTCTTTTCCGATTTTTCCGTTAACATTTTTACGGCTAATTTCAACTCCATGATCTTGGTAAATAATAGTGTTATCAATTGATTTTTTTTCTACTTTAAATTGAACTGACTCTCCGTCATCGCCATAGTTAACCGTGGGAAAAGTATTATTAATAAACTGGTAGTCATTACCTAATTTTGCTTCCAAAATAGGATCAATTTTATCTTTGGTAATGGGTTCACCTTTAATTCCGCTAATACTTTGCCCACTAGCAATTACTTTATTTGCATCATCAGTATCAATAAATTCAACAGGGTTAGTAACGTTAAGGTTTAACTGTTTTTTAATAACAATTTGACTTGTTTGACCTTGAGCAGAATGAAAAGTAAAAGTCGAATTTGATGGGTTTACAAGTTCATAACCATTGGGGATAAGATTTGTAATATTAATCGTATCATTTGGCCATCCCCAAACGGAAGTCGAGGTTACGGTATTATAAGTATCAGAGTCAACAAATTCTAATATTTCTTGATGATCTTTTTCTAAGATAATTTTATGATTATCGGGATTAGAAATTACTCTATTGGTGCACTGAAAGCCCCCTTTAAGACGAAAGTGATCTGCCCCCGTGTGATTAGTTAAATCATTAAGCTTGGTACCTTCCAAGATTTTATCACCAACCGTCATGTACTTAGAAAAAGTAATTGGTTCAGTTTGAGCTTCGTCGAAGTAAAGTTGTTGTCCCGCCTCATTGGCACCAATAAAGTTAATAGTTTGTTTTTGTAAGACAACATAAACTTTAATTTCGCTCCCTGAATCAGGAACAGTTACAGTATTAGATAAGCTTTCTAAATGTGCTCGAATGTATTTTCCGGGTAATTCTTGATTTAGGATTTGATCAATTTCACTAGTAATGTCTTCGCCAGCTTGTTTGTTGGTGGTTAAAGTTAAATTTTGATCGCTAGCTGGAGCATCAACTTGGGTAGTATCAGGAGTCTTAATGATAACTAAATGGATTTGATACGTCTTTGAAGCACGAGGATTAATTTGTTGTTCTTGATTATTATTTTTAGATGATAAATTAAGCTGTTGTGGTTGATTTTTATTAGTTGAGCTAGCCACATTTTGCTTTTGATCATTGGTTTTTGAATCATTTTCGAAATTTGATGATATTTCTTTATCTGCTAATACGGTAACAATCGGACTACTATAACTTCCGGTTACTGCTAAAAGAGTGCTAGAATATAGAAAAAGTTTAGAGAACTGTTTTAATCGACGTTTTCTTTTGGGAACATAGATCATTATTTGACCTCCTTAACATAATAATTTTGATAGATTTTTTTCAATTACTGATAAAAAAGTAATAATAATCATTTTTCACCTTAATAATAATTTTAATTTTTTTGCTCTTAATAATTAAAAATCTTTTATCATTTAACAATTATATTATAACGAGAATAAAATTTAAAAAAACAAGAAATACTTCTTGTTTATTTTTGAAATTTATGAAAGTAATTTGCCAAATACATTGTTGTTAAACTTTTGGGGTTTTTAATTAATTCGCGGGGTTTGCCAGAGGCAACAATTTTTCCGCCGTTTTTTCCCCCTTTTGGTCCCAAGTCTAAAAGGTAATCTGCATTAATCATTACGTCTAAGTCATGGGTAATCATAATGACAGTTGCTCCCTGAAGTTGTAGCCGCTTAATAATTTGGAGTAAAGTTTGAACATCTATAGGATGTAACCCAATGGTTGGTTCATCAAAAACAAATAAGGTATTTGCTTGTTTTCGATTTAAATGCATAACTAATTTAAGTCGCTGAGCCTCACCACCTGAAAGAGTGGGGGTACTTTCGCCCAAGTGTAAATAGCCAAGTCCGACTTCTTTTAGCAATTTAAGTTCATGAGTAATTACGGGATTATCAGCAAAAATTGGTAAAGCATCATTAACTGACATTTCTAAAATATCGACAATTGAGTAATTATGCCATTTAACTTGTTGAATCTCCGGTTTATAGCGTTGCCCTTTGCAAAGGGGACAAGTTTCTTCCATGTCAGGTAAGAATTGAATATCTAAACTAATCACTCCTAAACCTTTACATTGAGGACAAGCACCGGTCTTATTATTATAAGAAAAATCGCTTGCAGAATAATGTTTGATTTTAGCAGCCGGTTGGGCTGCAAATAGCAGCCGTAATTGATCCATTATTTTCGTATAAGTGGCAATAGTTGAACGAGTATTTTTACCAATCGGGCTGGCATTAACACTAACGACATCTTTAAGAGATGTTGTTAAGCTTTTTACTTGCTTAGGTAGTTTTTGATTCTTTTTTTTTGCTTGAATTGCTGGAACAAGACTTTCTAAGATCAGACTAGTTTTTCCAGCGCCTGAAAAACCGGTCACAGCAGTGATTTGATTTTGAGGAATTTTGACTTTTAGGTGGTGTAAATTAAAATATTTTTGAATGGATAGAGTAGTATATTCAATATTATCGGAAATTTTAAGTGGTTTTTGATATATTTTTGCAGTACCAGCTAGAAAAGGGCCAATTTTTGAGTTGGGATTATGGATTAAAGATTTAGGAGTACCAGTAGCAATAATTTCACCCCCATTTTTTCCCGAACCCGGACCAATTTCAATTACATAATCAGCAGCATTAATTAGTGCAACTTCATGATCAACCACGACTAGTGAATTACCTTGAGCAATTAATTCACGAAAAACATGAATTAGGCCTTTTAGGTTATCTGGATGTAAACCGATTGATGGTTCGTCCAATACATATAAAACTCCTGTAGTCTCAGTTCGGAGAGTTCGAGCTAATTGGATTCGTTGAAGTTCACCAGTTGATAGACTATTACCATTACGGTTTAAGCTTAAATAATCAAGTCCTAGTTCTAAAAGAGGTTTCAAGTCATCATTAAATTCGGTAAATAAAGTGTCAGCAAGATTTTTCATATTAGTGGGCAAACTAGCTTTAGTTTCATTTTCCCAATGTGGTAATTGTTCTAATTCTAAGTCAGCTACTTGAGCAATGTTTAAACCAGCTACTTGGGTTGATAACAATTCAGGATTAAGCCGGGAACCATGACAAACCGGACACGTTGCAAAATGAAAAAACTTATTAATTCGAGCTAAAGAACGTTCATTAGTTAATGTCTTTAAAGAATCGTATACGGCATTATAGGCATTTTCGTATAGTGCATTATCCATATGAAAAACTCGACCATTAGCACTGAGAATATCTACTGGCAAGTGCTGGCGTTTGCCGTGTAAAACAATATCTTTTTCTTGGGGCGTGAGATTTTTATAAGGAATATCAATTCTTACTCCTAAATTAGCGACTACTGTTGGCATAAAATTACGACCAGGAAGATGCCAAGATCCGATGGCACCATCTTTTATTGAACGATTGGGATCAGTAATTAGTAAGTCTTCATTTAAAGTGCGGACTACTCCCAGACCTTGGCACTTGGGACAAGCACCTGTTGAATTAAATGCGTAATCTTCAGCACTTTTTGCTGAAAATTTAATACCACAAATTGGACAAGTAATAATTCCCATGTCTTTACCGGATAAATCCATTGCTCGTGCAATTTTGATAGTTGGCTCTAAGCGGTGGCCATTGGGACACACAACCGAACCTAATCGGGAGAAGATTAAGCGAACTAAATTAAAAACTTCAGTAAGTGAACCTACCGTTGAGCGATCAGAAGGAATGGTGGGCCTTTGCCGTAAAGCTAGAGCTGAGGGGATGTGTTTGATAGATCTGACTTGAGCCCTTTTATTTTGACCAATTCGACGACGAGTGTACGTTGAAAGTGCTTCTAAATAGCGCCGGGAACCCTCAGCATATAAAATTCCCATAGCTAGAGAACTTTTACCCGATCCCGATAATCCAGAAATAGCAACAAATTGATTAAGCGGGATGTCAACGTTAATATTTTTTAAATTATTTACTTTACCACCTCTTACGGCAATGTGGTCAATTAATGACATTTTCAATCTCCTAAATAGCTGCTTGTTTTAAAATTATTTAAAATATAAAAGTATTAAATAGATTTAAAAAATAATTTCTTCTATATATGTTATAAGGTAAGTAATCTATTTAAAGTAGTTTGATCGATCATTCCAGAAGTGGCTCCTAGCATTTCTGTATTTTTGCCTCCAACAATATTGCCGCAACGAATGCATTTTGTTAGCGAATAACCTTGAGCTAAACCGTACACAAAACCACCAATGAAAGCATCTCCTGCGCCTGTAGAGTCGATAACATTTAAATTGGTTAGAGCGGGAACGAGTTGTTCTTGGTTTCCTTGAAAAAAGCTAGCGCCTTTGGCTCCTTTAGTAATTACTAATTTTATATTGGTTAAAGAATTATTTTTAACTAAATTGTGGTATTCCCTTTCGTTAGGCAATAAATAATTAATAACTGAAAGAATTTTAGGATTAAATTTATCGACTGGAGCCGGATTTAGAATTACGGTTTTATTGTGTTGATGAGCCCATTGAGCAATAGCTAAATTTAAATCAGGGTTAATTTCGCATTGTAACAAGATTATGTCAAAGGGTTTAAGCTGCGCTTTTAAATAATTTTCATAATCACAACTGTTAGCCATGTTGGCTCCGGAAAAGACCATAATTCGATTATCATGCTGATAATTAATAATTGTAGCAAACCCTGTTGCTAAGTTAGTCCAATTAATATCATAATCTAGATTTTCAGTTTGAAAAAAATTAGTTAGTTCTTTTCCCGCTTCATCTTGTCCAAGTTGACCAAAAAACTTGATGGGAGTCTTCAATCGATTTAAAGCAATTGCTTGATTGGCACCTTTCCCCCCATAGCTAATTTGAAATTTTTTACCTAAAATTGTTTCTCCTTGTTGGGGAAATCGATCTAAAGTTAATATAAGGTCTCGATTAACACTGCCAACAACTGCAACTTTTTTCACCTTTTTGCTCCTTTTGGTTAGTTTAAAATCAATATAACAAAATCTTAAGAATGAAACTAGGGTTTAATATATAAGTAAAGGAGGAAAAAATGGCTAATTACAAAAAAGATTTTGAACAAGGAGCTCAAGAGGCTGCTATATTAAAAGCAGCCGCTCCTGAAACTATGAATAATTTTAACGAGTTATTTAAATCAGCAATGAAACCCCAAGAACTGGATGGCAAGACTAAAGAATTAATTGCCCTAGGAATTGCAGTTGCTGTACGTTGTGAAGGTTGTATTCGAAGTCATGTTAAAAATTGTTTAAAACAAGGTGCGAATTTAACTGAATTAGCAGAAGTTGTTCAAGTGGCTATTCTGATGGGAGGCGGACCTTCTACGGTTTATGGGGGTAAAGCCTTAGCTATTGCTAAAGAACTTAGTAATAAATCTGATGTTTAGTCAATTTAACTTTAAAAATTAAATTCAGCTAAATTGATCCGAAATATGACAAATATTTTTTAAAAAATTTAATTTTGTGATTACAAATTAATTTAGGATTTCTGAAAAATATTTTCATTTTTAGATTTGACTTGTTAATTTTTAAAATAAAAAAAGCATGAGGAAATTTTCCCATGCTTTTTACTTTTTAGTTGAGTCTATTTTTTTTGTAAATTTAAGCCTTTTAATGCAGGAATTGTGAACATAACTGCTAAACTGCAGAAATAAAGTGCCGATAAAAAGCTCATTGTTACTAATAAATTATAGTGTTCCATTAAAAAGCCAATAACTACAGAAGAAAAACCACCAATTGCTCTTCCCACATTTACAATTAAATTATTTGCAGTTGCTCTAATGTGAGTTGGGTATAAGCGAGAAATGATGGCACCATAACCACCGAACATTCCATTTGAAAAAAATCCTAATACGGCTCCAGCTAAGATTAAGGTAGCCTCGTTGAAAGTTAAGGTGATTAAAAAAACGGATATGGCAGAACCAACTAGAAAAATACTATATGCCATTCGTGGGCCTAATCGATCTAAAATTGTACCGAATGTCATCATGCCAATTGACATTCCTATAATAGTTGCAATCATCCAAATTGAAGAACCTGAAACATTAATTTTTAATTGCTTTTGCATGATTGTCGGTAGCCAATTCATTAAACCAAAATAACCAGCAATTTGAACCACAACCATAAACATTAATGCAATTGTTTGATAACTTTGCTTACCTGTAGTGAATAATTCAGTTAAACTAATTTTTTCTTTATTTTCAGCGTTTTGTTTGCTTGCTAAAAAAATTGGACTTTCTTGAAGGTGTTTGCGCACCAAAAAAGCTAGTACTACTGGAATTAAACCTACTAGAAACAAAGCATTCCACCCGAAATCAGGAATAATAATTGCGGCCATGATGGCAGCAAAAATGGCCCCGATTTGACCACCGATTGCTGCAATACTAGTAATTCGGCCCACGCGGTTAGCCGGAAAGTTTTCAGCAATTAAAGCAATGCCAACTCCATATTCACCACCAGCACCGATACCTGCAATAAATCTTAAAATATAAATTATCCAAATATTTTTAGCAAAAAACATTCCCGCGGTAGCAAAGGCAAAAATAAAGATCGTATGGGAAAAAGTTTTAACTCTTCCAATACGATCTCCAATTAAACCAAAAATAACGCCACCAACCAACATTCCTAGATTGGTAATGGATGAAATCATTCCAGCAGCTGCACCACTTATCTTCAAAGAAGTAATCATGGGGGCAAGAGCAAATGATAAAAACATAATATCCATATTTTCTAAAGCAAAGCCCGCGCTTGTAGAAATAATTGTTCGCCGCTGATTACGGGTAGTATGCGGTCGATTAGTTAGTTGTTGATTCAAAACCAAGCCTCCAAATTCAATATTATTTTAAATTCTGAGTAAATAAAGTAGCAACTGCGCAGATTGCACTGCGAAAAATTCTCCCACAAAAATTGTAATATTGCAAGAATTTTTTTAAATAAAAATTTCTTGACCACCTCTAGCTAAAAGTGTACCCTTGATGAAAGATAAATTTGCATTCCCCGGTCCTATGCGACCAAGGATTAAAACTTGTATTTAGGTAGAGCTTGACCGGGGTTGGTCAAAGCTTTTTTTATGCAGAAAGGAGTTAAAATGACTAAACCAGTAATCATTGCTTTAGATTTTGCAAGTGCATACGAAGTAAATGATTTTTTGCAGGTGTTCATTGAGGAGCCAGATTTATGGATTAAAGTGGGGATGGAGTTGTTTTACGGAGAAGGTCCGCAATTTATTACTCGCTTACATCGAAAAGGATTCCATATTTTTTTGGATTTAAAATTATATGATATTCCCCACACCGTTCTTCAGGCAATGAAACAAATTGGACGTCTTGGAGTAGAGTTAACTACTGTTACTGGATTGGGAGGTCAATCAATGATTGAAGCTGCTAAATCAGGTTTATTGACGGGGGCACAGGAGTCGGGACAAAATGTTCCCAAACTCTTAGCCATTACACAATTAACTTCAATTACGGAAAAAATAATGCACGAAACTTTACATAATGATCAAGAAACGTTGGTTGAATCAGTAACTCATTTGGCTCAGTTGGCAGCTGCTGGTGGGGCAGACGGCGTAATTAGTTCAGCTTGGGAATCGCAAGCAATTCATGAAGCAACTTCTTCTGATTTTTTGACAATTACTCCAGGAATTCGATTGACCAATGATAAAAATGATGATCAAGCTCGGGTAGTTAGTCCAGATCAAGCGATTAAATTAGGAAGTAATGGAATTGTTGTTGGGCGTTCTATCACTCAAGCAACTGATCCACTGAAGGCATATCATCAAGTAAAAGCACTATTTGAAAGGGGTTCTTAATGGATATATCAATACAGATAGCACAAGATCTTTTAGAAGTTGAGGCGGTTACTTTATCACCAAATAAGGCATTTCAGTGGGTTAGTGGTATTAAATCACCAATTTATACAGATAATCGCTTAATTATTGGTTATCCTGATATTAGAATGCATATTACTAGTGGTTTAGCTCGATTAATTATGCAGAAATATCCGGAAGTTAATACAATTGGAGGTGTTGTTACTGCTGGAGTACCTCATGCGACGAGTGTTGCTGATCGCTTAGGGTTACCTTTATGTTATGTTCGCTCTCAACCCAAAGATCATGGTAAAGGTAAACAAGTAGAAGGACATCTACCTCGTAATGCAAAAATTGTTTTAATTGATGATTTAATTTCAACCGGTGGGAGTATTTTAAAGGCAGCCAAAGCTTTGCAAGATTTGGGATATGAAGTAATTGGATTAGCAGCTATTTTTACTTACGAGTTGCCCGAAGGAATAATGAATTTTCAAAAGGCTGGGTTACCTTTGTTTACTTTAACGGATTATTCACATTTAATTGAACAAGCACAACAGAAAAATATTTTAACTGAAGAAGAAAAACAAGATTTGTTGAAGTGGCGTGAAAACCCTTGGGCTTGGCGTTAAATATATCTGTTTATAAAAAATCTTGCTTATTTTAAGTTGGATTTTTTTTATTATATAAATTTTAATTGATTGAGATTTATTTTAACGAAAAATGCAATAATTTTTTTTTATAGTAAAATAAAAATTATTTGTAAAGAGCAAAGGAGTGTTTCAAAGTGACATTGTTGAAGCGGGGGGCTAATTTACTTGTTAAGTTAAATCGGTATATGCAAAATTTACAATGTTATCAAGCTGTTATGAAAACATTCTCTACCCTTTTACCTTTTATTTTCTTAGGTGCTTTGCTTAAGTATATTTACCAGGCAGTTTTTGTACCTGAAGGCTTCTTTGCTACAATTTACCAAGTTGAACAATGGCTGCCAGCTTATCAACAAATGGGAATAATTTTTAACGGTTTAGCATTAGTGATTGTTAGTTTAACAGCACTTTTAGCGACTTTGTTTGTGGCCCAATTTTTAGCGGAAAGTCTTGGTGATGATGCTTCGTTAGTGGGGATATGCGGTTTATTAGTGACGATTTTATTAAATTTTAACTATCGTTTAATGATGAATCCTTCTGGTAATAACCATAATTTACTATATTTGGAAAAATTTGATTTTCGTTATCTTTTTTTAGGATTATTAACCGGAATTTTGGTTGCCTATGCCTATCATTTGTTAACCAAATTGCGTAATTGGATTTGGCCCGCTTATCATCATGATCGTAGCTATTTAGAACGAGGAATTCGAGGACTATTTCCGTTAATTTTTATTTTAGGATTGGCAGGAGTTGGGGGATATTTGTTGAATATATCTTCACAAAAAAATTTAGCAAATTTATTTAATAGATTATTAAATCTACCAATTTCTAATTTTAAACACACGATGTTTTTTATTTATTTTCTTTCAATTGTTAATGGAATTTTATCGTTTTTGGGTTTTGCTAATTTAATTTCAATTTCAGCTTTGGGAATTAATAGTAATGTTAGTGTTGCTAATATTAATTATGCTTTGGCGCATAAAAGTGTTGATCATGTTCCTAATCCGATTACTTTACATACAATGTATGAATGCTATGGCAATTTTGGGGGAGTTGGATTAACTTTAGGATTGCTCCTTGCAATTATTTTGTTTTCACGTCAGCGAAGATTACGTCAAGTTGCTTTATTGAGTTTGATACCAGGGGGCCTAGGAACCATCAACTCTCCCTTGATGGTAGGAGTTCCAATTTTATTTAATCCAATTATGTTAATTCCGTTTCTCCTTTCCCCTTTAGCAAGTATGAGTATTGCCTGGTTTTTTATTAACTTTAAAATGATGCCTCCAGCGGTTTATGGTGCTCCGGATAGCACTCCCAGTTTCCTATTAGGTTTTATTGGTACAAATGGGAATTGGGTTGCCTTAATTGTAAGTTTTTTGGGAATTGCAGTTTCAACCGCCATTTATTATCCTTTCTTGAAGATTTTGGAACAAGAAATGATTCAAAAGAAGGTTTATTTATGAAGCAAAAAGGGATCATAAAGAAATTAATTGGTGGTATATCTTTAGTACTTATTATTTTGGGTTTAATTATTCCTAGTAATGATTGGATTAATCATCACGTTAGTTCAGCTCAGATTGTATATAATTCTCGTTTGTCTCCAATAATTTTTATTCCAGGAAGTAATGCTTCAGTGGATCGATTTGATGGTTTATTTAAACAATTAAATAGTGGAGCCATTAAACATAGTATAGTTAAAATCAAAGTAAAAGAAGATGATCAATTAGAGGTCAAAGGTAAATTAAAGCCACGAGATCTCCAACCATTCTTTGTTGTGGGTTTTGAAGATAATGCTGATGGTTATAGCCATATTAAGAAGCAGGCGAAATGGTTTGATATTGCAATGACTTTTTTACGTTCACATTATTATTTCAATAATTTTTCCGGTGTAGGACATTCCAATGGAGGCTTAATTTATACCATTTATCTTGAAAATTATTTGAATCAAGATGATTTAGAGATAAAAAGTTTAATTACGATTGCAACGCCATTTAACTTTAATGAAAGTAAAATTGAAAAAAGGACACAAATGTTGAATGATTTAATTAAGCAGCGTTCTCATCTTCCTAAAAATTTGGTACTTGTTTCAATTGCGGGAACAAAAAACTATACTGATGATGGTACTGTTCCTTCACAAAGTGTTGAGGCTGGTAAGTATATCTATCAAACTCAAATTAAAAATTACACTCACATTACGGTAACAGGAAGTAATTCTGATCATTCAGATTTAGTTCAAAATCCGCAAGTAGTTGATATTATTCAAAATAATACTAAAGGGCTGATTGGTCGCGAACCAAATTCTAATTTTCCGGATAATCATCCAGTTACAAAGAAACGAAAAAAGTAGTTACTTAAACTGCTTTTTTTATTATCTATTAATTGCAATGACTTGACTTAGAGTAAACTATAAGATTTAAAATCTAAGTGCCTGATCAGGAAGGATCTTTATGAAAACCGTAAGTAAAACGCAATATACAATAAGTCAGTTTGCAGCATTGGTTAATTTAACTCCCGATACTTTACGTTATTACGAGAGCTTAGGTCTTTTAAAGCCCAAACGTGATCAAGCTCAGCGAAGGTACTATGAAAAACAAGATATTGCTTGGATTGATTTTTTGCGTCACTTAAAAGGAACTGGGATGACAATGACAGAGTTACAAAAATATGTTCGGTTACGGGCTCAGGGTGATCAAACAATTAAGGAGCGCATTTCTTTACTCCAAAAGGTCGAAGCAAAAGGACAATTAAAGATTAAACTAAAATTTACGGATTGTGCAACACAAGCTTGATTGGTATCAAGATAAACTACAAGGTAAAATAGCAGAAAATGAAGATTTTGGTAGTTATTTGGCTAAGTTTAAGGAGTAAAAATGGTAGAAAATGAAGAAGTTAAAAATGGAATAATTTTTCCAGTCGGTAAGAAAAATATTGATTTTGCTCAATACTTTGTAGGTCAAAGTTATTTACAAACTTTAGTGAATGATCCTGAAGTGAATGTAAATGTAAGTAATGTTACATTTGAACCTGGATGTCGAAATAATTGGCATATTCATCATCAAGGATTTCAGTTATTATTAGTCACGGGAGGCTGTGGTTGGTATCAAGAATTTGGTAAGCAGGCTCAGCTTTTACATCCGGGTGATGTGATTGTGACCCATGATGGGATAAAGCATTGGCATGGCGCAACTAAAAATAGTTGGTTTGAACATATTGCTATTACTGCTGGAACCCCGGAATGGTTAGAACCAGTTAATGATGCTACTTATGCAGCTTTAAATGCGGAGGTTTAATTATGAAAAAGCAAACAGCAGGACGTAAAAATTTAGGAGCCTTTGCCCCTAAATTTGCTGAGTTAAATGATGATGTTTTATTTGGTGAAGTGTGGTCACGGGAAGATAAATTATCTGCTCGGGATCGAAGTTTAATTACTTGTGCTAGTTTAATGTCGCAAGGATTATTTCCCCAATTAGAATCACACTTAAAAATAGCTAAAGAAAATGGCGTAACTAAAGAGGAGATTGTAGAGTTAATTACGCACTTGGCTTTTTATGCAGGTTGGCCTAAAGCTTGGTCGGCATTTGATTTAGCAAAAAAAATATTCAAAGAAAGTTAAAAGATTTTGGAAATATCAATTCAGCCTTTAACAACAAATAATTTGCAAACGTTTTGGAAATTGGCTTTTAGTGATCCCAACCCAGCTTGGAAAAAGTGGGATGCTCCTTATTTTAATGATCATTTTCCTAGTTTAGAAGAATTTTTAACTCCTGAAGGATCCGCATTTTATAATCAAAATCCTTTTTTTCAAGTAATTATGGTTGATAACCAAATGCAAGGATGTGTTAGTGCTTATTATGAAGACGGTAATTTGAAACGCTGGTTAGAAATTGGCATTGTAATATATTCAGAGAAATTTTGGCATCAAGGAATTGGATTTGAGTCATTAAAAATTTGGTTAAATTACTTATGGCAAAAAGTTTCTTTGCCCCATATTGGTTTAACAACCTGGTCGGGTAATCAAGGAATGATTCACTTAGCACAAAAACTTGGAATGAAAGAAGAAGCGAGAGTTCGTCAAGTTCGTTATTATCAGAATCGTTACTGGGATAGTATTAAGTATGGTATATTACGTTCAGAATGGTTAGATGGTCAAAAATAAAAAAACCTCATTTTTGGGGCTTTTTTATTTTTGATTAACCAACTTTTTCAATACGATAAAATAGAAGTTTGAAAATATCTAATAGAGTACCAAAAACAATGACTCCTAATAGAATAATGAACATCCAGTTTAATGAAACTTTAGCAATCATAATGCCAAAATAAGCAAGAATAAAGGAAATGATCAAGTCACTGCTAATTGCTAAGGCAACCCATTTACTTGGATAATCACACCAAACGAATTTTTTAGTTCGGGTCATTAAAATCATCATTAATGCACTAAGAATTAAGAAAAGATAAATTAAAGTACTATTGTGATCAATTTGATGGGGATATTTGGTATTGACATACCACATTAAGCCATATCCCACAATACTCCAACCGATAGCAAAAACGCCAGCCAATTTATTAAGTCGTTTTAGATTCCAGGTTTCAGGATGGTATGTTATTCTTGTCCGATCAGTTCCTAAAACAATAGTTACTAGATTATTAAATAAAGTTAGTAAAATCATCGCATTTAAAGTTAGAGGTTGCACCCCCCAAGTAATGAAACCAAGAGTCAATAAAATCATTAATTCTGCGGCTCGCGCTAATTTAGTGATTGTCCAAGTCATCATCCGTTGATAAACTCGATGTCCACTATCTAAAATTTCAACAATGCTGCTAAGGCCATTAGTCATTAAGATAAAACGCGCTGAACGTTTAGCTAAATCGACGGCATTGTTTACTGCGATTCCTACTTCAGCCTGTTTTAAAGCAGGTGCATCATTAACTCCATCACCAGTCATGCCCACAATATATCCTGCTTTTTGTAATTTTTTGACAATTTCTAATTTATGTTCTGGTAAAACCTCAGCAACGCCAGCTAATTGTTCATAATGATTTAATTTTTTAAATTCAGAGTAAGAAACAATTTGTCCAGTTAAGCCAACTTGTTGCGCAACCGTTTGAGCTGTTACTTGATTATCTCCTGTCATCATGATGACTTTAACTCCACGGTCTTTAATTTTTTTAATTGCGGCGGGACTGTCGCTACGAGGTTGATCTTCTAGAATAAACAAAGCAATTAATTGATCGTCTAAACTTACAGCAACTGAGCGTCCGGCTCCCATATTTGCTCCCGTTTCTTGATTGAAATTGGTTTTTTTAGCAAGAATGCTAAAAGAACCAAGATAGACATTTTGTTGGCCTTTATTAGTAGTTACTATTGCTTTAGAATAACCATATTTTGGATCAAAATCAGTAACATTTTTAATTTTAGTAGGATCTATTGGAACTTTTTTTTGTTGAACAAAAGTTTGAATAGCTCGATCAACAACACTAGGTTGTCGCCGGTTAGTGGCTGAATTGGCTAATTCTAAAACCGTATTATCTGATAGTTGGGTATAATTATGAAATTCAACAACTGCAGGACGATTATTCGTGATCGTACCGGTTTTATCAGATAATAAAATGTTTAAATTAGCAGCATCTTGAATTCCGGCAAGATCACTGACCAAAATATTTTTGGTACTTAAGATTTTGGCTTCAATTGAGTTTGCTACTGAAAAGCTTGATGGCATGGTTATTGGAATAGTTGAAATAAAGAGCATGGCAATAAAAGGAATTAAGTCTAAAATATTTTGATGTCGCCATAATGCCATTCCTAAAATGATTACTGTTAAAATTACATCTACTATTGCTAGATAGCCAATAATCTTACTAAGAAGTGTCTGTAAATGACCAGGTGCTGTTGTATTAGTTAATAAGTTAGTGGTTTTACCAGCACGGCTATTTAAGCCAACGGCATTAACTTCAGCTAGGGCTTGTCCTGAAGTAATCTCCGTACCAGAGAAAATTTGATCTCCTACCAGATGACTAATTGTATTTGATTCACCAGTAATGCTACTCTCATTAACTTCTAAGTTTCCTATTTTAATCTTCATATCGGCAGGAATTAAATTCCCTTGCTGTAAATTAACGATATCACCAACTACTAATTCGCGTGAAGGGATGGTTAGCCAATGATTAGAACGTTTTACAGCTACTTTAATTGTTAAATCTTGGGATAACGAACTTAGATTACGATGAGCTTTTCGTGCTTGAAAGGCTCCATTGGTAGCCGCAAATAATAAAAGCACAATGATAAAAGCAGCTTGAAATGGTTTCCCTAAAATTATTTCAACAAAGAGTGCTGCTTCCAAAATCCATGCATTAGGTTCCCAAAGACGTTTAAGAATTTGTCGAGTCAGGCTAAATGGAGCCTCAGGAACTTCATTATATCCATCTTTTTTTAAACGGGCGGCAGCTTCTTCCTTAGTTAATCCGTTAATTTCTTGCATCTAAAATTATCTCCCTAAGTAATCTAAAAACTATTTTACCAGTTTTTAAATAGTTGGAAGGTCTTGCAACTAAAAAAAGACAATGTAATAAAAAAATATTATAAAGCAATATTGAGTTCTACAGAATTTCTTAAATCAAGATAAATTGTTTAGAAGCAGTCTAAATTAAGAATATATTAAGAATCAAATTTTTTATAATTTTTTTACTTATAAAGGTATATCCTAAAAGCATAGAGGTATACTATAAACGTTTACCTCTTCTATAATAAAAAAACCTAATTAACAAAGAGACAAGCTCAAAGCGTTCTATATTCTATGAGCTTGTCTTTTTATTTAAGTTGTTTAAAATTAATGGCCCCTGTGGGAGTCGAACCCACAACCTACGGTTTCGAAGACCGACACTCTATCCAGTTGCGCTAAGGGGCCTCATCTATTATAACAAATTTTTTCTTAGTCTTGAAGATTTTTATTAGATAGCTTGGCAAAAGGAGCTATTTCAGGCATAAATTTTTGGGTTCTGAGCATCTTTATTTCAGCACTATAAGGAGAAATACCATTAATTGATGGGGTTTCAAGAATTTTAGGAATATTTTCTAATTCAGTTAAATGAGCAATCTTATTTAAAGTAGTAAAACCAATCGTTCCTAAACCTATGTTAGCGTGACGATCTTTGTGACATCCTTGAGCATATTTGGCATCATTTAAATGAATTACTTTAAGGTATTTTAAACCAATAATTTCATCAAATTCTTGCAAAACATTTTCAAAATTTTCTTTAACCGGATAACCAGCATCATTGAGGTGACAAGTGTCTATAGTAATTGATAATTTGTTGTTTAAAGTAACGTGGTCTAAAATATAAGCTAAGTGTTCAAATTTAGTTCCAACTTCGGTACCTTTGCCAGCCATTGTTTCTAATGAAACTTGAATTTTTTGGCTTGAAGTTAAAATCTCATTTAAGCCTTTTATGACTTGGTTTAAACCAGTTTTATATCCAGCACCGACGTGCGAGCCGGGGTGCAAAACAATTTGAGTAGCGCCTAAAGCTTGAGCTCGGAGAATTTCCTTTTGTAAAAATTCAACACTGAAATTAAAAACATGAATATTTTTAGCGTTGGCAAGATTAATCAAATAAGGAGCATGAACGATTAAAGGGCCAAGATTCTTCTTAGCCATTAAAGATTTGCCGGCTTTAATCATTTTTAAATTTAAGGGTGATCTTTTTGAATTTTGTGGTGCTCCTGTGAAAATCATCAGAGTATTTTCTTGATCTTTTAAAGCGGCTTCTACCGAGGATAATAGCATTTTTTTACCAGTAAAGGGTTGAACTGAACCGATCAGCAATAGAATATACGCTTTCTAAAAATTTATTTATAATAATTAAAGGATATAGTCTAATATGTGTCATCATATTACATTTAATTAAACTTTTTATGGTCTTGTAAATATTGTCACATTAAAGGAGGTTTTATGTCAAAAATATACCAAGATTATTTTTATGATGTAAATGGATTCGATACTAATGATGGAGGTTATAAACCGTTAGTTCGGCCTAAGGTTGATCCGAGGCCATTACGAATTCCTGAACTATTAAAGCCAGACCAAGAGACGGCAACTGATATTTATTATACGGTATGCGCTCAGAGTGGGGAGACTGCTATTTTGCCTGGAGAAAAGACCAAAACTTGGGGATATAATGACACTATTAATGGTAAGACTATTGTTTTTCCAGTCGAAAAAAGGATTCATGTGACTTTACAAAATCGTTTACCAGAATTAACAACTTTTCATTGGCATGGACTTCATGTAACTGGTCCTGAAATTGATGGAGGTTGCCATGCGCCAGTTTATCCCGGTGAAGATAAAAAAATTGAATTTACTTTGAATCAACCTGCTTCTACTAATTGGTTGCATGCTCATCCTTGCCCGGCAACAGCCGAACAAATTTATCATGGACTTGCGACTATGGTTTATTTGACTGATCAACATCAAACTCAACTTAATTTACCGCAAACTTATGGCGTTGATGATTTACCAATCATATTACAAGATCGCACTTTTCATGAACACAATCAATTAGATTATCGCGCCGATTATGATCCTGATGGTACATTAGGCAATACTGCATTAATTAATGGTACAGTTAATGCTTATTTTGATGTAACTGCTCCTAAAGTACGATTACGATTTTTAAATGGTGCTAATCGTCGAGAATGGCGGTTACATTTTGATAATGACTTACCTTTTAAACAAATTGCAGGGGATAATAGTTTATTACCACATCCAATTGAAATGACTAAATTGATGTTAACTTGTGCTGAACGAGCAGAAGTTGTAGTCGATTTTAGTCAATTTAAACCTGGTGATGAGGTTAATTTATATACTGATCAAACAGTAATCTTAACTTTTAGAATCAAAGATTTTACTGATACCCAAGAGACTACCGTTGCTCCGGAACTTTTAACAATTGAAAAGCCAAAAGTTGATCCAGCAACTCCAGTACGTAAAATTACGATGGATGGCATGGATGAAGCCGTCATGATGAACCATAAAAAATTTAAAATGGATCGGATAGATGCAAAACAGCCAGTAGGATTGACCCAGTATTGGGATATTGTGAATACTAATGGTCGCCGCGGAGGAATGATTCATCCGTTTCATTGTCATGGAATGAGCTTTTTAGTGATTTCACGCAATGGTAAAGATCCTTATCCTAATGAATTAGGGTATAAGGATACGGTAGCGGTTAACCCTAGTGAAACAGTGCGAATTTTGGTACGTTTTGATTTAGTTGGTTTATTCATGTATCACTGCCATATTCTTGAGCATGAAGATGGAGGAATGATGGCTCAAATTGAGACTTTTATTCCTGGTCAACCGCGAAAACATTATGATTTGATGACGATGGATAAATTGATGAAAGCTTTTGCTGAGGAACGGGGGATAGCTCAAGACCAATTGTGGCTTCCTGGAATGGATTCATATCATAAGATGCATATGGAAATGTAACAATCAAAAAAGTAATCAGAAAGAAAATTTATTTTATTAATTCAAAAGTTAATGTAAATTAAAAGGACTAACTTTAAAAGTTAGTCCTTTTAATTTAAGATTGCGATTTAAAGGGAACTTAGCTATTGAGCTATATAAAGATAAGCCTAAAGTATTTTTCACGATATTACTGAGAACTGTATAACAAAAATAAAGGAAAAAATTAAATGGAAATATTTAGCGATTAAAAAATCGAATGGTAATGAATTAAAAAAGTAAATTATAATTGGGTAATAAATATATGAAAGTAAAATTTAAGGAGTAAACCTTATCCCAACATTAATTATTAGAGTTTTATAAGTGATACAGATCAAAAAATATTTGGTTTAAGCACATTAATTTAAAAGATCACAGATGCGTTAAGAAAAAATTTAATTAAGACATAATAAATTTCTTGCATTTAATAAAATTCTATTGAAGTAAAAAAATATCCTTGCTTTGAAAAGGAATTTCGAAATTTTGTAATTAGGCTAAAAATGTTATTGGCCTATAGACCTGAGAAGTTGGGGGGTAAAATCTTACGATAACATTTTTACCGGAAAGATTTTTTGGGGGTAAAATAAAAAAGTTAAAAAATTTTTAGAGCGAGGAAATTATTATTTAGAAAATATAGGCGAATGGAATGGAAGTGACGATGAGCTTCCAATAACGTGGTCTATTTTAAGAGGTATCTTAAATAATGGAAGATTTGAAGAATAAAAATAGTTTGCAATGTTGTCGTAAAATAACTATCCTAATGGAACAGTTGTAAAAATTATATAGAATTTATAAATCATGATAGAAAAGAATATATTAGTATCAAAAAATCAAATTATCATTAGGTCTGTTCCTTTTGATTTAGAAAAAGAGAAATGGAACGAAAAAAATATTAGTGATGGAATAATTTGGAGAAAAAATTATATTGTATTAGATCCGTTAGTTGATGACTCTTTTGGTGCTTGGTTTATAATTGACAAAAGAAATGATATAGAATTAGATAATAATTCAATTAGGGCGGCTTTATTACCTTTTGAAATAGATAATGAAGAAGATTTTTCAATTAATACAATTTCCGAATCAATTTATTTGTTTAAAAATGACAAAATAGATGAACCTTTAGAAAAAACAAAAGGAAAGTATTATCCCTTAAATTCCAAAGATAATATTAATTTTTCAAGAGGAAAATATTCTTTATTATTTGAAATTTGTTTGGGTTTTCCTCCAGTAGAAAATTCCCAAAATGAAGTTTATTATAAATTTTCTTTTATTGAAAATAATAATCCTGAATTTAAAGTATTGAAAGACGATGATTATGGTTGGAAAGTAAATACTTGTTTGGACGAAAGGCAAGGAAGATTAATAACAAAATAATTTTTATCTTTAATACTTGAGACTTACTA
>CALYPJ010000025.1 GCA_945273735.1 uncultured Lactobacillaceae bacterium
TCAACATGAGGTGTTTGGGGAAACATATCAACAGGTTGAATCTTTTTAATCCGATAACCTAAAGTTTGATATAAAACTAAATCTCTACCTAAAGTAGCAGGATTACAACTAATATAAATTATCATTTTAGGTTTCATTTTTACACTTTTTTTAATAAAATTTGAATCTAAACCTTTTCTTGGAGGGTCAACAAAAATCTTATTCACCTTTATTCTTTTAGCTAACCATTTATCAATAATTATTTCAGCCTTACCTAAATCATATCGGATATTATCATGGTGATTAATTTTAGCATTGTCTCTCGCATCTTTTACGGCTTCAGGAACTGATTCTACGCCTATTACTTGCTTTACTCTGTTGGCTAAAGTAATACCAATTGTCCCAATACCTGAATAAGCATCCAAAATGACGTCATTTGGTTTTAATTCACCATAATTAGCAGCAATATTGTAAAGATTTTCAGTTTGTAAAGGATTTACCTGATAAAAAGAAAGAGGAGAAATTTTAAAAGTATTTCCCAAAATTTGATCCTCTAAATACGATGAACCAAAAATAGTCTCGTTTTCTTTACCTAAAATAACATTAGTATTTTGTTCATTGAAATTTAAAATAAAACTTGTAATTTCAGGGCATCTTTTTTTAATTTCTTCTGCTATTTCATTAAAATTTGAAATTTTTTTGGTATTAACTACTAATACCAACATTAATTCATGTGTAAATTTACCGTAGCGAAACATAATATTTCTAATAGTTCCTTTATGACTTTTTTCATCATAAGGGATGGCGTGAAAATTTCGTAAAATATCTCGAATTTTTAAAATATTTCGATCAATTATTTCTTCTTGTAATAAAAAGTCGTTTGTAATTACTAAATGATGAGAATGAGCTCGAAAAAAACCTACTTCCAACTTATCTTTTAAAGATCTTACTGGAATTTGAGCCTTGTTGCGATATCGAATTTTTTTAGGTGACCCTATAATTGGTTCAATTGGACTATCAATATTAAACTTATGTAAAGTTTCAAAAATTTGATGATCTTTGAATTTTAATTGCGATTCATATTTTAAATGACTTAAAGGTGCTAAACCCGTTTGAATATCAGTATAATTAATTTCTTCGTTTCTTTCTATTGAATAATTAAAAAAATTAATAACACGGGCAAATGCATATTTTTTTAAAACTTTTAAAATTTGAATAGTAACTTTCTCCGTAGGTAATGCATTGTAAACAAAAACCGGAAATTCGTTAACTTTAACGAACCCCAGTCCTGCATAAGTTAATTCAGAAATAGTTACAATCAACTGATCATTTTTTCTGATCATGATCTAATTCCTCATTTTTTGAATTTCTATCATTTTTTGAACCTGAGGTTGAAGCATTATCAAGATTAATAACCGCATCAGCACCTAATTTTTTGTTGGAAATTTCGTCCAGATTGGCAAACATTTTCAAATGATGTTTTAAATTGACAAATTTAATTGGTGTATTACCACCTAATTCTCCATCTAAATTAATTGGTATTTTCTTTTTCTCAAGACATTCAACTGTTAAAGTTTTAGTTTTAGTATAAATAATTTGATCATCTTCAATATGTTTACCTCCAGCTAAAACTAAACTAGCTAACCGAATTATTTCTCCCCAATTTGCTGTTTTTACTACAATTAAAGAAAATTTACCATCACCTAGACGAGCGTCGGGAGCAATTTGTTCAAATCCGCCAATAGAATTAGTCATTCCTAATAAAAACATACTTGCTTTTCCATTAAATTTTCCTTTATCATATGTCATTTTTAAAGGAATTTGGCGAATTTGAGGTAACATTTCTGCACCCTTCACTACATAAGCAAAGTAGCCAAACATAGTTTTAATATCTGATGGAACATGATAGGTTAATTCGGTTAAAACCCCTCCACCAGCAATATTAATAAAATAACGTTCATTAGCTTGACCAATATCCATTTTAATCAGATTGCCTTGAGCAATAACTTTAGCCGCCGCAATCGGATCATTACGAGGAATTTTTAAAGCCCGGGCAAAATCATTCGTTGTTCCCGCTGGAATAATACCAAGAATTGGACGCTTTTCTAAAGGAGCAATCCCATTAACAACTTCATGAATCGTTCCATCTCCTCCTGAAGCAATGATCACATCAAAACCAGATAAAGTAGCTCTTTTTGCCTCTTTTTGAGCAGATAAAGGTTCTGGAGTAGTTTGAAATGCACTTGTTTCATAACCCGCATTTTCCATAATATTCAATATTTCTACGATATTTCTCTTAATTGATTCAGTTCCCGAAGTAGGATTGTAGATTATGCGCGCCCGTTTTCTCATCATTTTCTATCTTTTTTTAATTTCCTTTAAAATTAATTGATTGACCATTTGCGGATTAGCTTTGCCTTTAGTTTGCTTCATTATTTGCCCCATTAAAAACTTAATTGCACGATCTTTACCATTTTTAAAATCATCAACAGATTTTTGATTTTGATCAAGTAATTCTTTTACCATTGGCAAAAGTTCCTCAGCATTACTATTTTGAGCTAATTTATTTTCTTTTACATAAGAATTAACTTCTACTCCACTTTCCATGGTTTCCTTTAAAACTTTTTTAGCAATTTTTGAAGAAATAGTACCTTTTGTGATCATTTTAATCATATCTGCAAGATTTTCAGGCGTTAATTTTGAATCGAGCAAATCTAAATGTTCACTATTTAAATATCCCGAAACATCACCCATTAAGTAATTAGCAGTTTGTTTAGGATCTGCACCAAGATTAACTGTTTGATCAAAAAAGTCAGACATTTCTTTCGTTTGAGTTAAAACGTTAGCATCATATTCACTTAATGATAAATCTTTCGTATAGCGATTTATTCGATCCTTAGGTGATTCTGGCATACTTGCTTTTACTTCATCGATCCAATTTTGATCAATATGAATTGGAGGAATATCTGGTTCTGGAACAAACCGATAATCACTTGAACCTTCTTTTAATCGCATTAAAATAGTTGATTTCGTTGATTCATCCCAACGTCTTGTTTGCAAATGAATTTGTTCTCCACGTCTTAAAGCTTCTGCTTGACGTTTTTGTTCAAAAGTTAATGCTTCACGAGCATAATTAAATGAGTTAATATTCTTAATCTCAGCTTTGGTTCCTAAATGATCAGCACCATATGGTCGTAAGGATAAATTACAATCGACTCTCATTGATCCTTCTTCCATTTTGACATCACTAACACCAGTAAATTGTACAATTTTCCGTAAATTTTCTAAATATTGATAAGCCTCTTCAGGCGAACTCATTTCAGGTTTAGAAACGATCTCAATTAATGGTGTACCTTGTCGATTTAGATCAACATAAGAATAATTTTTTTCGTGAGTATTTTTTCCAGCATCTTCTTCTACATGAATCTCCTCAATCCCGATTTTTTTAGTCTTTCCCGCTACATTAACTTCAATATATCCATCATGTGCTAATGGAAAATAGTTTTGAGTAATTTGATAGGATTTCGTATTGTCTGGATATACATAATTTTTTCGATCAAAAAAACTGTCACGATTAATTTCCATATGTAAAGCCATTGCTACCATTAGACCCATAGAATAAGCTTTACGATTAGGTACTGGTAAAACACCAGGATAAGCCCAATCAATAACATTTGTATTAATATTTGGTTCTGCACCATAGTCCACAGGACTAGGTGAAAATATTTTAGATTTAGTTTTTAATTCAACATGGACTTCTAAGCCAATTACTGTTTCAAAATTCATGACTACCTCGCAATTTCCGGTTTTTGTTGATAAAATTTAGTTTCATCTTCATAAAATTTTGCTAAACGATAAATTGTTTTTTCATCAAACCGTTTACCTATAATTTGTAATCCAATTGGTAAGCCATCAACAAACCCATTAGGTAATGACATAGCCGGTAAACCAGCCAAATTAACTGGAATAGTCAAAATATCATTAGCATACATTTGTAAAGGATCATCATTTTTTGATCCAATACCAAAAGCTGGAGTTGGAGTTGTTGGACCAATTAATAAATCATAATTAGCAAATACCCGCTTAAAATCATTAGTAATTAAAGTACGAATTTGAGCCGCCTTTTTAAAATAGGCTTCATAAAATCCAGTTGAAAGAGAAAAAGTACCCAACATAATTCGGCGTTTTACTTCCTCACCAAATCCTTCAGTTCTTGTATTTACATAAAGTTCTTCCAAATTATGATAATTAGGAGTCCGATAGCCATAGCGTATTCCATCATATCGTTGTAAATTAGTACTTGCTTCACTAGATGCAATAATGTAATAGGTAGGTACAGCATATTTAATATTGGGTAAGCTTACCTCTTCAATTTTAGCCCCAGCTTTTTCAAGAATAGTTGCTGCATTCTTAACACTTTCAGCTACCTTAGGCATAACTCCTTCAGTTAAATAATCTTTAATAATTCCAATTTTTAGATTCTTAACTCCTTTATTTAAATCCTCTAGATAGTCACTAAAACAGCTTTCATTTGCAGAAGTAGCATCCTTTTCATCATGCCCAGCGATAACATTAAGTAAATGAGCGTTATCTTCCACATTGGTCGTAATAGGACCAACTTGATCTAAACTAGAAGCAAAAGCAATAACCCCCCAACGAGAAACGGCACCATAAGTCGGCTTTAAACCAACAACACCATTAAAAGCTGCCGGCTGACGAATCGAGCCACCAGTATCCGTACCAAGACTTCCCAAAACTTGACGAGAAGCTACAGCTGCGGCTGAGCCTCCTGATGAACCACCTGGAACCTTAGTTTGATCCCAAGCATTTTTTGTAATTTTAAAAGCTGAAGTTTCGGTAGATGAACCCATTGCAAATTCATCCATATTTAATTTACCTGTAACTATAGCACCAGCATTTTTTAATTTTTTCACAACTGTTGCATCGTAAATAGGTACAAAATTTTCCAAAATTTTACTTGCAGCAGTAGTAGTTATGCCATTAGTAACAATATTATCTTTAATTGCTAAAGGAATACCTGTTAAAAAATTTGAAAAATCACCTTTTTCATCAATTTCTCCAGCATATTTCAATGATGACTCTTCATTTAAACTAATAAATGCTGCAATTTTTGGTTCCTTTTCTTTAATTTCAGCAAAAGTTTGTTTGACCACTTCTTGTGCACTGATTTCTTTGTTCTTTAAAGCTTGATGAAGATCAGTTAAACTATTAAAATTCATAAATTTTTACTCCTCAATAATTGCTGGCACTTGAATTAAATTATTTTTAACTGTTGGCGCATTTTTTAATAATGCTTCCCTTTCCTGACTTACAATTGGAATGTCATCACGAAATATATTATACAGATCATTTGACTGATAAGTTGGTTTGACACCTTTAGTATCAACCTTGGCCAAAGTATCGAAATAATTAATAATTTTTTGAAACTGATTAGAAAACTTTTCTAGTTCCTTATCACTATATTTTAATTTAGCTAAAGTAGCAATTTTTTTAACTTCTTCTTTAGTAACCATTATTTAAGCTCCTTTTCTACTTTTATTTTACTATGTATTAATAACTACTAAATACATGAGTATAAAACCCAGTATCCGTAGGATTTCTAGAAATAAAAGACAGCATTGTACCATTTGCACTTTGAATATCTATTTCCAATGGAATTCCCTTTGGTAAATTTTGATTGGCTTGATTTGCACAATACTGAGTAAAACTAGAAATTTCGGTAATACTATAAAATTGAGTGGTAATTTTAATTACCATGCCTTTAATTAATCCTGATTCATAATGAGCCTGCGCAATTACTCCCGCAATATTTGGAAAAAAGTTTTGAATATTATTTTTAAAATTATTAAAGTCATCTGAATCTTTTTGACTAACTGGTAAATCATTATTTGTAACTGGATAAACAACGTTTTTTTCATTAATATTAGTCCAATTAGTAAATTTATCCCCTTGATCAGCTTTACTTGAAAAAATAAAATTACCCCCAACTAATGAATCTTCTTCACCTTCACGATAAACGTAAAGATAAATTGGTACATTTTTAAGTGACTGTATTTTACGTAAACGAGTCAAAATAATATTCGCACTTTCTTTTGCATATTTGTCTCCTGCGCTATTTTTGATATCTGTCTTAAATGTAGGACCATATTGTTCTTTTTGATAATAATCAGTTGAATTTATACTTAATCCTATTACAATACCCTCTAAGTTATATCCATTTCCTTTTTTTGTAACAAAATCATGTTCCAGAATTTGTTGTAAAACCAAAGGATTGCGCTTATTGGGATCTTTAGAACCATTATCAACAGGATTAAGACCTTGTGGATTATCTTTACTTTTACGACCCAACCAACTAATAGCTAATTCTTTACTAATGTTTTGTCCTTCTTGAAAAATATATTTTTCAGGACTAAAAATTTTACGTTCATAATTTAACAGACCGCTTTCAAATCCCATTAAATCACTCATGTTATTAGTATTAGAAACACTAACACCTCTTTGAGCACTAACTTGGTAGCGACCATTATGAATGATGGAATCATACAAATTTGAACTAACAGTATCAGTAGTTGTACTGGAATTACTGCTATTCGACTTAGGAGTTACCTTAGTGCCTTGACTTTCGTTTCTGCTAACACAAGCAGTTAATGTACAGAAAAATAAGGTACAAATTGTAGATATTAAAAATAACTTTTGAATATTATTGTAAGATTTCATTTAATTTTTCTTCCGAAATTAAAGGTGTTTTTAAAGATTGAGCCTTTTCTAATTTTGAACCAGCTTCAGACCCATAAATTAAATAATCGGTTTTAGAGGACACAGAGTTAGTAACTATTGCTCCTTGTGCTTGTAATATTTGTGTTAAATCTCTACGTGAATATTTTTTTAAAGTTCCTGTAATGACAACCTTTTTATTATAAAAATAGTCATTAGAATTAGCTATTGTATTTTTACTCAAATAATTTAAGTTAACTTTTAATGTCTTTAATTCATTTATCATTATTAAAACTTTATCATTTTCAAAATAATTAACTAAAGAATTCTGAATTGCTGAACCTATTGTATCAATATTTAAATCACTTCCTGTTTTAAGGAATTTAATCAAATTTTCTAAATCTCTAAATTTTTGAGCTATTTTTAAGGCGGCTGTTTTACCAACATAACGAATGCCTAAACCATATAGCAATCTTTCCAGAGACCTATTTTTACTATTTTGGATATTTTCTAATAACTTTTGTATTGATTTTTCTTTAAAACCAGGTACTTTATGTAATTTCTCTTCATTCAATTTATAAAGATCAGGAATCTCTTTAACTAATTCTAAATCATATAACTTTTCTACTACCCGTGACCCTAACCCTAAAATATTCATTGCATCCCGTGATGCAAAGTGTTCAAGATGAGCTCTAATTTGAGCTGGGCACATTGGATTAATACATCTTAAAGCAATTTCATCTTCTAAATGAACTAATCTTGCACCACAATCTGGGCAGTAAGTTGGTTCTATATACTGTTTAGAACAATTCTTACGCGAATTTAAATCTACATAATCTACTTCAGGAATAATGTCACCCGCTTTAAAAATATAAACATCATCACCTAAACGTACATCTTTTTGTCTTAAATAATCGAAATTGTGTAATGTAGCTTTACGAACTGTTGTCCCGGCTAATGAAACAGGATCCATTACTGCTGTAGGAGTTACGACCCCTGTTCGACCAACTGTCCATTCAATGGTTCTAATATGAGTTTTAGCTTCAATTGGTGGAAATTTATATGCAAACTCCCATCGCGGAACTTTTACTGTACTTCCAAGATCATTTTGTAATTCAAAATTATTAACTTTAAAAACAATCCCATCAATATTATAAGGTAAATTCAACCTTTGTTCTTGATATTGGTCAATAAATGAACTAACTTGTTTAAAATCATTAATTACCATATTTTTTTCATTAGTAGCAAAACCCCATGATTTTAATTGCTTTAAGGCTTCACTTTGAGTTTTTAAACCATAATTTTGAGGATTAATAATAAAATAAATAAATGTTTGTAAATGGCGAGATTTAGTAATATTTGAATTCAATTGTCTTAAACTACCTGCAGCAGCATTTCGTGGATTAGCAAAAGTATTTTCGCCATCTTCTAATCTTTGTTCATTAAGTTTAGCAAAATTATCTTTACCCAAGTAACATTCACCACGAACCTCAAGGTGTTCTTTTAATGAAATTGTTTTTGGAATATCTTCGATTTGAAAAATATTAGGAGTAATATCTTCACCAGTAATGCCATCACCACGTGTAGAGCCCTTAATTAAACGACCATTTTCATAAATTAAGGAGATTGCCAAACCATCAATTTTCAACTCCAAATTAAAATCTAAAGATTTTTGATTAACAACTTTTTCAATTCTTTCTACTGAATGTTTCACTTCATCTTTTGAAAAGACATCATCCATGGATAACATTGGAATATCATGATGAAATTTGGGAAAGGCAGAACTAATAGCGCCACCCACATTTTGACTGGGCGAATCAGCAGTAATCCAATCAGAATGTTGAGATTCAATTTTTAATAATGCTTGATACTGCTGATCATACTCATAATCAGTTACTGTTGGTGCATCTTCAGTATAATATTGCCGTCGATAAATATTTAATTGATCTTTTAATTTAATATAATCTTCATAACTATAATTATTCATTCATTTACCTTTTTGATTGGTGCCAAACTGGCCATTAACCTTTTAACTCCAACCCCTCTACCAAAAGCAACATCAATTTCTTGCTCAGTATTTTCTCCAGTGACTTTAACAACAACTCCTTGACCCCATTTATTATGAATAATTTTATCACCAACCTTAAAAATTCCTAAATTATTAATTTTATGAACTTTTCTAATTGGTTGATACACACTTCTATAATTTGTTTTTCGTTTATAATATGGTTCTGCATTTTTATCTTCTACTTCATCAGATTCATCAGACATCCGATCTTTAACTTCAGGATCAATTTCTTGGATAAAGCATGAAGGACGATTAGCTTGTACTAATCCATATAAAACTCGCTGATCAGCATAAATTAAATACAACTCTTTCTTAGCACGAGTGATACCAACATAAGCCAGACGTCGTTCTTCTTCCATGCCATTTTCTTCCATTATTGATCTTTTTAAAGGAAATAATCCTTCTTCCATGCCAATTATAAAAACAATTGGAAATTCTAATCCCTTAGCAGCATGCAAAGTCATTAAGGAAACACTTTTTTCATCACTATCATGATCATTATCTGTAACCAAAGCCAAATCTGTTAAAAAATTAATTAAACGATTGTCCGTAAGACTTTGATTAAAATTGCTTGTATCATTAACCTGATCATCAAAATTTTTAGTTACAGAAAGAAACTCTTCTAAATTATCAACCCGTGATTGAGATTCTGGATCACTTTGAATTTTATAGAAATCAAGGTATCCTGTCTTTTTATAGATATCTTCCGTCAACTCAGTAATACCTATTTTATTATCCTCAATTTGTTGACGCCATTTTTTAATTAAATTATAAAAATTTAAAATTTCATTTTTAGCTTTATTATTTATTTTGATCTCATCAATATACTTAAAAGCAGTAAATTCACTAATCTGATGTTGGTTTGCATATTCACCTATACGCTCAATTGTTGTATTACCAATTCCTTTTTTAGGTAAGTTAATTACTCGATGTAATGAATAAACATCATCTGGATTAGCTATGACTTTTAAATACCCAATAATATCTAGAATCTCCTTACGTTCATAATAACGTTTACCACCAAATAATTGGTAAGGTATACTAGATTTTAATAAAGTTTCTTCTATTGTACGTGATTGAGCATTAGTACGGAATAAAATTCCAAAATCACCATAATTTAACTTATGATCTTTAATTTGCTGTTGAATTTGTTTTATTACAAAGATTGCTTCTTCATTTTCATTACGAGCTTCATAAATGTGAACTTTAGCTCCCTGATCATTTTTTGTCCATAATTTTTTCTTAATTCTTTCTGTATTATTTGAAATAACATTATTCGCTGCTTGTAAAATATTACCAGTAGAACGGTAATTTTGTTCCAATAAAATTACTTGAGCCTGCGGATAGTCTTTTTTAAAATTAAGAATATTACGCATATTAGCTCCACGCCAACCGTAAATCGACTGATCGGCATCCCCTACTACACAAATATTTTTATATTTTTTAGAAAGCAACCTTGTTAAAATATATTGTGCTTGATTAGTATCTTGATATTCATCAACATGTAAATAACGATATATATTTTGATAATCAGCTAAAGTATCTGGAAATTTTTGAAACAGCTTTACAGTTAACATAATTAAATCATCAAAATCAAGCGTTTGATATTTTTGTAATCGCTTTTGATATTCTTGATAAATTGTTGCAACTTCTTGAGAAAAGTAACTATCAGCAATTTTGCTATATTGATTAGCAGTAATTAGTTCATTTTTTTGTTTAGAAATTTGTTCTAAGAATGCTCGTGGTGAAAATTTTTTAGGATCAATATTAAAATCTTTTAAAATATTTTTAATTAATGTTAAAGATTCACTGGTATCAGCAATATTAAAAGATTTGCTATACCCTAATTTATCAATGTCTCGTCTTAGAATACGAACGCATAAAGAATGAAATGTTGATATGGTCACATGAGTACCACGAATATCAAGAAGTTTTTCTACTCTTTCTCGCATCTCACTAGCAGCTTTATTGGTAAAAGTGATTGCCAAAATGTTCCAAGGTGCTACTTGCTTTTCATCAATTAAATAAGCAATTCGATGCGTCAAAACTCGAGTTTTACCCGATCCCGCACCTGCCATAATTAACAACGGTCCTTCCGTTGCCCTAATTGCTTCTTCTTGTTTTTCATTCATATTTTGTAGTAAAAGGCTTTTGTTTTCCATTTTAATTTTTAAATAATTCCTCAGGTAAATTCCAAATATCTGTGTTTAAAACTTCTTCATAAATGCTAGATAAACTATTATTTTCAATAGAGACATAACCTGCATTGTCAATCGGATTTTTCCATTTATTGGGATAAAAATAAAAATCCCAATCAGGTTTAATTTGCATTTGTAAATAAATATCGTCTAAATTAGATTGCCGAAAATAAAGATTTACTCCATGATTTTGAATTTTTATTGTAGGTAAAGAAAAGCCCAGGCTAGCTTTTAAATATAATTCCTCCTGAGTTTTTCCTATCAGAATTCGATAAATATTGCCAAACTTAGTCAACCCTTCTTGAACATTTTTAACATAAAGCATTCCATTTTTGGCCTTATAAAATTGAATTGAAATAGCTCCGATAAAAGCTTCTTTTTGAGCTATTTGCTTGGCTATTCGTCTCATTTCAATTAAATCACGATCACTAACACTTTGACAATTAGTTAAAGTAGCCTGCAATTCAAATTGCCGATTATAATATGTTTGAACTATCGGTAAAATATTAATTTCTAAATCATTAGCTTGACTTTTAAAAACTGTAATGGCGAATTCACTCTGAATGTCAATTTTTGCCTCTACAAAAAATGAGAACTTTTCCATGAGTTGTTTCATTTGTTGTAAATCATTTTGATTATTTAAAACAAAATAATTTTTTCGAGGAATTTTTTGAATGGGTTTCAAAATAATTGGGAACCCTAAACTTTCCGTTTGCATCACCAAATCATCATAAGAAACTGCTGTTGCATTGGGCACAGTATTTAAATTTAAATCATCCAAAAAAAGTGAATTGAGATAATTATCTTGAGAAAGCGAAAGCAAATTAAATCCTTGGGGTAAATAATAATGTTCAGATAAATATTGAGCAGCAAAAGGATTGACAAATTTATTTTCTAAAATAATTACATCACAAATAATTGCAAAAGTATCTAATTTATTTCGATCAGTAATTTTGCCGGTAAACCTAAAATCAGCCATTACAATTGCAGGAGAATCACTAATTTCTGAAAATACAGCTACCTGATACCCTAAAGATTTGAGTTGCAAAACCAATGAAAAAGCATCTGATCCTCCTCCCAAAATCCCAATAACAGAACCCGGTAAAAAAGTATTTGCCACAATTAACCTCACAATTTCTAATAATCAAAACGATTTAACTGGTATTGCCGAATAATTCTTATTAATTTTTCTGCATAACTTGGATCTGTTGCATAACCAGCATTTACTAAAGCTTGAGTAGCTTTTTGGTAATTATCTGCATCGATAACTTCTTGATATTGCTGATTATTCCAACTAGTACCTTGACTTAAAAGTTTAGCATGATCGATCATAGACTCCTGTAAACTATTATAAACTACGAAATTTTCCTTTTTCTTAATCCATTTTCCCGAAATAAATTCCATAGTTTCTAACATTACAGTATTCTGTCCTGAGCTTCCTTTAATTCCGAAATAATTATGGTATTTACTTGCAAGTTTACTACGTCCCCAATCACTTTCTAAGCATGCTTGAGAAATGCTGATACTTGCTAAAATATGGTACTCTTTTTGAATTTGCTGGGCAATAGGAACTAATTGATTGATAAAGTTCTGCTTCTCCTTTTTTTCTTGTTGAAAGGACCTGCTTTCAGCATTCTCAATATTTTGATTTTTACTAGATGTATTAATAAAAAATTTAATATATATAAAAATTAAAAAGCTTAAAATTAAAAGAACTGCTAAACTAGTAAAGAGAAAAAATAGTTTTTTTATTTTTTTCATTTATAATTCTTCATGTCATTACAAACTTTAATTTATTAAAAGTATACTTTATCTAAAAATATGAAAAAAAAATTTAAAAAGATCTTAAACAGTAATTTAATTTTACCAATTTTACTTACTATTAATTTTTGGATTAAATCATTAATCGCATATACATTTGACTTTGCTTTAGGGGTATCAAGTCCTTTACAAGTCATTTTACTATTAATTAATCCACTTCCACTAGCTTTTGTGATTTTTTTGTTGCCACTTTTAATAAAAAATCTAAAAATGCGTTATATAACTATGATAATTTTAGCTGTAGCAGAATCAGCATTAATTCTTTTTAATGTAATTTATTACCGAGAATTTACTGATTTTATGACAGTAAACACAATATTAGGTTACTCGAAAGTTTCAAATGGTTTATCAGCTAGTTCTATCAATTTATTAAAACCCCATGATATTTTTTATGTACTAGATTTAATAGTGATTGCTGGAATTCTAATTTATCAGTTTTTGATTCATAAAAAAAATAATTATTTAACACAATGGTATCCTAAAATTAGTTTAATTACTAAAAAAGGATTAGAATCTATAATCTGTGTGAGCATTGCTAGTTTCTTTTTATTATTATCTTTTAGTGAAATTGATCGTCCTCAACTATTATTAAGAACTTTTGATCGAAATTATATTGTTAAATATCTCGGAATTAATGCTTTTACTTTTTATGATGGATTTAAAACTGTTCAAAATAAAAATATCAATGGTACTAAAATTGTTAAAAACGTTAATAAAGTTTCCGAGTATAAAAAAGAAAATTATCTCAAAGCTAATCCAAAATACTTCGGCATTGCTCGTGGAAAAAATGTTTTTGTAATTCATTTAGAAAGCTTTCAACAATTTTTACTTAATTACCATTTTGAAGGACGCGAAGTTACCCCTTTTTTAAATTCATTAATAAAAAATAAAAATACTCTATCTTTTGATAACTTTTTCCATGAAGTTGGACAAGGCAAAACTTCAGATGCTGAAACAATGTTAGAAACAGGTTTGTTTGGTTTACCTCAAGGCTCTTTTTTTAATTCATTGGCGCAAAATAATACTTTACAAGCAGCTCCAGCCATCTTAAGCCAAAATGGAAATTATACTTCTGCAGTTTTTCATGGTAATACTGCTGGTTTTTGGAACCGTAATAATGTTTATAAAAGTATGGGGTATGATTATTTCTTTTATAATAATTATTACTATCTAGATAATGATTCTGAAGTTGGGTATGGAATAAAAGATAAATTACTTTTTGGAGAAAGCATAAAATATCTCGAACATCTGCCACAACCATTTTATGCAAAATACATTACTGTAACTAATCATTTCCCATTTAATCTTGATAAAAATGTAGATGATTTTCCATTAGCCAAGACTGATGATCAAGTAGTTAATAATTACTTTAGGACTGCTCATTATTTAGATTCAGCATTAGCTGAATTTTTCAATTACTTAAAAACAAGCGGTATATTAAAAAAATCAATTATTGTTATATATGGTGACCATTTTGGCATTTCTAATGACCGCAATAAGAGTTTAGCACCATTATTAAATAAAGATCCAAATCAATGGAATAATTATCAAAACGCGATGTTACAACGGGTACCATTAATAATTTACAATGACGGATTAAAAGGTGGTGTAAACCATACTTTTGGTGGAGAAATTGATGTTTTGCCTACTTTATTGCATCTTTTAGGAATTGATACAAAAAACTATATACAACTTGGTCAGGATTTACTTAATCCAAAGCATAATCAAATAGTTGCTTTTCGTAATCATAATTTTGTTAGTCCTAAGTATACTTTTTATGATGGAACCATTTATAATACTATAGATGGTGAGACTCTGGACCCTAGTATTGCCAAAACACTGGAATTTAAAAATATGCAAAAAAAAGTAAATAATAAACTAAAAATTTCTGATTTAATTAATAATTTTAATTTATTACGATTTTATACTCCTGTAGGCTTTCAACCCGTAGATCCAATTAAATACAACTATAAAAATCAATATGACAAACTTTTAAAACAAGAAAAAGAAGCTAAGATTAATAACCCTAGCATCTTTATTCAAAAGTCTCATAAAAGTACAACTGAAAATTTTCACTCTAACGATCCAGAACTTATAGAAAATCCTGAAAAACTAATCGATCCACCTTCATCCATTAATCAATCTAATACCAAAAATTAGCTGTTATAAATTAATTTTTAAACGAATGAATAGGCGCTGGAATAAAACCACCTCGCTTAATTAAAACATCACTTTTAGCTTGATGATATGGCATAATTAAAGCATTTCCTAGTAGCCCTCCTAATGAATAGGTATCTCCTACTTTGCCGCCTGGAATCGGTAAAATCCTCACTGCAGTAGTTTTATTATTTTGAACTCCAATTGCTGCTTCATCAGCGATTATAGCAGCAATTGTTGTTGAAGGTATTTCACCAGGAACAGCAACCATATCTAGACCCACAGAACATACCGCTGTCATGGCCTCTAATTTATCAATGTTCAATGTTTTATCTCTAGCAGAATCTATCATTCCTGCATCTTCAGATACAGGAATAAAAGCACCTGATAATCCTCCTACGCGTAGACTAGCCATCACTCCACCTTTTTTAACAGCATCATTAAGCATCATTAAAGCTGCGGTAGTTCCGTGAGTTCCGACTTTTTCTAACCCCATTGCTTCTAAAACTTCAGCTACAGAATCTCCTCTAGCTGGTGTTGGTGCCAGTGACAGATCAACAATTCCAAAAGGGTAACCCAATCGTTTTGCCGCTTCACTACCTATAAATTGGCCTAAACGTGTAATTTTAAAAGCGGTTTTTTTAATTGTCTGACAAAGTTGATCAATAGAGGCAGTTTCAGGCAACCGTTTAATTGCACTCTTAACTACTCCAGGTCCAGAAATTCCAATATTAATGAAATTTTCACCTTCGCTAATTCCATGAAAAGCCCCAGCCATAAATGGGTTGTCTTCAACAGCATTAGCAAATACGACTAATTTTGCATTCCCCTCTGCCTTTATTTTAGAAATCCTTTTAATAGTTTTACTCATAAAAGATACTGCATCTAAATTAATGCCAGCTTTAGTAGAACCAATATTAACTGAAGCATTTAAAATTTTGGTTTCCGTTAAAACTTGAGGTAAAGAGGCTATTAAATTTTTATCTCCATTGGTCATACCTTTCTGAACTAAGGCGCTATAACCTCCAATAAAATCAACTCCAACTGCTTTTCCAGCTTTATCAAGGGCTTGAGCATAAATAATCATTTCTTCTGATGGAGTTTGACCAACTAATAAAGAAATCGGAGTAACACTTATTCTTTTATTAGTTATTGGTATGCCATATTCTTCTTCAATATTTTGTGAAATTTGAACAATATTCTGTGCCTTATGAGTGATTTTCTCATAAATATTGCTTGCTGCTTTTTTGGGATTATCACTCACACAATCCAATAATGAAAGTCCTAGAGTTATCGTCCGTATATCAAGATGTTCATCACGCACCATTCTGATAGTTTCAATAATTTGTGATTTTTCCATTTATATTTTTGCCATTTCATTAAATATTTCTTCACGCTGTACGTTGATTTGAACGCCAAGCTCTTTGCCAATAGCTATTAAATTTTGCTTTAAATAAAGAAATTCAACAGAAGTATGTGAAATATCTGCTAACATCATCATTGTAAACATTTCTTGCATTATTGTTTGAGAAACATCTAAAATATTAACTTTAACTTTTGCTAATTCTTGTGAAATTTTATAAATAATACCTGGCTTATCTTTCCCGATAACTGTAATTACAATTTTAATCATCTATCTTCTCCTTTATTTATTTTGGTCAGGAAATATGAGAATAAAAGTAGTTCCTTGATTAATTTTACTTTTAACTTTGATTTGTCCGTGATGTAGCTTAACCAACTGTTGTACAATTGATAAACCTAGACCAGATTCACCATACTTAGTATTCTTCCGAGAAGGATCGGCTTTGTAGTATCTATCCCAAATATTTTTCATCTGTTCATCAGTCATTCCAATTCCTGTATCACTAATTATAATTTGAGTTTCATTATTTCCACGTTGACTGGATAATGTAATTTTTCCATTATTTGTAAATTGAATCGAATTATTTGCAATATTAATTACAATTTCAACAAATCGATCATAATCCGCATAAACTGGAACTTTCTTGGGAGAATTTACCGAAGAAACAAACTGAATTGAATTTCCGGCACTTGCTGCTTTTTTCTTCAATTGAAAAGCAATATTTTTAAGTACTTGAGAACTATCAAAATTAGTTTTATTTAGAGAAATTTGATTGGTTCTAATCCGCTCGTAATCTAAATTTTCATTCACCAATTTAATCAGTCTCGCAGTCTCTTTACGCATTAGATCAATACTTTTTCCCTTCTGATCTTCTGGAATTGCATCATAAGCTAAGCCTTCTAGGAGGCCATTAATTGTTGTGAGTGGTGTTCGCATTTCATGTGCAGCATCAGCCATAAATTGTCGACGTCGTTCTTCTTGACGTTCAATTTCAATATTAGCTTCTTTTAAATTTTTACTCATGCTATTAAAATCTTGGCTTAAACTATTTAGTTCATCTTTAGTCTTAGACACAGGAATTCGAACATCGTAATTTCCTTCAGAAATTTCTCTAGTAGCTTTTCGCATTCTATTAATTCGACGAGATTGAAAACTAGAAAGCAAATAAATAATCACAATGGCAACTAAGCTTGATAAAACTATTGCTAACAATAAATTTCTTTCAATTTTTTGAATATTTTTTTGTACTCCTTGTACTGATGATGTAGCAACAATTACACAAACAAGCCTGTTGCTGTAAAAAAAAGGTTTATAAACTGCAGTTTGATCGATATGTTGACGATATTTAGGAATTGCTCCTCGTGGTGTCTTAGTTAAATAAATTGTTTCATTATTTAGTAAACGATTCCAATTTTCTCCAGAAATACTCGGTATAGAGCCACCATTAGTTGGAAAAATTGGGAGATTTTCACTATTATAAATGATAAAAGTTACATCTTGGCTACTTAACAACTTTTGAGCTTCTAAAATATAATTTTGATTGGGAACTAACATATTTCCCTCACGTTCCCAACCGTTTCTTTGCAATACGTTAGCATAATTCTCAAGCTGTAACCAAGTATTGTTATAAACCATTTTTTTCGTTGATTGAATAAATGATAATGAAGTAATTACTAAAGTTACTACAAGTAAAGTTACAAAAGAAACAATCTGCTGGTAAATTATTTTCATCTAATTAACTAATTTTCTTTCTGTTCTTGTTCAGTATCATCAAACTTGTACCCCACACCCCAAACTGTCTGTATAATCTGAGGTCCCGATTTTTCAATTTTTTGTCTTAATTTTTTGATATGAGCATCAACAGTCCGTTCATCACCAAAATATTCATAATCCCAAACCTGTTGTAATAATTGTTCACGTGAATAAACTTGCTTAGGATTTTTAGCTAAAGTATGTAAAAGATCAAACTCTTTAGGAGTTAATCCTTCTATTGGTTTACCATCTAAAAATGCTTCACGAGTTTTAACATTTAACTGAAAGCGTCCAGTATCAATATCAAAATACTTATTAGCTTGAGTTGCTTTTTCTGTTGTATTTTTTTCTCCCGCTAATTGACTACGACGATGTAATGCTTTAATTCTGGCAATTAAAGTAATTGGAGAAAACGGCTTAGTTACATAATCATCTGCTCCCAATTCTAATCCTAAAACTTGATCACTTTCTGAATCACGTGCGGTTAACATAATTAAAGGTACAGTTTTAGATTTTTCACGAATTTCTTGCGCAACTTGCATGCCATCTTTACCAGGTAAATTCAAATCCAAAGTAATTAAATCAAAAGAATTGGGAGCCTTATTAAATTTTTCTACAGCATCATTTCCGTCATACGAAAATACAACATCCCAGCCCTCTTTTTTAAAAAACATACTCATCATTTCAGAAACTGATTTATTATCTTCAATCATTAATATTTTCACTTGCGTAACCCTTTTTCTAACTTAATCTTTTTTTGTTCTCTTTCATCTAAACTTTGATATCCAAGAGGAAAACTATTTTCTTTTTTTAATCTTATTGTAATTTTTTGTTCAACAAACGCATAATAAGAAAGAATTACTAATGTTTCTACAAAAAGCCATAAATAAACCAAACGATCTAGTTTTAAAAAATGAATAAGTAATCCTAATAAAAATTGAATCAAACCACAACAAAGCAAATACTTTTTGGCAACCTTTTGCGCATACAAATATATATTTTCATTTAAACCTGCCAGATAAGAATAATAGCCATATATTTTTATATCCCGTCGTGGCTTAATAATCTGAAAGCAAAATACTAGTGCTACTTTAAGTAAACCACAATAAATAAATATCATCAGTGCTCCTTGTAAAACTTAATCCTTTCAATTATAATAGTAAATCCACGGGGGTGTTAAGGAATCGACATCAGACCATGGGCTTAAGTTTCGATTAGAGTTTTGAGTCTCTTTAAAAACTCAGCAGAAATATAACTGCTAAAAATGAAAATACTTACGCTTTAGCTGCCTAAAAAACAGTTGCGTGACTTGTTCTTATTTGTCTATAGGTAAGATTTAGGTCTCAAATTAATATAGACTTAGCTTTAATTATAACCCAATAGTTAAAGCAAAATTAAATGGGTTAGTCTTTTATGAAGGAATTCTTGAATCCTGGTATTAGGCGAATTTTAATTCAAGATATAATCGTGACCAAAAACTTCTGATTCAGATCTGGTGGACAGGGGTTCAAATCCCCTCACCTCCATTTTGGAGCTA
>CALYPJ010000026.1 GCA_945273735.1 uncultured Lactobacillaceae bacterium
TAACGGGATTAAAGGCAACGTACTTGCCATCTAGCCATTGATTTTTACCAACCTTATAATAAACCTCACCTTGACCATTAACGGCTTTTTCGAAGATTTTCCAAGCTGTACTGTGAGCTAATCGTTGACCCGTAAATTTACCGCCTGGGGCATCCCAAACATTGATGCCATAACCTGGCACATAATTAACGTAGCCGATACTCTTAAAGTCACTAACCTGCCATTCTTTATTTTCTGGTTTTTTATCGGAAGGTAATACTGTAATTTGACGAACTAACTTTGCTTTAATACCAGATAAGTTAGTTGCTTCATAAGTTAATTGATAAATCCCTGGTTGATTAACGTCCACTTGACCCGTTATGGTTACTATTGGTTTGCCAGAACTATCTTTAGCAATGCCTTCGCCATTAACTATCCTGCTATAATCGCCATTATATTGATTATAAATTGTCTGATTTCCTACAACTTTGTAATCATTGGGATTAAATTGATCCCCAACGGGTAACGTCAAATTATTGCCTCCTGGAAACACAAACACCGGAGAGTTGGCACTCTTGACTGTTACGGGTACCGTAATTTTTGCTGTATCTTTGGCATTCTTCGGGTTGGTATAAGTATAAACTACCGGATAAGTTCCTACCGTTGTCAAATCAACTTTACTAACATCAGCTTTCAATGAACTAAATGGAATTTTGTCAATACTGCCACCGCCAATCAGTTTTAGATCTTTACCGCCCCGGTAGAAATCTCCGGGGTAGTGGTTAACCGCATCAAGGTAAACCCCCGTATTTGTTGCATAACCACTAGGCCATTGACTATAAGAATTTTTTATATCGGAATTACTAATCCCAAAACCGCCTGCCAAATAATTTGGGGATTTCTTATCTGCTTGGAGGGGACTTTGCTGCCAACTATTTAAAAAGGCATTAACTAAAACATCTTGTAGCCGATTAGGGTAATTCACTAAATCGGGGTTCCCAGCTACTAATGTATCTTTTAATAGATTTTGAAAGCTTTGGGGTACGTCAGCTGCTTTGACGACAGCACCATCATCATAGGTGGTCGTCGATGGCTGCAAAGCTACATTAGTTGCCCCATTGCCACTAAAAATATCGGTTATTGAAAATGAAGGTTTGGTTTCTTTTTTAGTTATAACTGGTTTGGTATCCGCATCTTTACTTTTATCGTAAATAACTATATTAATTCGAGCTTTACCAACATTCTGTTTCAAGCGGGGTAACGTTGCTTGAACCCACTTTGTATTCCTAACTTCCCGGGCATCTTTTCCTGTCACTTTAGCAACTTCATTCGCTAATGCCGCTTCACTTACCCCCTGCTTGTTTGCCGCGTCAGCAATACTTACTAATTTATAACCGCTACCATCATTACCTTCGTCATTCCCATCACCGCCTTGATTAGTAAATTCACATTTTACCTCGGAATCAGCCTTTTTATTTAATTCATTACCTAAAGGATTGTTATATTTTACTACTAATTCTAAGATTTTAGCCGCATTAGCTTCTGGACTGCTGCCTTTCGGATCTTCTTTACTATAGGGATAATAAGTCTCGTCAATATTTACTCCAGATCCAACTGGTCCGGCATCATTAATCATATCGCTAGAAACTGGGCCAATAGAAAAATCTTGCGAAACAAAGAAACGGCTGTTATTTTTAGTATTGTCTTTGGTAAGGTCACCTTTAGGATTGTTATAAAGATTCGAATTGAAGTAAGCGCGCTTCGATTGTGCAGTTTGAGAAAGATGGTCATTTACGGACAATGCTTTAATATCAAATTTACCAGCATTAAAAGAAGGTTCTAAAATAAAATAGCCTTCAATATAATATTTAGCTTCAAAATTAGGTGAATCAACCTGTCCTAAAGTTGATAAACTAAAATTATTATTTAAACCTAAAATATTTTGATTATAAATTAAAGGCTTCGGATTGTTTGTAAATTTCCCATGACTATTTTTAATTGACGTATTTTTATCCCAAGTTTGCACAAAGTATTGGGATTCAGACCAAGATTTAATATTTTTCAATAGACCACCATTCATATTTACAAACCACTGATTTGGATCCCCAATAATACCATAATTTCTTTTATCTGATTCTGAAAGATTAATACTGGAATGCCTCATATCCCCACTACCCCCATGCAGCGACACTCTACCCAAAAAAATATTTTCGATATTATTATTACTGGGATCGATTGGATAAAATCCTCCAATTTCTCCTGATCCTGAGTCTGGATATAAACTATCAGTACCAATAACTCCAAATTTACTCCCAGTTCTAAAATAACCTGGCAAAATACTAATAGTACTAATAGTATTGTTAATATCAGTAAATTTTACTTTTAATCCATCATCTAGCATGGAAGGATCTGGATAGATTGGATTTTCAGTACCCTTTTTGTAAATACCAGAATAATAGTAAAGTTTATCTGTCGCGTTTAAATAATTAGTACCTGAACCTGATTTCGTAAATTTAGCTTCATTATTAGGTATTTTCTTTACATAGGCATTATCAAAAAGTTCAATTTTTGTGGGGTCACCTTTAACGAGAGCTGCATCTGGATTATTGGGATTATTTAAATCTAAAACCTTTTGTGGCTTAATTGTGGAGTTACTTCGATCAGAACTAAGCTCTTTACCATCAATAGTTTGAGCTCCGGCACTGCTCATTACCGTAGAATAAGGATTATTGTATGACTTGTAAAGCCAACTATTAACCGGAACTTCATAAGAAAAACTCTTTTTAATTTGACCATCAACACTGGTATTCGAAAAACTTCCGTTATTGGCAATCTGTTTAGCAATATCAGCAACATTCTTATTTTGAATTTCTGGGCTATTGTTTACGAAATGATTCGCATCATAAGCCTCTTTAAAATAACTTGAGGGTTTAAATAAATGTTTAACTTTGCCAACATTAGTTGTTTTTGTTGGATCATTAGTTCCCGCAACTTTACTATCTTGATCTCCCATATTTCTAGCATGTTGTGCTGAGTGATCATCAGTCCAAGGAGTCCCTTCTGATTGTTCAAAATTAGGTAAAGACTGAGCAGATTTGGTATTAAATTGGCCATCAGTAAATAACTTGTTAGTATCAATCATATGGTAATTATCCCTGTAACCCCCACCAAACCAAGCATCAGTTACTGAATAATCATTTGTAAGCCTAGTAGCTCCATTAAATGGACTGTGATATTCACTAGAGATTAGACCAACACTTTCTGCCGAATTAAAAGCATTATTATACTCTCGGTATTGCGATTTTTTCAATGAATGAATATAATTCTCAGGGCCACTAATTCCAGATGAAATTTTAGTTGCATAATTAAAGCGATAATTTTCTGCATCATTTGCTGTAGCGTGTCCTTGAACACCATAACTTGAATTCAATCTAGTTCCCTCATAGTAGTGATTGTAGGAAACATCAGCCCAAGTTTTATTAGTGCCCGCAATTTGATTTAAGCCATCTGGAGCTTCTTTAGTTGTTGCCGCTTGGACTGCTTTCATCGGAGCAATTTCATTTAAGGTATTGTTCCCTGCTACTTGTTTTTGAGCAATAAGTTCGGCAATTTCTTGAGCCGTAGTGCCACGCGGAACAACAATTGTACCGCCACCATTTTTATTATCTATCCAAAATGTGGATTCTCGAGATAATTTAATCCGATCAATTGTCTTGGGAGAAGCCGTAGTCATGTTTAATCCCGCAATATCTGGATTGCCATTTTTACCATCAAGCGCATAAATAGTATCATCTCGATAATTGTTCAATTTCGTATTCGCTGGTGAGACCGGCAGCGTCTTATTATTTAATTTAAAAATTGCAGTTGCTTTTTTACCAGACAATTTACTATGAGCAACTAAAGTAATACTGCTGGTACTTTCTCTAATAACATTATTTTCATTTTGTACCGAATTATCATAACCATTAATATAAATTTGCGCATAAGCATCTTCTTCGCCAAAGATTGCTTTACCTAAAACATCAGCAATTGTATTCCCTTGCCCTGGCTTTGGGGTTTCAGTAACAGCACCTGCAATAACAGACTTATTCGTCCGCGGATCAACGGGATCTTCTCCAGCCACAGCGCCTTGTTTTAACTTTGCGCCCTGTCCCGTTGCTTGACCATTAAAACTCAAAAGCTGAGCAATAAAACCAAAGGCAAGCTGATACTTTTTATATGTCACTTCGTAGCCCTTCTGATGATTCATCCCCGTTGTACCATCAAATAAAACGCTGCTAGCAACCGAATTAATATCATTAGTTGCATTTGATAAGTCAATTAGCTGCTTAACAATATCTTGAGCGGCGGGATTTAAACTAACGGCATTTTTGGTGGGATACCAATCAACCATCCCATCGTTAGGTCCCGCATTTTGCAGTAATTTATCATATTCGCTTAAACCTGAATTAGGAACATCCCCCATTGAATTAATTTCAGCGTGAACCAAGTTAGGCTTAATAATTGCGGCTAACGCTCCCGACAAAGGGGAAAATAACAGCAAAGCAGAGCTAACTAAACCTGCAACTTTTAATTTCATACTTTTCTCCTTATTATATCTATAAAATATTTTACATTATATCAAAACTATATTAGTCTTTAAATCCTTAAAAGCTGATTTTTTATATATTAATTTATTGAAATTAAAAAAATTAAAATTTTTCATTTTTATTAAACTACAATGGAGATACAATTTTATTTTTTAAAGATCTAAAATTATCATTTAATTATATTTTTATAACTTTAAAATCACAACTAAAATTACCTTAAAATCAATTAATTTGAAGTTCAAAATTGTAAAAAGTCAGACCACTTTATGCTGTATCAAAAATCAGAATACCTTGAATCCAATTTATTTCTTTGAAGTAACAATAACCCTAACATCTTTTCAAATTAGACATATTTCTTCTAATAGTTTTAAAGCATAAAAAAAACACCCAAAGGGTGTTTAATTATACTTTATTTTTATAATTCTTGTTGATAAATATAATTACGAGTCATTGGTAAAGTTTGACTGCTACGGCCATTAGAAATCAAAAACTGCATTACATCAATATTTCCAGCCTCAAAAGCGCCAGCTGCAGCTTGCAAATACAAATCCCACATCCGTGCAAATTCTTTTCCATATGTTTTAATCGTATCATCATAAACTTGATGATAATTATGCGTCCAACATTCAAGTGTCTTTTGATAATGACGCCTCAAAGGTTCTAAATCATCTAATTGTAACTTAGCATCCATAATATGTTGTAAATTTTCCGCCATGTTAGGAATATAGCCACCCGGGAAGATGTATTTGACTAAAAAAGGATCAACTCCCAAACCTTCATGTTGTCCCGTGATTCCATGAATCAAAGCAATACCATCAGGAACCAAAAGGTCTTTAATCTTTTGGAAATACAAGCCTAAGTTTTCTTTACCAACATGTTCAAACATTCCGACACTTACAACATAATCAAAATTAACGTCTTTAGGTACTTCTCGATAATCTAATAACCAAACGTCAACTTGATCTTCCAAATGATTTTTCTTAATTTGTTCTTTAGTGTAATCATATTGCTCTTGGCTTAAGGTAATTCCTGTAGCTTTTAAGTGGTACTTTTGCGCTGCTCGCAAAATTAAAGCCCCCCAGCCAGACCCAATATCCAACAAAGTCTTACCAGCTATGGGTTTTAACTTATGTAAAATATGTTCAATTTTGTTTTTTTGGGCTTGAGCTAAGGAATCATTATCATGTTCAAAATAAGCACAAGAATAAGTCATTGTAGGATCTAACCACTTCCGATAAAAATCATTACCTATATCATAATGTTTTTGAATATCTGCTTCACTCGCCTTTTCCGAATGTGACATTTTAGGTAAATATTTAATTAAGCGACGATTAGTCAAAAAACTATCTTGTGCAGCAAAAGCTGCTGCTACTAATTTTTGAATACTTCCTTTAATATCAATCTTTTCGGTCATATATGCTTCGGCTAATCGAAGAGTTGGTTCATGCATAAAATCATTAATCGGAATTTCTTCGTTAAATTTGATCTGAATTTCTGGTTCACCATTACCATAATCTTCGGTACTACCATCCCAATAACTAACCCGGATCGGAAGATCAAAAGCATGACTTAAAATTTTACGATAAATACTTTTATTAAATACCATTTTTCACCTCAAGGATTTTACAGTTATGAATTATAAATCTCTCCTATCAGAAATCAAATTTACTTCAACAAAACTAAACTTGCAATGCAAATTAAAAATTTAATCGCTTTTAGCAGCTTTTTTAAGATAATGAACTTTCATTAAATAAAGGCCACTAGCAGGTGCGGTCCACCGCGCTTGAGTCCGATCTTTAACTTGATAAAGACGCAAAAAGTCATGAAGATCACGTTTTTTACTACCAATTTCTAAGAGTACTGCTACCATAATTCTTACTTGATTGTACAAAAAACCATCTCCAGTGAAATAAAAACTTAATTCCTGATTTTGATTATCTAAATTTGCTTGAGCTTGAGTAATTGTTCGTACCGGATTCTTAACTTGATTACCACTTGCTGCAAAACTAGAGAAATCGTGAGTCCCTAAAACATCTTTTAAAGCGATCTCAATTCGAGAAAAATCAATTGGGTAAGGATAGTGGGTAGTGTAAAAGCGTTTAAAGGGGTTCACAAATTTACCGCGATCCACGCGATACCAATAGGTTTTTTCGTGAGCGGCATAACGCGCATGAAAATCATTAGAAACTGCTTGAACTTCTTTAATTTCCACATCTAAAGGCATTAAACTATTTAATGCCAAACGCATTTTCTCTGGTGCCAAATATGTTGGATAATCAAAGTGAATTACCTGTCCTAAAGCATGAACCCCAGCATCAGTCCGACTGGCACCATAAACAATTATTCGGGGACCTTTGCTCATCTTTTGTAGACCTTTTTCAATTACCCCTTGTATCGTTCGCAATTGCGGAGCCTGTAATTGAAATCCTGAAAAATTAGTTCCATCATATTGTAAAATTGCTTTATATCGTTGCATTAGCTTTGCCTCAAAATAATTAGTAAAACTGCCAATAAACCTAAAATTCCAAAAGCCGTACTATCTTGCCAATGCCAATGCATCACATGAAAATGTGTCCGCTTAGCTAATGGAATATAGCCTCTTGATTCCATAGCTTCCGATAATTCATCAGCCATTTTAAAATTACTTTCTAGTAATGGAACAAGAATAGGAATAATATTCATAATTCGTTTTTTCAAACTTGGAGCATTAAAATCCACCCCCCGTGACATCTGCGCATTAACAATTTTTTGTGCCGCATCAGCAATAGTAGGAATAAACCTTAAAGCAATGGAAATAATTAAGCCAATAATTTGTACTGGTACACCAAAGTAACTTAAAGGTTTTAGTAAAGATTCAATGGAATCAGCAATTAATAAAGGTGAAGTGGTTAAAGTTAAAATCGTCGAAATATTTAAGTTAATCAATAGCCTTAAGAACATATAAAAAGCATTAATTAAACCCATTTGAGTGACTCGAAAAATGCCCCAATGCCAATAAGTTATTCCTCCACCAGAAAAAAATATTTGAATAACGACTACAAATAAAGCTAAATAAACAAAACTTTTCATTCCCGCAAAAAAATAGTTAAGCGAAATTTTAGACAGATGAATTAACCAAAAGGTAAAAAATAATAGCAATCCATAGGTAATTAAGTTATTAGCCCAAAAAACGATAACAATAAATAGGATCGTAAAAACAATTTTTCCGCGAGGATCTAAACGGTGAATCACCGAGTCTCCCGGCAAGTAACGGCCGATTAAAACTTTACTCAATTGTTGTACCCAAAATTTTCTTTTTTAATTCAGTAACTAATTCTGCTATTGTTAAAGGAGTCTGTAGTAATTGAAGTCCTTTAGCTTGCAGTTCCTGATAAAAAGCCACGCTCTGTGGTTTCATTTGTAATTGTTGATTGTTAGTAAAAATTTCCCGCGGAGAAGCCATTTGAATTAATCTTCCTTGATCAAGCCAAATAACTTGATCACTATACTGTGCCACATCATCCATAGAATGACTAACCATGATGGTAGTTAAATGCCATTTTTGATGGAGATGCCAGAATAATTCCATCATTTCCTCATGAGCATAAGGATCAAGTCCCGCCGTTGGTTCATCTAACACCAAAATTTTTGGCTTCATTACTAAAATTCCCGCAATTGCTACACGACGCATTTGGCCACCTGAAAGCTCAGTTGGTGAACGTTGGGCTAAATCTGAATCCAAACCAACTAATTTAAGGGTCGCTAGTGCCTGTTTTTGCGCTTTTGCTAAAGGAACTCCAAAATTAAGTGGCCCTACAGCAATATCTTTTAACACTGTAGATTCATAAAGTTGATTTTCCGGAAATTGAAATACTATCCCTACCTGACTCCGTAGTTTGGATAAACTTTTACGTTTAGTTTGGGGCACAATTTTAAAACCCGCAATATTGATTTCACCTTGGCTCGGAATTAATAACCCATTGAGATGTTGAATCAGTGTCGATTTACCACTGCCAGTTTGACCAATAATCGAAGTAAAACTATGTTCTTTGATCGTAAAATCTAAATCTTTAAAGCCAACTGTTTGCAGTGGCGTATTGGCATTGTAATAATAACTTACGTGGTTGAATTTAATGTCCATAAATATTGCACCAACTCTGTTGTCGATAATTGTTCATTTTCAAAAGGGAATCCGGCTTTTTTCAATTGCTGGATTAGTTCAAGGGTAAATGGTAATTTTAAATGATTTTTAGTGATTAATTCCTGATTAGCAAAAATTTCCGTAGGAGTTCCTCTCCCTTGAATTTCACCATGATTAAGGATGTAAACATAATCGCTAACTAATGCTTCACTTAAGTTATGAGTTACCGAGATAATCGTTGCTAATTGTCTTAACTTCAAATTTTGAATTAACTTGCTAATTTCCTGACGACCTTGAGGATCCAACATACTTGTTGCTTCATCAAAAATCAAAAGTTTAGGTCGATAAGCTAAAGCACTTGCAATGGCTACTCGTTGTTTTTGACCTCCAGACAAACTCTCTGGTGTGCGAAAACGATAATCGTTCATTCCAACTAACTTCAAATACTTCGTAATAATTTCATTCATTTCTTCTGGAGAAAAGCAATGATTTTCTAGACCAAAAGCTACATCATCTTCCACGGTAGATCCCACAAACTGACTATCAGGATTTTGGAAAACCATTCCTATTTTAGCTCTAATTGCATTTAAATGAGCTTTATCTAATAAAAGATTATCAATAGATACCTGACCGTTTTGAGGTAAACTAATTGCCCCAATTATACGTGCTAAGGTACTCTTACCACTACCATTCTCACCAATAATGGTCACATAAGAATTTTTAGGAACCGTTAATGAAATATTTTTTAAAGCGGGGTGGGATTGATTTGGATACGTAAAACTTAAATTTGTTACTTTAACTAATGACAACTTTTTCCCTCCCTGATATTTTTAAACCGCAAAAAGCATCGTTTCACTAATTATACAGCAAGGAATATTTAGCTTATTGGGGTAATTTTATTAGTTTAATTTAAGCAAAGTTATCTTTTGCTCCGACAAGAAAGAAAATTTTAGCAAGTTTATTTGGGTAATTTTAATAACCGTTTAATTCTCATTAATGAATTAACACAATTAAATAGAGTTTTCACGTATATTCGTATCGTTAAAATTTTTAAATTTTTATTGAAATTAGAAAAATTGCTTTATTTTTATAATTCGTAATCTAATTGATCGTCTTTTATTTTTAGATATAAAAAAAGTCCTATGCACGTTATAGCTGCAAGGACATTAAGTATCAATGTAAAATTTCTACAAATTTAAACTAATTCGATAATAACCATCGGAGCACCATCGCCACGACGATTAACTGTTTTATAAATCCTGGTATAGCCACCGTTACGTTCTGCATAACGTGATGCCAAGTCTGAAAATAGTTTTTGAACTGCTGACTGAACAACAATTTCATCATCTTTTTCTTCAGTACTAGCAACTACGTTTCTTACATAAGCACTAGCTTGACGCCGTGCATGTAAATCACCTTTTTTACCTAAAGTGATCATTTTTTCAACAACTGAACGCAGATCTTTAGCTTTAGCTTCAGTAGTCGTGATGCGTTCATGGATGATCAGATCAGTTGCTAGGTTTCTGAGCATAGCTTTTCGATGGCCACTATCACGACCAAATTTACGATAAGACATGGACTTATTCATCCTCCTTCTTAAGTGATAATCCTAAACTCGCCAGTTTAGCTTTAACTTCTTCTAAAGACTTACGTCCAAGATTTCTAACCTTCATCATATCTGCTTCAGTCATTTGCGTTAATTCGCCTAAAGTATTAATCCCTGCACGCTTTAAGCTGTTATAAGACCGAACAGTCAAATCGATTTCCTCAATCGTCATATCAAGAAGTTTCTCAATATGTTTATCTTCTTTTTCAACTAATGTCTCTACATTACCAGCATCACCATCAAGCTCAACAAAAATCGATAAGTGATCTGTTAAAATTTTGGCAGCCAAACTTAAAGCTTCAGTTGGCATAATAGAACCATTAGTCCAAATATCAAGGGTTAATTTGTCAAAATCATTGCGATTTCTTACCCGAGTACTTTCAACCTGGTAATTTACCTTTTCGATTGGTGTATAGATTGAGTCAATTGCTAAAACTCCAATGGGCGCTCCATCAGTTTTATTTTCAACTGCCGCAGCATAACCGCGACCTTTTTTGACCGTCATACGCATGGTAATTTCGCCATTACTTGCAAGCGAACAAATATATTGACTTGGATCCAAAATTTCTAATTCCGAATCAGTATCAATGTCAGCAGCAGTTACCACTTTTTCACCCTTAACTTTTAATTCGACAACTTTTTCGTCAACATCAACTAATTTTAATTTTAGTTTTTTTACGTTAAGGATAATATGGGAAACATCATCAAGTACCCCATCGATCGTTGAAAACTCATGATAAACGTTATCAATTTGAATATCAGTTACCGCTGAACCTGGCAAAGAGGTTAATAAAACGCGACGCAAGGAATTACCTAATGTCGTTCCATAACCTCGCTCTAAGGGTTCGACAATAAACTTCCCATGATTTGGAGTCTCTTCTATCCTTGCAATCGACGGCTTTTCAAATTCTATCATCGTAATTATTACCCCTTCCTTATCCGATATTTTAGATTAAAAATAGGACTAATAATTAGACACGACGACGTTTAGGTGGTCTTGAACCATTATGAGGAACTGGTGTATCATCACGAATAGCCGTGATTTCCAAGCCAGCAGCCTGTAGCGATCTAATAGCAGATTCGCGGCCAGAACCTGGTCCTTTAACTGAAACCTCTACATTACGCATTCCTTGTTCCATGGAAGCTTTCGCCGCAGCTTCAGCAGCTAATTGTGCTGCATATGGTGTTGACTTACGTGAGCCCTTAAATCCTAAAGCTCCTGCGGACGACCATGATACCGCATTCCCTTTCGGATCAGTTATCATAACAATTGTATTATTAAATGTTGAGTGGATATGAGCAACACCAGTCTCAATATTTTTCTTTACTCTACGCCGACGCGTAGTTCTTCTCGTTGCCAAATTTAACTATTCCCCCACTACTACTTCTTCTTACCGATAATTGATGCCTTTTTACCTTTACGAGTTCGAGCATTATTTTTGGTATTTTGTCCTCGAACAGGTAAGTTAAAACGATGGCGTAATCCACGATAAGAGCCAATTTCTTGTAAACGTTTAATATTTAAGTTGACTTCTCGACGAAGGTCACCTTCCACTTTATATTTATCAACTGCCCCACGAATCGCGTCTTCTTGTTCTGGGGTAAGATCTTCTTGACGGATATCCTCAGAAATATTCGTATCTTTCAAAATTTTCTGAGCCGTAGGAAGACCAATTCCATAAATATAAGTTAACGCTATTACTATTCTTTTACCTCTTGGTAAATCTACTCCAGCAATACGAACCACTATTTAATCTCCTAACCTTGTCTCTGCTTATGCCTTGGGTTTGCCGAGCATATAATCATTACACGTCCACGACGTTTGATTACTCGACAATGTTCACACATTTTTTTTACTGATGGACGAACTTTCATCCTGACCTCCGATAATTATCTAAATCTGTAAGTGATCCGACCTTTAGTAAGATCATATGGAGATAACTCTACCGTTACTTTATCTCCTGGAAGAATCCGAATATAGTGCATTCTAATTTTACCAGAAATGTGAGCTAAAATTTCTGCTCCATTTTCTAGTTGCACTTTAAACATTGCGTTCGGCAATGTATCGGTAACTTTTCCGCGTACTTCGATCACATCTTGCTTTGCCAAAAATAACCTCCAATGATTGCTTTTCTGGGCTTAACTTACTAATGATATCACATAACACAAATCTTTAAAAGAGTCAAACTTTTTTGAGAATTTCTTGAATCTGTTGAGATACTACATCAATTGCTTGACTACCATCAACATTTGTTAACTTACCCTGTTTTTCATAATAAGCAATCAAGGGAGTATTCTCTTCAATGTTTACCTTTAACCGATTTCGTACAACTTCTGGACGATCATCATCGCGTTGGTAAAAATCATGACTTCCACATATGTCACAAGTATCTGCAACTTTTGGAGGATTATAAACTCGATGATACGTGGCACCACATTTACGACAAATAAAACGACCAGAAAGTCGATTAACCAAAATTTCAGGATCAACTTTAATGTTAATTACTTGATCAATATTCGTATTTAATTGTGCCACAATTTGATCTAAAGCTTCTGCCTGATTCAAAGTTCGAGGATATCCATCTAACATAAAACCTTTAGCTTTAACATCCTCTTGACCAAGACGTTCTTTAACGATTCCATTTGTTACTTCATCAGGTACTAAATGTCCTTGATCAATGTAATTTTGTGCTGTTTTACCCAATTCAGTTTTAGCACTCATTGCTTGACGAAACATGTCTCCAGTTGAAACATGAATCATTCCAAAATGCTCCGTAATTTTCTCTGCTTGAGTGCCCTTACCAGCTCCGGGTAAGCCCATTAAAATTATATTCATCTTTTATTACCTAATAAATCCTATATATTCACGTTTCATTAACAACCCATCTAATTGTCTAGTAGTTTCCAAAGCAACTCCAACAACAATTAAAAGACTAGTTCCACCTAAACCAATTGACTGAGGTAAGTTCCAAATATTACTTGCTAATAATGGAATTAAAGAAATTAGGCCTAAAAAGACGGAGCCGACAGTTGATAACCTAATTAACAACTTCGATAAATAATTTTCAGTTTCTTCTCCCGGACGTACTCCTGGAATATAACTACCTTGTTTTGTTAGATTTTCTGCAACTTTCTCCGGATTAACTTGTACAAAAGCATAAAAGAAAGTAAATAAAACAATTAACACTGTATAAATAGTAACACCCCAGTTACTTTGCAAGTTAAAGATTGAATCTAAAACTTTAAACCAAGTATCTTGGCCATGACTATTTCGAAAAGCTGTTAAAATTGTTTGCGGAGTAACAATAAAGGAACTCGCAAAGATAACAGGAATTACTCCAGAAACATTTATCTTTAATGGAAGAAAACTGTTATCACCAGTTCCTGTAGCCCGTCGAGTAAACTGAATTGGAATTTTATAATTAGCTTGCTGGACGTAAGTTACAAAGGTCGTAATTATAATTACAGCAATAACAATTAACAAGATAATAAAAATATTCAATGCTAAACGGCCTTTACTTGCTCCTACAATATATTGATGATAGAGTCCCATAATCCCATTAGGCAAACGTGAAATAATACCACCAGCAATAATCATTGAAACTCCGTTACCTAAACCTTTATCTGTAATTTGTTCCCCTAGCCAAGTCAAAAACATAGTTCCAGCTGTAAGGATAAAACCAATTTCAATAAAAGTTCCGACAGTAGGAGTTTTTACTAATTTCTGTCCGTTATTATTCAGTGAAGAAAGGGCATTGAAACCACCAGTAATTGCAACTGATTGGAGAAATGCCAAAAAAATCGTTAGAATCCGGGTCACGTTATTTAATTTCCGACGACCAACCTCACCTTGTTTACTCCATTCTACAAAAACAGGGACAATATCCATCTGCAGAAGTTGAATCACAATTTGTGCCGTAATATATGGGGAAACCCCTAGAGCAAATACAGAATAATTAGCTAAGCCACCACCACTTACTGTATCAAGAATTGGGACTAAGCCACTCTGAGCAATGCTAGACATTGCCTTTGCATTAATTCCAGGGACAGTAAGTAAAGACCCAAAACGATAAATCAAGAACGCAAAAAAAGTAAACAAAATCCTTGATCTAATAGTTTTTTCCTTTAAACCCCTGAATAATGTTTTGAACATTAATTTACCTCAATGGTTCCACCGGCATTGACGATTGCTTCATTCGCCGACTTTGTAACTTTGCTTACTTTAAGCGTAAGTTTCTTTTCAATTTTACCATTACCAAGAACTTTAACACCAGAAAGGGTCTTCTTAATAATTCCTTTAGCTAATAATGCCTGAGAATCAACAACGGAACCATCATCAAATACATTTAAATCAGAAAGACTTACTTCTGCATATTCTTTCCGATTAATATTATTAAAGCCTCGTTTGGGCATCCGCCGAAACAATGGCATTTGGCCCCCTTCAAAGCCCATTCGGATTTTTCCACCTTGGCGCGATTTTTGGCCTTTAGTACCACGTCCCGCAGTCTTACCATAACCAGAGGAAAAACCTCGCGCAACGCGTTTACGTGAATGCCGTGAACCAGGCGCTGGTTTTAATTCATTTAACTGCATGCTTTTCCCTTTCCTATTCGTCTACTTCCTCAACCGAAACTAAGTGAGCAACTTTTTCAATTGCCCCTCTAATTGAGGCATTATTCGGCAAGATAGAGCTTGAATGAACTCTACCTAATCCTAATGCTTTAACTACTTTCCGTTGTTCCGGAATTCGATGTAAAGCACTTCTTTCGAGAGTAACTTTAATTTTTGTCATTTTAGCGCTCCTATAACGAATCTACTGAGATACCACGCAAATCTGCGGTTTGCTTTGCAGTTTTTAACTTCTTCAAGCCGTCAAAAGTAGCTCGAATTACGTTTATTGGAGTATTACTGCCCTGAGATTTACTGGTAATATCACCAACACCAGCTAATTCCAAGACGGATCGAACGGAACCACCAGCTGAAATACCAGAACCTTCGCGAGCGGGTTTTAACAAAATATGTCCTGAACCATAGTGCCCTGTTACTTCATGAGGGATCGTTGTACCCGAAGTAGGAACAGTAATCAAACTTTTCTTAGCTGCATCAGAAGCTTTTCGAATTGCTTCAGGAACTTCTTGGGCCTTACCGGTTCCAAAACCAACCCGTCCTTTTTTATCTCCAACAACTACAACAGCCGCAAATCTTAAGCGTCGACCACCTTTAACTACTTTGGTAATCCGATTAATCTGAACGACGGTTTCTTCAAATTCATTATCTCTTGCATCAAAATCTGCCATGAACGTTCTTCTCCTTCACTAATCTTAAAAGTCTAAGCCAGCTTCTCTTGCACCATCAGCAAGAGCCATGACACGACCATGATACACATATCCGCCACGATCAAACACAACAGCTTTAATATTTTGATCAAGTGCTCGTTGACCTAAAATTTTACCAACTGCTTTTGCTTGTTCGACTTTAGTTCCTTTACGATCAAAATCTTTTTCCAAACTTGAAGCACTAACTAAAGTTGCACCTTTTGCATCGTCAATAATTTGTGCATAGATGTTTGTATTTGAACGGAATACATTAAGGCGAGGCTTTGCGGCAGTGCCATTGATCTGGTAGCGCATCCGGCTATGACGTTTTAGTCGAACTTTGTTTTTCTCAATTTTTTTTATCATTTTAACTACTTACCAGTCTTTCCTTCCTTACGACGAACCTGTTCATCATGATACTTGATTCCTTTGCCTTTATAAGGTTCTGGTGGTCTAACTTCTCGTACTTCAGCAGCAAATTTACCAACAGTTTCCTTATTAATGCCAGAAATTACAATTTCAGTATTTGAAGGTACAGTAATTTTAACTCCTTCAGGAGCAGTCATTTCAACTGGATGTGAATACCCAACGTTTAAAACTAATTTTTGCCCTTGCATTTGCGCTCGGTATCCAACACCAACAAGGTCAAGCTTTTTCTCAAAACCTTTAGTTACACCTTCAACCATATTAGCAAATAAGGCTCTAGTAGTACCATGAAGTGGTTTAAATTCATCACTTATTCGATCAAAGCTAACAACATTGTCTTCGGTTTTAATAGTTATTTCTGGACGAAAAGTACGAGAGATACTACCCTTAGGGCCTTTAACTGTGACGTTGTTGCCATCTTGGGTCATCGAAACGCCTTCCGGCATTACAACTTTTTTATAACCTATCCGACTCATTTAAACACCACCTTTACCATACATAGGCAAGCACTTCGCCGCCTACATTTTTTTGTCGAGCTTCTTTATCAGACATTACTCCTTCAGAAGTCGATAAGATTGCAATTCCCAGTCCATTAAGTACGTGAGGTATTTTTTCGGCTGAAACATAGTTTCTTAAACCGGGTTTAGAAATTCTCTTTAAGCCAGAAATTACCCGTTCGTTGTCGTAACCATATTTAAGAAAAATGCGAATCATGCCTTGTTTATTATCTTTGCTTACGACATAATCCCGAATAAATCCTTCACGTTTCAAAATGTCTGACATTGATATTTTAATTTTTGATGCAGGTACATCCAAATATTCATGACGAACCATATTCGCATTACGAATTCTGGTTAAGTAATCTGCAATTGGGTCTGTTAATGTCATTTATTCCGATCCTCCGTTTACCAACTAGCCTTATGCATACCCGGAATTTGGCCTTTGTGGGCTAATTCACGAATACATAACCGGCAAAGATGAAATTTCTTATATACAGAGTGCGGGCGACCACAGCGAGCACAACGCGTATAATTTTGCGTTGAAAACTTTGCTGGTCGATTACATTTTTCTATTAAAGCCTTTTTAGCCAAGTTTTTTATGTCCTCTCTTCATCGCTATCTTGTGAATGGCATACCTAATTGACTTAACAACTCCAAAGCTTCTTCATCAGTCTTAGCTGTTGTTACAATTACGATATCCATTCCTCTAACTTTACTTACATCATCAAAATTGATTTCCGGGAAAATTAACTGCTCTTTTACCCCTAAGGTATAATTGCCCCGACCATCAAAAGATTTTCGACTAATTCCATGAAAATCTCGGACTCTTGGCAAAGATACATTGATCAGCTTATCTAAAAAATCATACATCCGGTTACGTCTTAAAGTAACCTTTGTTCCAATAGCATTACCTTCTCTTAACCTAAATCCGGCAATTGAATGCTTTGCTTTTGTAATAATCGGCTGTTGACCAGAAATAAGTTTCAATTCATTTACTGCTTCATCTAAAAAGCGAGAATTAGAAACTGCATCACCAACACCCATATTTAAAACAATTTTAGATAATGCTGGGGTTTCCATAATTGATTGATAGTTAAATTTCTCGATCAATGAAGGGGTAATCTCTTCAACATATCTCTTCTTTAAACGATTTTCCATTAAATCAATACCCCTCCTTAAGCCTTATCAATTGGTTCGCCAGATTTTTTAGCAATCCGAATTTTCTTTGTTAGCGGTTTGCCTTTTTCATCAATTACTGGTTTACCATCTTTTTTAACTTCCTGGATTTCGATTTTAATCCGGGTTGGTTTATTAGTTTTTGGATCAAGTAGCATAACATTGGATGCATCGATTGGAGCTTCCATTTCAACAACGCCGCCTTGATTGCCATTGCTACTAGGTTTTACGTGCTTTTTAATTTTATTGACGCCTTCAACAATTACACGATTTTCATCTCTAAAAACCTTTTTGATTTCGCCAATTTTGCCTTTATCAGCTGACTTGCCACGTACTACTTGAACCTTATCAAGCCTTTTTAAATACAAAATTTATCCTCCGTATGATCTCTTTAAAGAACTTCTGGGGCTAGAGATACAATTTTCATAAAATTATGATCACGTAACTCTCTTGCCACAGGTCCAAAAATACGAGTCCCTTTTGGGCTTTTATCAGCATTAATAATTACTGCTGCATTATCGTCAAATTTAATATATGAACCATCAGGACGGTGAACACCATAAGCTGAACGAACAATAACTGCTTTTACAACGTCAGATTTCTTGACAACGCCACCAGGTGTTGCTTGTTTAACAGTTGCGGTAACAATGTCACCAATATTACCATACTTACGATACGAACCACCCATTACCTGAATCACAAGAAGTTCACGTGCACCAGAATTATCAGCTACCTTGAGCCGAGTTTCTTGTTGAATCAAAATTTATTCTCCTTTTGACTAAATTCAATCCTATAGGATTTCTGCTTTCTTAACAATCTTAACTAAACGAAATCTTTTAGTCTTTGAAAGAGGCCGAGTTTCCATTATCCTTACAATATCGCCAACTTTAGCTTCATTTTTTTCATCATGAACATAATATTTCTTGGAATATTTGATTTGTTTCTTATATATTGGATGAGTTTTTCTCGTATCAACCTCAACAGTAATTGTTTTTTCACCTTTATCGGAAATTACTTGTCCTTGATAAACCTTACGGTGGTTTCTTTCTTCAGCTACCATTAGCTTTCACCTCGCTTTTGCTCTGTTAAAATTGTCAAAATTCTTGCAATATTCTTCCTGACTTTCTTTAAGCGAGCTGTATTTGTAAAGTTACCAGTGGCTTGTTGAAAACGCAAATTAAATAATTCTTCACGATATTCTTTTTCTTTGGCAATCATTTCAGCGGTTGAAAGTTTTCTAATTTCACTTGCTTTCATTATTTATCACCATCCGTTTCTTGCGTTTCAGCACGGGTTACAAATTTAGTCTTAATTGGTAATTTGTTTGATGCTAAACGTAGGGCTTCACGAGCAACTTCTTCAGAAACTCCTGCAACTTCAAAAAGGATTTTTTCTCTTTTGACTACAGCTACCCAGCCTTCTGGAGCACCTTTACCATTTCCCATTCTGACTCCAACGCCTTTAGAAGTATAAGATTTATGTGGGAAAATTTTGATCCAAACTTTACCGCCACGTTTCATGTAACGAGTCATTGCGATACGAGCAGCTTCTATTTGACGATTAGTAATCCAGTGATTTTCTAGGGCTTTTAGCCCATATTCACCGAAAGCAACTTGTTTTCCGCCTTTAGCTTCACCCCGCATCTTACCCCGAAATTCACGACGGTGTTTTACACGTTTAGGTACCAGCATTTTAAAATACTCCTTTTTTAACGACTTGTATTACTTGGTCGTCTATTTCCATTGTTTTTACGATTATTATTGCGATTATTATT
>CALYPJ010000027.1 GCA_945273735.1 uncultured Lactobacillaceae bacterium
ATTCCTGATCATCATCTGATTTAGCAGCTACTGATTTTGAATCTTCTTTATCATTATTTTGAGCGTCAGCATCTTCGCTATCTTCGGAGTTTTCATCCTGTTTATTTGAATGATCAGTTGAATCAGATTTATCATTGTTTGTTTTATCAACATTTTGATTTTCCGATTCCTGATCATCATCTGAACTATCCGCTTGTTTTTTCTGCTCTTGATTATTTTTAAATTTAGTTTGCGAAGCAACTTCTTCATTTTCACTAGAATCTAAAGAATCACGAGTCTCATCTTTCTCCAATTCCTCTTTTGTAATCTTTTTTTCTTTTGAATCTTTTTTTTGATCACCTTCATAAAAATCAACTTTATGACCACAATAAGGGCAATAATTACTATCTTTCAAAATTTCCTTGCCACAATAAGAGCAAAACATTGTTTTTTGATCCATCATTATCACTCACCTTTTTTCTTCAATAATAGTCGCATTTTTATTTAGTGTCAAATTAAAATTTAACTTTTATAATAAAATATCACATAAGCTATTTTAAAAATTACAAGTTTAATTACTAAAACATTATTTATCGTGATCCGTTACTACCAAGCTTAAAATAATTAATTCAATAATTCCTAAAATTAAAAGCAAGGTAAAAGCATGAAAACTACCATTTACAGTTGCTTGAGCTAAGTTAGACTGTATATTACTTTGACTTTGACCTATAATCGCAGCAACAATTGAAGTACCAACTGCTCCGGCAAATTGTTGAAGTGTAGTTAAGATAGCATTCCCATCACTTCGTTGTTTTAATATTAAGTTTTCTAATCCGCTTGTCATAATATTACCAAAAGCGATGCCAGTACCAAACATATACAATAAATAGATTAATATAATAGATTTTAAAGTTAAATTTTGACTTAATGCTGTAAAAAGGCTTAAAGCAATTACCGAACATATAGTGCCTATTAAAATCGGTTTACGCGCCCCAAAATGATCCAAAATTTGACCACCAATAGGCGCTAAAATAGCACCTAATAATGCTCCCGGCAAAACAATTAATCCTGCTGTGATAGCTTTTTGATGATTAACTAATTGAATATAATTAGGTAAGATAAAAGAAATACCAAGACTACAAAGTTGAAAAAGAAAAAAGCTTACGACATGACCTGCAAATTTCTTGTTTTTAAAAACCATTAAATCAATTAATGGTTTTGTAATCTGGCTACGATGGATTAATAATAATAAACCAACTATTCCCAATAACCATGAACACCAAACAGATAAACTAAAAATTGACTTCGATCCTAAATTACTAAAACCAATAATTAAACCGGTAAATAGGAAAAAAATAGCCATTATACTTAAAAAATCAACTTTAACTTTTTCAATTTTACTTATTTGTTTAATTGATTTTATACCAATAATTAAAGAAATAATTAATATGGGTAAAAGTAAGACAAAAATGTACCGCCAACCCAATTGATTAACAATTAAGCCACCATAAGTTGGACCAATAGCTGGAGCAATAGCTGTAATTAAAGAACCTATTCCCATCATTAATCCCATTTTATTTTGAGGAACTTCTTCTAAAATGATATTAAACATTAATGGTAAAGCTAATCCAGTTCCTAGACCCTGAACCATTCGACCTATAAGTAAAATTGAAAAATGCCTGGCTAAAATATCAATCATTGACCCTAGAATAAATAATAAATTAGCCGTTAAAAATATTTTCTTTGTGTAAAACTTCTTTTTTAAAATTGCTGATAAGGGAACAACTAAAGATATAACTAATAAACAACCTGTAGTCATCCATTGTACCGTTGATGTATTAACTTTGAACTCATTCATCAAAGTTGGAAATGTAACATTCATTGCAGTTTCAACAACAACTCCACAAAAAGACATTATTCCTGTGGCAATAATAGCCTCGATTACTTTTTTTGAAACTTTTTCCTCTGATTTTTGTATCAAAGTATTTTTTCCCTCCCGTAATACTTTAAAATTTTTTCAAAAATTTGAATTTCAGATTTAGTAAAATTTTTCTCCAGCAGATTTTGCTGATAAGTCATATAATTTATGACAGTTTTAACTAATTTTTTTCCTTTCTCTGTAAGCCGAACAGCTTTTTGCCGTGCATCTGAATAAGCTGTAGTACGAGTAACTAAATTTTTTTTCTCCATTCTTTGTAAAATTAAAGTAGCTGTTGAACGTTTAATATTAAATTCTAGTTCCAAATCGCGCTGTAAAACTTCGTTATTAGTTCTTCCTAAATGATCGATAATTGACATTTGTGTGGCTGTTAAATCATACTTTTGAGCAAATTTGTCAAAATTTTTAGTAAGTTGTCTCGCAGCAATTTTTAATAATCTACCCGTGTCATGAATCACGTTTATTCCTTTCATATTTGTTAGCTCACTAACAATATATTCAACATTGATAATGTTAAATATATTGTTAAAATTGTCAAGAAAAAATTATTTGAAAACAATTATTACTTAAAAAAGTACTATATGAAAAATTTCACTAATTTTAATTAGACTAAAAAATATTCATTATTTTATCCGTATTAAAATGCGAAAAAAAAAGCATAAATATTTGTTATGCCTTCTTTTATTTTAAAGAACATTTAAATAATAAAAGTGAATAACTAAAAAATATAAAATCAGACTTAAGGCTGATGATAAAAAAATAACAGACACGGATAATGTTTATGAACAGAAAATGTATGTCTGTTTTAAGGTTACGTTTTTGTTCATTTTCTCTCCTTATAAAACTCAAAACAACCACTTAATTTCCCCCAAAATTAAGTGGTTTTGTTGTTCATTAGCTTTTATGACTTTCTTGCTGAATATAATCGGCTTCAAGTTGCTTTTTTATTTTCTTAAAATATCTTTTTCTTAAAAAAACAGTAATAGGCTTAAAAATATTATAATCCTTATTAAAACCTCCATATCCTTTTATCGTCTCTCTATATAGTAAACGCATTCTTTGATTACCTATAGGTTCAATTTGATATACTACCTTATAACGATTATAACGAGTATGATTAAGGTATGCATATATTTTATTAGGTTGATAGTCAATTATAGTCATTTTACTAATAAAGCCTGTAGAATTTTTTCGATTAAAAGAAAATCCCTTTAACTCTTGAGGTTTTATTTTTTTCCCTGTTTGTTGATAAATATCATATAAAACTAGTTCAATTACTCGGTGAAAAAAATATTCTGCTGGTACAGCTATATGGAAGACCTGTTTCACGACTTGTTTCGATCCTTTCATTAAATAAAATAAATAGTCTTCAAGCTAATAATAATTTGAATTATTAAACCGTTCAATTTTAAATTAAAAAGTTAAAAGTTATAACTATCTAAGTAAAATTAATATAATCCAGAAAGCTACTAAAAATAAATAATAATATATTTATATTATAAACGCAAAAAAACGACATATTCATATCGTTTTCAAAATCATTGAAAAATAAATTAATTTAACGATTAATAGACCTTGCCATTCTCTGAATCGTATGACGTTCACCACGAATTGCCTTACTCAATGGATAAATATTTTCAATTGGTGATTGAACTCCCCAAGCAGCATCTCCAATATGTTGAATATCAACTCCAATAATTTTATTTTCAATTGCAATTGATTCAATATACCTTGCACCTGAACCCTCTTGACTAGTTCCAATTGTACTCATTACTAATGCGCCTTTTTGATGTGCTAACTCAACAATTGGTCGTAACTCTTTTGCGCTCAATCCTGGTACTGTTCCAACAGCTGGAACTAAAATAACATCGGCCCCCGCATCTAAAAAACTCTCGGTTGATTTTAATGAAACAACAGATTCATTTACTCCTGACCCATGCATCTTTCCAGCAATAATTAATCCAGAAAAAACTTTTTTTGCTATTTCAATATTTTTCGCAATTTGAGCATTAGTGACTCCAGTTCCAGGATTTCCCGTAAGACAGATAAAATTGAACCCAAGTTTCTGCGCTTCTTCTAAAGTTGTTTGAGATGCTTGTCTTCCCTTGGGAATAGATAAACGCGTTTCTAACATATTTGCATTAATATCAACTGGCTCTAAATTAACACCAATAGGTCTTCCTACAATTTTTTTTAAATCTTGAATAATTTTACCATCACGATGAACTTTTGCCGTTTTTAAAGTTCCTTCTCCAGGATAAAGACCTAAAATTATTGGATTTAATAAATCTAAAGCATTTAATAAAATTAAATCTGCACCAAATGCTGCAGCAATTTCACTTGTAGTAACACCATCAGGACATTCGTGAACTACCACATTTTCTGATAAAATAGTTCTACCTTCTGATGCCTTAATACTTTGTTTTAGCTCTTTACCATTCATTGATAGAACTTCGCTAGCATTTGCACTAATTAACCTTGTCACCATATTTTTACTTTTTCCTTTTTGTAATTTTTTAAAACAAACATTTAAAATCTATAAAATTAAATTTTAAGTTATCAATAATAATTTTACGCGATAATTTCAACTTGGCCAAACTAAATTTGCGGTTTTTCTAACTAAAGCTAATTTCTTCCATTGATCTTCAATTGTTAACTTATTTCCTTCTTCAGTAGAAGCAAAACCACATTGTGTTGAAAGTCCTAAATGATCTATCGGAAAAAAATCACTAGCTTGTTTAATTCTTTTAATTAAATCATTTTCATGCTCTAGCTTAGGTTTTTTTGAAGTAATTAAACCTAAAATAATTCTTTGATTACGGCCATTATTTGAAATTTGAGCTAAAGGAGAAAAGTCACCAGAACGTTTATCATCATATTCTAAAAAGAATCCATCTAAATGTAATTTGGCTAAATACTTAGCTACTGGAGCATAATCACCTGAACCTGCCCAAACAGACTGATAATTTCCGCGACATACATGCATGGTCATCGTCATATCAGATGGCTTTTGATCAATAATTTGATTAATAATTCTTACTGCTATTTCAGCTTGCTTAGCAAGTTCTGGTGACAATTTTAATGAATTAGAATCATGAGCAAAACTTGCCCACATGCCCCACGTTGTATCATCAAGTTGTAAATATCGACACCCTAAATCATAAAAATGTTGGATCGTTTGTTGATAAATTAAAATTAAATCTTGGTAAAAATTATCCAAATTATCATAGGCTTCATTTAAAATATGTGCGTCTTTATTAGGAAAAAACACAGTCGGAGAAGGTATTGTTTGTTTTGCAGTAATTCCTTCAGGAACAATTTTTTGTAGATAATTAAAAGCATCAAAGAAAGGGTGATCAGGGTTATATCGTAAATGATCAATAATTTTAATCCCTCCTGGTCGCGTTTGTATACCTGCAAAATTCCATCCTTTTTCTGGAATAAAATATTTAGTCCCCAAAAATCCGGCATAAAAGTCTAAATGCCACCAACTTCGGCGAAACTCTCCATCTGTTACATCTTTAAAACCTAATTCAACTTGTTTAGAAACAACATTTTTAATTTCTTCGTTTTCAATTTCAGTTAAAGTATCTCGATCGATTCGTGATTTTGAAAAATCTAGACGAGCTTTTTGTAATTTACTGGGTCTTAGCAAACTACCTACTTGATCATAATGATTTGGAAATATTATTGTCACTATTGTACTCTTTTCTATAATTAAAAAAATTCATTTATTAAATAATTTTAATTTAATATAAAGATAATCTTAAGAACTGTCAAGAAAAATACTAATTGTTGTAACAATTTACACTATATATTAAAGGTAAAATTTCAAAATTTGTTTTACCAATTTAAAATGTAATTTTAGATGTAAAATAATGTAAAAAGAAATGAAAAGGATTGTTTTAATTAATGTATAATTCAAATTTTATGGCAATAGCTGAGCAAGAAGCAGAATCAAATTTAAAAACTCAAGAAGGAGGTCCATTTGGTTGTGTAATTGTTAAAAATAATGAAATCGTTGCTAAAGGACATAATACAGTCTTAAAATGTAACGATCCAACAGCTCACGGTGAAATAGTAACTTTACGTAAAGCTGGTACAGCTTTAAATAATTATGATTTATCTGGTTGTGAACTTTATACTAACGCCTTCCCTTGCCCAATGTGTTTATCTGCAATAATTTGGGCTAATATTAAAGTTATATACTATGGTAATACAGCTCAAGATACCAAAAAAATTGGGTTTCGCGACGATTTTATATATAAATTTATTAATTCAAAATTTGAAAACAAGAATGTATTAAAAATAGAACAACATGATCAAGATAGAACTATAAAATCATTTAATGATTTTATAAACTCTCAAAATAAAATAATTTACTAAACATTTAAACTAATTAAAGGTGCTCATGGAGGGAAAATTAGAACTAATAATTAAATTAAATGGGAGGGGAGTACTGCAATAACTTTGAGGAGGTTTATTTTTGAAGGATAAAAATCAGTTAAGTGGGCGTTGGGTTGTAATGATTGCTGTATTCATTGCAACTTTCATGACTAGTGTTGAAGTTACCATTGTAACTACAGCATTACCATCTATAATTAGTGCTCTACAAGGGTTAGCTGCACAGAGTTGGATTATGAGTGCTTATTTATTAACAATGGCAATCTCAACACCGGTTTATGGTAAACTAGCTGATTCATTGGGACGTCAAAAAATTTTTCAATGGGGTGTTGTTATTTTTACTCTAGGATCATTACTTAGTGGTCTTGCAAATTCCATTTATTTATTGATTGCTGCCCGTGCACTACAGGGTTTTGGTGCTGGTGCCATTATGCCTTTAACATTTACAATTATTGCTGATTATTTTAGTTTTAAGGAACGCACTCGAGTTTTAGCATTAAATAACACTGCTTGGGGATTATCAGCTTTAGTTGGACCCATGATTGGAGGCTTTTTAGTAGATAATCTTTCTTGGCATTGGGTATTTTTCGTTAATGTACCTCTAGGTGTTTTAGTTTTCATCTTAATTCAAGTTGGTTATAAAAAGCAAAAATTTCAATCTCAAAAATTTAATGTCGATTTTCTAGGTATTATTTGGTTGTCATTAACATTAATCACCTTACTAATTGGTGTTGAACTACTTTCTAATTCCTGGATGTTCAGTATAATTTTATTTATAATAGCATTCATTTCATTATGGTTATTTATTAACAATGAAAAACAAGTTAGTGACCCCCTAATTGCACCAAAAATGTTTGCTAACCGAACTTTTTTTACTCAAATAGCTACGTGTACTTTATTAAGTGGTGTATTAATCGGCTATCAAGTATATTTTCCAATTTGGCTACAGTCACTTTATCGAGTTAATGCTACAAAAGCAGGATTAGTAGTAACTTCTAGTTCGATTTTATGGTTAGTTGGATCATTTATATTAGGTTATTTAATGAACCATTTTATTCCCAAAAAAATAAGCATAATAGCAATTGGAATTTTAATCATTTCATATATTTCTCTTAGCTTCGCAAATTTACATTTTCCTATATGGGCGTTTTATTTAATTGCTATGCTAAATGGATTTTCAATGGGGACCGTAATTAGCATGAATCTAATTTTAGCTCAATATATTGCTCCCCCACAAATGGTTGGTTCCGCTTCATCAATTGTTACTTTGGGACGTTCACTTGGACAAACAGTAATGAGTGGAGTTTATGGAAGTATTTTTAATTTAGTAATTAATGCAACTCGTGGGGCCATACCATTTTATAAAATAAATGATATTATTAGTTCAAACACTTCTAATATAAAACCTAATCCCATAATGTCTAATGTAATCTTAAATGGTTTACATGGAATTTTTATTTGCGTCTCGATAATTTTAATAATTAGTTTTATTATTAATTTAAGAGACCCATTAAATAAAATTGTTAATAAGTAAAATAATAGTTATTTACAATTTAAAAAGAGCTGATCTATTAACAAAATAGATCAGCTCTTTTAGTTTAAATAGTTATTTTGATTTTACAAAAGTAGAGCCGTCAGCTGCAGGAGCCTGCGATTTACCTACAAAAGCGACTAAAACTATGATTGTAATCAGATAAGGTGCAATAGTAAACCAATAGTTTGGAATCTTAGCTATTATTGGAATATATTTTCCAATAATAGCTAAAGATTGAGCAAAGCCAAAGAAAACTGCTGCTCCCATTGCGCCAATTGGATTCCACTTACCAAAAATCATAGCTGCTAAAGACATAAATCCTTGACCTGCAATAGTTGTGCCAGAAAAGTTCAAAGTAATGCTTTCTGCCATAATTGCACCGCCAATACCTCCCAAAAATCCTGAAATTAAAACCCCACAATAGCGATAAAAATAAACCGAAATTCCAACAGAATCAGCAGCTTCAGGATGTTCACCGACAGAACGTAATCGTAATCCAAAACGCGTATATTTTAATAGCCACCAAGAAAAAATTGAAACTAAGATCCCAATATATGCAACAATGGATGTATTTTCAAAGAAAATTTTACCAATAATTGGTATTTTTGAAAGAAATGGAATTTTAGAACTTGCTAAAGGTTGAGAAATAAAACCGGTCTGACCTTTTCCATCAAAGATCAATTTAGTCAAATAAATACCTAAAGCAGGAGCCATCAAGTTTAAAACTGTACCTGAAATAATATGGTCTGTTCGCCAATTTATAGTTGCAACCGCATGAATTAAAGAAAAGAGGGTTCCTATAATTCCACCAACAAATAATCCAATCCAAGGAGTTATCCAACCAAAGGTTTTTGACATAAATAAACTAAAAACAATGCTTGAAAATGCCCCAATTACCATAATTCCTTCTAATCCAACATTTACTATTCCAGAATGTTCAGAAAAAGATCCACCAATTGATGTAAAAATCAAAGGTGCTGAATAAATTAAAGTGGTAGAAACAACAGTGGATAAAATTGTCATCAAATCCATTATTTATGACCTCCTTTAGTAGAGTTGGAAATCAGTTTTGCACTCTTATGACTTATTTTCATTTTGGAAATTAAATATTGAATAATATAATTAGCTCCTACAAAAAAGATTACCGAAGCTATTACAATATTAACTATTTCTGAAGGTGTATTAGATGATATAGATATGTTTAATCCCCCAATTTTTAAAATACCAAATAAAAGAGCTGAAAAGATAATTCCAATAGGATTACCTGTTGCCAATAAGGATACTGACATTCCATCAAAACCTATATCTGGTAAAGAAGTATTCACAAATATATTTTGAAAATTACCTAAACCTTCCATGGCTCCCCCTAATCCCGCTAAGGCACCAGAAAGCAACATAGAGGAAATAATTGTTTTTTTTGTTGACATTCCTGCGTATCTTGCTGCATCTTCATTCATGCCGACTGAACGAATTTCAAAACCTAGGGTAGTTTTTTTCATTAACCACCAAATAACAAATACCATAAAAAATGAAATAACAATCCCCCAATGAAAAGTCGAATTTCCTGTTAACTTTTCTAAAAATGGCGTTCTCAAACGTGCTTGAATTGGAACTAAAGGGGTTGAATCAGCATCACTACTTGTGAGAACTCCCTTAACAATTGCATTAGTTCCATATAAAGAAATATAGTTTAACATAATAGTTGTTATTACTTCACTCGTTCCAAAATAAGCCCTTAAAAATCCTGCAATACCTGACCAAAAAGCTCCGGCTAAGGCACCCATAATAATAGATCCAGGTAACAAAATAAATCCAGGTAAATGCGGGAAAGCCAAAGCAAACCATACAGATGCTAACCATCCAGCTAATGCTTGACCTGAAAGGCCTACATTAAAAAATCCTGCAGAATTAGCAATAGAAAACCCTAAAGCAGTTAGGATTAAAGGGGTTGCCGATCGAAATACCTCCCCGATGGCATTAGGAGTTCCTAAAGCTCCACTAAAAAGATTTAAATAATTAATTAACGGATTAAATCCAGATAAGAGCATAATAATTGCCCCAACGACCAAACCTAAAAAAATTGAAATCAACGGTACGCTAATTCCCCCTAAGCGAACCTTTTTAATGCGCATGAATTACTTCCTCCTTATTTTCTAATTTCTCTCCTGCCATTAATAAACCAATTTCACTTTCAGTTAAATCTTCATTTTTTGCTTGCCCTACAATAGTTCCATCATGAATTACTGCAATTCGATCTGATAACTGCTGAACTTCTTCTAATTCATAAGAAATTAGAAGAATTGCATTACCCATTTCACGAGCTTTTAAAATCTGAGAATGAATAAATTCTACAGCACCAACATCCAAACCTCTTGTTGGATTAACAGCAATTAATAAAGAAGGATTGCGACTTAATTCCCGCGCAATAATTAGTTTTTGCTGATTTCCACCTGATAAAGCTCCAACATTTTCCGATAAATCGCTATAACGGACATCATAATCAGATAAAATTTCTTTAGTCATTTTAACCATAGCTTTCGGCTCTAAAAATAAGCCATGAGAATAAGGAGGTTGGTTATAAACCTGAAGACTAGCATTTTCAACTAAATTCATCTGTAAAATTAAACCAAAACGTTGCCGATCTTCTGGAATATGACCAACACCATTGTGAGTAATTTTACGTGGACTAGCTCCTGTTAAATCTTTATCATTAATTAAAACCTTGCCATTTTCAATTGGTTTTAAACCTGTTAATGCCTTAACTAATTCACTTTGTCCATTACCATCAATTCCAGCCAAACCAACTATTTCTCCAGCATGAATGGTCAAATTTAAATCATGAACTTTTACTATTTTTTGTTCATTAATCACTTTCAAATTAGTAATTTTTAGAACCGCTTTACCAGTTTTTACTGATTTCCGTTCTCTTTGAAAATTAATTTTACGCCCAACCATCATTTCTGCTAAAACTTCAGGTGAAGTGTTTTTCATATCAACAGTATCTATAACTTTACCACGACGAATAATCGTAGTTTTATTAGCAACCGCTTTTAATTCCTTTAATTTATGCGAAATTAAAATAATCGCTTTACCTTCTGAAGCCAATAATTTTAAAGTCTCTAATAATTCATCAACTTCCTGTGGAGTTAAAACCGCTGTTGGTTCATCAAAAATTAAAATATCAGCGTTACGATATAATACTTTAATAATTTCAACACGCTGTTGCATCCCTACAGAAACATCTTCAATTTTAGCGTTTAAATCAAGTTTTAAACCATACTTTTTAGACAAGTTCACTATTTTGCGTTTAGCTTCCTGTCGATTTAAAATTCCAAAAAGCGATGTGTTTTCTATTCCAAGCATAATATTTTCTAATACCGTAAAATTTTGTACTAGCATAAAATGTTGATGCACCATACCAATACCTAAATTAGTAGCATCTTTAGCAGAATTTAAATGAACTTCTTTACCATTTACTAGTATTTGACCACTTGAGGGCTTTAAAATCCCCGATAACATATTCATTAAAGTAGTTTTGCCAGCACCGTTCTCCCCAAGTAATCCATGGATTTCACCACTTTTTATTTTCATTGAAATTCGATCATTAGCAACAAAGTTACCAAATTTCTTGGTTAAATTTTTCATTTCAATAGCATAATTATGGTTTGTTTGTTCTTGCTTCATCTAACTTCCAATCTACTGTAAAAATTAGGGCAGAAGTTTAATCTTCTGCCCTAACAAAAAAATATACTACTTAAGTTGTGATGGTCTCTCAACAACTTTAATTTTGCCATCAATAATTTGTTTTCTGTAATTTTCTACTGCTTTTAAAGCATCACTATTTAAATGTCCTTTAGTTAAATCAACACCTTTTTCCTTTAACCCATAAGTGCTAACCTTTCCACCAGGAAACTTATTTTTCTGAACCGATGTAGCCATTTTTTCAACGACAGTTCCTACACCCTTTAAGGTAGAGGTCAAAGTTAAATTACCACCTGAATAATTGCCTTCATCTTCTTGATCACGATCAACGCCAATTACCCAAACCTTTTTCTTCTTAATTTCATTTTTAGCAGCTGAGAAAACGCCAGAACCAGTTCCACCAGATGCCTGGTAGATAATATCTTCATCATTATTAAACATTGCTTTTGCTAGAGCCTGACCAACATCAGGTTTAGCAAAAGAATCAGCATATTTTACATCAACTTTAATAGATTTATCTACAGCAGCTACACCTTGACGATAGCCTGCTTCAAATCGATCAATTACTAAACCACGTTGCCCCCCAATAAAACCTACTTTTTTAGTTTTTGTTGTTTCAGCTGCTGCAACTCCGGCTAAAAAAGCTGCTTCATTATCTTTAAAAGTAACAGAAGCAACATTATTAGCTTTAATAACATCATCAATAATTACAAAATTAGTCTTAGGATTAGCCTTAGCAGCATTTTTTATAGCTGAAACTAACTTGTATCCCGTTCCAAAAATTGTCTTATATTTTGCTTGAATTAATTTGTTAATGTTGGGAGCAAAATCGGCATCAGAATTAGACTGGGCATAATTATAACCATTAACACCCTTCTTTAAGCCATTTTTCTTACCCCATTTTTCTAAACCCTCCCAACCACTTTGGTTAAAAGACTTATCATCAACTCCTCCAACATCAGTCACTAAAGCCGCTGAAATATTGCTTTTGCTTGAATTATTCTTATTGCCACTTTTACTCTGATTACTGCCACATGCAGTTAAACCTATACCAACCATCATCAATACAGCAATTAAACTAAACTTACGCCCAAGTTTCAAAAATATTTCCTCCTTATGGGAATATCCCAATTAATTTCAATTCCGCTTTAATAATAACAAAGTTTGCTAAAAAAGTAGAGAAAAAAATAAAAAACTTGACTGGATTTTTCTTAATTGTTTTCTTAATTGTTTTTTTAATATAAATTCATTTTTATATATTGATCTAATTTAGTATAAATTGACCGAATAGTTTTTTATATAAGTATACTAATTAAAAAAATAATAACCAATAGTTAATAAGACTTATAAACATATCTTTTTAATTATATTACTATATATAGCTAATATTGTTTAATGTAATTCCTAGATTTTTTAGTACCAAAAAATTAGAGCATTTTTTAAATTTAGTTACAAATAATTAATCTTAAACAATAAAATATAAATAAGCATTTTAGAAAAAAATATAGTAATTAACAAAATTACGTATTTTTCTTTATAAATTACTTTTAAAAAGTTTCTAAAAACATTATTGTTATATTCTATAAGATAAAAAGATTAAGAATATAAGGAGTGATATTTTGAAAAACCAACAATCAAGGTTAAAAACAGTATTTTTAGGTTTACAGCACCTTTTAGCAATGTATTCAGGTGATATTTTAGTACCAATTCTTGTTGGTGGGGCATTAAAATTTAATGCTGCACAAATGACTTATTTAATTTCAGCTGATATTTTTATGTGTGGGGTAGCTACCCTTTTACAGATTAAACGTACCCCATGGTCAGGAATTGGATTACCAGTTGTTTTGGGGTGTGCTGTTGAATATGTCGCTCCTTTACAACAAATTGGTAAAAACTTTGGCTTAGGATATATGTATGGTGGGATTATTGCTGCTGGAATTTTTATTTTATTAGTTTCACATTATTTTGCTAAAATGCGCCGCTTTTTTCCTCCTTTAGTAACGGGATCTTTAATAACTTTGGTCGGCTTTACTTTAATACCAGTTGCATTTAAAAATATTGGTGGAGGCAATATTAACGCCAAAGAGTTTGGTAAACCTCTTAATTTATTTCTTGGACTAATTACTGCCATTGTAATTATATGTCTTAATGTATGGGGGCGAGGTTTTATTCAACAAATTTCAGTATTAATTGGTATTTTTATTGGAACTTTATTAGCAATTATTTTAAAGCAGGTAGATTTTTCCAGCTTAAGTACCGCTCATTGGTTTCAAGTACCTCAACTATTTTATTTTTCAGTTCCTAAATTTGAATGGTCATCTATAATTACAATGATTTTTGCTTCATTTACATGTATGATTGAATCAACTGGTGTTTATTTTGCTTTAGCTGAATTAATTAATAAAAATTTAAATGAACACGATTTAGCTTCCGGTTATCGTTCAGAAGGTATTGCCGCAATTTTAGGTGGATTATTTAACACTTTTCCATATTCTACTTTTTCACAAAATGTAGGTATTGTCCAATTATCAGGTATAAAAACTTTGAAACCAGTATATTGTTCAGCTTTTTTATTAATGGGATTAGGATTAGTACCCAAAGTAGGAGCTATTGCTAATTTAATTCCAACAGCAGTATTAGGTGGTGCGATGTTAGTTATGTTTGGAATGGTCGGAGCTCAAGGAGTTAAGATTTTAAGTAAGATACCAATGACAAATAAAAATTTATTAGTTATTGGTTTTTCAATTGGTGTAGGATTAGGCGTAACTGTTGAACCCAAATTATTCCAATTTTTACCAGCAACTGTTCAAACAATTTTAAGTAATGGGATAGTTATTGGTAGTATTACTGCAATTATTTTAAATATACTTTTAAACGGATATCAAAAAACAACAGATAATTAATAATATACATAAATATAAAAAGGACTATATTAAATATATAATATAGTCCTTTTTTAAAAATAACTTAAATTTACCTTATTCTATAACTACTAAAGATTTAATTGCTTGCCGCTGATCCATTGCCTCATAAGCCTGTTGAATTTGATTTAAAGAAAAGGTTTTTGTAAATACTTTTCCGGGATGAATAATTCCCTTTAAAACCGCATCTAAAAGTATTTCACGATCATAAGTAGTTACGGAAGCTATTCCCCCCCTAATTCCTAAATTCTGCCAAAATAAATTATTTCCTGATAAAATATCTTTTTGAGGTACGCCAACTCTACCAACAATAGTTCCAGGCCTACCAATTTTTATTGCTGTATCTATTGATTGTGCTGTACCGACGCACTCTAAAACTGCATCCGAACCATAACCAGTTAATTCCTTAATTTTATTAATCCCATCTTCGCCACGTTCTGGTACAACATCTGTCGCTCCAAATTCTTGCGCTAATTTTTGACGATCATGATGCTTACTCATTACAATAATTCGTTTAGCTTTTAATAATTTAGCTGATAAAACTCCACATAAACCCACTGCACCATCACCTATTACTACTACTGTATCATTTTCCTTTACTTCAGCACTTTTTGCTGCATGAAATCCAGTAGCCATTACATCAGATAATGCTAAAAAATCATTTAATTGAGCATCTTCATAATCTTGTGGTTTTCCGGGAATTTTTACTAAAGCCCAATTGGCATTCTTAAATCGAAAGTATTCACTTTGATAACCAATTACCTCACTATCATTTACACCATTATTTAAGCAATTCCCATCAAATCCTGTTAAACACGACACACAATGACCACAACCGTGAGTAAATGGCGCAATTACGAAATCACCAACTTTTATTTTATTAACTTTATCACCAACAGATTCCACAATACCTAAGGCCTCGTGACCAACCGGTGTATTATAATTTCTCTTATTAATCCCACGATACCACCATAAATCAGAACCACAAACACATGTACGAATAACTCTAATTATTGCATCAGTTGAATTTTTAATTTTAGGATGTTGATATTCTTTTAACTCAATTTTACCTGGTGCCACAAAAGTTGCTGCTTTCATTTTTTCTTAACTCCATTATATTAATTAAAATTCTAATTATAGGATATAACCTTAGACCTACTTTAAGGCAAGGTATATTTTATATTATTAATATAATTCTTGATTTAAAGCTTTATTTGGTATTCAGCTTGAAAGTATTTAAATCAATTATTTCTTCATAAACTAAACTAATAGTCCTATGGATAAGAGTTTATTAACTAAAAGAAAAACACAAAAATACCCTTTAATAACAGTTTCAAACAGTAATATAAAGAGTTTTAAATATAACAAAAGCCACTGTAATATTACAGTGACTTTTTATCTATGTAAAAAAATAATAGTGTGATTAATTTTAGTTAAAAGCTATACTCGGCATAATTAATAGTTATCACTTTTTACTAAATTAATACTAAATTTTAACATCAATGGAGCAACCAAAGTCGTCACGATGATTGCACCTACAATATTAGAGTAACTATCTCGTGACAATAAATGAGTTTGCCTTCCAATTTGTGCAACGATTAAAGCCATTTCTCCTCTTGATACCATTCCTGAACCAATCATCAAACTACTAGTCCAAGTAAAGCCTGATAGTTTTGCTCCCAATCCTGAACCAATTAATTTAGAAATGATGCTTCCCAATGTTAGAACAACAAAAAAAATCCAATCCTTAAAAATTCCGGTCAATGTCATTTTTAACCCAATATTTACAAAAAAGGCAGGAATAAAAGTAGTATAACCAATTGATTCCATTCTCTTACTAATTATATTTTTGTACTGTGTTTGACTAATGGAAATTCCAGAAAAAAACGCTCCAATAATTGAACTTAATCCTACTAATTCAGCTAAGTAGGATAAACCTAAACAAATAATTAAGGCCATAAGAGTTTCTGATACAGGAACTAATAGTTTATTGCTTAATCGCATTAATTTTGGTACTATCCAAAAGCTAAAAATAAATAGAAAAATAAGATAAGCAATTTGTAGCCAAATTACGGATAACGAGTTGATCGACCTTTCAGTATTACCATAGGAACCTGAGACAAAACTCAGAAGAAACACTGAAAGGAGATCATCTACTATAGCGGCACCCAGAATAGTAGCTCCTTCCTTACTATCAATACTGTTCATTTCTTTAAGAACTTCTGCAGAAATTGAAACTGAAGTAGCCGAAAAAATAATTCCTATAAATAAACTTTCAAAATTGGTAAAATTGAAGAAAATACCAGTTAAAAAAGCAGTAATTATTGGGATGATCATACCACTAATAGCTATAATTGTACTTGATTTAACAAACTTCTTTAATAAATTTAAATTGCTATTTAATCCCGCTATAAACATTAGAATAATTACACCTATTTCCGAAAAAATATGAATCAAGTTACTAGATTGAATCCAATTTAGTAATGAAGGTCCAAATATAATTCCAACTAATAATTCTCCCATAACTACTGGTAAATTAAGTCGTGCACTAAAATGACCAGCTAGAGTTACTAAAATCAAAATTAAGCAGAGTGAACCAATAAATTTCATTTATGTCCTCCAAAATAAAAAAACCTCCAAAAATTTTCCTTGGCAACCCAAACCAAAGATAATTCTTGAAAGCTTAACACTTCAACCATAGATAATTTTAAATTATAAATATATATTACACTAAATTAGATTTGAAATAAATAAATATATGTTCATTGCTAATTAAATATAAATTTAAAAAAACTAACTTAGATAAACTTTAGTTCTCGAATATTTGAATGATGTAGACTTGATCAGATTAACTACAGTCTAATTAAATTTCAAATTTATTTATTGATTACAGTGCTATGAAACTAGTGATATTAATACATACTAATTTCAGTCAATGATGACCGAATCCACAAACTTAAACTATTTTTTCGCAATAGAGTAAGCTTTTTTACGGATATGTCACAAATATTTAATTAAAATAGCTCCACACAAAATGTAGATTCTCGCCACCTAAAAATTCAATATTTTTATTTTTAAATATTGTAAAAAAATACACTATATTATATAGTATATGTTCTATATTGTTTAAAAAAATATAATTTAGAACACTACTCTTTCATAACAAATTGCTATCCTATATT
>CALYPJ010000028.1 GCA_945273735.1 uncultured Lactobacillaceae bacterium
TATCATTGTTTGTTTTATCAACATTTTGATTTTCCGATTCCTGATCATCATCTGAACTATCCGCTTGTTTTTTCTGCTCTTGATTATTTTTAAATTTAGTTTGCGAAGCAACTTCTTCATTTTCACTAGAATCTAAAGAATCACGAGTCTCATCTTTCTCCAATTCCTCTTTTGTAATCTTTTTTTCTTTTGAATCTTTTTTTTGATCACCTTCATAAAAATCAACTTTATGACCACAATAAGGGCAATAATTACTATCTTTCAAAATTTCCTTGCCACAATAAGAGCAAAACATTGTTTTTTGATCCATCATTATCACTCACCTTTTTTCTTCAATAATAGTCGCATTTTTATTTAGTGTCAAATTAAAATTTAACTTTTATAATAAAATATCACATAAGCTATTTTAAAAATTACAAGTTTAATTACTAAAACATTATTTATCGTGATCCGTTACTACCAAGCTTAAAATAATTAATTCAATAATTCCTAAAATTAAAAGCAAGGTAAAAGCATGAAAACTACCATTTACAGTTGCTTGAGCTAAGTTAGACTGTATATTACTTTGACTTTGACCTATAATCGCAGCAACAATTGAAGTACCAACTGCTCCGGCAAATTGTTGAAGTGTAGTTAAGATAGCATTCCCATCACTTCGTTGTTTTAATATTAAGTTTTCTAATCCGCTTGTCATAATATTACCAAAAGCGATGCCAGTACCAAACATATACAATAAATAGATTAATATAATAGATTTTAAAGTTAAATTTTGACTTAATGCTGTAAAAAGGCTTAAAGCAATTACCGAACATATAGTGCCTATTAAAATCGGTTTACGCGCCCCAAAATGATCCAAAATTTGACCACCAATAGGCGCTAAAATAGCACCTAATAATGCTCCCGGCAAAACAATTAATCCTGCTGTGATAGCTTTTTGATGATTAACTAATTGAATATAATTAGGTAAGATAAAAGAAATACCAAGACTACAAAGTTGAAAAAGAAAAAAGCTTACGACATGACCTGCAAATTTCTTGTTTTTAAAAACCATTAAATCAATTAATGGTTTTGTAATCTGGCTACGATGGATTAATAATAATAAACCAACTATTCCCAATAACCATGAACACCAAACAGATAAACTAAAAATTGACTTCGATCCTAAATTACTAAAACCAATAATTAAACCGGTAAATAGGAAAAAAATAGCCATTATACTTAAAAAATCAACTTTAACTTTTTCAATTTTACTTATTTGTTTAATTGATTTTATACCAATAATTAAAGAAATAATTAATATGGGTAAAAGTAAGACAAAAATGTACCGCCAACCCAATTGATTAACAATTAAGCCACCATAAGTTGGACCAATAGCTGGAGCAATAGCTGTAATTAAAGAACCTATTCCCATCATTAATCCCATTTTATTTTGAGGAACTTCTTCTAAAATGATATTAAACATTAATGGTAAAGCTAATCCAGTTCCTAGACCCTGAACCATTCGACCTATAAGTAAAATTGAAAAATGCCTGGCTAAAATATCAATCATTGACCCTAGAATAAATAATAAATTAGCCGTTAAAAATATTTTCTTTGTGTAAAACTTCTTTTTTAAAATTGCTGATAAGGGAACAACTAAAGATATAACTAATAAACAACCTGTAGTCATCCATTGTACCGTTGATGTATTAACTTTGAACTCATTCATCAAAGTTGGAAATGTAACATTCATTGCAGTTTCAACAACAACTCCACAAAAAGACATTATTCCTGTGGCAATAATAGCCTCGATTACTTTTTTTGAAACTTTTTCCTCTGATTTTTGTATCAAAGTATTTTTTCCCTCCCGTAATACTTTAAAATTTTTTCAAAAATTTGAATTTCAGATTTAGTAAAATTTTTCTCCAGCAGATTTTGCTGATAAGTCATATAATTTATGACAGTTTTAACTAATTTTTTTCCTTTCTCTGTAAGCCGAACAGCTTTTTGCCGTGCATCTGAATAAGCTGTAGTACGAGTAACTAAATTTTTTTTCTCCATTCTTTGTAAAATTAAAGTAGCTGTTGAACGTTTAATATTAAATTCTAGTTCCAAATCGCGCTGTAAAACTTCGTTATTAGTTCTTCCTAAATGATCGATAATTGACATTTGTGTGGCTGTTAAATCATACTTTTGAGCAAATTTGTCAAAATTTTTAGTAAGTTGTCTCGCAGCAATTTTTAATAATCTACCCGTGTCATGAATCACGTTTATTCCTTTCATATTTGTTAGCTCACTAACAATATATTCAACATTGATAATGTTAAATATATTGTTAAAATTGTCAAGAAAAAATTATTTGAAAACAATTATTACTTAAAAAAGTACTATATGAAAAATTTCACTAATTTTAATTAGACTAAAAAATATTCATTATTTTATCCGTATTAAAATGCGAAAAAAAAAGCATAAATATTTGTTATGCCTTCTTTTATTTTAAAGAACATTTAAATAATAAAAGTGAATAACTAAAAAATATAAAATCAGACTTAAGGCTGATGATAAAAAAATAACAGACACGGATAATGTTTATGAACAGAAAATGTATGTCTGTTTTAAGGTTACGTTTTTGTTCATTTTCTCTCCTTATAAAACTCAAAACAACCACTTAATTTCCCCCAAAATTAAGTGGTTTTGTTGTTCATTAGCTTTTATGACTTTCTTGCTGAATATAATCGGCTTCAAGTTGCTTTTTTATTTTCTTAAAATATCTTTTTCTTAAAAAAACAGTAATAGGCTTAAAAATATTATAATCCTTATTAAAACCTCCATATCCTTTTATCGTCTCTCTATATAGTAAACGCATTCTTTGATTACCTATAGGTTCAATTTGATATACTACCTTATAACGATTATAACGAGTATGATTAAGGTATGCATATATTTTATTAGGTTGATAGTCAATTATAGTCATTTTACTAATAAAGCCTGTAGAATTTTTTCGATTAAAAGAAAATCCCTTTAACTCTTGAGGTTTTATTTTTTTCCCTGTTTGTTGATAAATATCATATAAAACTAGTTCAATTACTCGGTGAAAAAAATATTCTGCTGGTACAGCTATATGGAAGACCTGTTTCACGACTTGTTTCGATCCTTTCATTAAATAAAATAAATAGTCTTCAAGCTAATAATAATTTGAATTATTAAACCGTTCAATTTTAAATTAAAAAGTTAAAAGTTATAACTATCTAAGTAAAATTAATATAATCCAGAAAGCTACTAAAAATAAATAATAATATATTTATATTATAAACGCAAAAAAACGACATATTCATATCGTTTTCAAAATCATTGAAAAATAAATTAATTTAACGATTAATAGACCTTGCCATTCTCTGAATCGTATGACGTTCACCACGAATTGCCTTACTCAATGGATAAATATTTTCAATTGGTGATTGAACTCCCCAAGCAGCATCTCCAATATGTTGAATATCAACTCCAATAATTTTATTTTCAATTGCAATTGATTCAATATACCTTGCACCTGAACCCTCTTGACTAGTTCCAATTGTACTCATTACTAATGCGCCTTTTTGATGTGCTAACTCAACAATTGGTCGTAACTCTTTTGCGCTCAATCCTGGTACTGTTCCAACAGCTGGAACTAAAATAACATCGGCCCCCGCATCTAAAAAACTCTCGGTTGATTTTAATGAAACAACAGATTCATTTACTCCTGACCCATGCATCTTTCCAGCAATAATTAATCCAGAAAAAACTTTTTTTGCTATTTCAATATTTTTCGCAATTTGAGCATTAGTGACTCCAGTTCCAGGATTTCCCGTAAGACAGATAAAATTGAACCCAAGTTTCTGCGCTTCTTCTAAAGTTGTTTGAGATGCTTGTCTTCCCTTGGGAATAGATAAACGCGTTTCTAACATATTTGCATTAATATCAACTGGCTCTAAATTAACACCAATAGGTCTTCCTACAATTTTTTTTAAATCTTGAATAATTTTACCATCACGATGAACTTTTGCCGTTTTTAAAGTTCCTTCTCCAGGATAAAGACCTAAAATTATTGGATTTAATAAATCTAAAGCATTTAATAAAATTAAATCTGCACCAAATGCTGCAGCAATTTCACTTGTAGTAACACCATCAGGACATTCGTGAACTACCACATTTTCTGATAAAATAGTTCTACCTTCTGATGCCTTAATACTTTGTTTTAGCTCTTTACCATTCATTGATAGAACTTCGCTAGCATTTGCACTAATTAACCTTGTCACCATATTTTTACTTTTTCCTTTTTGTAATTTTTTAAAACAAACATTTAAAATCTATAAAATTAAATTTTAAGTTATCAATAATAATTTTACGCGATAATTTCAACTTGGCCAAACTAAATTTGCGGTTTTTCTAACTAAAGCTAATTTCTTCCATTGATCTTCAATTGTTAACTTATTTCCTTCTTCAGTAGAAGCAAAACCACATTGTGTTGAAAGTCCTAAATGATCTATCGGAAAAAAATCACTAGCTTGTTTAATTCTTTTAATTAAATCATTTTCATGCTCTAGCTTAGGTTTTTTTGAAGTAATTAAACCTAAAATAATTCTTTGATTACGGCCATTATTTGAAATTTGAGCTAAAGGAGAAAAGTCACCAGAACGTTTATCATCATATTCTAAAAAGAATCCATCTAAATGTAATTTGGCTAAATACTTAGCTACTGGAGCATAATCACCTGAACCTGCCCAAACAGACTGATAATTTCCGCGACATACATGCATGGTCATCGTCATATCAGATGGCTTTTGATCAATAATTTGATTAATAATTCTTACTGCTATTTCAGCTTGCTTAGCAAGTTCTGGTGACAATTTTAATGAATTAGAATCATGAGCAAAACTTGCCCACATGCCCCACGTTGTATCATCAAGTTGTAAATATCGACACCCTAAATCATAAAAATGTTGGATCGTTTGTTGATAAATTAAAATTAAATCTTGGTAAAAATTATCCAAATTATCATAGGCTTCATTTAAAATATGTGCGTCTTTATTAGGAAAAAACACAGTCGGAGAAGGTATTGTTTGTTTTGCAGTAATTCCTTCAGGAACAATTTTTTGTAGATAATTAAAAGCATCAAAGAAAGGGTGATCAGGGTTATATCGTAAATGATCAATAATTTTAATCCCTCCTGGTCGCGTTTGTATACCTGCAAAATTCCATCCTTTTTCTGGAATAAAATATTTAGTCCCCAAAAATCCGGCATAAAAGTCTAAATGCCACCAACTTCGGCGAAACTCTCCATCTGTTACATCTTTAAAACCTAATTCAACTTGTTTAGAAACAACATTTTTAATTTCTTCGTTTTCAATTTCAGTTAAAGTATCTCGATCGATTCGTGATTTTGAAAAATCTAGACGAGCTTTTTGTAATTTACTGGGTCTTAGCAAACTACCTACTTGATCATAATGATTTGGAAATATTATTGTCACTATTGTACTCTTTTCTATAATTAAAAAAATTCATTTATTAAATAATTTTAATTTAATATAAAGATAATCTTAAGAACTGTCAAGAAAAATACTAATTGTTGTAACAATTTACACTATATATTAAAGGTAAAATTTCAAAATTTGTTTTACCAATTTAAAATGTAATTTTAGATGTAAAATAATGTAAAAAGAAATGAAAAGGATTGTTTTAATTAATGTATAATTCAAATTTTATGGCAATAGCTGAGCAAGAAGCAGAATCAAATTTAAAAACTCAAGAAGGAGGTCCATTTGGTTGTGTAATTGTTAAAAATAATGAAATCGTTGCTAAAGGACATAATACAGTCTTAAAATGTAACGATCCAACAGCTCACGGTGAAATAGTAACTTTACGTAAAGCTGGTACAGCTTTAAATAATTATGATTTATCTGGTTGTGAACTTTATACTAACGCCTTCCCTTGCCCAATGTGTTTATCTGCAATAATTTGGGCTAATATTAAAGTTATATACTATGGTAATACAGCTCAAGATACCAAAAAAATTGGGTTTCGCGACGATTTTATATATAAATTTATTAATTCAAAATTTGAAAACAAGAATGTATTAAAAATAGAACAACATGATCAAGATAGAACTATAAAATCATTTAATGATTTTATAAACTCTCAAAATAAAATAATTTACTAAACATTTAAACTAATTAAAGGTGCTCATGGAGGGAAAATTAGAACTAATAATTAAATTAAATGGGAGGGGAGTACTGCAATAACTTTGAGGAGGTTTATTTTTGAAGGATAAAAATCAGTTAAGTGGGCGTTGGGTTGTAATGATTGCTGTATTCATTGCAACTTTCATGACTAGTGTTGAAGTTACCATTGTAACTACAGCATTACCATCTATAATTAGTGCTCTACAAGGGTTAGCTGCACAGAGTTGGATTATGAGTGCTTATTTATTAACAATGGCAATCTCAACACCGGTTTATGGTAAACTAGCTGATTCATTGGGACGTCAAAAAATTTTTCAATGGGGTGTTGTTATTTTTACTCTAGGATCATTACTTAGTGGTCTTGCAAATTCCATTTATTTATTGATTGCTGCCCGTGCACTACAGGGTTTTGGTGCTGGTGCCATTATGCCTTTAACATTTACAATTATTGCTGATTATTTTAGTTTTAAGGAACGCACTCGAGTTTTAGCATTAAATAACACTGCTTGGGGATTATCAGCTTTAGTTGGACCCATGATTGGAGGCTTTTTAGTAGATAATCTTTCTTGGCATTGGGTATTTTTCGTTAATGTACCTCTAGGTGTTTTAGTTTTCATCTTAATTCAAGTTGGTTATAAAAAGCAAAAATTTCAATCTCAAAAATTTAATGTCGATTTTCTAGGTATTATTTGGTTGTCATTAACATTAATCACCTTACTAATTGGTGTTGAACTACTTTCTAATTCCTGGATGTTCAGTATAATTTTATTTATAATAGCATTCATTTCATTATGGTTATTTATTAACAATGAAAAACAAGTTAGTGACCCCCTAATTGCACCAAAAATGTTTGCTAACCGAACTTTTTTTACTCAAATAGCTACGTGTACTTTATTAAGTGGTGTATTAATCGGCTATCAAGTATATTTTCCAATTTGGCTACAGTCACTTTATCGAGTTAATGCTACAAAAGCAGGATTAGTAGTAACTTCTAGTTCGATTTTATGGTTAGTTGGATCATTTATATTAGGTTATTTAATGAACCATTTTATTCCCAAAAAAATAAGCATAATAGCAATTGGAATTTTAATCATTTCATATATTTCTCTTAGCTTCGCAAATTTACATTTTCCTATATGGGCGTTTTATTTAATTGCTATGCTAAATGGATTTTCAATGGGGACCGTAATTAGCATGAATCTAATTTTAGCTCAATATATTGCTCCCCCACAAATGGTTGGTTCCGCTTCATCAATTGTTACTTTGGGACGTTCACTTGGACAAACAGTAATGAGTGGAGTTTATGGAAGTATTTTTAATTTAGTAATTAATGCAACTCGTGGGGCCATACCATTTTATAAAATAAATGATATTATTAGTTCAAACACTTCTAATATAAAACCTAATCCCATAATGTCTAATGTAATCTTAAATGGTTTACATGGAATTTTTATTTGCGTCTCGATAATTTTAATAATTAGTTTTATTATTAATTTAAGAGACCCATTAAATAAAATTGTTAATAAGTAAAATAATAGTTATTTACAATTTAAAAAGAGCTGATCTATTAACAAAATAGATCAGCTCTTTTAGTTTAAATAGTTATTTTGATTTTACAAAAGTAGAGCCGTCAGCTGCAGGAGCCTGCGATTTACCTACAAAAGCGACTAAAACTATGATTGTAATCAGATAAGGTGCAATAGTAAACCAATAGTTTGGAATCTTAGCTATTATTGGAATATATTTTCCAATAATAGCTAAAGATTGAGCAAAGCCAAAGAAAACTGCTGCTCCCATTGCGCCAATTGGATTCCACTTACCAAAAATCATAGCTGCTAAAGACATAAATCCTTGACCTGCAATAGTTGTGCCAGAAAAGTTCAAAGTAATGCTTTCTGCCATAATTGCACCGCCAATACCTCCCAAAAATCCTGAAATTAAAACCCCACAATAGCGATAAAAATAAACCGAAATTCCAACAGAATCAGCAGCTTCAGGATGTTCACCGACAGAACGTAATCGTAATCCAAAACGCGTATATTTTAATAGCCACCAAGAAAAAATTGAAACTAAGATCCCAATATATGCAACAATGGATGTATTTTCAAAGAAAATTTTACCAATAATTGGTATTTTTGAAAGAAATGGAATTTTAGAACTTGCTAAAGGTTGAGAAATAAAACCGGTCTGACCTTTTCCATCAAAGATCAATTTAGTCAAATAAATACCTAAAGCAGGAGCCATCAAGTTTAAAACTGTACCTGAAATAATATGGTCTGTTCGCCAATTTATAGTTGCAACCGCATGAATTAAAGAAAAGAGGGTTCCTATAATTCCACCAACAAATAATCCAATCCAAGGAGTTATCCAACCAAAGGTTTTTGACATAAATAAACTAAAAACAATGCTTGAAAATGCCCCAATTACCATAATTCCTTCTAATCCAACATTTACTATTCCAGAATGTTCAGAAAAAGATCCACCAATTGATGTAAAAATCAAAGGTGCTGAATAAATTAAAGTGGTAGAAACAACAGTGGATAAAATTGTCATCAAATCCATTATTTATGACCTCCTTTAGTAGAGTTGGAAATCAGTTTTGCACTCTTATGACTTATTTTCATTTTGGAAATTAAATATTGAATAATATAATTAGCTCCTACAAAAAAGATTACCGAAGCTATTACAATATTAACTATTTCTGAAGGTGTATTAGATGATATAGATATGTTTAATCCCCCAATTTTTAAAATACCAAATAAAAGAGCTGAAAAGATAATTCCAATAGGATTACCTGTTGCCAATAAGGATACTGACATTCCATCAAAACCTATATCTGGTAAAGAAGTATTCACAAATATATTTTGAAAATTACCTAAACCTTCCATGGCTCCCCCTAATCCCGCTAAGGCACCAGAAAGCAACATAGAGGAAATAATTGTTTTTTTTGTTGACATTCCTGCGTATCTTGCTGCATCTTCATTCATGCCGACTGAACGAATTTCAAAACCTAGGGTAGTTTTTTTCATTAACCACCAAATAACAAATACCATAAAAAATGAAATAACAATCCCCCAATGAAAAGTCGAATTTCCTGTTAACTTTTCTAAAAATGGCGTTCTCAAACGTGCTTGAATTGGAACTAAAGGGGTTGAATCAGCATCACTACTTGTGAGAACTCCCTTAACAATTGCATTAGTTCCATATAAAGAAATATAGTTTAACATAATAGTTGTTATTACTTCACTCGTTCCAAAATAAGCCCTTAAAAATCCTGCAATACCTGACCAAAAAGCTCCGGCTAAGGCACCCATAATAATAGATCCAGGTAACAAAATAAATCCAGGTAAATGCGGGAAAGCCAAAGCAAACCATACAGATGCTAACCATCCAGCTAATGCTTGACCTGAAAGGCCTACATTAAAAAATCCTGCAGAATTAGCAATAGAAAACCCTAAAGCAGTTAGGATTAAAGGGGTTGCCGATCGAAATACCTCCCCGATGGCATTAGGAGTTCCTAAAGCTCCACTAAAAAGATTTAAATAATTAATTAACGGATTAAATCCAGATAAGAGCATAATAATTGCCCCAACGACCAAACCTAAAAAAATTGAAATCAACGGTACGCTAATTCCCCCTAAGCGAACCTTTTTAATGCGCATGAATTACTTCCTCCTTATTTTCTAATTTCTCTCCTGCCATTAATAAACCAATTTCACTTTCAGTTAAATCTTCATTTTTTGCTTGCCCTACAATAGTTCCATCATGAATTACTGCAATTCGATCTGATAACTGCTGAACTTCTTCTAATTCATAAGAAATTAGAAGAATTGCATTACCCATTTCACGAGCTTTTAAAATCTGAGAATGAATAAATTCTACAGCACCAACATCCAAACCTCTTGTTGGATTAACAGCAATTAATAAAGAAGGATTGCGACTTAATTCCCGCGCAATAATTAGTTTTTGCTGATTTCCACCTGATAAAGCTCCAACATTTTCCGATAAATCGCTATAACGGACATCATAATCAGATAAAATTTCTTTAGTCATTTTAACCATAGCTTTCGGCTCTAAAAATAAGCCATGAGAATAAGGAGGTTGGTTATAAACCTGAAGACTAGCATTTTCAACTAAATTCATCTGTAAAATTAAACCAAAACGTTGCCGATCTTCTGGAATATGACCAACACCATTGTGAGTAATTTTACGTGGACTAGCTCCTGTTAAATCTTTATCATTAATTAAAACCTTGCCATTTTCAATTGGTTTTAAACCTGTTAATGCCTTAACTAATTCACTTTGTCCATTACCATCAATTCCAGCCAAACCAACTATTTCTCCAGCATGAATGGTCAAATTTAAATCATGAACTTTTACTATTTTTTGTTCATTAATCACTTTCAAATTAGTAATTTTTAGAACCGCTTTACCAGTTTTTACTGATTTCCGTTCTCTTTGAAAATTAATTTTACGCCCAACCATCATTTCTGCTAAAACTTCAGGTGAAGTGTTTTTCATATCAACAGTATCTATAACTTTACCACGACGAATAATCGTAGTTTTATTAGCAACCGCTTTTAATTCCTTTAATTTATGCGAAATTAAAATAATCGCTTTACCTTCTGAAGCCAATAATTTTAAAGTCTCTAATAATTCATCAACTTCCTGTGGAGTTAAAACCGCTGTTGGTTCATCAAAAATTAAAATATCAGCGTTACGATATAATACTTTAATAATTTCAACACGCTGTTGCATCCCTACAGAAACATCTTCAATTTTAGCGTTTAAATCAAGTTTTAAACCATACTTTTTAGACAAGTTCACTATTTTGCGTTTAGCTTCCTGTCGATTTAAAATTCCAAAAAGCGATGTGTTTTCTATTCCAAGCATAATATTTTCTAATACCGTAAAATTTTGTACTAGCATAAAATGTTGATGCACCATACCAATACCTAAATTAGTAGCATCTTTAGCAGAATTTAAATGAACTTCTTTACCATTTACTAGTATTTGACCACTTGAGGGCTTTAAAATCCCCGATAACATATTCATTAAAGTAGTTTTGCCAGCACCGTTCTCCCCAAGTAATCCATGGATTTCACCACTTTTTATTTTCATTGAAATTCGATCATTAGCAACAAAGTTACCAAATTTCTTGGTTAAATTTTTCATTTCAATAGCATAATTATGGTTTGTTTGTTCTTGCTTCATCTAACTTCCAATCTACTGTAAAAATTAGGGCAGAAGTTTAATCTTCTGCCCTAACAAAAAAATATACTACTTAAGTTGTGATGGTCTCTCAACAACTTTAATTTTGCCATCAATAATTTGTTTTCTGTAATTTTCTACTGCTTTTAAAGCATCACTATTTAAATGTCCTTTAGTTAAATCAACACCTTTTTCCTTTAACCCATAAGTGCTAACCTTTCCACCAGGAAACTTATTTTTCTGAACCGATGTAGCCATTTTTTCAACGACAGTTCCTACACCCTTTAAGGTAGAGGTCAAAGTTAAATTACCACCTGAATAATTGCCTTCATCTTCTTGATCACGATCAACGCCAATTACCCAAACCTTTTTCTTCTTAATTTCATTTTTAGCAGCTGAGAAAACGCCAGAACCAGTTCCACCAGATGCCTGGTAGATAATATCTTCATCATTATTAAACATTGCTTTTGCTAGAGCCTGACCAACATCAGGTTTAGCAAAAGAATCAGCATATTTTACATCAACTTTAATAGATTTATCTACAGCAGCTACACCTTGACGATAGCCTGCTTCAAATCGATCAATTACTAAACCACGTTGCCCCCCAATAAAACCTACTTTTTTAGTTTTTGTTGTTTCAGCTGCTGCAACTCCGGCTAAAAAAGCTGCTTCATTATCTTTAAAAGTAACAGAAGCAACATTATTAGCTTTAATAACATCATCAATAATTACAAAATTAGTCTTAGGATTAGCCTTAGCAGCATTTTTTATAGCTGAAACTAACTTGTATCCCGTTCCAAAAATTGTCTTATATTTTGCTTGAATTAATTTGTTAATGTTGGGAGCAAAATCGGCATCAGAATTAGACTGGGCATAATTATAACCATTAACACCCTTCTTTAAGCCATTTTTCTTACCCCATTTTTCTAAACCCTCCCAACCACTTTGGTTAAAAGACTTATCATCAACTCCTCCAACATCAGTCACTAAAGCCGCTGAAATATTGCTTTTGCTTGAATTATTCTTATTGCCACTTTTACTCTGATTACTGCCACATGCAGTTAAACCTATACCAACCATCATCAATACAGCAATTAAACTAAACTTACGCCCAAGTTTCAAAAATATTTCCTCCTTATGGGAATATCCCAATTAATTTCAATTCCGCTTTAATAATAACAAAGTTTGCTAAAAAAGTAGAGAAAAAAATAAAAAACTTGACTGGATTTTTCTTAATTGTTTTCTTAATTGTTTTTTTAATATAAATTCATTTTTATATATTGATCTAATTTAGTATAAATTGACCGAATAGTTTTTTATATAAGTATACTAATTAAAAAAATAATAACCAATAGTTAATAAGACTTATAAACATATCTTTTTAATTATATTACTATATATAGCTAATATTGTTTAATGTAATTCCTAGATTTTTTAGTACCAAAAAATTAGAGCATTTTTTAAATTTAGTTACAAATAATTAATCTTAAACAATAAAATATAAATAAGCATTTTAGAAAAAAATATAGTAATTAACAAAATTACGTATTTTTCTTTATAAATTACTTTTAAAAAGTTTCTAAAAACATTATTGTTATATTCTATAAGATAAAAAGATTAAGAATATAAGGAGTGATATTTTGAAAAACCAACAATCAAGGTTAAAAACAGTATTTTTAGGTTTACAGCACCTTTTAGCAATGTATTCAGGTGATATTTTAGTACCAATTCTTGTTGGTGGGGCATTAAAATTTAATGCTGCACAAATGACTTATTTAATTTCAGCTGATATTTTTATGTGTGGGGTAGCTACCCTTTTACAGATTAAACGTACCCCATGGTCAGGAATTGGATTACCAGTTGTTTTGGGGTGTGCTGTTGAATATGTCGCTCCTTTACAACAAATTGGTAAAAACTTTGGCTTAGGATATATGTATGGTGGGATTATTGCTGCTGGAATTTTTATTTTATTAGTTTCACATTATTTTGCTAAAATGCGCCGCTTTTTTCCTCCTTTAGTAACGGGATCTTTAATAACTTTGGTCGGCTTTACTTTAATACCAGTTGCATTTAAAAATATTGGTGGAGGCAATATTAACGCCAAAGAGTTTGGTAAACCTCTTAATTTATTTCTTGGACTAATTACTGCCATTGTAATTATATGTCTTAATGTATGGGGGCGAGGTTTTATTCAACAAATTTCAGTATTAATTGGTATTTTTATTGGAACTTTATTAGCAATTATTTTAAAGCAGGTAGATTTTTCCAGCTTAAGTACCGCTCATTGGTTTCAAGTACCTCAACTATTTTATTTTTCAGTTCCTAAATTTGAATGGTCATCTATAATTACAATGATTTTTGCTTCATTTACATGTATGATTGAATCAACTGGTGTTTATTTTGCTTTAGCTGAATTAATTAATAAAAATTTAAATGAACACGATTTAGCTTCCGGTTATCGTTCAGAAGGTATTGCCGCAATTTTAGGTGGATTATTTAACACTTTTCCATATTCTACTTTTTCACAAAATGTAGGTATTGTCCAATTATCAGGTATAAAAACTTTGAAACCAGTATATTGTTCAGCTTTTTTATTAATGGGATTAGGATTAGTACCCAAAGTAGGAGCTATTGCTAATTTAATTCCAACAGCAGTATTAGGTGGTGCGATGTTAGTTATGTTTGGAATGGTCGGAGCTCAAGGAGTTAAGATTTTAAGTAAGATACCAATGACAAATAAAAATTTATTAGTTATTGGTTTTTCAATTGGTGTAGGATTAGGCGTAACTGTTGAACCCAAATTATTCCAATTTTTACCAGCAACTGTTCAAACAATTTTAAGTAATGGGATAGTTATTGGTAGTATTACTGCAATTATTTTAAATATACTTTTAAACGGATATCAAAAAACAACAGATAATTAATAATATACATAAATATAAAAAGGACTATATTAAATATATAATATAGTCCTTTTTTAAAAATAACTTAAATTTACCTTATTCTATAACTACTAAAGATTTAATTGCTTGCCGCTGATCCATTGCCTCATAAGCCTGTTGAATTTGATTTAAAGAAAAGGTTTTTGTAAATACTTTTCCGGGATGAATAATTCCCTTTAAAACCGCATCTAAAAGTATTTCACGATCATAAGTAGTTACGGAAGCTATTCCCCCCCTAATTCCTAAATTCTGCCAAAATAAATTATTTCCTGATAAAATATCTTTTTGAGGTACGCCAACTCTACCAACAATAGTTCCAGGCCTACCAATTTTTATTGCTGTATCTATTGATTGTGCTGTACCGACGCACTCTAAAACTGCATCCGAACCATAACCAGTTAATTCCTTAATTTTATTAATCCCATCTTCGCCACGTTCTGGTACAACATCTGTCGCTCCAAATTCTTGCGCTAATTTTTGACGATCATGATGCTTACTCATTACAATAATTCGTTTAGCTTTTAATAATTTAGCTGATAAAACTCCACATAAACCCACTGCACCATCACCTATTACTACTACTGTATCATTTTCCTTTACTTCAGCACTTTTTGCTGCATGAAATCCAGTAGCCATTACATCAGATAATGCTAAAAAATCATTTAATTGAGCATCTTCATAATCTTGTGGTTTTCCGGGAATTTTTACTAAAGCCCAATTGGCATTCTTAAATCGAAAGTATTCACTTTGATAACCAATTACCTCACTATCATTTACACCATTATTTAAGCAATTCCCATCAAATCCTGTTAAACACGACACACAATGACCACAACCGTGAGTAAATGGCGCAATTACGAAATCACCAACTTTTATTTTATTAACTTTATCACCAACAGATTCCACAATACCTAAGGCCTCGTGACCAACCGGTGTATTATAATTTCTCTTATTAATCCCACGATACCACCATAAATCAGAACCACAAACACATGTACGAATAACTCTAATTATTGCATCAGTTGAATTTTTAATTTTAGGATGTTGATATTCTTTTAACTCAATTTTACCTGGTGCCACAAAAGTTGCTGCTTTCATTTTTTCTTAACTCCATTATATTAATTAAAATTCTAATTATAGGATATAACCTTAGACCTACTTTAAGGCAAGGTATATTTTATATTATTAATATAATTCTTGATTTAAAGCTTTATTTGGTATTCAGCTTGAAAGTATTTAAATCAATTATTTCTTCATAAACTAAACTAATAGTCCTATGGATAAGAGTTTATTAACTAAAAGAAAAACACAAAAATACCCTTTAATAACAGTTTCAAACAGTAATATAAAGAGTTTTAAATATAACAAAAGCCACTGTAATATTACAGTGACTTTTTATCTATGTAAAAAAATAATAGTGTGATTAATTTTAGTTAAAAGCTATACTCGGCATAATTAATAGTTATCACTTTTTACTAAATTAATACTAAATTTTAACATCAATGGAGCAACCAAAGTCGTCACGATGATTGCACCTACAATATTAGAGTAACTATCTCGTGACAATAAATGAGTTTGCCTTCCAATTTGTGCAACGATTAAAGCCATTTCTCCTCTTGATACCATTCCTGAACCAATCATCAAACTACTAGTCCAAGTAAAGCCTGATAGTTTTGCTCCCAATCCTGAACCAATTAATTTAGAAATGATGCTTCCCAATGTTAGAACAACAAAAAAAATCCAATCCTTAAAAATTCCGGTCAATGTCATTTTTAACCCAATATTTACAAAAAAGGCAGGAATAAAAGTAGTATAACCAATTGATTCCATTCTCTTACTAATTATATTTTTGTACTGTGTTTGACTAATGGAAATTCCAGAAAAAAACGCTCCAATAATTGAACTTAATCCTACTAATTCAGCTAAGTAGGATAAACCTAAACAAATAATTAAGGCCATAAGAGTTTCTGATACAGGAACTAATAGTTTATTGCTTAATCGCATTAATTTTGGTACTATCCAAAAGCTAAAAATAAATAGAAAAATAAGATAAGCAATTTGTAGCCAAATTACGGATAACGAGTTGATCGACCTTTCAGTATTACCATAGGAACCTGAGACAAAACTCAGAAGAAACACTGAAAGGAGATCATCTACTATAGCGGCACCCAGAATAGTAGCTCCTTCCTTACTATCAATACTGTTCATTTCTTTAAGAACTTCTGCAGAAATTGAAACTGAAGTAGCCGAAAAAATAATTCCTATAAATAAACTTTCAAAATTGGTAAAATTGAAGAAAATACCAGTTAAAAAAGCAGTAATTATTGGGATGATCATACCACTAATAGCTATAATTGTACTTGATTTAACAAACTTCTTTAATAAATTTAAATTGCTATTTAATCCCGCTATAAACATTAGAATAATTACACCTATTTCCGAAAAAATATGAATCAAGTTACTAGATTGAATCCAATTTAGTAATGAAGGTCCAAATATAATTCCAACTAATAATTCTCCCATAACTACTGGTAAATTAAGTCGTGCACTAAAATGACCAGCTAGAGTTACTAAAATCAAAATTAAGCAGAGTGAACCAATAAATTTCATTTATGTCCTCCAAAATAAAAAAACCTCCAAAAATTTTCCTTGGCAACCCAAACCAAAGATAATTCTTGAAAGCTTAACACTTCAACCATAGATAATTTTAAATTATAAATATATATTACACTAAATTAGATTTGAAATAAATAAATATATGTTCATTGCTAATTAAATATAAATTTAAAAAAACTAACTTAGATAAACTTTAGTTCTCGAATATTTGAATGATGTAGACTTGATCAGATTAACTACAGTCTAATTAAATTTCAAATTTATTTATTGATTACAGTGCTATGAAACTAGTGATATTAATACATACTAATTTCAGTCAATGATGACCGAATCCACAAACTTAAACTATTTTTTCGCAATAGAGTAAGCTTTTTTACGGATATGTCACAAATATTTAATTAAAATAGCTCCACACAAAATGTAGATTCTCGCCACCTAAAAATTCAATATTTTTATTTTTAAATATTGTAAAAAAATATAATTTAGAACACTACTCTTTCATAACAAATTGCTATCCTATATT
>CALYPJ010000029.1 GCA_945273735.1 uncultured Lactobacillaceae bacterium
CAATCGACAATGCCATCACTTGGCCCCGCATTTTGCAGTAATTGGTCATATTCGCCTAAACTCGGATTATTCGTATCATAATCCCAATTACTACTTGCTTGAACTTTTGTTACTGGGGCTACAGCGTTAAAAGCTCCCATTACCGGAGATAATAACAATATTGCAGCACTAGCTAAGCCAGTGAGTTTTGACTTCATATTTTCCTCCTACAATTAAAACAACAACATAATTATAACGTCTTTAGTAAAATAGTAAATTAAAGTACATATTATTTACATGAGTAAAATAGTAAAATAATATATTTTTATATATAATATTTACATGATGACATATTTAGCTGTAGTTTTTTGGGATTACTAAATTATTTTAATGATCTCAAACGTTTCAATTATCCATAAAAAAAAGACCCAATCAAACATTGCGCCTTTTTTTTAAAAAATTTTAAAAAATTATTGAGCTTTAAAGATCGCGTATTTAGCTTCAAGCCACTGATTGTTCCCTATATTATAGAAATTATTTTGTTGGCCAAAAACTTTCCACTTACTACCATGGGCTAATTTACGTTCATAATAACCCCCCGTCGTGCTTGGAGTCCGCCATAAGTTAATCCCATAACCTGGTACGTAATTGACAGTAGCAATTCCCTTTAAGGGTTGCATCGCACTAATCGGATTAAATGATACATATTGACCATCAATCCATTGATTGCTGCCAACTTGATAATAAACTTGACCCTTACTATTTACCGCCTTTTGGAAAATTTTCCAAACAGTGCCGTGCAAAAGCCGTTGCCCCGTAAAAATTCCATTAGGTTTATACCAAACATTAATACCATAATTTGGCACGTAATTGATATAACCAATCCCTTTCATTGCTATCAGGGTCCAATCTTTATTGACATCTTCCTTCGGTAAAACTTGAATCTTGCGATTTAACTTAGTTGTTATTCCGGCTAAGTTAGTTGCTTCATAGGTTAATTGATAAATGCCAGGAGTATTAGGATCAACTTGCCCCGTAATTGTTATCCGTAAATTTCCATTATCATCTTTAGCAATCCCTTCTCCATTCACTATTTTCTGATAATCGCCTTGATATTTATTAAGAATTTGGCGATTACCTACTACTTTGTAGTTATTACGGTCAAAGTAATCTCCTGCCTTAAGGGTCACATCATTGCCGTTTTGGAAGACAAAAACTGGTGCTGCAGTCGCTTTAACAGTTACCGGAACGGTTATTTTTGCCGTATCTTTGGCATTATCCGGATTCGTATAGGTAAAGACTACCGGATAACTTCCCGCCTGACGGAGATTGATATGGGAAACATCTGCTTGTAAAGCACTAACCGGAATTCCAGAAATTTTATCCCCGCGGACTAACTTTAAATCTTTACCGCCCCGATAAAAATCATCACTAAAGTAATTAGTTGCCTTCAAGTAATCTCCCGTATTTGTCACATAACCATCAGGCCACTGGCTGTAAGAGTTCTTTGAATCTGAATTACTAATTCCAAAACCCCCATAAAGATAAAGCGGTGAATTAACTCCTACTGCCGTATCAGTTTGATCAAAACTGCCATCATTTTGCTGCCAACTATTCAAAAAGGCATTCACTAATATTTGGGATAAATGATTAGGATGCTCAATTAAATCCTGATTTCCCACAACTAAACTACTATCTAATAAATTCTTAAAATTTTGTGGAACATCTGCACCTTTAAGAACCGCACCATCATCATATAACGTGGTATAAGGCCTAAATTTAACATTAAAGGGATCATTTCCTTGTGAAATATCGGTAGTAGAAAATGAAGGTTTAGTATCAGGCTTAGTGGGCTTCTTATTCGGGGTTTTATCATAAATAACAACATTAATCCGTGCGGTACCCGCATGGCGCTTTAAGCGTGGTAAAGTTGCTTGAACCCACTTAATTCTTTTAACTTCATTAATATCTTTACCTGTTACTTTAGCAAGTTCGCTCGCCAATGCATTTTCACTAACGCCCTGTTTGTTTGCTGCATCAGCAACACTAACTAATTTATAACCGGTACCATCATTACCTTGACCGTTACCATCAGTTCCTTGATCGGTAAATTCCGATTTTAAATTGGCATCAGCTTTTTTATTTAATTTATTATTTTGGGGATTATTATATTTAACCGCTAGTTCTAAGATTTTAGCGGCATTAGCTTCAAAAGTTCCCCCTTGGGGATCCCCTTTGCCATAAGGATAATAAGTTTGATTAATGTTCACCCCCGAGCCAACAGGTCCGGCATCATTAATCATATCGCTGGAAACAGGACCAATTGCAAAATCTTGCGAAACAAAGAAACGACTATTATTTTGATATTTTTGTCCTTTAGCAAAAGCTCCTTGCGGATTATTATAAAGATTGGAGTTAAAGTAAGCACGCTTAGAATTAGAACTAGCCGCTTGATTATATTGTTCATTTATTGACCACGATGTGATGGCATATTTCTGATGTTCATTGGGTACTGGTTGTAATGCAAAAAAGCCATTCACAAAGTATTTAGATTCAAAATTCGGAGAATCAACTTGATTTACTGTGGCCGTACTGTAAGCTCCATAATCAGAAGGTAATAAAAGAATACTTTTGTTATAAATCAAAGGAGTTGGGTTATCAATAAATTTACCCTGAGAATTTTTAGTTGCAGTGTTTCGATCCCAGGTTTGAACAAAATATTGGGAATCATTCAACATTTGTAACTTATTAAAAGGTGCTTTTTTTATTTCCAAACTATATTGTGGAAATGGTGACGATGTATTAGATGTAACCGCCGGTAAATATTGTTTATCCTCTTCTCCAAAATTTACATTATTTACTTCCTTTAAATCAAAACTTCCCATAGAATAAGGACCCATACTACCCATATTTATAATTTTTGGTTGCGGTGAATTTTCATGTAACATAACATCAGAATTATTCATACCAAGACGGAGGCTATCAGTACCTACTGTACCTAACTTCATAGAAGCCCTATAATTCATTAGTCTAAGCTCCAAATTCACATCCACACTGGGTAAATCTATTTTCAGAGCTACTTGTGAAAGATTTAGCGCCATATCTTGGGGGTAAGTGCCAAAAAAGTAAAAAAGCTTAGTATCATTAGATACCGGAACGACACCATTTTTCTTTAAATATTCAGCATCTTGGGGCTTGATTTCTTTAACGTAAGCGTTATTTGAAAGTTTGATTTTTGAATCATCATTTTCGTTTGTCTTAATAACATCAGAATTTTCCGGATCATTCAAATCTAAATAACTCTGCGGACTAGTTGTCAAATTATCCCAATTTCCATTAATCACTTTACCATCAAAAGTAGATCCTCCCGCACTACTCATGACCGTAGAATAGGGATTATTGTATGACTTATAAAACCAACTAGCTACTGGTGCCTCATAGGTAAAGCTTTTCTTAATTTGACCTTGGGAACTCGGGCTAGAAAAGCTACCATTATGGGCAATTTCTTGAGCAATCGCCGTAACATCTTTATTTTCAATTTCCGGACTATTATTTACAAAATGATTGGCATCGTAAGCTTCCTTAAAATAACTTGATGGTTGAAACAAATGTTGTACTTTACCAATGTTGGTAGTTTTAGTCGGGTCGCTGACTCCAGCAACTTTATTAGTTTGACCCTTCATATTTTTAGCTTGAGGTAAAGAATCATCATTATCCCAGGGAGTTCCTTCTGATTGGATCAAATTAGGCAAGGATTTAGCTGATGTATTATCAAATTTACCAGCGGTAAATAACTGATTAGTATCAATCATGTGATAATTATTAGCCGTACTACCACCAAACCAAGCATCACGCGTTGGGGTACTTCCTGTTTCAAATATTCCGTTAGATGTTGTTGAACCGCTACTTCCTTCATCGTTAAAAAGATTATTCAATTCTCGATATTGCGTTAATTTTTCGGGTCTATAGTTTTCGGGGCCATTCACTGAATCTGAAAATGCGGATGTCTTATTTAAACTTGCCGGATTAGCATTAAAATTCCCGGCAGGTCTACCTTGATAAATATTATTCCTAGTTCCGACATAATAGTGACTATAAGAAACATCGGCCCACTTTTTATCAGTACCGGCAATTTTCTTAAAACCAGCGGACTTCCCTTTGGTTGTTGCCGCTTGAATTGCTTTTACCGGCGCTATCTCGGTTAAAGTGTGGTTACTAGTCATTTTTCTTTGGGAAATAAGTTGGGCAATTTCTTGGGCGGTAGTACCGCGAGGAACAATAATTGTCCCCCCGCCAGCTTTATTATCAGCCCAAAAAGCAATAGCTTTAGAAAAATCAAGATGATCAATCACTTTTTGCGGCGTTGTCGTCATGTTTAAACCCGCAATATCCGGATTACCATCTTTATCATCAAGGGCATAAACCGTACGATCACGATAGTTATTTAATTTGGTATTGTCAGGTGAATGCGGCAGAGTTTTGTTGTTTAATTTAAAAATTGCGGTCGCTTTTCTACCCGTTATTTTACTTTGAGCCACAATTGTAATGCTACTGGTTCCTTCACGAATAATGTCGGTTTCATTTTGCATCACATTATCATAACCATTGAGATAAAGTTGGGCATAAGCTTTATCAGGATCTCCAAAGAAAGCTGCACCTAAAACATCAGCAATATTAATCCCTTGACCCGGAATGGGATCTTGGGTAATATCCCCGGCAATTTCGGAATTACCGGTTGAAGCATCACTAGGGTCATCACCAGCAACCGCTCCTTGCTTTAATTTAGCTCCTTGACCAGTCTTTTCGTTATTGAAACTTAAAATTTGCGCAATAAAACCGAAAGCTAAACGATATTTTTGATAAATTGCGGCGTCATCGGGATCTTCACTGGCACCATTGGTGTTATTAAATAACGCTTTGCCAACTTTAGCACTATTATCTCCGGTAGCTTGCGATAAGCTGATTAATTGTTTAACTAGCTCTTGGGCTTTAGGATATAAGCCTAAGGCATCGCGCGTGGGATACCAATCAACCATGCCATCACTAGGTCCCGCATGTTGGAATAATTGATCATATTCGCCTAAACCTAAATCAGCACTAAATGACCCTTTATTTCCGGGAACAGCAGCTTGAACCACCTGAGGTTGGGCTACAGCCGTTAGCACTTTAGCTAATGGCGATCCCAATAGTAAAGCACTATTTATTAAAACTGCAATTTTAAATTTCATTTTTCCTCCTATTCAATTTTGCGTATACTTGTAGAGTAAATTAAAAGCATGATCTAATCCTATTTCATTATATTTTAACATATAAAATAAATAATAATTAATTAGTTAAATCCTAGCTTATTAGGAGTTAATTTGAACTAAAAAATCGCAAAAAGATAAATTTCAGCATTAAAGCGTTTGATTATTAAGGTAATTAGCCTCATATTAATTCTGAGAGTCCTTGGTAAAAAGCCAAATTTCAAAGACTTTCGGACTAATAATTAAAACTGCTTGTTTTGACGTAACCCTAAGCAATTTTCGAAGGTTTTAAACTACCGATTATCCACCTAATTAGATTTCTCACTGGCTAGGGGCGGACAAAGTACTTGTGAATTATGATTACCAGATGCCACCAAGCACAAAAAAAAGATTCAGTTTAAAAACTGAATCTTTTTAAGATTTGCACTCAATTAATTAGCTTTAAATTTAGCGTACTTGCCTTGAATCCATTGGTTATTACCAACTTTATAGAAGCCATTTTCCAGACCAAAAGTCTTCCATTGAGTACCATGCTTTAACTTACGTCCGGCATAATAGCCACCGCTACTATTTGGTTTCTTCCATAAGTTAACTCCGTATCCTGGTACATAATCAATCGTTACTATACCCTTTAACGGTTTAAGACTTGTTACCGGAGAGAAGGAGACGTATTGCCCGTCAATCCATTGATTCTTTCCGACATTGTAGAAGACTTTACCTTGAGCATTTGTTGCCTTCTTGAAAATCTTCCAAGCACTGCCGTGAGCTAAGCGTTGCCCCGTAAATACTCCTGCTGGAGCATTCCATACATTGATGCCATAATTCGGCACATAATTGATATAACCTATTGATGCAAATTCACTAACTTGCCAATTATCACCGTTAGTTTCTTTTGGTAAAACGGTAATATTGCGCGTCATTGTCGTAGTTGCTCCGCCAATGCTTGTTGCTTTGTAAATTAATTGATAAACTCCTGGAGTTTGCGTGTCAACATCACCGGATATAGTTACTTCCGGTTCTCCTTTACTATTCTTAGCTATGCCTTCGTAGTTAACTAATTTATCATAGTTACCTTCATATTTGTTGAAAATTTGCCAACTTCCAACTACCTTAAAGGCATTACGATCGAAACTTTCTCCGACTTTAAGCGTTACATCACTGCCACCTTGGAAGGCAAACACTGGAGCCGCTGCGTCTTTTACCGTTATCGGTACGGTGATGCTTGCGGTATCTTTGGCATTGTCGGGATTAGTATAAGTGAAGACTACCGGATAACTGCCCGCTTTGCTTAAATCTACTTGGGAAACATCGGCTTTCAATGCGCTAGCTGGAATGCCTTTAATAACCTCTTTACCCATCGTCTTTAAGTCTTTGCCACCCCGATAAAAGTCTCCTGGGTAGCGAGATACGGCTTCATAATATTTACTCGTCTTCGAAGTTGGTGTCGCATAGCCATCAGGCCATTGACTATAGGAATTCTTAGAATCAGAATTGCTGATCCCAAAACCACCATAGAGATAAAGTGGCGAATTTACTCCGGCTCCCGTATCGGTTTGATTGAAACTGCCATCATTTTGTTGCCAGCTACCTAAGAAGGAACTAATCAAGATTTGTTGTAACTTCCCGGTTGCAACTTTACCATCGCTAACTAAATCAGGATTTCCTGCAACTAAATCTTTCGCAATTAAATTCTTAAAGTTCTCTGGAACATCACTTTCCTTTAAGACCGCACCATCATCATAAACCGTGGTATATGGTCTTAAATTAACCTTAAATGGATCTTTTCCTTTAGAAACATCAGTCGTAGAGAATGAAGGTTTGGTTTCGGGCTTGCTAGGTGCCGGAACTGCAGCTTGATCATAAATAACGACGTTAATCCGCGCTTCATTCCAGTGTTCATAAAGCCGTGGTAGGGAAGGAATATAATAATATGCTTTTTCATTACCGCCATTATCTAAAAGTTGTTGAACTAAAGCTACCCGATCATCTTTATTCTTTGTTTGATCATCAGCTTTACCCACAGCTTTACCATTAACAATATCAACATTGTAGGCATCAGCTAAGGTAGTATAACTATCCTCCTTACCAATGGACATCCCGTTACTGTTTTCTGGCGTATCAGTGTATTGATTAATACCTTGCTCACGATCAGCCTTATTTTCAGTGGATGTTACATCACCATTCTTCCTAAAAAGTCCACTTACCCCTTCAGGAATTCCATTCGAATCTACTTTAAATAAATCTTTGGGAGCGTGAACAATACCGATGGAATAGTCATCAGAGGAACCAACATATTTTTCACCAAGGCTAACGGCGGAACCATTAGTATCTTTCTCTTCAGTATCACCAACAAATTTTCCACTGTCATGATTATGAGTTACAGTAATGCTGTTTCGGTTAGAACCATGATCAAATAATTCAGAATCGTAATGCGGATAACTCTTGTCCATTCGCGTGTATTCAATTTGATTGTTGACCGGCAATAATTTTTCAAGAAGGTCAGTATTGGTTTTTATCTCTGTATTTTGATTAATAAGATTAACATCGCCTAAATAAAGTCCATAATCGCTATATTTCGTCTCTACTTTTCTTGTGATTGTAAAATCTCTATCTGATGAATTACTAAAAATGTTATTATTTTGAGTTAATGTAGATGTAACTTTTCTAGCAACAGAAACAGGTACTAAATACTGAACATTTAAAGAACGCTTAATTTTAACTTGAGGTAAATCAGATGAATCATTCCAAGTCAAACCATAATGAAGCTTAGTATCACTGGCAAAATCACCTAAGTTACCTGGGGCATTTTTTGGTACTTTTACTTCATTATTACCTAAACCCGGAACCTTTATATATGAAGCACCATCTGATGGATTACCACATAATAGATCATTATAAATACTTCCAGCGTTCTTTTGCTCAAATGGAGTAGTGTCAGTACCAGCACCTTCATGACCTTGAATACTCATCGTACCAATTAATCCACCACGATAATTACTATCATCGTTTACGGGAGAAATGGTCGGCATATGATCTTTTAACTTATCAAAATTTTTAATACTATTGAGTGTGTTTCCATCAGCATCTTCCCATTGTCTAGGAATTTGATACTTATTTAATTCCTGTTTTTGATCCTCACGCAAACCTTTAGCAGAAATTAATACATAACCAACATTTTTTGCTAGTTGCCAATGCCAATCTGTTTTAGTTTGTCCATTATTATGAGTAAATACCCAATTCGGGCGCTCAATAGTACCAGCATTATGAGGGGATGTTTCAAAATCCGACCAGCTACTGTTATTATCAGCATCTACATAATCTCCTGTTACAAAAACCGGCGCCCTACCAGTTTCCGTATATGTTTTTGATCTAATGGTATCAGGATGTCCCTCTAATACAGAATTGTCATTACCTGCGTAATCAGAATTATTAGGATTTGTGGAGTCTCGAATCCATGAAGCATAACTCCTATTGTCATAATCTATATCATCATCAATTGTACTATTATATGTTTTTTTGTTTCTTTCAACATTCACTAATCCAGGTTTACCGGAGTCGGGGTTAGTATTATCTTCACTTTCCCAAGTATCTTTACTTAAGTGTAAAGATGACAACTCCTCTGGTATAGTATCATTTGCATATACATTGATCTTATGCCCTTTGGAATCTCTAGTTCCACTAAAATCTGGATCACTATCACTATTACCCTTATTAACATACCAAGGATTAGTAGCAGGGATTATATAATTACCAGCTTTATCAGAACTTTTAAGATTAACATTCATGTCACTAGAACCCGTATACTTCACTCCTGCTTCAAAATCCTTCGTACTCTTTGAAAAAGGCAAAGCAGTAGAAATTACCGTACTGTATGGATTACGATATGACTTCATTACAGTATTATTTAATGGCATATTAAAGGTAAAACTTTTCTTGATTTGGTCCCCTGCAGTATTATTGAACGAACCATTATTGGCAATTTTATCTTTAATTTGTTCTTCCGTTAAACCTGTAAAAGGCGCTGTACCAAAGATCGCATGAGTATCATCCCAAGCTTCGCGTACCGCAAAAGGTGTTTTAGAATTAACTTCTAGTTTCCCATTCTCCGAAGGTTCAAACGCATGCACGACATTACCGAGTTCATCATTAGCTTTCTTAGCATCGATTGTTTGATCACCTCTGTAGTTTTCTGAATTATTTATATTCTCATAATAAGATAAGGGTGGGTTCTCATTGCCAGCATCAAAAACCTTATTATCTGAGTGAGCCGTATCTTTTTGATTAGGAATCGTTGCTGCGGTATTGTTATTGTAGCCATTCTCCGAATTGTCAGAGCCAGAGTCAGAGTCTTCCTTCTTAAAGCCAAATTCATCATTTCTATTAGTGTTTAGCGGATTATACAATAGTGAATTACTAAAGTTCTTTGTTAAAGCTTTTTCGCTGTAATCTGCTTTACCATTACTTTCTTCATAACCTTTATCTTGATTAGGGGCAGGTTGCAATCGTGGATCAGCCACGGCAAAATAGTCATTTTGTGGTTGCCCAGCATTATTAAATTTATTATTACTTAATGCCGTGATATTACCAGTTGCTTCAGGGGGAGTAGGAGTAGTAGCAGTAATCCCATTTGGTGTTAAACCAGAAAGGGGCATAACTCCGCCAAAGGTCACATTGTAGGAATTCTTTTCATTTCTTACTTTACCATCGTCTCTTGGACTAGGACTAGTGCTATTAACATATTTATCCCCATGAATGGCTTTCATTGGCGCTACGTTAGCAATGTTGTAGTTACTCTTATAGCCTAACTGCTTAATCTTCTTTGCTATTTCTGTAGCCGAAGTACCTCGAGGGACAACAATTGTTCCTGAGCCAGTTTGAGGATCAACCCAAGCTGAAGATCCCCCATTGCTTAATAGTAGCTTTTGACTATTAGTTAAGCCGGTAACTAAATTCTTTGTTTGATTGAAAGTTCCGCTGGTACTATCTCCTAGGTCCTTATTATCAGGGTTATAGCTATTGCCCCACTGGCCGTTAAAAGATGGCGAGTTATCGATATCATTTTCCAACAAAACTTGTTCTGGCAATTCATTAAAAGTTTTATTATTTAACTTAAAGATCGCTGTAGCTTTCCGCCCTGTTAGTTTGCTTTGCGCTACTAAAGTGATACTCGTTGTTGTTTCCCGAATAATATTAGGGGCATTTTGGACCGTATTATCATATCCATTGACATAAAGCTGGGCATAAGATTGGTCTGGATCGCCAAAGATTGCGGTTCCTAAAATATCTGAAATATTTTTACCTTCACCAATTTTAGGAACTTGTAAAATTCTTTCATCTGGCGTTCTATTCGTAGCAACAATTTTATCTTCATTATTTGATGCCCAACTACCGGCAGCATTACCATCAGTACTTTCAAAGCCTTGCTTTAAATAAGCACCTTCCCCTGCTTTTTCATTATTGAAATCCAATAATTGTGCAATAAAGCCAAAGGCTAGATTATATTTTTGATAAACATCTTCATAGCCCGGTCGTGAATTATTGGTCCCCGTTGTATCATTAAATAATACATTTCGCGCCTTAGAATTAGCTTCATTAGTAGCAATTGAAAGTTCAATTAATTGCTTAACTAATAAAGATGGTCGAATATTTTTGCTACTCGCAAAGTGTTCGGCAGGATACCAATCAACTTGACCATCCGTCGGCCCCGCATTTTGCAATAATTGGTCATATTCGCCTAAACCCGGCTTTGCAGTATCATAGTCCCAAGATTTTGGATTGGGTTGAGTTGGATTAGCCCCAACCGACACTGCTCCAGATATTGGTGCCATTAATAGCAAAGCAGCACTGGCCAAACTAGCTAATTTATACTTCATCTTTTTATCCTTCCCTTCATTTATCACAATTATAACATATATAACATATTTTTGCCTGGTTTATAATTTAAATTTTTTTAATGTAAAAAAAGTTAACTAGTCTGTATAACATTTAATATGGTTGAAAATTAAATAACATTAAAAAGTAATTCTTAAAATTAACTAATACTTATTCGATTTCTATATTCCTTATTAATTTCTTTTATAATTAGTTATCGTTTAATTTCAAATCCTAAAAAAAGATGCCATTTGCTAATGACATCTCTTTTATTTGAACTATTTAAAACCTAATTAAATTATGATTAGTCTTTAAAAGTGAGTACTTGTGCTTTTAGCCAGTAACCGTTAGCCAAACGGTAAAATACTTGCCCTTGGCGATTTTGCATTTGGCCATCAATTTGCCAAGCACTGCCGTAAGGTAAATATTGATAAAGCCACTGCCCTTTGGCATTTAAAACCACGATCCAATAACCGGGATGGCAGTTAATATAACCCACCAGTGGTTTAGGGGCTTTAACTTGTTTTTCCGTCGCAATGACTTGAAAATACCGGACTAACTTAGTAGTCAAGCCAAAACAATTTTGAGCTTGATAAGTTATCGGGTAAATTCCGGGTTTTTGAAAATTCACCTGACCAAAAACATTTACTGCAAAGCTACCATCTTTCCTGGAGGCAAGCCCGGTTCCGTGAACTAAACGTTGATAATCACCGTTACTTTTATTTAAAGCCTGCCAGTTACCTACTGCTTTAAACGTACGATAATCCTCTTTTTCTCCTTGATTACAGATTAACTTACTTTTCTTAGGAAAAGCGATAAAAGGAAATACTGTTGTTCCCACTTTAACTGGTACCGTAAGCTGTGCGGTTTCGGCTAAATTCTGAGGATTAGTATAGGTATAAACTACCGGATAAGTCCCAACCTGCATTAGATCAACTTGTCTCACATCAACTTTTAAAGAACCAGGGGCAATCCCGGCAATCTTTTGGCCGTCAACTAACTTTAAGGTGGCACCGCCCCGATAAAAATTCCAGGGATAATATTTAATGGCGATGTGATAAGCACCCCGATCCGTAAGATACCCCCAAGGCCACTTATGATAAGCATTATTAGGATTAGTATGACTGATCCCAAAACCACCATATAAGTAAAACGGCGAAGATGTTTTACGCTTACCCCAGCCATAACTAAGAACATTTTGTTGCCAACTATTTAAAAAAGCAGTAATCAGCAGTTTTTGCAACCGGCGAGGATGCCCCAATAAAGCAGCATTATTAGCCACTAAGTCATTGCGCAATAAATCATTGAAACTTTCTGGTACCTCCGTTTCTTTTAAAATAGTCCCCGAAGGATAAGTGAACGTTTGCGGTTCAATTGTAGCCGTAGCCCGCTGCTTTCTTAAAACCGTTACCGCAAAAGAAGGGCGTTGGATTAATGACAGCGATAATTGCAACCACAAATTACCTTGGGGACCTTTTTGGCGCCATTGCAGGTTCCAGGTAGTTTGACTGCCGGTTGTTAAGTTGATCGTAATGTTTGCTTTTTTAATCATCAATGCCTCCCTCTTAGCTGGTTTAACGAATTTTCTAACTTCAATGTTCCCCATAAATTGCTTTGAGGTTGATAATTTAATGCTTTAAATTTCTGTTTAATAACAATTACCCATTTTCTCTTCCATTATGGAAGGCAATTACCCTCGATATTCCTTATTTCTTAATGAAATAGTAAATCCGATAGATTTATATCCCCATTATTTAGGGACAATTTTATCTCCAGCTGCGATATAGTTTTGCTGGAGCCAAGTTAGTTCTTGGTTTATCCTTTTTATTCCTCCTATCTTAAATTATAAAGATTATTAAGGATTATTTTGGTAGAATTAGTTTAATTTTACTGATAAACATTGACAATTAAATCACCAAAAGTTAGTTTAAGCTTTTACCGTTAATTCCAGCTATGGTACAAAATTACATTATTACTTTTTGACTGGCAAAAAAAAGATTAACTCCTAGCTGCCACGTTAACCCACAAAGGAAATTGCAATTTAATTAAATTTGGCGGATTGCGCTTGATCACCGATATTGCGAGAATGTAAATGTTGCGTACGAGCTGGATTTTATTTCCCGAAAAATTATTTGCCTCATCAACTAATTGATAAATCCCCGGCGTATTCACATCAACGCTACCCTTATTACGGCTAAACTGCCATCAGGATTATGTACAATTCCGGCAATCTTTTGCCCCAAGGTTAACTGCAATCACTCCCACCCCGGTAAAAATTGTTCGGATAATCACTAACTGCCTGCAAATAAGCTCCCTCATTGTTTAAATAACCTTGGGGGCATTGACGATAATAATTGGCGCTAACAGCCATCCAGTGCAATATTTTCCCCGTTAATAAAAAAATTTTAAAACGCAGTCACCGCAAAGAATTATTCAACTAATCCGGAATAATTTTTAGCTTAAAATCTCAGCTATCACTGCCAAAAATTCGGTAATTATGATTATTTCCTAATTAACGACAAAAAAAACAGAATCTTAACGATTCTGTCAATTCGGGCAACAAACTAGGAGGTCTTGCTGTCCATCTTCTTCCTTGGAAGAAAAGATTAAATTTTAAAAACAAACGCATAGTACCATCAATGATAAATGTATAATAATAAAAACAATAATAAAAGTAATATAAGTTAGGATAGATACTACCGTTTGCAGTTAAAGTGTACATAAACCAAACCGCTTATAAAAATACTTTTATAAGCACCTCTATCATAAGCCATAACTTAGAGAAAAGGAAGGGATTTAATTAAAAAAATGTTTTTTGTAAAATTAATTAAATTTTAAAGAATTTGTGCTACCTTTTTACACTGATTGGTAAATAAATGCTAGACCATTAGGGTGATTTACAATCACAAAATCATTTGCTTTTTCCGAATTCCAAACTATGCGCACCGCATCATTATTACTAAAGAGATGATACCCCGCAAAATCCGGTGCGTGTAAGGAATACACGTGACCGACTTTAACTTGATCTAAATGCATTGCACTAGGCGTCACGCGGCCGATAATATTGCCGTTAGTATCTAAGCAATTCAATAACACGACATCAGCGACATTATTTACATCTGGTACCAAGTTATCATCAACTTGATAATGGAAGGTAATAAATTGCGGATCGTTGCTAAAAGTATAATTACTATTATTGGTTAAGACATCACTTAAGATGAAATAAGGATTTAACCGTAACGAGACTAGTTTACTTTGTTCGACAGTAGTACCAATCTGACCGGTAATGACCCGATCTTCGGCAATCTGACGACCTAATTGATCTACATGGTGAGCCGTAATCGTACTTGTGGCAATTGTATAAACGTAAGTAATCGTTTTTTCTTGATTACTGTACATGATCGGATCATCAATTTTGGCGGCTTTATCATTGACCATTACCCGATTTAAATCAAAACCGGTAATTACCGGAGCACTGGGAATTACAAACGTATCGCCGTAATAATGAGTCCCTTGAACGACTTTATTCTCAACATTGGGAATTGGATTATCATCGGTCGTGACAAACTTCAAAGTAATCTTCGCCGCTTCAGTTGCTTGGAACACTGCAGAATATTCATGATCTTGATTATCAAAGATAATCCGATTAGCCGGAATGACCGTCCCATTTTCGCCTTCTTCTTTGATAATTGGATTATTCTCATAAACTCCGTCATTAATCCGATTTAAAATTGCTTGCGGTAAGTTTTCTCGGAAACCATAAACTTCGCCGTACCGGCCACCGCGAATTGTGGTCGGATTAGCAATTTGGCGCCCATCTTGATCGACATAATTGAAAATAATCGCCCCATCAGCAATTACACGCTTAAATACATAATCAATAATTTGAGACTCCGGGGTGACCGTAAACTGATCACCGACGCGTACGGGATCGCCATTTAAAAGCGTCTGATCTAATTCATAGCCTGTAGGAACTAACGGTAACGGAATCGCCACTTGTTCCCCATTATGGACATTATTTTCCATAATGCGTTTACCAATACCAATTTCTTGTTTCTTCAAATTGCGATAACGTAAGGTAATGCGTCCGGGAGCTAATTCTTGGAAAATTGCCGTAAAGTTCTGATCTAAGTCCGAGAAATAAATTAAAGAAGAATCAGTGGGATCATTATCAGCTAAAATACTGCGTAATTGATAACGTCGGGATTTAATCAAAGTGACTAATTGGGCTGGTAAGTCCTCCAGCAAAGGGTAAAACTCGCGAATATGACCTCCTTGTACTACTTTTTCTTCCGCGATATCTTCGCCTTGTTGGTTAACGTAATTAACCCGAATACTACCACGCGCAATTTTAGCTTCGTAATGGAAGGTAACCGTAAAATCCTGACCAGTTAATTGTCCTTGCGCCTTATCGGCCTGCACAAAATTGTAGTCATGAATTTGTTTTTGATATTTAGTTACATCATAAGCTGCCGTTTGACTAGTCAACTGGATGTTTAGCGTTGGGGCAATTTCATCGTTATCTTGATTCACATAACGAATGGTAACGTGAGAACTTAATTTACCGGTACTAGCAGTTGTTGGTTGACTAGCGGGCGCCACAGTTTCTTGGGAAGGTTCTGGAGTAACTTGGGGTTTAGGAGTAGGAGTTACTTTAGTTGACGTCGCTTTTTGTGGTTCGCTTTGCGCGTTTAAATTAGGTTTAGGAGTTGCTGCAACTTGCGGTTCAACTTTAGAAGCGGGCGCCGTCTTAGGTTCAGCTTGCGGGCTCGTTGTTCTTTGGAATAAGTCACTAGAAGCTGGGCGCGGCGTGGTCTTAGGTTGAGATTGTCCTTGATTTTGGTGCATATTAGCAATAATCTTTTGAACTTCCGGAGAGAAAATTCCATTTGATGAAGCTTTAGGCGCCGAGTTAGCCGTAGAAGTTTCAGCTTCAACCGGCTTTTTAGCGATATTACTCTTATCCGTATTAATGAAGTAATTATAAAATTGCGGGTTGCGATTAAAGAATTCCAAATAATTCTTATAAATTAATTGACTGGACTGTCCCGATTTTAAAGCGTTTAATAAAACTTGAGCCGTTTTTTGATCTTCGGGATTCATCGCTTCGACCATTGCAGCTACCTTAGGATCTAAGGAGTTTTGATTTAAAGGCACCACTTTCGGATTAGGAGCTTGGGATTTAGTTGCTTGAGAATTAACGGGTCCTCCGGTTTCGGCTAAAACTTGTTTCCCTTTATCCGTAATCTGCACTGTTGAATAGTCAATCATAATGACTTGATCTGAAACCGTACTAAATTCAGCACCACTAATCAACTTTTGGTTTTGGGTCCATTTAGTAAGTTGAAAAAGCTCATCATTTTGTTGTTTAATCTTGTATCCGGATAGTTCACCTGAAAGAATCGCGGACAGAAATTTTCTAACTTCTTCTAATTTATTATTCTGACCTGAACTCATCTGCACTCCTACTTTTTACCTATTGAAATATTATCTGCCTTAGATCATATCAAGTTAAACGTACTGCAAATGATCAATTCTCTTTATTTTTTATTTAATAGGATGAAACTAATCTTTTTTTTGCGGATTAGCAGCAAACCAATTTTGAGCTTGTTTTAAAAGCAATTTTTTAAACTCGGGATTAATTTGTCCCGCATCATTTAGGCGATTCATCTCTTGAGCCAAGCGATAAGCAGTATTGACGTCTAAGCCCACATTTTTAGCGGCAATTACTGTATAAGCTGCTATTTCTTGATGTTTATTTTTTTGATTAGAATTATTTGATCCCATCTTTGACTCCTTTTGGTATATGATTAATTATATTTTAAATTATAAAGGCGGTATCCACATGTCCAAAATTATGAACAAAACCTCTTATTTGCTGTTATCGCTCACTCTCGCTATTTCAGCAGCCTTCTTCTACCTCAATTTTCGTAAAATGGGGGAGTCTTTATTTGTCATCATCATGGCAATTCTGTTAACCTATCTTTCTATCTGGCTTGTTTATTATTTATCCTATTATCTATTTAAATGGATTAATCGCCAAGCCGCCCATCATCCTGCCCAATTGTTAAACCTTATTTTAATTATTTCAATCCTGGGTTTCGGGATTTATTTCTCTAATTTCTTCGTCAGCTGGTCCCTGCGAATTTTAAATATTATTTCTGATCTGATCACCGCTTTAGGTTATTTCTACTTCGCCCTGGCTATTGAAAAAACTACCCCCAAAGTCGCCACTCTTTATGCTTTAGCTTTTGTTTTTCTCCAAACCCTTTTGACTTGGTTTTAAATAATACCCTACTAAAAAAGCCTTATCTTAAACGATAAGGCTTTAATTGTTTAAATGGCGCTG
>CALYPJ010000030.1 GCA_945273735.1 uncultured Lactobacillaceae bacterium
CAAATTGATTTGAAGCTAATAAAAGTAAACTGTTATTTAATAAGATTAATCCCGATTTAGATTTAAAAGTTTGGGGAAAATCGGTAAAAATTCATTACTACAGTGAAGTTTACCGAAATAACTTTGGTTATAATTCAAATCAGCTTAATAAAATTTTTTTAAAGGGGAAAAATCTTGAGTTAAAAGTTAAATAAATATTTTATTAAAAATTTTATTTTAAAAATATCGATAGTTATTTTTTTGCTATACTTTCTTAATACTTGAGTTACATAGTAAAAGCATAGCTTAAGTAACAAAGCTAATAAGGAGAAAAAATTTTGAAAGCGACAGAATATCTAGTCGAAGTTAACCATATTTCCAAAAAAATTCATGGCCAGACCATTCTTAATGATATTTCTTTTAAGGTTGCTCCCGGTCGTATTTTAGGGTTTTTGGGACCAAACGGTGCGGGTAAAACAACTTTACTAAGAATTATGACTGGTTTAATGCATCAGAATTCTGGTGAAATAAAAATATGTCATAAGGATATTCAACATGAATATGAAGCAGCCATATATAATGTGGGAACAATTATTGAAAGTCCTGAATTTTACAACTACATGACGGGATTACAAAACTTACGAATTTTTGCCGATATGAGTCGAAAAAAAGTTAGTAATAAAGAGTTGATGGAAGACTTAGCTAATAATGGGTTAAGTGGTGCTGAAAACAAAAAAGTTAAAGGTTATTCATTAGGTATGCGCCAAAGATTAGGTATTGCTAATGCAACCTTGCACCATCCTAAAGTTTTATTACTTGATGAACCAATGAATGGCTTAGATCCCAAGGGAATGAAAGAAATGCGTAGCTTAATGCAAAATTTTGTTAAGCAAGGCAATAGTATTATTATTTCTAGCCATATTCTTGCTGAATTACAAGAAATGGTAAACGATCTTTTTATTATTAATCACGGCACTAAAGTTTATGAGGGAACGATTAGTGACTTACTTAGTGAAACTGCTTCGGTTATTTATCTTGAAATTAAAGGAGATATTGCACCAGTCGTAACTTTATTAAATGAGCACGGCTATCAAGCACAGAATAAGTTAAATCGAATTGAAGTTGCAATTGACAATCAATTACCCGATCAACGACCAGAAATTGTTAAATTATTGGTAGAAAATGGCGTTTCTTTGTTAAGTATTAAACTGTCGCATAATTCATTAGAAGAATCGTTTTTAAATACAATTTTAGTAGATAATCAAAATCGGAAAGAGGTTTAAAATATGAAATTAATGGTTAATGAATGGCGTAAATTTTTGAAGCGTCGAGTTTTATTGCTAACGATTCCAATTTTAACATTGCTTACGATAGTTGGTTGTTGCTTAATTGTACGGTTATACATACCTAAAGAAATTGTCAAAAGTAATGATTTGTTTATAGGATTGCTTAAAATTAATCTATACCTGTTAATGACTATGGCTATCGTTTATGCCTCAAGTATTTTAACGCAGGAATTAACTTCTGGAACAATTAAACTATTACTTACTCGTCCTTATAATCGCCATAAAGTACTTTTGGCTAAATTTGGGGCTTTGACTATTTTAATGACAGCTACAATGTTTGCTTTTTCAATTATTAGCTATATTGTGGAATTAATTATTTATGGAAGTGTTCCTAATATTACTTTTTGTTTGAAACAAAGTGGGATAAATATTTTTGCTTTTTTAATTAGTGTTATGTATTTTGGGGCATTTGCATTGTTAGTTTCAACTTTGATTAATAGTCCTTCGATGTCAACGGCTTTTACTCTTATATTTTTTATGGGAGGTCATACCATATGGACAGTAATTACTTCATTTTTAAAAATTTCTGAAAATAATTTATTACTTTACAAAATATTTCCGCTACAAATTAATGACAATTTACTTCAACTATTGGATATGTCGATTGAAAATTCCAATGGGTTTGTCCCCAGTGAATTATTTATTGCTTTAATTACAACCTTAGTTTATACACTAATTTTTTATTTAATTGCTGATTTTATATTTAATCGAAAAGATATTTCCTTAGCAAGTTAATTTCGGTACAATAGACAAAGGACTTTTTTTATAATTGTATTAGGGAGGAATCTTTGTTTAATAAAAAGCAAGTATTATTAAGTTTTTGTTTACTAGCGTTGCCGATTAGTCCAACATTTGCGGCTAGTAATACGATGGCACAACGACCAGTAGTTGTTAATTTTGCAAATACGGAAAATCAGCAAAATTTTATTAATAGTTTAAAACCAGAAGCCATGCAACTATCAGATCAGTATGGTATTTGGACATCAATTATCTTGGCTCAGGCCATTATCGAAAGTAATTGGGGTACTTCCCAACTTAGCAAAGCACCAAATTATAATTTATTTGGGATTAAAGCTAATAATGATTGGAATAAAAGAACCGTAACGCTTCCAACCCAGGAATGGGATAAGAATAGTAAGCAATATGTTACAATTAACGCTCGTTTTCGAGCATATGATAATTATGGTCAGAGTATGACTGATAATGCGCAAAAGTTGCGTTATGGTCTTAGTTGGGATCCCAATTATTACCAAGGAACTTGGCTTGAAAACACAGTTAGTTATGAAGATAGTGCGCGCTGGTTGCAAGGACGATATGCGACTAGTCCAACTTATGCGAATACATTGATTAAAGCTATTAAAAATTATAATTTAAATCAATATGATCCAAAAGTCGAAACCGTTAATTCACCCGCTAAAATTAGTTATGTTGAAGGTTACTCAATTAAAGTTTACGATTCTCCTGCGGGAGTGCGAAAAGAAACAGGGAAGCTTCTTAAAACGGGTACTAAAGTTCAAGTAACAAAAAAAGTTACTTTACATGATGGAACTGCTTATTATCAAATTGGGTATAAAGAGTGGATACCTGCTATTTATACCAACGTCCAAAATCAGACTAGTTGGACTGCAGGGAGAGGAATAGTTCGAGTTAAGTACGTTCCCGGTTATAGTATTGCCGTATGGAAAGTTCCCGGGCCCAATCGTGTTTTTACAGGTTTAAAATTAAAACATGGTACTGATTGGAAATATTCAGCAAAGTATTATATAAATGGTCAAGTTTGGTATCGTGTTGGCAAAGATCAATGGATTGATGGAACCTATGCTACTCAGCTTTCTTAATATAATTACCTTTTTAGATGCTTAATCGTTTGATTTTTTTAATATTTCTCCTAATGATTATTAATTGTTAGGAGATTTTTTTATAAAAAATAAATTTCAAAGAATGTTTTTAGGACGAGCAATAAATGGTGGTTCAGCTTAATTAATTTTCAGTAGCAATATCATGATTTTTTAAAGAATCTTTATTAATATTAATCGGAATAACTAAAACACTTCCTAAAAGCATTAGTCCGATTGAATAGTAAAACAAGGAACTCCAAATTAGATTAAAGAAAAAGTAGAGAAGGATGGTAGTAATAAAACTTGCAAAAATGATTAAACAGTTTCCAATAATCGTAGTCCGATTGACACGTTTTTTAGAATTATAGATATAAAAAATAAGACTAAAAATTATTGCAATAATGCCAAGTAAATGTGAAAAATAATAAAAAAAGTTTAATAATGATTTTGTAGAATTTTCACTATTAGTAAGATAAGCTAAACTAACACTTGGTGCTAAACTCATTAAGTAGCCGATAATAAAGAAAATAATGTTACCCCTTAGATTATATTCTATTGCCCGAGGATCAATTCGGGCTAATGTTGAAGAATAAAGAAAAGCACGTAACAAATCAAAAATTAACCAAAAAGTTCCTAAGACAAAGAGAATAATAAATAATATTTGGTAACCTAAAAGAAAAGAAAATTTTTGGTAAAGGAGCACACTAAAAATTATTAAATAAGCTCCAAATCCGTGAGTAACTCCGGATAACCGTCCCAATATAACTGCGAAAAGCCAAAAAGCGCCAGCGGTAACAAAATTAATTATCCGAAAAAGCCATGTATAAATAAAACTGGTGTGTGGTAGAGTAAAGGTAAGTAAAAGCGGAATCACATATAAAAGATAAGTAAAAATCATTCCATATTTGATTCGGTCCTTTTTTTGACTGAGTTTGATTAACTTTTTCATTAATTATTTCAACTCCGTTTTGGCTACAAGATAGTTTTATTATAACTGGTAAAGTAAAATGATTCACTGCTTATGATTTAGGTAAAAGAAATAAAATGTCAAACCAACAAAAAAAATATCGTAATTGGGCTTTTATTAGTTTAGGCGGATTTGTAATTTTTCTAATATTAGTTCAAAGTAAACATATTGAAAAATTCGATCATTTTTGGCAACAATTAATGATATCTTGCAGAACGCCTCAAGCCACCATGATTATTAAACATCTAACCCATTTAGCAAGTCCCTTAGCGGTAAGTTTATGGGTGGTTTTAGGTTCAATCTTTTTGGCGTATCACCAACAAAAAGTAGCAAGTATTGCTTCATTATTAGTATTTGCTAGTGGCGGGATAATCTTATCAATAGTGAAGCACATTGTTGCTCGGCCAAGGCCTGCAGCTCGATTAGTAGCAGAATCAACTTGGAGTTTTCCCAGTGGTCATAGTTTTGGAGCCATGCTTTTGGCACTAATGCTTTTTTATTGGGTTCGTCCTAATTTTATTCAATATAAATGGTTGTTTAATGTTTTTTTAATAGCGGGAGTAGTGTTTATCGGTTTTAGTCGAATTTATTTGGAAGTTCATTATCCTAGTGATGTTTTAGCTGGTTTTCTTTTAGCTAATTTCTGGTGGTATTTGTGTTTAGCATATTTTGATAATAAAAAAGAACGGTTTTCCTAACCGCTCTTTTTGTTCTCACTTTTTTTATTATGGCGTTTTTTCTTACTTTTATTAGTATTAGCATTATTTTTTACTTTTGTTGGCTTTGGAGAATTATTAGATTGCGATTTTGAAGGTTTTTTATCTTTTACCGAGGCAAAGCGGGCTTTAATTTCATTTTCTTTTACTGCGATTTTCTTTTTAAATGATTTTTTCTTTTGTTGGATTAATTCATCATGAGCATCTTTTGCTAATTTTTTTTGGGCTTTTTCAGCAGCTAAAACTTTTCGATGAACTTCCGAAAAATCTTCGCGAACAATGTTTTTAACATCATATTTTTTCAAAAAATCATTAAGGTCTTTGGGATTAGATTCTTCAGCAACCATGACGAGGACTAATCCGTCAGAACTTTCTTGCGCAATTTCTAACATAACGTCAGTTCTTTTATTTTCCCCACTGACATCTCCGGCACTACCAATTAACATTCCCAGGCTACCCCCTAATAAGATACCTAAAGGGCCGCCTATAATTCCAATTAAGGCACCAATTAAACCACCTTCTGCAAAGCTTTCACCATAAGCATCAGCGTCAAATCCATCTTTTTGGACGTAAGTTTGACCCACTTTTTCGATTAAACGACAACTTAAAACGGTGAAAGAACTAACACTATTCTTTAAATCAGATAATGCTTGGTATGCTTTATCTGATTGGTTGAACGACACGGCAATAATTTTAGTCATTTTTTCTTCTTTCTATTTGTTAATTGTTAAAAGGCTCGACTAATCAACATAATTCCAAAAATAATCAAATAAGCACCAGCAATATAAGCAACGGTTAAAGCTCCAATCATGGGAGTAAATAACATAATAATTCCCATGATTAAACCTAGGATTCCTAAAACCATATTAAATCCGGGATGGAAAGATAAAGAGGCCATCGATAACGAGGTTGCTGAATCAAAAATAAACCAAAAGGCAAACATGTATCCTAACATAATAAATTTACTTGGCCCCGAAGAGGCAAAAATCAATATCGCTAAGATTACATCTAAAATTGCATCAAGTAACAAAATTGTAGGACGAGGATAACCATCACGACCAATGTCATACCAAAATACAAAACTTAAAATACCGTTGATTAATATTCCAATGGAGAAAATCCAAGTAACCGTTAAAGCAAATTTAGCGGGATGCATAAAGACAATTATTCCTAAAATTGCCATAATTAAGCCAAAAATAAAACTAACCCATCTAAATTTTTTCCTGGTACCTTCAAATTGTTTATTTAACATTATAAAACTCTGCCTTTCTTAAAAAGTGATTACTCACTTTAAGCAATTTTTTAAATTATAATTTACCATAATCTTGCTGTCAATCTAAAATGATTTGGTTATCAGTAGAAAAAAGGATAGATAATGTTTTTTTGCTTTTGTCTTATAGGTAAATTTTGATATACTTTTTAGTAAGTGACTACTGAAAATAAAAAAGAGGGAGGTTATAAGAACGTTAAGAAAATTACCTGAAATTTATCAACAAAATCCTAACATTATCAATTTAAGTCCTAAACAGTTGAAAATTTTTCAAGCGGCATTGCTTTTATTTGCGCGAAATGGCTATGCAACTACCACTACTCTTCAAATTGCACAAAAAGCGAAAGTATCTGAAGGCACGTTGTTTAAAAAATTTGGCAACAAAAAGCAGTTATTAAATGAAATTATTTCACCGCTGGCATTTCAAATTCTCCCAATTAGTCTTAAAAAATTATTGGCAGGACACCAGATAACTTTGAATAATTTTGTTCTGTTGTTTATCAGTGATCGCCTTAATTTTTTTAAGAAAAATATTTTACCAATTCAAATTTTGACTCGAGAAGTTTTATATAATCAACTAACAGCTGTTAATTTTTTTGAAAAAATCCCGGTAAGTCAACTTCAAGAATTAGATGAATTTTTTCAAAAGTTAAAAGATAAGAATCAAATTGTCAATTGGCCTAATCGGGATATCATCAAATTTCTTTTTAATGGTCTTTTTGAATACATAATTGTGCATTATATTTTATTAGAAGAACGAAAATGGGATGAATTGAGCGAGCTAAAACGGATTGTATCTTTTACTACCAAAGGATTAACACCTGGAAATAATTAAATTTGGAAAGAAGGAAAATTATAAATGCCGCTAAAATTGATTGCTGTTGATATGGACGGGACTTTTTTAGACGATCATAAAAAATATAACGAGGGATATTTTTCTCAACTATTTAAACGAATGCAACAACAAAAAATTGAATTTGTTGTTGCTAGCGGTAATCAATATGAACAATTATTTAGTTTTTTTACTAATTATGCTCCTGAGATTAGTTTTGTAGCTGAAAATGGTGGAAATATAGTTGTACATCAAAAATATCTTGAACATGCACGAATCCCTTTAAGAATCGTAAATAAAGTTAATCGGATCATTACCGATTTTTGTCCTAGTTTTATTGCGGCGTGTGGTTTTAAAAGTGCTTATATTTTGGATCAAAAATTAAGCCAAGAGGAATATGAATTTGCTGCTTTTTACTTTCCTAAAATCAAGAAGGTTTCTTCTTTTAAGGAAATTGATGATGATATTATTAAATATTCCCTAGATTTTCCAAGAAAAGATGCAAGAATTATTGCATCACAATTGCAAGCAGAATTAGGTTCTGATTTAAAAGTTGTTCCTACTGGTGGAGGAGGAATTGATTTTATTTTACCGGAAGTTCATAAAGCTAATGGTATTAAGCGAGTCCAAGAATTTTTAAATATCGCTGATAACGAGGTTGCTGCTTTTGGCGATAATGGAAATGATGTAGAGATGTTAAGTAAAGCAAATTATAGTTTTGCTATGGCCAATGCCACTTCTCAGGTCAAACAAGTTGCTAAACAAGTTATTGGTGATAACAATCATGAATCGGTACTAAAAACGATTGATCAACTTCTAGCTGTGTAATAAATAAAAGTTAAATAAAAAGCACAAGAATTAATAAATTCTTGCGCTTTTTATTTTAGAAAGTTTTATTTAATCTAAATACAAATTAACTAATTTACGTTTTTGGATCAGATACATTGCGATTCCAGTAATTGTCAATACAAAAGCCTCCCAGAAAACTAACCCAATGTATGTTGGCCACAAATTGCTTAATTTAACAATTCCATCAGCCCAGAGTTCCCAGGCAATGAAAAACATAGAAAGTGAAAACACGACATCTAAAGTGACGTATTTTGCAATAAGGCTTTTTATTTTTTTGGTTAGAAAATAAATTAAAAATAAAACTAAAACTGTCTGCGCGGTTCCGACTAAAACATCTAATTTCATTGGTGAGGCAAAGAAATTAGCAATTGCACAACCAATTCCTAAAGCATAAATGTAACGATAATCATAAAAAATCAAAAAATTTAAAGCTTCCGCTAATCGAAATTGAATTGGCCCAAATTGATTGGGTAAAAAAATGGTTAGAACTGCGTATAATGCAGCAACAATTGCTAATTTAGTAATATTCTTGACACTCAAAAACTCTCTCCTCCTTCAACTCTTATCTATTTAATCTAGGAGAAAGTGGTGTTATTGTCAAATGTAAGGGGTTACTTTGCCTAAGTTTGAACTTCGAGCTGTGTTATACTTTTTTTATTGAGGAAAAAAATGAATCAACAAAATGGAAAATTAGAGATATTACGTCGTTTTTATGAGCCACGAACAATGTTTCAAAAACGCCATTATACCTGGTGGCAAAACACAATTTTTTTATTAGTGTTTGCTTTCATTGCTGCATTTTCGGCAGTGGTTTTTATGGCTCAACCTAAAAATTATCGACAATCAATTGAAAGAAGTTTATTTTACTATACGAAAAATACTGATGATCCCAGATTTCAAAAAGCAGTAGCATCAGGAACTTTTAAGAATGGTAAATTTACTTATGCCGGTAAAAAACGTTTTGTTAAACATAAAGACTTTATTTTAGGGATAAATTTAACTGATACGGAAGTTAAAAAAAGTCATCCCCAAGCAGGTTTAGTTTTTACTAAAAGTGATATTGTTTTGTATGCCAAAAATGGGCGCTCAAAAAAATATGATTTAGGGAAAGTAGAATTTAAATATGCTAATAATTTCCAAATTAAGAATAAAAATTTAAAAAAAGAAATTGAAAATTCACTTTTGGTAAGCAACAAGTCGAGTTATTTACAATCAATTATGGCTAATTGGTTTTTTGGCTTTATTTACCGGATCCTTTTAATATGGCTGATATTTATTTTAGTTATTCGCAGTGTCATTCGGCATCAAAATCGTGATGAATCTCTCGTTAATTTATTTGGCTTTTTAGCTAATGCTTCAGCAATACCGGTAATTCTAATGACTATTGTGGGAATGTTTTACTTTAATTCATTAATTTTAATCGGGCTATTTGTAATTTTTCTTTTAATTAATGTGCTTGCTAGTTGGCATGTTACAAAATTTCAGGATGGTTTGGTAAAGCTAAAGGAATAAAAATGAAAATTAGGCCGGAAACTAGTCGTAAACTACTTAGCTTTTTTTCGATAATTGCAGTAATTATAACTCTTATTTTAACTATTTGGGCGATAAGAACGGGAATCTTTACTGATCGTAAAAAAATGATTGCTTTGTTAGGTCATAACGAAATTATTAAAGTTGCAATTTTTATTTTTTTACAAATTTTTCAAGTAGTTGTCCCGATTATTCCCGGAGGAATTACTTTGGGCGTAGGGGTCTTAGTTTTTGGGCCTTTTATGGGCTTTATTTATAATTATCTTAGCATTTGTATTGGATCATTAATTAATTTTTATCTTGCGCGGCGTTTTGGCAAAAAATTTATTCAGTATGTTGCTAAGCCCGAAACCTATGAAAAATACGAAAATATCGCTAATAAAAATAATCGCTTTTTTTGGCTTTTTGCCGTAATGATTGCTGCACCATTTGCTCCCGATGATATTTTATGTTTGGTTGCAGGTTTAACTGATATGACTTATCGGCAGTTTATATCGGTAATTTTGATCTGTAAAATTCCTTCCATTCTTTCTTATAGTTTCGTTCTTGTTTACGGAGGTAATTTTTTAGGAAAATTTATTCGTAAATTTCAACATTAAATAGATAATAGAGTTATTATTTCAATATTTAAAAAAAAAAGTAAAATTATTGCTATTTTAAAAAAAGTTTATAATTTATACTATATAGTAATTAAATTTGGGGAGACTTTATTATATATAGTTGAGGGTAGAAGATGAAAGGGGAGCAAACTAGAATTAGTTTAGCTAAAAATTTATTGAAGCTAAACCAAACGTTGCAAGAGACGGTTGATTATTTACATACATTGCCTGTTACTGAAACATCGCAACATATTATTTGGGATCTGCTTTCAGTTCAAAAACAAATTGTAGCCGATTACGATGAAGTATATCTATTATTAAAGGCTGAGTTTTTATTAAATAGAGAAGACTTTAAAAATTTGAAGTTAAAGTATCTTGATTTAAAAGCCGTTCCTAAAACTAATAATGATTGAGATTTTTTTTATTTTTATTCACCAAATAAGAATTGAAGCAATTAGGGCTTTGATTCTTTTTTTATAAATATTATTTGACATGCATAATACATTTCTATAGAATTAATTCTAAATAAATGATAAAAAGGATCTGGGGGTAAAAATGAAAGCAAAACCGCAGCGCGTCAAAATTCTCGCGCTTTTCGCTTTTTTTACGGTATTTTTATCCGGTTGCGCAGCGAAAGCTAAAGCGACTGGTAATGAAAGCCATAGTTCCGATGTATTAATCGGAGCTAATCTAGAATTAAGTGGAAGTGCAGCTGCTTATGGTCAAGCAGTTAATCAGGGAATTAAATATGCAGTCGACCAGATTAATAAAGATGGTGGAATTAAAATTAAAGGTAAGCACTTAAAAATAAAGCTAGTTGTTAAAGATAATACTACTAATAATTATCAAACTGCTATGGCTAGCTCTAATTTAGCTTCTAGTGCTAAAGCATCTGCAATTATCGGGCCTTGTGTTTCAGCTGGGGTAGTTGCGGCTTTACCTAAAACGACTGAAGCAGCTGTACCAGAGTTATCTCCTTCAGGAACCGCAGATACTTTAACTTTAAAACGAGATGGTTCAGTGCAACCGTATGGCTTTCGAACTTGTTATACGGATAGCTATCAAGGAGTAATTTTAGCTCGTTATGCTAAAGACGTACTTAAAGCTGATACTGCAGTAATTTTAGGTGATAAGACTTCTGATTATTCAGAGGGATTAATCAAAGCATTTACTAAAGAGTATAAAGGCAAAATTGTTGATACGATGTATTATCAAGCAGGTGATAAGGATTTTACTGCTACGATTACTAAACTGAAGAACAAAAACTTTAAAACCTTATTTATTCCTGGTTACTATAATGAAGCCGGCTTAATTATTAAACAGGCACGTCAAGCAGGTATTAAAGCAGCAATTTTGGGACCTGACGGTTTTTCAGGAGATACACTTTTTGAATTAGCTGGAAAAGAAAATGTAACAAATGTTTATTATACAAATCACTTTGATGCTATGGCTGCGGGGAACGAAAATGTGAAACCATTTATAAATTCTTATAAAAAGAAATTTAAGCAAGAACCGAGTGGCTTTACAGCCTTAGGTTATGATTCTGTTTATATGATCAAGCAAGCAATGGAAGAACAACAATCAACAAATTCAATTAAAGTTCGTGATGGTTTAGCTCATTTAAAGAATTTTAAAGGGGTTACTGGCACAATGACTATAGATAAATTTCATAATCCTCAAAAAGATGTAATTGTTGTGAAGTTTGTAGATGGTAAAAAAGTCTCAGCAACGGCAGTTAAGTAGAAAGTAGGGCAAGAAAATGGAAGAATTGATCCAACAGCTTTTTAATGGCGTTTTTCTGGGAAGTATTTATGCCCTATTAGCGCTGGGATATACAATGGTTTACGGTATTATTGGTTTAATCAACTTTGCTCACGGTGATGTTTATATGATTGGGGCATTTATTGGCTTCTTTTTAATTACCAATTTGCATCTTAACTTTTGGGTAACTTTGATTTTAACCATGGGAATGTGTGCTTTAGTGGGAATGTTAATTGAGTTTTTAGCTTACCGCCCATTGCGGCATCATGGTGCTCCTAAAATAACTTCCTTAATTACGGCAATTGGGGTTTCCTTCTTACTTGAAAATGGAATGAGCTTTTTATTCGGTGGTGATTCACGTTCTTTTCCCCAAGCCATTAAACTAGTTAATTTTAAAATAGGTTTTATTCATATAACTAATATTCAATTGTTAATTTTAATTGTTAGTATAGCCTTGATGGTACTTTTACAATTTGTTGTTCAAAAAACCAAAATGGGTCGAGCAATGAGAGCAGTATCAGTTGATCAAGAAGCTGCTAACATTGTTGGAATTAAAGTTGACCAAACGATTTCGTTTACTTTTGCAATTGGTTCAGCTTTAGCTGGAGCCGCAGGTGTTCTTATTGGCCTTTACTATAATTCTTTAGATCCTTTAATGGGAATGGCTCCCGGAATTAAATCTTTTATTGCTGCAGTTTTTGGCGGAATTGGTAGTATTCCTGGTGCAGCTATTGGTGGTTGGTTAATTGGTTTAATTGAAACCTTAACCTTTACTTTAGGAATATCGTCATGGAAAGATGCAGTTGTTTATGCGGTATTAATCGTTGTGCTTTTAGTTAGACCTAATGGAATTTTTGGCAAAAAAGCCGGGGAGAAAGTTTAATGAAAAGAAATTTACGCGAACAATTCATTTGGTTACTAATTGCTTTTGGCGGTTGGTTAATAATTGACCTTTTGACTTTTGGTGGAGTGATTAATTCCTTCATGCTGACCATAATTACAATGATTGAAATTAACGTAATTTTAGCGGTAAGTCTCAATTTGATTTTAGGAATATCCGGTCAATTTTCTTTAGGTCATGCCGGATTTATGGCAATTGGGGCGTATGCTTCGGCAATTATTACCCAATCTCTTCCCACTATTTGGGGATTTTTCCTTAGTATTGTTGTCGGTATAGTTATTGCAAGTTTTATTGCTTTGATTGAAGGAATTCCCACTCTTCGTTTAAAAGGTGATTACTTAGCAATTGCAACTTTGGGTGTTTCTGAAATTATTCGAATAACAATTAATAATTTAGAAATAACCAATGGTCCTAAAGGAATTTATAATTTGCCACAATTTTCTAATTGGTCATTGGTTTATATTTTTGCTTGTATAGTAACTTTGATTATTGTTAATCTGATTCATAGTAAAACTGGTCGCGCAATCCTGGCCGTTAGAGATAATGAAATTGCAGCGTCTGCTGTAGGAGTTAATCCGACAAAATATAAAGTTATCGCTTTTACTATTGGAGCTGCAGGGGCTAGCCTTGCTGGTAGTTTATATGCAAATTATATTCAAAGTGTTACCCCAGGTGATTTCACCTTTATGCAATCTATTTCGGTATTAATAATGGTAGTTTTAGGTGGTGTTGGAAGTATTACTGGTTCGGTGCTTGCAGCAGTAGTTTTGGGAGTTGTTGATACTGTTCTCCAAAATTATGGAGCATTAAGAATGGTACTTTATTCTTTAATTTTGATTATCTTTATGTTATTTCGACCTGCTGGCTTTTTGGGCAATTGGGAATTTTCGGTTAAACGCTTCTTTACGAAACAAAAAAGTTCTAGGGAGAATAAATCATGAATTTATTAGAAGTTAAAAATTTAACTAAAAATTTTGGTGGATTGACAGCAGTTGATGATGTTTCATTACATGTAGCTGATCAAGAACTTGTCGCTTTAATTGGACCAAATGGTGCCGGGAAAACTACTATTTTTAATTTACTTACAGGGGTAAATGCTCCTAGTAGTGGCACCATTTCTTTAAAAATTGACGGCAAATTACAACTGTTGAATCAACAACCGGTTAGTAAAATTGCTGATTTAGGTTTAGCTCGAACTTTTCAGAATATTCGACTGTTTGAACAAATGACGGTTTTAGATAATGTTATGGTTGCAATGACTAGTAAGGTTTCAGAGAATCCTTTAAGTGAAGTTTTACGTTTACCTAGTTTTTATGAAAAAGAAACTCAAATGAAGGATAAAGCTATTAAACTGTTAGAACTATTTGACTTGGCTGATAGTGTGAATCAAAAGGCGAGTAATTTAGCTTATGGTCAGCAAAGGCGCTTAGAAATTGTTAGGGCATTAGCAACTGCGCCTAAATTACTTTTTCTTGATGAACCAGCAGCGGGAATGAATCCTCGAGAAACAGCAGAATTAACTGCGTCAATTAAAATGATTCAAGAAAAATTTAAAATAGCAGTAATTCTGATTGAGCATGATATGAAATTAGTAATGGAATTAGCTCAACGAATTTACGTGCTGGAATATGGCCGTTTGATTGCTGAAGGCCAACCTAAGGAAATTCAAAATAATCCTGAGGTTATTCGAGCTTACTTGGGGGGTGATGATCTTGAGCTTTTTTGAGGTAAATAATTTAAATGTATCTTATGGAGCAATTAAAGCGGTAAAGGGAATTAGCTTTCAAGTAAATCAAGGGGAAATTGTTTCTTTGATTGGAGCTAATGGTGCTGGAAAAACTACGACCTTGCACACAATTTCGGGATTACTTCACCCTAATGAAGGTACTATTCAATTTGCAGGTCAAGACATAACAAAAAGTTCACCTTCACAAATTGTTACTAATGGTATTTCACAAGTGCCAGAAGGACGTCATGTTTTTAGTGGTTTAAGTGTAATGGAAAATTTACAAATGGGAGCTTTTTTACGTCATGACCACGATAGTCTTCAAGCAGATTACGAAAAAGTGTTCTCTCATTTTCCAGTATTAAAAGAACGTAAAAATCAAGATGCAGCTACTCTTTCAGGTGGTGAACAACAAATGTTAGCAATGGGTAGAGCTCTAATGGCTCACCCAAAACTTTTACTTTTAGATGAACCTTCGATGGGTTTAGCCCCTTTATTTATTAAAGAAATTTTTGAGATTATTCAACAAATTCAAAGTGAAGGAACAACTATTTTATTAATTGAACAAAATGCTCGAAAAGCTTTGTCTATTGCTGATCGAGGTTATGTGTTAGAAACAGGAAAAATTACGATGACGGGGCGTGGTCGCGACTTGCTCAATGATTCGGCAATTAAGAAAGCTTATTTAGGAGGATAAAATGGCAGTTTCAGATTTTATGTCCCAAAATTTAATCACGGTAACTCCAGATGCTAAAATTAATGAAGTATTGGATTTGATGAAAAAAAATAAAATTAATCAAATTCCAGTTTTAGAAAATAAAAAACTAATAGGTTTAATTACTCGTAGAGATATCGCAGCAGCTTTACCTTCTCCAGCAACCAGTTTAAGTGTTTATGAAGTTAATTATTTAATTAGTAAAGCTACAATTGCTGATGTAATGCAAACCACTGTTCCTACAATAGCCCCTAAAGCCCAACTAGAAGCGGCAATTAAAATGATGCGTGATCAAAATATTAGTGTATTACTTGTTGCTGATCAAGACCAAGTTGAAGGCATTATCACTAAAAATGATATTTTTGATGCCTTCCTTCAAATTGCGGGTTATGATCTAAATGATAGTGTTTTTTTAAGAATCAAAGTTGTGAAGGATAATAAGGGGATTATTGCAAAGCTTGGTGAAATATTAGCGCAAAATGATTTTTTAATTTTAAATATGGTAGTTGTGCGTCACAACCAAGAAAAAATATTGGAGTTACATTTAAAGGGTTCACAAGTAGCAGAATTAAATCAAGCTCTAGTTGCAGCTAATTTTCAAATTGAAGAACTAAGGAGTAATGAGTAAATAAGATTCAACGTAAATTTTTTGGTTTAATTATTTAGAGTTTTAAAAAAATAAAATCCGTTTTTTAGCGGACTTTTTTTTTAATTATGAAAATGATTAGGAGTAATAACCGGTATAATAAAGATTAGATATTTTGATTGGAGCGGGGTATTTTGAAAACAATTAAAAAACTTCTCTTCCTATTTTTTACAATGGGAGCCTTTCTAATAAATATAAATAATGTATTTGCTGATATTACTAACGTTTCTGTGACACCGCAAATTGATAGTGGTGATACTGATAAATTTGAAATGATAGTAAAGCCGGGAGATAAGCGTTCTTTAACTATTGCTTTTACCAATTTTGGTTCAGCAGTTGAAAGATTAAAAATTCAACCAACTAATGCACAAACTGATGCAAGTGGTAATTTTATTTATCGTAATGTTGTAAAAAAGGGGAGTAATGGGTTAGCTGCAGCTTTTGCTAATATGACCACTAATAAAAAAATTGTTCTCCAGCCTCAACAATCAAAAACCATTACTTTAGTGGTTAATACTCCTAAAGATAATTTTGATGGAGTAATTTACGGTGGCTTCAATATTTATAGTATTAATGCCCAGGGTCAAAAGTTAAATGATGAAAGTACTAATATTCCAGTAATCATTACGCAAACAAACCAAAATGTCAGTGGACAAGGTAAAATAATCGGAATTAAAGCTCAGGCAATTGCATATCAACCTAATATTGTTATTCAATTACAAAATTCAAAACCAGGTGAAGCTAAAAACGTTGCCTATAATTTGATGATTCAACGTAAGGGTATTTTTAGCTTTTTAGGTTTTAATGGGCGAAAAGTACCAGTTTATCAATCTGATTTAACAATTGCTCCTAACTCGATCTTGCCAATTCCAGTTAATTTTAAACAACAACCACTTAAAGAAGGAAAGTATATGGTTACTGGAAGTTTTACGATTAATGGTAAAACTAAAAAAGTTAATAAAACTTATAGTTTAAGTAAAGGGGCAGTAGAAGAAGTTAATAAACATTCTAAAGGTTTGATCTATGATAAAACTTGGATTTTTGTTTTAATTATAGCCGGTTTAATTCTTTTAATCCTGATTGTAATTATTCTTATTGTACGACAAATTCGTTCAAACCGACGTCAAGAAAATCAAGAAATGTTAAGCAATAATGAAAAAATGGAAACAAACTATTCCATAAATCCTAATTTGCAACAACAACCATCATTAGGAAGAAATAATTATGGTCAAAGTAATGTTAGCCAATTTAAAAATTTTCAAGATAATAGTTTCAATCAACAAAATTCGAATGTAAATCCAAATAATTTTGTAGCTTCACACCCTAACTTTCAATCTAATTCAAATAATCAACCAGTAAATCCTAATTCAAATTATGGGGTACAACCTAATTTTAATAATTATCCTAATCCAAATTACCAACAACCCCAACAACCC
>CALYPJ010000031.1 GCA_945273735.1 uncultured Lactobacillaceae bacterium
TTTTTTATTTAAACCATATCCTTCCCAAAGTTATATTACGTAACCGGATACATAATTAATTGTAATTACACCATTAGTAATTTCAGCGTTAACATTTTGAGATTGAATTCTAATTACTGACAAAAACAATAAAATAATTATTTTATAAATTTTTTTTGGATTAAATTTACTTTTTTCTTAGTTTTATGAATAACCTATTATTGTAAATAATATCCAATAATTTTTTTCTTAATAATTTATGTAATGTTGTGTATTGAATTACTACATAAACGTTTTTAAAAGCCTTAAAATTTAAATTTATAATCATTGAATTAACCGAACATTTGTTCTATTATCTTTAAAAGTGGAGAAAATTAAATGTACGATTATTCAAATGAACCTCATCACATAATTTTTATTATCGATTCAAAATCTTTTTATGCAAGTGTTGAAGCAATTGATCATCAAAGAGACCCTTTAAGAGATCCTATAGTTGTAGTTTCAAAGGGTGAAAATATTGGTGGAGGTGGTTTAATTTTAGCCACAAGCCCAATGGCCAAAAAAATGTTTCACCTTAAGTCTAATGTTTCACGACTCAATGATATTCCTTCAGATCCTAGATTAATCATTTACCCGCCCAGAATGAATCGATATATAAGTAAAAATATAGAAATTAATAATATTTTTCGCCATTATGTGGCTGATAAAAATTTATACCCATATTCTATTGACGAAAGCATTTTAGATTTAACACAATCATGGAATCTTTATGGAAGAACAGTTAATGAAGTAGCACGAAAAATACAGCAGGAAATTAAAGATAAAACCGGGATATATACTAGTGTAGGAATTGGAGATAATCCTACTCTAGCTAAAATTGCTTTAGATATTTACGCTAAAAAAAATCCTTCATTCTTAGCAGAAATTCATTATGAAACTGTGAAAACTTACCTTTGGCCAATCAAAAACCTTACTGAAGTTTGGAGTATTGGTAAAAAAACTTCTCAAAAATTAAATTATTTAGGAATTTACTCAATTAAAGATTTAGCTCATTTTAATCCATATATATTACAAGAAAAGCTCGGAATTATAGGGGCTCAACTTTATGCTTTATCATGGGGAATTGATCGCTCAATTATCGATCGTCACCATGCTCCAAAATCTAAAAGCATTGGTAATTCACAAATTTTACCGCATGATTATACGACTCTAAAAGAACTTAGAATTGTTTTTCGTGAACTTGCAGACCAAGTTGCAAGTCGATTGCGTAATCAGGGATACTTGACTAGATGCGTGAGTATTTATTTTAATGATAGTGCTCAGTATAATCATGGAACTTCAAAACAAGTTAATATTAATCCTACAAATAATTCAAAAATCCTAGCTAAAGAAGTAGAAAAATTATTAAGTACCACTTGGCATGGGCAAACAGTACGTAAAGTTGGAGTCTATACTACAAAATTAGCTAAAAGACATGATTCACAAATTAATCTTTTTATTTCACCTAAAAACTTACAAAGAGAACTAAGTTTAGATCAAACTATCGATCAAATTCGTCAAAAATTTGGTTTTACTAAGCTGATACATTCAGCATCTTTAAAAAAAGGTGGCACAGCTATTAAACGTGCCGGATTAGTTGGTGGGCATGCTGGAGGAAATTCATATGAATAAATATCCCAATTATAGTGAATCTCAAAGAGATAAATTTTTACATAATTTTGATGATCGTGGAATGATCCGATGGTTTGGATTCTATCTTTCAGATCATAGTGCTGCTTTACATCAAGATGCAATAAAAAGAAATGAACTTTTTTCACAAAAGCATCATCAGAAAATGAATTTTTCAGTAATCGCCCATACAATTTCTTATGCTTTAGTTAAAAACTATAAAATTAAATTAGAAAAAAATACCACCGATTTAATCGATGGCGAATTAATTGATTCTGCTCCCATTGAAGGTTATATTACGGGCTTTACTGAACATGGTCTAGTAGTTAACCAAAAAAAAATTAGTTTTAATGAAATAAAATCTATTTGTATACTTAAAAACTAATTAATTTTAATTGTCCGATATTTTCCAATGATTAATTGGACCATATTTATGACCTACGTCAATGGAATCTTCTAAAGCTTGATGCGTTTGCTCATTTGCAATAATAATTGCATCTTTTACTGTTTTACCTAGAGCTAACTGGGCAGTAATTATTGCGGATAAAGTATCACCTGTACCGTTGATCCTTTGTGTATTAATGTAGGCATTTTCAAGCCAAAAACTGTCACCATCCATCAATAGAACAAAATCCCTAACAGTTCTCTGTGAACTATCAAAATTATGAGATCCCTTAATAATTATATTTTTTGCACCGAGCTTTTGTAATTGTATTGCTGCCTCTTTAACCATCTGGTCGCTATTCAAGGTAAGACCAGTTAATGCTTCTGCCTCATGAAAATTAGGCGTGACAACAGTAGCCAAAGGAAACAATAATTTCTTAAATGCTTCTATTCCATCTTTTTCAACTAAAAAAGCCCCGTGCTTCGTTACAATTACTGGATCAACAACTAAAGGACCAAAGTTATATTTTTGATATTCTTGAGCAACTAAGGAAATTAAATCTACTGATGCTAACATACCTGTTTTTGATGCTCTGATTTTAAAATCAGCACCTAAATTTTTAAATTCTTGTTTAATGAAATCTTTGGGTAAAGTAAAACTATCAAAAATTCCATAAGAATTTCCTGCTACAGCTGCAGTTAAAATAACTGTACCATATACTTTTTGTTGAAAAAAGGAATGTAAATCAGCTTCAATACCAGCTGAACCATCAGAATCAGATCCAGCTATCGTCAATGCTTGAGGAAATTTATTAGTCATTTGTAACTCCTATATTTAAAAAAACCCGATCATAATCCATTAACCAAGTTAAACCTATCGATTTATCACCTAAATGAGTTCCAACAACTGGACCAAAAAAACTAATTTCATAAGTAGATAAATTAGGAAATTTAACTTTTAATTCACTAAGCCACCGTTGAGCTTCTTCTTCATTATCTCCCTGAATTATCATTAATTTAATGGGATAATTGACTTTACTTATATCACGACTAAATAATTCCTCAATCCGGCTATAAGCTCTTTTCAAGGACCTTACTTTTTCAAAAGCAACTATTTCGTGAGTATTATCATCAAAAGTTAATAAAGGTTTGATTTTTAAAATGTTACCAATAAAAGCACTAGCATTCGAAAGGCGCCCTCCCTTAACCAAATTTTGTAAATCATTAACTATAAAATACTCACCAATGGAATTTCGAATCTTTTTTAAATTTTCAATTATTTTTTCAGGATCGGCTTGATTACCATCAAGCGCAATTTGTTTAGCCGCATAAAGAACCAAATGTCCCATTAAACGAACAGTTATCAGAGAATCAAAAACGTAAACTTTTGGACCCTTAAAAGTTTTTAACTCTGATTTTAAATTAGAAACAAAACCAGAAATTGTTGAACCTATATGAATACTAATAATTGCATCACAACCTTCTGATGCTAATTCCTGGTAGCATTTTATAGTATCAGCAATACTAGGCTGAGAAGTCTTGGGCAATTTTTTACTTACCCTCAGCTTAGCATAAAAATCTTTAGTTGAAATGTTAACACCTTCAAGATAATTCTTACCACCAATTTCCACAGGTACAGGAATTACCTTAATATGATATTTCTCAATCTCTTCAGGAAATAAAGTAGCACTACTATCAGTTACTAAACCTATTTTCATATAAATACTCCTTAAAACTCTATTTATTATACAAGATTTAAAAAACCATACCAAACGATCAAAAAAAAAATTAAAATAAGAATTACGTTTTATTTAAATTAAAGAAAGGAAAATTTTATGAGTTTTGATGGAATTTTAATGCATGGCTTAATTAAAGAAATTAATTCATTAATTAGTGGTGGTCGCATTACTAAAATTCAAATGCCCTCTACATTTGAAATTATTTTTACAGTTCGAAATCAAAGAAAAAATTTTAATTTAGAACTATCAATACATCCACAATATCAACGCCTTAATCTTACTAATAAATCTATTCAGTCACCAAGTCACCCCTATCCTTTTACTATGATTTTACGAAAATATCTTCAAGGGGCTCAAATTAGAAGCATTAAGCAATTTAAAAATGATCGTATCATTCTAATCCAATTAAGTAATATTAATGATTTAGGCGATAGAATTGAATATTTAATTAGTGCAGAAATGTTAGGAAGGCAAGCTAATGTTATAATTATAAATCAAAAAAACAAAAAAATTATAGATTCCTTAAAACGTGAAAATATAGATAAAGAAGGAAAACGTGTAATTTTACCGAATTTGCCTTATGAATTACCAAAAGCACAACAGGAACTCAATCCATTTGATTTTGGAGATATTGATAAATCAAAATCTAAACTAACTTTTCCCCTACCTACAGAAAAAAGCATTAAGGAATTTTTAAATTATTTTCAAGGATTAGGGAAAGATACAAAAAAAGAAATAACTAACCGTATGCTAAACAGCAATCCAGCTGAAGCTTGGAAAACTTTTTTTGATCAAGTTAATCATCCTACACCAACTATTTACTATGATGATCAAAAACAACCAATCAATTTCACTGCGATACCTTATAAAACCATTTGTTATCATTCTACAAAACTTAATTCTTTTTCAGAATTGCTTGAAAAGTATTCTCATGAAAAAACAACTTTTTCTCGTAATAAACAGGCAGCGCAAGAAATTCTTACTCATATAAATGGCCTTTTAAAAAAGGATCAACGAAAGCTGAAAAACTTATCAAATGATTTAATAAAAGCTGAAAAAGCTGATGAGTTTCGAATTAAAGGAGATTTAATCACTATTCATCTCCACGAAATTAAATCTAAAAAAAATAAGGTAACTTTCGATAATTATTATCAACCTGGGGAAAAAATCACAATTAAACTAGATCCTGAAATATCTCCATCACAGAATGCACAAAAATACTATAAAAAGTACCATAAATTACAAAATTCTCGTAAATATATTAAACAGCAAATTGAAGCAACACGAACAGAAATTAGTTATTTTGAAACAATTATTACTCAAATTAATTTTGCTGATTACGGAATAATTTCGGAAATTAAACAAGAATTAATTAAAGAAAAATATTTAAAATTACCGAATAAAGGTGGCAAAAACACAAAAAATGGTCGTGCTATAAAAAGTAGACCACTCACTTTTAAAGCCAAAGATGGTACTCAAATACTGGTTGGACGTAATAATTCTCAAAATGATCATTTAAGTTTACATGACGCACAAAAATCTGATTATTGGCTGCATACAAAAAATATACCCGGATCCCATGTAATCATAAAAAATTCTAATCCTAGCGAAGAGACTTTAATAGAAGCTGCAATGATTGCGGCTTATTATTCTAAATCTCGCCATTCTGCTCAAGTACCGGTAGATTATTTACCGGTCAAAAAGCTTAAAAAGCCAAAGGGAAGTAAACCAGGTTTTGTAACCTTTACCGGTCAAAAAACACTTTTTGTTACTCCCGATGAAAATTTAATTGATCATTTAAAAAGCTAATTTAGCATTAACAAATACTCTTAAGCTTTCCTGTAAAACAATTGGATCAGCAAAATAAAAAGCATGAGATAAAGATAGGCTCATTTTTAAATTTTTAACTTTTCCTTCTGAAGATAAATTAAATGTATAAGAAACTGCAGGTGCTTTTTGTAAATCAATTTGATCAATAAATTGCGACAAATTACCAGATAATTGCTTCTTATTACCATGATTAATAACTAATGGTGAATAAATAATTTGTATCCCATTTTGTACGGTGCCAAATTCATATGATTCACTTTTTATATTATAAAGTTCATTGATTTGCGCCTTCCAAGGAATTAAATTCAGTGGTGCTTGTATCGTTATCAATTGATTAAAATCAAAGCAATTTAATGAATTATTAATTAAAACTATTTGTTTATGATTCTCTTTTAATAGGTTAATAATTTGTGTTAAATAGTTATGATAAATAGCTGGATAAGGGTCTATTTTTGTAACATCAAAATTAATTAATATTTGTTCTTTATTGAAATTTAAAGAATGAACTTGGTTAGTATTAACCGGAAAAAATAAGTATGATGGCTCATAATTTGGTTGTTGCAAATTATTTTCGCTTAACCAATTTGGTTTTTGAAGCAAATTAGTTACCAATTTTAATATTTGTAAAATACCAGTATCAATTTTAGTAATTTCAGCGATATCTGATAATAAAAAATCTCTTTTAATTGCTTCAATAACAAATATCAAACGAAAAATTCTAACGTTCATCATCTGCCTTACCAAATAATTATCAGATAATTTAGCTAGGTATTGATCAATTACTTGACGATGATTGCCACATAATTCTACCAAAGTATTCCTAATACCCAAAGGAAGGTCATTTTCCATCATTATAACTAACGAATTAGCTCGTTTATGCGGAAAAGTTGTAAGGTGCTTAACTGAAAAATTAGCAAATTCATGATAGGGACCTATTACCGTATAAAAATCTAAATCACCTGTCAGTAAATTATGATATTGACGACTAACTTCTAAAATAGTTTTACCGCAAGAAAGATCAACAAGAATATTTGCAAGATCTAGTTGCTTTATTTTGGCAACAATTACACCTGAAGTAGTAAGATCACTATGGACAGAAAGTACTCGACACTGATGATCCTGACTTATGGCAAAACGAATTTGAAATATTGGTCCATTTAATTCTTTCATAATTCTTCGAGCAATTCGATCAACCATTTCTAATTCACGACTAAGTAAAGTAATTGTAGGATATACAACTAAAGAATGATCTCGATGAACCCCTACAGGATCAAGTTTTTCATTATGAATTAAAATTTGCACATTTTGATATCTATCTCTAATACCAATTAATTCAATTTCTTTATCACCTGCTACTGATTCTTCAATTTGAAGGATAACATCAGAAGTAAGGTTATCTTTAATGCTTTGAATTAAATTTTCTATATTTGAAAATAGCCCCAAGGAACGAGTTTGGGGTTTAATTAAACGTAATCTTGTCGGAAAAGTTAAATCTAATTCAGGAATGTTTAACTTTTGGTTTGGATTTAAAACTTTTACGTTTGGAAATTTAACTTGATTATTTGTTAAAAAGCGTTCTGTTTCTGAACGATTACTTAAAATTTTTAAGGTAGAATAACTGACACCAATTAATTCAATATTTTTTTTAAATCGGGGGAAAACACTAAAAAATTGAAAAATAAAAGATTGTACGGTTTTACCACCAATCAAAGTAAAAATATTATTAATCTTATTTTTGATTAAATAATTATTAAAAATTTCATAATCCAAATCAAAAAAGTTTTGATGTAAAGTATCACTTTTTTCGACAGTAGTTGACAGATTAACTAAATATACTTGATTAAACCTTTTACTTAGTGCCTTTACAATACCACTTAGTAATTCATCTTTAATTGAATAATAATTATTATTTTTTTTTAGACTACCAATTAAAACAATTTTTTGTATCATATTAACTGCTTTCAATTTAAATTATCAATAAACTCATCAAGTAAGTAGTTTCGGCCATTACCATCATATTCTATATCAAAAGAAATTCCAATAATATTATGTTTACGAATTCTAAATGCTTTAATTTCACGCCCCTTTAAATCTGTAAAAAGAATAAATGCAGTCTTTTTAAAATTATTGCTATAAGGAATCATATAATTTGTACTATCACGTACAGTTGAAACTTCACCTGTTGATCGTTCTACAACAAATTGATTTTCATAACGAGAAATTTGATTTTTCAATGAAAGATCTAAATTGAAAGCTTCAGCAATAATAGCTTGTCCTAGTCCAATCCCCAAAATTGAATATTTTTGAGCTAATTCAGAAATTTTAATAACTAAACTATTTAACTCCTTTAGACTACCAGGACCATTTGTAATTACAATACCGGAAGGATGATAAGAGTCAATTGTTTTTATTGAAGAATCATAGGGTAAAACTACACAATTTAAACCAACTTCTGTTAGCGAACGATGAAGTCTTGTTTTTAAACCCAAATCAAGTACTACAACCGTCTTTTTATCTCCAGGTATTAAATAAGGCCATTTTGTTGAAACAAAATCTGTTAAATTATTTGGATTAACAAAAGCCCTTAATTGATCAAAAGCATGCTGATCAACATAATCAATAATGGTTCCAACCATTTCTGCCTTATTTTTTAAGTGCTTAATTAACTGATGAACATCTAAATGATATATTCCTGGGATGTTTTTTTCTTTAAGAAAGCGATCTAAACTAATTCCTTCAGAACGATTGATCGCCAAAAAATTACTTACAACAAAACCTTTAATGTTAACTTCTAATGACTGTAAATCCTTTGTTTCAATTTCTCGAATTCCAACTAAAGGATCACTAGAAATTACAATAGACCCAAAATTACTAGGATTTGATAAGGCTTCTGTCACGTTATTATTAACTAAATTAAATACAAGGCGCCCGGTACCAATATTATTACTGCCAAAGGATTCTCCTTCAAAAGTTGATCCATCATTTAAAATTAAATATTTTTTCATCGTAAATAAACAGAATCTTCGTGATCTAACTCACTTAAATGAACTTCGACAAATTCAGATTTTGATGTAGGAACATTTTTTCCAATATAATTTGCCCCAATTGGTAATTCTCGATGTCCTCGATCAATTAAAACGGCTAACTGAATTGCTTGAGGTCTACCAATTGCCAATACTTGATTAATTGATGACTCCACTAACCAACCTTTAGAAATAACTTTAGTTACCAAAACAATAATCTTATCTTTAATTTTAGGTGATGTTTTTGAAACATCAGTCAAGGTTAGGACTGGAATAATTACATCTTCTAAATCGTTAATTGCCTGAGCTAAACGATTAGCGATTATATTTCCAGCTTCTTCAATTCCGATAAAAATTAAATGATCTTTATAATTATTATTTTCTTCAACAATCTCTACAGCAATTCTAGTTATCGAACGCTTTAAACTGATTGCATTAATTATTTTTTTCAACTACTATTTCTCCAAATCACTTAAAATTTCACTAAAATACAGTGGCAACTGAGTTTCAAACTCCATAAATTGATGGTTACGGGGATGAAAAAAGCCCAATTTTTTAGCATGTAATAATTGTCCCTGGTGAATTTCAGTTGTATTACGTGGACCATATAGTGGATCACCAACTAAAGGATGTCCTATATATTTCATATGGACTCTAATTTGATGTGTACGTCCAGTTTCTAATTTACAACTAATTAATGTATAACTATTAAAACGTTTTTTAACAAAAAAATGGGTTACTGCTTTTTTACCATTAGGAATTACTGCTCGTTTAAATCGGTTTCTTGGATCACGGCCTAAAGGTGCAGAAATAGTTCCTTCATCTTCTTTAATTTGACCATGAACTAAAGCTAAATATTCCCTTACAGTCTTTTTTTCCTTTAATTGATTACTCAAGCTTTGCAAAGCTAATTCACTCTTAGCAACCATTAACAATCCACTTGTATCTTTATCAATTCGATGTACAATTCCAGGTCGATATTTGTAACCATTTAGAGCTAATTGAGTGTGATAAACTAACCCATTCACTAAAGTACCATGATAATGACCATTTGCTGGATGAACAACCATTCCAGCAGGTTTATTTACAACTAGCAAATCATCATCTTCGTATATGATATTTAAAGACATCGCTTCAGGTTCAGCTGTTAAAGGTTTACGATCAACAGACTTTATTTCAATTAAATCTCCTTTTTTAGGTTGAACATTGGCTTTAGTTATAAGATGATTCAAAGTAATATTACCCGAATCAATTAAATTTTTAATTTGACTACGTGAAAATGGTAATTTTTTAGTAAGAATTTTATCTAATCTTCCTGTTTCATCCTTTATTTCAATATACTTAACATCCATTATTGTTTTGCTTCCTTACCGCTTTTAAACAAATAAACAACTAAGCATAGAACACCAATATTAATTGCAATATCGGCTAAATTAAAAATAGGGAAATCAAAAAATTTAATCATTATCATATCAACAACTTGATGATTAATAATGCGATCCAAAAAGTTACCAAGAGTACCACCTAAAATTAAAGCTAAACCCCAGTTAAACCAAATATTTTCTATTTTTTTAATATACAAAAAATATCCTGCAAACGGAATAAAAATAATTGTAACTAAAATAAAAATCCATGTTTTTCCTTCACCAATACTCCATGCTGCTCCCGAATTCTTAACATTAGTTAGGGAAACAATTCCCTTGATTAATATTTTTTCCTGACCCGGTTTTAAAAATTGTACAACCATGTATTTTAAAAGCTGATCAAAAAATAAGATCAGCCCTATAATTAAAGTTTTTATTTTATTATTCATTAAACTGGACCTAAAATAGTTCCTTCATCATCCAAATCAATTGATAATGCCTCAGGAAGTTTAGGCAGTCCAGGCATAGTTAAAATTTTACCTGTATACACAACTATAAAGCCTGCACCTAATTTAGGTTTAATATCTCTAATATGCAACGTAAAATTACGTGGAGCTCCTAAAATTTGAGGATCATCTGTAAAAGACTGTGGAGTTTTAGCAATACAAATTGGAAGATTATCCCAACAGTGGGTTTTTAAATCCTGAATCGATTTTTCAGCTTGCGCACTATATACTACTTTACTAGCATGATAAACTTTTGTTGCAACTTTATTAATTTTAGTTTTTAAATCATCACTCATTTTATAAAATGGTTGAACTTTAGTTGCTTTTTGTTCCAATGCTTGATGAACAAGTTCAGCTAATTGAAAACCTCCTTCTGCCCCTTTTTCAAAGGTCTGACAAAATGCCCAGGAAAAACCGTCATCGTTTAATAAATTAGTCAAAATATTCTTTTCTGAAGAAGTATCACTGCTAAATTGATTAATTGCCACTATAACTTTAATTCCAGTACTCTGTAAATTTTGAATATGCTGCTTTAAATTAGCATATCCTTTTTTAACATCGAGAACATTTTCATCAGAAATATTTTCCATCGAGCCTTGCGTTTGAAATTTTAAAGAACGAATACTTGATACAATTACAATAACTTTAGGCATTATTCCCAATGATTGAGAAACTAAATCAATAAATTTTTCAGCTCCTAAATCAGATCCAAACCCTGCTTCAGTAATTGCATATTCTCCATATTTTAAAGCTAACTTTGTAGCAAGGATACTATTTGCACCATGAGCTATATTTGCAAAAGGTCCTCCATGAACAAAAACAGGATTATGTTCTAAAGTTTGTACCAAATTAGGCTTCAAAGCTTTGGCCATAATTGCTGCTATCGGACCAACAAATCCTAGATCAGCTACCTGAACAGGTTTTTGATCATAAGTATAACCTACTAAAATTTTACCAATTCTTTCTTTCAAATCATGATAATCTTTAGCTAAGCATAAAATTGCCATCAATTCACTTGCAGCAGTAATTTCAAATTGATCTTGTCTTACCACACCATTAACTTTAGAACCTAAACCAATTACAGTTTGGCGTAAAGCACGATCATTTACATCTAAAATTCTTGTAAAAATAATCGATTTAGGATCTAGATTATGTCTATTACCTTGATAAATATCATTATCAATTAAAGCAGCTAAAGTATTATTAGCAATTTGTAAAGCATGAAAATCACCTGTAAAATGAAGGTCAATTTCATCACGAGGTACAATTTGAGAATATCCTCCACCAGTTGCTCCCCCTTTACGCCCCATTACAGGACCCACTGATGGTTCTCTTAAAGCTAAAACGGCTTTATAACCTTTAGCATTCATTGCATCAGTTAAGCCTATTGAAGTAGTAGTTTTTCCTTCACCAGCAGGTGTAGAATTCATAGCAGTAACAAGAACTAATTTATCATTTTTAATTTCAATATTTTTTGGGAAATTAACTTTAGCAATATAATTACCATACGGTTCATAATCATCACGATTAATTCCAAGTTTTTGACAAATTTCAAAAATTGTTGCTTTTTTTGTTTCTCTAGCTAATTTTAATTCATCCAAATTAAAAATACCTCCCTATTATTTTCTTTCCTCAAAAAACTGCGAGAAAGTCTTAGATTTTTTCATAACTTTAACTTTAATATTTGCATCAATAAATAATTTTTTTAATAAAATTAAATTTTTATGAGTGATATACCAATAGCAAGACTCGTTTGATAACAAGTTAACAACTATGTAGTTGGGGTAAAAAAAAACGTTTTTAATTTGTGCAAATTGATATTCTTTACTAAACCAATTATACAAACTATAAGTAACTATTTTACCGGTCTTAGGTGTAATTTCAATACGATAACGTTTTAATTCAATCATTGACGTAATAACAAAAAAAATGAAAAAAATTACAGTTGGCCAATTCAAATTGGTATATTCTAATTGGAAAATAAAAGCAATAAAAAGTAATATACTAATTAAAGACCAATGAATGATTTGTAATGGTAAACTAGGACGAAAAGTAAATTTAATAATAACACCTGCTTTACTAATTAAATTTAATTAAGCTTATTCTACAATAAAACTATTTTGAAAAAAATATAAAACTAGGAAAAATAAAAACGTGAATATCTTCATTTATATTTTAATTGCAATAATTTTAATTAACACTACTTTATCAATTTTCGTTGTTTTGAGAACACCTCGAGATATTGCTGCGACTTGGGCTTGGCTTTTAGTATTAATTCTTTTACCAGTAATTGGCTTAATTTTATATATGTTTTTTGGTCGTGGAATGTCAAAAAGTAAAATTAATCGTATTCAAAACACTTTTTCTCAAGGAATGAAGAGTGCTCTAAATACTCAACGTCTTGCTATTAATAAGCAGCGTCATAAATTTCCATCTGACATTGAACAAGTTGTAAATTTGTTTTTTAATCTTAATTCAGCTCCAGTTCTAACTGCTGAGATTCCTCAAATTTTTACGGAAAGTCAAACCTTTTTCAATAAATTATTTCAACTTATCAATGATGCCAAGAAAACTATTTATATTGAATTTTATACTATTTTTAACGATAAAATTGGTAAACAATTTCGCGACCTTTTAATAAAGAAAGCAAAAGAAGGAGTTAAAGTTTACATAATTTATGATAGTTGGGGATCTATGGGTGTACTACCACATTTTTGGCAACCATTACGTAATGTTGGCGGACACGTCGAATTATTTTTTTCATCGCGATATATTATTGCTGATTTTCGGCTTAATTACCGAGACCATCGAAAAATTGTTGTGATTGATGGTAAATATGGTTTAATTGGAGGATACAACATAGGTGATCAATATTTAGGGAGGAAGAAAAAATTTGGTAATTGGCGTGATACACATATCTTAGTGGAGGGAGAAGCAGTTAGAGCTCTTACTGTAAGATTTATTATGGATTACAATGCCACGGTTGACCAAAAAGTATGGTTAGATTATCCGCAGATGATTTCAGTTCACGAATTAGCAAATCCTATTAGCAAAAGTAATACTTATCTTCAATTAGTATCAAGTGGGCCTGACGAACGAATTGATCAAATCGAAATGGGATTAATTAAAATTATATCAACCGCTAAAAAAAGAGTCTGGTTACAGACACCATATTTAGTTCCTAGTGATAGTTTTTCTGATGCTCTCATTAGTGCAGCTCAATCTGGTGTTGATGTACGTATAATGATTCCAAGTTTTCCTGACCACCCTTTTATTTACCGTGCTACAGAATTTTATGCTCGCTATTTTTATCAATCCGGTATAAAAATTTATATCTATAATAATGGTTTTTTGCATACTAAAACTTCAATAATTGATCAAATGATTTCTACAGTTGGATCAGCTAACTTAGATATTAGATCTTTTAAATTAAACTTTGAAGCAACTGAATTTATTTATAGTCACGAATTCAATAATAAATTAGCTGACACGTTCTTGACAGATATTAATTATTCTACTTTACTTAATGATAAAATTTTAAAAAATCAAAGTTGGTGGATACGCTTTAAACAAGATTTTTCGCGATTATTATCTCCGATTCTTTAATTTTTTGCCCAAAACTGAAAATAATCTGTACGAATAGCACCATTAAACAATTTTCGCTTTTTAGTTGCCTTCATACCATAAAATTCTTCAAAATCTAAATCACTAGTAATAATATACTTACTCCACTTTGTTAATGGGATAAACTTATTACCAATTTCTTTTGCTATTAAATGAGCTTGCTTAGATTCACCCATACGTTCTCCATACGGTGGATTAATAATAATTACTCCTGATTCATTCGGAACGTTCAAATCACGTAAAGCTAATTGCTTAAAGTGAATTAAATTAAAAATTCCAGCACCATGAGCATTATTTTGACTTATTTCAATCATGTTTTGGTTAATATCACTAGCAAAAATGTTTAAATTAACTTTCCTATTAATTACTTCTTTTGCAGCATTTTTTTGATTTTCCAAAAGTTTAGAATTAACATAAGCAAAATGATTAAACAAAAAATCCCTTTTTAATCCTGGGGCAATATTTGCTCCAATTAAAGCTGCTTCAATTGCAATAGTTCCTGATCCTGTCATTGGATCAATTAAGGGCATTTCTGCATTCCAATTAGTAAGCATAATTAAGCTAGCAGCAAGATTTTCTTTTAATGGTGCTGTTCCTTTTTCGATTCGATATCCTCTCTTAAATAAACTATCGCCTGTAGTATCTAGCCAAACTTCTGCTAAGTTTTTTTCTAAACGCACATTTATCCGATATTCCGCTCCTGTTTCAGGCAAATGACTTTGACGATGGTAAATAGTTTGTAATTTCTTAATAATCGCTTTTTTAGAAATTGATTGAATATCTGACAAGCTAAAAATTTTTGACAGTTTACTACGTGCATTAACAATAATTTTACCGTTTATTGGAATTATTTCTTCCCACGAAATTTCATAAATATGATCAAATAACTCTTCAAAAGATAAAACTTTAAAATTTGCTAAAACAATTTGAATACGATCAACACTTCGCAACCAAAGGTTTGTTTTAGCGATATCTTCATAATCACCATCAAAATAGATTCTACCATTATCTACTTTTGGCTGATATCCTAAATTAATCAATTCCTTTTTTGAGACTGATTCAATTCCGCTTGCTACATTTGCTACTAATTTCATTTTTTCCCCTTTTAAGATAAAAAAACCTAGGTTAAAAACCTAGGTACTGAAATGCAAGCTTCTATAAGCCATGTTCTGTTCCAAAAATATTTCAGCGGAATATTTTTTTCGGTAACCATCTGTCTTCGCTTTAACGATATTGACCTAAGTTTGATTCCTCGATCAACATGCCCCTACCGTAGTTTGGGTTGCTCACTCGTGGGGTTTACCCGTTCCACTTATAAATTTCTTTATAACTCGTCTCTGTGGCACTTTATGGAAGCTAACATAGAATATAAAAATTCCTTAGCTAGTCGATCCGCCGTTACATTGATTATGTACCTTGACTTATTAGGTCAAGCACGAACACTATTCGCATTTCAGCGAATGTGAGCATGGACTTTCCTCAGCTAGCATTATACTAACCGCGATTACCCAAAACTTGCACCAATTAATTATCATAATATAATTAATCAGAATTATCTAGTTTTAATCCAAAAACTTTTCGCTCTAAATTAGAAATTCGCTTAAGAATATCATAATTAGTAACTGCACTATTTTTATTTAAACTTCCTGTTTGTTTTGCAACAGTTAATTGTTTACTCAATTCATCAACACGACGAATTAAACGTTGATTTTCTTGAGTTAGATGATCAACTTGTTGAATATAATTTTCATAATCTTTAATTATTTCATCAAGAAATTCATTTACTTGATCTTTATCAAATCCTCGTAGTCTGGTATCAAAATTCTTATCTGCAATTTCTCGAGGATTTAATTTAATTGACAATTCATCATCGACTTCTGAACGATGCTGATTTATTTCTTCCATATGATCCAACATGTTACCTCTATTTTATTCAATCTAATAAAATTATATCAAAGCTAATAAGTATTGTTAATCAATCTTTAACTTGATTAACTTTTTAAAAGAACATTGACTCTATCTTAGACTAACAAACCATTTTTGAAATTTATTTAATCTAAAAAAATTTATTTTTTAAAAATGACTTATTTAAAATTTGTCACAGCATTTTTTCTAAAAAAAGCAATCATAACATTGCTTTTTGCTAAATGTTTAAATTAGTTTTTAATGGCGAATATCGGGTTTGAAACTAATCCTCTAAACCTTTTGTATATCAACATTTTAAGTAGCCTAAGACGTTTTTCTAAAGAAAATCTAAAGAAAAAAGTTACAGATATTTACATATGGTCTTAACTCATTAATTTGACATAGTTCTGAAGCCGGTGTTTAGCTTTCCTCATGGACTCATCAGGTCTGAACCCTATTAATTTGACATAGTTCTGAAGCATAAATTTTGACGATGGCATCTTTACGGATGGTCTGAACCCTATTAATTTGACATAGTTCTGAAGCGGAACATCTGTTCGTTTT
>CALYPJ010000032.1 GCA_945273735.1 uncultured Lactobacillaceae bacterium
TGGTGTGTTACCTTGAGCAAAATTACAAGAAACACCCCTCAATTTGATTATATCACCAAGAGACCCAATTATCAGATATATTTAATGGCAGATCAAATGTAAATATCTCTTTTTTAAAAAATTTATTTTATAAAGATCGTTTGAGGAGTTCGCAGAGTAGTAATGCATCGGACTCGAAATCCGGCGAACCGGCTAATACGACGTACAGGTTAAAATCCTGTACTCCTTTAGATAGCGTAAACGAGTAAAATTAGCCACAAAAAAGGCCCATATTTTTACAATATTCAACTCTTTTTCTTTTTAATTATTTTACGTTGTTAATATTAGTTAAACTTTACTTTATTCAATAATAAATTTTACCTTTGATTATTAACAATGATACTCGTTCCAATTTTGAATTTACTGTTAGTAATTGCAATCTAATTACCATCTTTTCATATAACAAAGGACGTAATTCACTGTTATTTTCATGACTTAATTAATATTCTTGGAAGATATAACAATCAAAAAATTTTTAATTAAAGCAAAAAATTATCATTCTACTGTTAAATACCATTAAATATTTGTTATTATGAATAATATTTACGATCTTTATGTATATACTATATAAATTAAAAGTAATTGCAGCTATTTTTTAATTTACTCCGTTAGGGTAATATTTTCCAAAAATTTTGTAAATTTGATTTGCAATTTGAATTGGAACTGGAATAGATGGTAAATTTTGATAAGAAACATTATTTAATCCTGGAAAAACAATTGCCATAGCAATTTGAGGATTTTTAGAAGGGGCGAATGAAACTAAGCTTTCGTTTAAAATTGGTGTCCCATCTGGTGCAATTGATTCAGAAGTTCCAGTTTTTGCAGAAATTTCATATGGCAGATCCTTCATTGCTAATCCAGTACGCCAACCATCAACTTGTAAATTACCAGAACCATAAACTACATCATGTAATCCAGCTTTTACTAAGTCGAATTGGCTTTGAGAAGCATTAATTTTATTTAAAACTTGTGGCTTATTTGAAAAAATAATTGGGCCTTTACTCCCATCATTTTCAATTTGTTGAATAGATTGAACAATATATGGTTTCATTCGATATCCATTGTTAGCAATTGTTGAAATGTATTGTGCCATTTGTAAAGTTGTATAAGAATCATAGTTTCCATAAGATAAATCCATTAAAGAACCCGTTAATAACTGCCCTTCTTCATTATAACTACTACCTACTAAACCTGTTATTTCTCCTGGAAGATCAATACCAGTTTTAACTCCCAAGCCAAATTCATTAAAATACATCCTTAAACGCTGAAATGAATTTTTATCAACACTCATTGAAGTACCAGGAACATATTTTGCATTAGATTCTTTCATTGCTAAACGCATCATGTAAATATTGGAAGAAACTTCTAGAGCTTGTGTAGCCGATAATGAGCTAAAAGTACCTTCAGGGTAAACTGATCCTTTAGATCTTGTGCCAGGAAGCCGAATTGCTTCATCAGGCAATACATTATTATTAGTAGAAATTGCTCCACTCATTAATCCTCCCATTACCATTGCTCCTTTAACCGATGAGCCCATAACATAAGCTTTATTCATTACACCTAAAGGATTATAAGTAATTTTACCGGTTTTTAAATCACGATTCACCCCAGCCATGGCATATATTGCTCCAGAATTAGGATTCATCACTACTGCATAAGCTCCATCACATTTTCCAGCATAACCGCCATTAACTATGGATTCTAAAGTACTCTTTAAAGCATAACTAACATCATTTTGAAATTTAGAGTTGATTGTTAAATTAAGGCTTCCACCAATTTGACCCGGATAAATTGTCTTTTGAGATATAATCTGATTATTTGTTGATAACTCAATTTGAGAAACTTTTTTAGATCCTTTTAAAATTTTCTCATAGCCTTGTTCTAAAAAACTAACTCCTACACTATCATTTCTAGCATATCCTTGAGCTAAAAGACTATTAATTTCATCTTTGGGTAAACCTTGTTTATGAGATGTTACTGATCCTAAAACTCCAGAAATTGTTGGATTTGTAGTATTTTCCCTAATCCAATAAGCTCCTACGCTAACTCCTGGCAACTCTAACAAATGTTCATTTACTTTTGCAATTTCTTTATCAGTTAATTCATTAGTTTTTAAGTATACTGTAGATAAGGGATAAGCTGATTCCATGCTTTTAAAAATAGAAGCTTCTTGTTTTTGCTTTGAAGTAAACGTTAAATTTTGATTAATAGTAAATTTTACCAAGTTATTTTCGATGGCATCCGGATTTAGTGCCTTATTTTTACTATCTACTTTAAATTTTTTTGGCATTTGAGTTAACATAGACTCATGATTACTTTTATTTGATAAATAAAATTCAGCACAATTTAATTTTGATAAATATCCTGGATCAACTGAAATGTATTTCCCCAAATTAACTGCAGTTTCATACATTTTACTTCTATCTATATTTAAACCACGAGTATACATAATAGCATTTGAGGCCTTATTACCAGCCAGAACCAAACCCCTTGAATCATAGATTAATCCTCGTTGAACAGGAGTAGAAATTGAAAGTAATTTTGTTTGATCTACTTCTTCTTGATATTCTTTACCATGTTGAAGTTGAACATCACCCAGTTTAAATATTAAAATTGCAAATAATATAAAAACAATAAAAAATAATAAGTTAAGTCGAAAGGGGATTTTTGATTTATCTTGAATTTGATTATCATTAAAATGTCTGTTTTTCTTCACGAAGAATCTGCCTCAAATTTTAAAATAATGATTTAATAATTATGGTAAGAAAATATGAAAACAATTGTACAAAAGCACACTAGATTAGGTTTAATATCAAAAAAAGTTTTTTATCAAAATAAAAAAAGTTACCTTCTGGCATTTTTCTTACCCATTTTAATAATGTTAATTTATTTTATTGCTATTAGAGCTTACCCATTTGGAAAAAGTTCAATAATGACTGTCGATCTAGGTCAACAATATATTGATTTTTTTGGATACTTTCACGATACCATTTTAAAACATCCGTCCAGCTTTTTTTATTCTTTTTCTAAAGATTTAGGTGGAGACACCATAGGTCTTTGGGGCTACTACCTCCTTAGTCCCTTAAATTTATTATTCTTATTCTTTTCTAAACCTAATTTAGATGTTGCAGTAATCATTATTACATTAATCAAATATGGTTTAATGTCTCTAACATTTTATTATTTCAACAAAAAAACGACCACTTTAAAAAACAATTTTTTGTTAACTATTAGCCTAAGTTATGCTTTAAGTGGCTTTTTTATAGCAAATCAATTCAATCTTATTTGGTTGGATGCAGGATATATTTTGCCATTAGTTGCTTTAGGAATAAACTATATTTTTATTAAAAAAACTAGTTCGTTATACACTTTTTCTTTAGCCGCTATTTTATTGATTAATTATTATATGGGTTATATGATTTGCCTTTTTTCTGTCCTTTATTTTTGTTATCAAGCATCTATAAACTATCATACTTTGAAGGATTTAAGCAAAAAAATCTACAAATTTATTATCGAATCCATCTGCGCAGCAGGAATAGCAGCAATAATTATTTTACCCATATTTTTTCAATTAACGCAAAGTAAAGGCACCTATACAAATAAAATTATTCACATAAGATTGGAATATAATCCCCTTAAAATTTTAACAAAATTTAATATTGGAGCTTTTAATTTCGACGAAGTATCTCAAGGTTACCCTAATATTTATATTCCAAGTATATTATTAGCGTTAGCTTTGCTATATTTTTTTTCAAGAAAAATTCCTTTAAAAATTCGCCTTACTGCCTTTTTAATTACAGTATTTTTGTTTGCATCACTTTGTTTTGAACCATTAGATTTACTTTGGCATGGATTACAATTTCCAGTATGGTATCCTTATCGTTTTTCATATTTGGTAATTTTTTGGCTTTTAATACTTGCTCGAGATTCATATACTAAAATTAAATCATTTACGATTATTCAGTTAATTATTCCTGCAATTTTATTTGTTAGTATTGTTTATTGTTCTTTTTATTTTCAAAAAAAAATTAGCTATCTTAACTATTATTTAATTGCAGTTACCGCATTATTTTTAATAATAAGTATTGCTATTTTAGGAGGAATAATAAATAACTATTCATTATCTACCAAATTATTTCCTTGGCTGATTTGCTTTGAAATAGTTATAAATGCTTATGTTTCGTTAAGTATGATTGGTTTTATTTCTCATGAAGATTACCAAAAGTATTTAGTTACTACAGGAAACATAATTAAAAAAATAAAACATAATGATTCTAAATTCTATCGAATTGCAAAAAGTTTTCAAAGGACAAATGATGATGCAATGATGTTAGATTTTAATGGTACTGATCAGTTTAACAGTATGCTTGAGCCTAAAGTTTCTCATCTTTATGCTAAATTAGGGCAACCTCAATCAGAAGGAGATGTTACTTATGGTAATGGTAATGTATTTGTTGATTCATTTTTAGGTATTAAATACTATTTAGACTTGAAATCTAAGTCTTCAAATCAAAATAATGTAAATGTTTACAAGCAAATAGGAACAAGAGCTGATGTTAATAGTTATGGTGATAAGTTTAACTATTCTAATATTGTAGCTAAAGAAAATCCATATGCCTTAAGTTTAGGATTTTTGGTTCCACCAACAGTTTTAAAAAATAATTTGGCATTAGTCAATCCAATTAATAATTATAATGTAATTTATAAATCCTTTTCATGGGAAAAAAATTCAGATAGTCTTTTCTTTCCATTTTATGGTTATGAAGAAAAAAAATTAAATGTTAAAAAAATCTCCAATAGTAATTGGTCAACTTTTCAAAAAATTAATGATAAAAAACCTGGAAGAATTATTTTTAAATTAAAACCCTTAACAGATGACCCTTATTATGTTTCTTTAAATGGCAACATTGGTGAACAAAATATAAAGTATTTTATTAATAATCAAGAAATTCATCAAAATTCAAATATCAACAATACAGTAATTCAATCGCTTTTCCAAAACCAGAAAGGAAAAACAATAAAATATGAAATTAAATTCAATCAAAAAGAAATAACATTATATGATTTTAATTTTTATTTTATGTCAACCAAAAATTTCCTTGAACAAAATGCCAGTTTACAAAATAAACAATTAAAAATTTCTTCCTTTAGCAGTACACAAATAATTGGAAAAATAACAGTTCCTCATCAAAATAGTATTCTTTTTTTAAGTATTCCGGCAGTTAAGGGGTGGCATGCTAGTATTGATGGAAAAAAACAATCCTTTGATACAGCGTTAGATCATTTTTTAGCTCTTCGACTTAAACCTGGATCACATAGAATTCAGATTAATTATCAACCACCTTATTTTAAGACTGGATTAACAATAACTTTATGTAGTTTAATTTTTCAATTTGGAAAAATGATTTTAAACTATAAATTGAAAAAATACAGAAAAAGAGAGTTTACTTGACTTAAAGTCAACTCAAAGGGATATCATCAATTTAATTAATCAAAAAAGGAGAATTTATGAAATTATATCAAAATCAATTTTTTTCGGGAGAAAGATCACTCTTTAAAACTAATGAAGCTAGTTTAAAAAATGTTACCTTTGGTAAAGGAGAGTCACCTTTAAAAGAAAGCCATAATTTAGAATTGAATAGTTGTATTTTTCAATGGAAATATCCTTTATGGTATTGTTCAGATATAAAAGTAAATAATTCAATTTTTGAAACAATGGCACGTTCGGGAATTTGGTATACTAACAAAATTTATATAAAGAATAGTACGTGCCAATCCCCTAAGCTATTTCGTCACTGTCATAATGTTGATCTTAACAGTGTTTATTTTTCTGATGCTAGTGAAACATTATGGAATTGTAATGATATTAAAATTCAAAATGTTCAAGCCAGTGGAAATTATTTTGGTTTAAATAGTAAAAATATTACTCTTGATCATTTTCAATTAGTTGGGAATTATGCTTTTGACGGTGCAACAAATATTGAAGCTCATAATTCTACATTCGTTTCCAAAGATGCCTTTTGGAATTGTAAAAATGTTAAATTATATGATTGTATGCTTAATGGTGAATACCTAGGGTGGAATACTAATAATCTAGAATTAATAAATTGTACTATTGAAAGTAATCAAGGACTTTGTTATATCGATAATTTAAAAATGAAAAACTGTAAATTATTAAATACTGATTTAGCTTTTGAATATTGCACTAATATTAATGCTCATATTAATTCGAATATCTTAAGTGTTAAAAATCCCATTAGTGGTCAAATTATTGCGAATCACATTGATAATATCATTCAAAATGATCCAAAGATTGATTTGAGTAAAATAAAAATTATTCAGAATGATGAAAAATAACATAAATTATAAAAAAAGACTAGCTATTTTAATCTTTTTTATTTTAGGATTAATCTTAATTCTCACAGTAATATTAAACATTAACAAAGAAAAGCAAGAAATAAAAATTAATGCCACTCCTACTTTATTTTTACATGGCTGGGGGAGTAGCGTTAATGCAGAACATCAAATGACAAATGCTATAGTTAAAAGTAATATAAGTAATAATATAACTCAGGCAATTGTTGATAAAAAAGGAAAGGTTAAATTAATTGGCCAAATTAATCGTAATTCGAAAAATCCTTTAATTGAAGTTGGATTTTTAAATAACCGTACTAGTAATTATTTTGAAAATGGACAATGGCTAAAAAACGTTCTTATTAAATTAAAAGAAACATATTCTATTGAAAAGGTTAATCTCGTTGGTCATTCGATGGGCAATATGGCTATTATGTACTATTTATTAGCCAATTCAAGTCAAAAAAAAGTCCCACAAATTAACAAAATTATTGATATAGCAGGACATTTTAATGGGATTATTGGTTTAAACGATCAGCCTCATCAACATCAATTAAACAATAAAGGAAAGCCAGATCATCTTAATTTAGAATACCGGCGATTATTACCCTTAAAAAAAACATTTCCAAACAATATTAAAGTTCTAAATATATTCGGTGATAAAAATAATGGAACTAACTCTGATGGTTCAGTAACTAATTCATCTTCACAGTCTTTACGGTACTTAGTTGCAAAGAGGGCTAATTCTTATCGTGAAAAGAAAGTTATAGGTTTACAAGGGCAACATAGTAAACTACATGAAAGCAAACAAGTTGATCAAATTTTAATTAACTTTTTATGGCCTTAATACTTGTTAAAATTATTTCTTTATTTTAAGTTGTGCCTTTTGAGCGGCAATATTCATAATATTCCAAGGGCGATCATAATTAGGTTGAAAGAAGAAATCAGCATAAGCTAATTGATCTACAGTGACATGTTGTTGGATTGCAAGTGAAATTGTATTAATATTTGCAGTTAAATCAGCTGTTGACATAATCTGAGCACCTAGAATTCGTCCATCGCTAGGGTCATATGTTAATTTAAAATAAACCTTAGCATTTTGATTATCTGGAATAAAATTAGGGCGATAAGTATCTTCAACATAAACCGAAGAAACTTTTTTATGATAATCTTTGGCGGTCGCATCTTTAATTCCGGTAGATGCAAAATGATAATTAAAAATCGTAAGAGCTGAAGATCCGGAAACTGCTGGAGTTGGCTTGCTAGGTTTATTTAAATTTTTAACTGCGAAACGACCTTGCCGCCGACTATTAGTCGCTAAAGATATTTTAGTAGTTTGATCTGTTGGTGCAAAAGTAACTAAAGTTGCATCACCAACAGCTAAAATGTCAGGTTGACTTGTGCGCTGATATTGGTCAGTTTTAATTGTGTGATCAGGGTTTAATTCAAGAGTATCTTCTAACCATCCAGTATTAGGTTTAACACCTACAGCTTCAATAACTAAATCTGCATCATATATACCTTTGTTTGTAACAACTTGGTTAATTTTATTACTTTTTCCAACAAACTTTTGTACTGTTTGACCTAAAGCCAAATGAACATGATGATTTTCTAATTCTTTTGATAAAATATCTGTAAATTCAGAATCTAGATAAGTTCCCAAAATTCTTGGTAACAGATCAATAACAGTTACTTTTTTACCTGCTTTTGCAAAAGCTTCTGCCGCTTCCATTCCAATATAACCTGAACCAATGATTACCACATTTTTAATTAGTGGTTCAACTGTAGCTTTTTTCAATTTTATAGCCCAATCTCGACCCCGCATAAAATATATTGGATCCAAGTCATTACCGGGAATATTTAATTTAACAGGAATGGCACCAGTACTAATAATTAATTTATCATACTTCTCTGTTCGGTCAGTATTATCAACAAGATTATGAACTACTACTTCATGGTAATCAGGTTTTATTTTGATAACATCTTGCTGGATAAAAACATGAACCCCCTTTTTTTCCATACCTGACTTAGTTGCATAGCTTACAGAATTAACATCTTTTACGACTCCTTCAAGATATAATTGCATTCCGCAAGATAGAAAAGAAATAAAATCACCTTTTTCGTACCATTGAATTTCAGCGTCAGGTTCATCTTTTAATAATTCTTGAACAGCTTCAAAACCACCATGTGAAGAACCAACTACAATAACTTTCATTAATTAAAACCTCCTATAATTTCACTTACATTATAATCATTCTAAATTAGTTTGCAATTGATATTTTTTTTTAAAAAAAAGTAAAACTTTTAAATAAAGTTTTACTTTTTAAATAAATAAAATAAAAAAATTAATAAGTAGTAAGTGACCCACCAGTTATACCATACATTTGACCAGTAATATAATTAGCCTGATTTGAAGCTAAAAAAACATAAAGTGGTGCAACTTCATCCGGCTGACCTGCACGATTTAAAGGAGTTTCTTGCCCAAAAGTTGGTACTGCTTCTGTAGGCTGTCCCCCACATACTTGTAAAGGAGTCCAAATAGGTCCTGGAGCAACTCCATTGGCTCTAATTCCTTTTTCAGCTATAGATTGAGCTAAATTTGTAATAAAGCTACATATTGCTGCTTTAGTTGTTGCATAAGTTAACAAATTTGGAGATGGCTGAAAAGCTTGCACTGAAGAAGTAGCAATAATTGAACTTCCAGCAGGTAAATGAGGTAATGCTGCTTGTACCATTTCAAACATTGAAATAATATTAACCTCAAAAGTATCACGAATTAAAGTTATTTTTACATTAGTAATATCTGAGGCTTGCTGTTGAATTGCTGCATTCATTACAAGTAAATCAAGACCTCCCAATTTCTTCTCGGCATCCATAGTAACTTTTTTAGCAGTTCCATGACGCCGGAAATCAGCTGGTAATAGAATAACTTTCTGGCCAATTTTTTTTATTATCTTTTCAACTTCCTTAGCGTCTGATTCTTCTTCAGGTAAATACTGAATTGCAACATCAGCTCCTTCTTTAGCATAAGCAATTGCAACTGCCCTACCAATACCAGAATCACCACCAGTAATTAAGGCATGACGTCCTTTTAATAAATCGTGCCCTTGATAATTTTTCATATCACCTTCTGGCACTGGTTTCATTTTACTTTGTAAAGCTGGATAATCTTGAGATTGTTTTTCAAATTTTTTATGATAAAAATTATTCAAAGGATTTGTTAATTTCGATTCCATTTTTTTAATTCCTTTCTTTGCTTGATTCAGTATTAATTTATCACTTTAATTAATTAATATCAATAAAATGTTATTTTAAAAGAAAGTTGAAATTTAAAATCACTTAAATAATAAAAAATCAATTTAGTATGATACTAAATTGATTTTTCAAAGCACTTAAATCTAAATCTTATTTTTCAGCTAATTTTTTATACAAATCAACTATTTCACCAGCCAAATCACGAAAAGTAATAGCATTCATAATATGATCTTGAGAATGAACCATTAATAAAGTTATAGGTACATGTTCCCCATTTGCTTCTTTTGTTAACATTCCTGTTTGTGAATTATGAGCATCTACTAAAAACTTATCTGCTTCTTTCAATTTTGCATCAGCCTTAGTAAAATCACCATTTTTGGCAGCCTTTATCGCTTCAAATGCCGAACTTTTTGCATTGCCACCATTCATGATTAAACCCATAACAGCCTGTAAATTTTCTTCACTTTCAGCCATTTTTAATCCTTATTCTACTTAATCAAATTTAAAGCTTGTTGTAAAACTTTTTCACCATTCATCATGCCATAATCCTGCATGTTAATAACTTCAACAGGAATTGAAACACTATTCTTAAAGTCATCAAGCATATATCTAACTTGAGGCCCTAATAGTAAAACATCAGGATGTTCACTTTCAATCTTAGACTCAGCATCAGCACTTGCTGTTGCAAATATTTTAGCATCTAGACCTTTTTCTTCTGCAGATTTTTGCATTTTATTTACTAGCAGACTTGTTGACATTCCAGCAGCACATACTAGCATAATTGTTTTTTGACTCATTTTAAAAACTCCTTTATTTTAATAAAAAGCATAATTGCTTTTATTTTATCACAATTATTTATTCTAAAAGACTCTGTTTCTTTAATATATAAGTCAAAATTAAAAAAATAATTTTAAATAACAAAATAAAGCATCAAATTATTTTACTCTAAATCAGTTCCATTAGAATTAATCACTTTTTGATACCAATAAAAAGAATCTTTTTTAGACCTCTTTAAAGTACCATTTCCTTGATCATCTCGATCTACATAAATAAAGCCATAACGTTTAGACATCTGTCCGGTACCAGCTGAAACTAAATCTATACAACCCCAAGGAGTATACCCCATTAAATCTACTCCATCTTCATTTACTGCTAATTCCATTTGTTCAATATGAGCTTTAAGATAATCAATTCGATACTGATCATGAATTTTCCCATCTTTTTCTACTTTATCAACCGCACCAAATCCATTTTCTACAATAAATAGTGGTTGATCATAATGATCAGCTAACCAATTCATTGAATAACGAAGTCCCTGAGGATCAATTTGCCAACCCCATTCTGAAGCTTTAACAAATTTATTAGAAGTTTGATCTCGGCTTTCACGATAACTATAAGTAATTGATTCATCTTTTGCAGCTGCGACACAAGTTGACATATAATAACTAAAGCCGATATAATCAACAGTTCCACATTCTAAATTATGCAAATCATCATTAGTAATATCCAATTGCCACCCTTTATTCTTTTGATATTGTTGTAACCAAAGAGGATATTTACCTTTTGAATGGACGTCTTGAAACCAATAACGTGCTTGCATAGCTTTTTCCGCCTTTAAAACATCTTCAGGCTTAGATGAAGCCGGATATAAAGGAACCATTGCAATCATTGAACCAATTTTAAAATTAGGATTAATTTTATGACCTAATTGAACAGCTTTTGCACTAGCAACTAATTCATAATGAGCAGCTTGATACATAGTTCTTTCCATATCTTCTTCTGAATTTATTTTCAATCCAGAATTAGTCATTAGTGCAAAAGCACTATCATAATTAGTTTGATTATTAATTTCATTAAAGGTCATCCAATATTTAACTTTGTTTTTATATCTTTTAAAAACTGTTTCAGCAAAATTCATAAAAAAGTCAATTAATTGACGATCACGCCAACCACCATATTTTGTAACTAAGTGATAAGGCATTTCGAAATGCGATAAAGTAATAACAGGTTCGATTTCATATTTTATACATTCATCAAATAAATCATCATAAAATTTTAATCCTGATTCATTTGGTTTTGTTTCGTCACCATTAGGAAAAATTCGAGTCCAAGCAATTGATGTACGAAAGCATTTAAATCCCATTTCAGCAAACAGTTTAATATCTTCAGGGAAACGATGATAAAAATCGATACCTTCATGGTTAGGATAATATAAATTAGGATCAACACCATCTGTAATTTTACGTTCAACACCGTTAGATCCAGCACTCATGATATCAGCTACACTAATCCCTTTGCCGCCTTCTTGCCAGCCACCTTCAAGCTGATGTGCAGCTACAGCTCCACCCCATAAAAAATCTTTTTTCAAGCCCTTGCTTGTTAACATTATTTAAATAACCTCCTGATTTATAAATCGTGATCATATTTTCACGTTTTAATTGTATCATATTACAGTTAAGGGCTTCCAATATTTTGAAACATTTTAAAACATTCAATAAATTACATTTTATTTAAAACTCTGCTAATAATTTAATTTTTAAAAACCATAATCGATTATAATAAGGATACTTGTCTACTAAAAAACCCTGATAAAAATTATCAGGGAAACATATATCCTAGATGGAGGAGTAAATGTCAATTGAAACTGCTTTTAATTTACATTATGAAGAACTTAATGCTAATGAAAAGAAAACTTTATCTTATATTATAGCTAACAAAGAAAAATTCGTTAATTTAACTATTAATGAATTTGCAAAAAAAGCCCTAATTTCTAAATCATTTATTATCCGTCTTTGTAAAGCTATCGGATATTCTGGTTATAGTGAATTTAAGTATCAATTAAAAGAAGAAAAACAAAAATCAATAGTATCTATGGATGAACAAGATATTTTTGCTCAAACGAAAAAAGATATAAATGATACATTTTCACTAATTAATCATAATCAAATTATAGATTTAGTTTCAAAAATGAAAATGGCTCCGCATATCTATACTTACGCTACAGGATACGGAGCCAAAACAATTTTAGAAGATTTTAAACGAGGCATGGTTGCTGCTAAAAAAGCAATAATTTCTTTTCCAACCAGTATTGAATTAAAATTAAATAGTTCAGTAATGCAAAAAGGTGACATTTTATTCATAGTTTCGATGAGTGGTCAAGCTAATACAATTTTGAATCAGTTACCAATTATCAAGGAAATCGGAGTTATTATTGTATCAATTACAAAGTTCATGGTTAACCCCTTGGCTAGAGCTGCTTCTTTAAACCTGTACATACAAACAACTACCGAAAATAATTTTTATACGTCCTACGTTCCTCTTTGTCTATTATTAGATCTCATTGTTAAATCTTTTATTAATTCTAATTGACTATTTTTGACAATGGGGTAAAGCTGCGATCAAAGATTCTACACTTCGATTAACAATTAATTCTTGAGGAAAATCAATATCTTCTAACATATCTAAAGCTTCTTTAAAATTACCAATTTCAGTATAAAAATGGGCATCAGAACTAACTGTAATCGGCACTTCGTATTTTTTACACAATAGTGCAATCTCTCGGCAATTTTTTCGAGCATTTTGACGAGTAGGAAATGAAGAGCTATTAATTTCGACAATTTTATGAAACTTTTTAAATTCTTTGATTACCTTTTCAAACGAAAAGCGGAAATGCTCATCACCTGAATGACCAATTATATCTACATATGGATTATGTGCAACATTTATCCATAGTTGATCTTGTTTTTCAATAGTAGTAGGTTTAACTACTTGAATATGGCATGAAGCTATAACTAAATCTAGTTTCTGTAAAGTAGTTGTTGGTAAATCCAGTGTTCCATCATAATCTAAAACATTGGCTTCAACACCTTTAAAAATTCTAAGTCCTGATACGTTTTTGGGAATAGCTTTACGCATGTTTCCAAAATAGGTTTTAGGAAATGTATCCCCTAATCCTAACCCTGGAGCGTGATCAGTTACTACCAAACCTGTAAGCCCCTTTGCTTTAGCTGAATCAATATTTTCTTTTAAACTACTATATGCATGAATTGAAGCGATTGTATGCGTATGGGTATCAATTTTCGCACTCAACAATTTTAAAATTTCTCCTTATTAAAACTTAAATCAATTTATCAAATTCGTCTTTAACTTGCGGTACACTTACTCCAATAATTACCTGAATATTATCGTTTTTACGAACAACACCCAAAGCACCATGATCAGTAAAGTAGCCATCAGGAGCAACTATAGACGGATCTTTTACAGTTACTCTAAGACGAGTTGCACAATTAGTAACACTAACAATATTGTCCTTACCACCTAATCCCTCTAGAGCATCAATTGCTTTAGCTTGAAATTCATTTTTAGGTTTTTCTGCTTCTGAAGAACTTTCTCCATCTTGAGCTTTTTTAGCCTTATATTCTTTTTTGGTAAAGAGTTTAGTTTCACCACTATCTTGACGTCCAGGTGTCTTAAAATCAAATTTAATAATAACAAACCAGAATACTAAGAAGAAAATTAAAGTAAAAATTAAACCTACAAAAATTTGTAAAATATATTCTTGATGATGGGTTGGCCATAATGGAATCCAGTTTTTAGCCAACCAAGAAATGATTCCACTTGTAAAATCACCACGTAAACCAATTAAATACATTGCTAAAGTTAAAGTAGCGCATAATATGGCATAAATAACATACAGAACAGGTGCAACAAACAAGAAGGTAAACTCTAGAGGTTCAGTAATCCCTCCCACAACTGCAGATAAAGCTGCAGGAATCAAAATTGCTGCACTTTTTTTCTTATTCTCTGGTTTAGAAGTTACATAAAGTGCTGCTGCAACACCAGGAGCAGCAAAGACTTTATTTTGTCCATAAAGTTTAAAAGCCATTCCGGGAGCTAATTGAGCTAAAGTTTTAGTAGATTTACTAAATGCAACTAAATGATTTAACCAATAAGTTGTTAATCCTTCATTTACAATGACAGGACCATAACTAAATGGCTGAGTTAGCAAATGATGCAAACCAGTTGGTAGTAAAAGTCTTTCTAATAATGCATAACACCATACTCCAAAACCACCGCTTTCAACGAAAAAGTTTTGCAGATAAGACATTCCCCTTTGGAACTGCGGCCAAACTACACAAAATATTGCAGCAAGTGGAATAGACACTAACATTCCGATAAACACAACTAATGATGATCCATTAAACATTGCTAGCCAATCTGGAACCTTTTTATCAAACAGATGATCGTGCAGATATACTACCATTAAAGCAACAACGATAGATCCAACAATTCCTGTATCAAGAGTTTTAATGCCACCAATCATTTTGAGTCCAGAACCAGTAACTGCCTCTTGGTTAAAATTAACCCCTAAATTTTTACCAAAATACTTTAAGATGGAACCAGTAAAATAATTAAATGATGTATAAATAACAAACGATTCCATACTAATTCGGGCTAATGATTTATTTGCCAAACCTATTGGTAACGCAATGACAAACAAAAGTTCCAAATTATTGAAAACTGTCCAAAATCCAGAACTAACTATATCCCAAATCTTAAACCAAAGTGTATTTGGCTGAGCAATGTTGCCCATAATCATGGGATTCATAAAAATTATAGTTAGAGCAAGAATAATTCCAGAAAAAGAAAATAGCATGACTGGAGTAAACATTGCCCCACCAAATTTTTGAATTTTTTCTTTCATTTTTGTCCCCTCTTTTTATTGTTCGCCTAAAATTATAGATACTTTCTTTAACAAATTAAATATAACGCTTACAAAAATGACTTTTATTCAATTTTGAAATAAATGTCCATTTTTTGAAACTTTTTTTCAAACATCTACTTTGTTTTAGAGAATAGTTATGATATTGTGACAGTTCATTCGATAGTATCAATACCAACCTAATTAAAAATCCATAAAATCAAATATGCTAAAACGCAATTGATTGCAGCTAATGTTATTCATAAAACTATTAGTCAACATTCTCTGGTCTATTAATATTGAGAATTTTTCATGCATTCTTCAAAAATATGTTACCTTTGCTTTATAGTTTGATTTAGTTTTAATTTAAAATAAAATTTGGTAAAAAAATCATGGATAATAGTATGATTCTTCAATTTGTTGCTATATCGGTAACTATATTATTAAAAACGAAATCTATTTTTTATTAACAAAGAATGATAAGTGAAATATTAAATGGGTTCTGGATATAAGTCCCATGCTTGTTTTGATAATATAAAAGATTGTTCAATTTCATTGTTTAGAAATTTTTCATTAGCTTTTCAATATTTGTATTATTTATCTCAAAATACATTAAACAAACTACAAGTTAACATTTTAAAGAAGATATAGAATAAATAATAAACTTAAG
>CALYPJ010000033.1 GCA_945273735.1 uncultured Lactobacillaceae bacterium
GATTTTTTTAAATTAATCTTTCAGGAAATACTAACTGGTAATGAATTAAATAATGTTATTAAAGATGCTGCTACAACTCATGGTAGTTTACAAACTAATATTCAAGACTTGCAAAAAAGAATTCCGGAAATTAATCCTAATTTGTCAGCAATTCAAGTAGTGCGCATTCTTTTAGGACCAATTTTGGCTTATATTATGCAGGAACAGCTGTTTAAAATTGAAAGTAATAATTCTAAAACTGATCTGTCATTAATTAAAATGCAAATTATTGCGGGATTAACGCGATAATCAGCTAAAATAGATTTATAAGGGATTTCCCTTAACTTTTTTAAATTAAGGAGTTGAAAATGAACCGCGACGATTATATTAAATCTTTAAACTTAGAACCGCACCAAGAAGGAGGTTGGTTTCGCCAAATTTATACTAGTGAAGATCAATTTTATGCGGAAGATAGTCAAGCTACGCGTTATTATTACACTTCAATTTATTTTTTATTGGATGATACCAGTTGTTCACATTTCCACCGTTTAAATCATGATGAATTATGGTATTACCATGATGGTGAAGCAATTACGATTCACTGTATTTCACCAGAAGGTGAATATACGGCTACTAAATTAGGTAAAAAAGTAGAAAATGGGGAAGTAATGCAATTTAAAGTACCCAAAAATACAATTTTTGCTTCAGAAGTGACCCAGCCTAATAGTTTTTGCTTGGTTAGTTGTGTAGTAGCTCCCGGTTTTGATTATCATGATTTTGAAATGCCGAAAAAAGCCGATTTGTTAAAACAATATCCCCAGTATGCCGAGGTTATTAACCGTTTAGCTAATGAATGAATTAAAAATCTCCTAAACTTCAAGTTTAGGAGATTTTTAGATTTCTTATATTTTTTATGGTTTGAAATACTAAAAAAGCCAAGTGTTTAAAGACTTGGCTTTTAAAATTTATTTTTGAGCTAATTTGGCTGCTTCTCGAAGGTTTTGCTCAGCCGGAAGCGGAACTCGACCGAGACCATCTAATCCAACATTTAATAAATAATTAATGCCTAGTTTATTAAGATGTTGGTGATACTTATAGATTGTTTCTGGTGATTTCCAGTTTTGATCACGATAAGAGAATCCCCAGGAATCATTAATGGTCCCTGCAGTTTCATATAAGCCATAAGGAGATGGTTTAAAACCTTCAATGGAATTATAGTCAACGTCCTTTTGGTCATCGTCTTTTTCACTAGGAATTTCATTATCACCTAATGAAACGAAATCATATTTACCATTACCTAAACGTGAATTGATTAAACAATTTGGTTGCAATTTTTTCACAGTGTCATATATTTCTTGACTTTGTTCTTCAGATAAAGTCATTGGTACATCAAACCAAGCAGTAGCAATTTCACCATAATTACTCATAATTTCTCGAATTTGCGGCATTATTTTCTTTTCAAAGCATTGGCTGAAGTCTTTATCTTTTTGAGGAAAGTCCCAGCTATTATCCCAAGTTGTTCCCGCAGATTCAATATCGTTGGAAAGGTATCCGCCACCATTTGGCTCATGCCAATCAAGATCTTGAGAATAATAGAGGCCGAATTTTAATCCAGCTTTAGCACAAGCTTGGGATAATTCACCAATAACGTCACGATGAAATGGGGTTGCATCGTAAACATTATATGGATCAACTAAAGAATGATACATGGCAAAACCATCATGATGTTTAGTAGTAACAACAAGATATTTCATATTACAGCTTTTAGCTAAAGCAACAATCTTGTCAGCATCAAAGAAGACGGGATTAAATGCCTTAGTTAACTTACTATATTCTTTAATAGGAATTTGTAGTTTTGATTGAATCCATTCAGCATAATAGCTTGATGATTTACCATCGTACTCACCGGCTAAAAGAGAGTATAAGCCCCAGTGAATCATCATTCCGTATTTTGCGTTTTTAAACCAACTAATATTTTCGTTCATTAATTTCTCCTAACATTGAATTTTAACTATTTCATAACCGTTTAATTCAGGAACGGTAAAAGTGACTTTATTTTCTTCTTGGGTAAAAGGTATTTCCTTTTCACTACGTAAAAGTTTGATCTTTTGTACTTGATGTGTACCCACGTTAACTGTAAACTTCTGATTAATTAGCTGCATTCTTTCATCGATAGTATAAAGATTAACGGCATTTTTCTTTAACGGATAATCTAGTAAATGCAATAAGAAGGTATTTTTGGTTGGTGCAAAGTGTAACTGGGCAGATAAACTAGGTTTATCTTGAGGTTTGAGGACTAAGGGTTCAGGAAGTAGCAAATGAAGAGCATCACTAATAATTTCTTTAACCCATCTTGGTGCATAATCACGATAAATTTTAAAAATGGGGTGCGAGAAATAAATGCAATTGTCTTTACGAGTTGCTGCGGGAACACCTTTCTTGCCAGTAGAAGGAGCATGCTGATGTCCGTAATAAAACTTTCCTTCGCGATTAAAATAAGGTTCACGAGTTTCTAGAATTTCTTCTGAAGAAATTGGTTCTACTGCCATGCCTTGTTCATACATGACGTGTTCTTCGCGTGGTAAATTGGCACCAATTTGATCATTAGGATAGATATAATCACGGTCCCAAAATGATGATCCCTTCATTAAATTGCCAGTAATGGGGTTTTCTTCATAAACTCCTTGATCCATTGATTGATAAGAAAGTAGAACTTTACCTCCATCAGCAATATACTTTTGTAACTTAGTAATGCTTTCGGGAGTAGCTTTGATTTGATCAGGGAAAATAATCAGTTTGTAATTTGAAAAATTCCCTTCAAGGTCAATAATATCAAATTGATAGCCTAATTCATCAAGGACGCGGTTGGCTCCAATTAAAGATTCATCGAGAGTCATGCCATTGTCCCAAATACTTTCAGGAGTAACAACAGCAATTTCAGCTAATGGATGACTTTGATCAAGTTCTGGTTCAAGTTTTTCAACGGTTTTATAAACTTTGCCGATTAAATCATAAGTTGCTGGTGATAGTTGACCGCTTGGATGAAGTTGATCGCCAATTGAACAACCTGCACCAAAAGATAACATTTGAAAGACTTCATACTCCAAAGCCTCAATGTTTTTGAAAGATTGAAAATCACCCCAATAAGTGTGAAATTTACCTGTCATACCAATAATTTCTTTACCTAAAGTTCTTGCATAACGGTCAACTAAAGGGAAATTATCATAACCCCAACTACCGCCAGGTAAACTTTCAATTTCTAAATGTGAATAATAAGGCAATGAAGTTTTGATGTAAGGACCAACGTGGGAGCCATTATAGAAAACTGTGGCATTTTTGACGCGTTGGTGAATTAGTTCACTCATTTCGCGCTTAAATTCTTTCAGCATTAAATGGCAATATTTAACTCTCTCACTTGCAATAGTATGGTCGATACCTAAGCGAGCCATTTCTTTTTGACAATGACGGCAATCACAGGGTACTAAGAAGAAAATATCAAAGAAAAAGCCGTCAATATTTTCAGCGCCAATACTATCAATTACATCGTTAACGTGGTCGAAGAGGTAATGGCGATAATCACTGTTTAAACATAAAACATCATTGAAATTTGGTTTTTCATTACCCATATTAATTCGCTTGCCTTCAGCACATCCCGGCAGAGCCATTCAGGATGGTTTAGCATACAATATTCGTCCCATTGACAAGTTGAATAGATGGGAACTTTGATATTTTCGGCATGACAAGCGCTAATTTGGTCTTCAAGTAAGTGATGATTTGTTAGACCGGGATGAATCATTTCAGGATGGTTTTTAGAATTGTACCAAAGATAACCATGATGATCTCGCGCAAAACACGTAATTGAATTAACATGGGCTTTTTTTAAGGTCTGAGCAAATTCTTTTCCATTAAATTTTTCACCTACCTTTACATAAGGGCTAGTATGAAAATCTAAGTGTATAGTTCTCTTTCGCATTGTTTATTTTTTCTCTTTCGCTTTGTTTGCTAACATAAAATTGACAATTAAAAAGATTACGCCAAAGGCAATCCAAATAATGGATGAAACTAGTAAACCCATTTCTGGAGAATTATTATGAAAAGTTGTGCCAAGAAATTGGAAAATAAATGGTGCAAAAGTTCCACCAACGTTAATGCCAAAGATAACAATTGATGTACTTAAAGTCATTGAACCTTTTGGTGAACTTAAGGCAAATAATTCGGTCATATGAGGATTCATAATTCCCCAGAAAAATCCAGCAATCATAACACAAGCCCCAATTAAATAGGCGTTACGGAGTAATAAAGTAGCACCTAAAGCAACTCCGGCAATAGTGGCACTAATTGCAGTCGTGTTCTTTTGCCATGCATGATAAATGTATTTATAAAGTAAACCAGAAACAATTGCAGCGATTGGTAATAAACTTAAGATAAAACTACCTGTACTACTATCACCAATGTGATTATTAACAATATAGCTAGGTACTTTTAAGTTAATTCCCATATAGCTAATTTGCATAATGCCGAATAAAATGGCGTATCCAATAATTTCCCAATTGGTAGTTTGTTTAATTTTTTGTTGATCAACATTTTCACCGACAGTAACACTATAATTATCAAATCTTTTTGGGATCCAAAATAATGTCATTAAAAAGGGAATTAAAGCTAAAGCGAAAACCCAATATGCGCTATGCCAGCTAATTTTAATTAAATAACCAGCCAGGAATAGTAAAACGGTACTTCCAATATTAATAAAAGAATTACGATATCCTAATAATTCATTGGCGCGTTCCTCATCATAAATATCAGTGATGTAAGAAACACTCAAAGGAGTTAAAAGAGCAATACCGACCCCAACCATAATTCGAGAGAATAAAATAAGAGCATAATTTCCGGTAAATACAGGAATAATTCCACAAATAGCCGTAACGCCAAGTCCAATGAGGGCTAGTAATTTTTTACCAGTTATTTTTTCGATAAACCCTGCAAGCAAAGGAACAAATATTCCTGAGAGGCTCGGAATAGTAACAATCAATTCCACAGTAGCAGTAGACATATTAGCAAAATGTTTTTCCATTAAAGGGATAGTCCCACTAATAGCTCCAGAAGTAGATAAAACTAATGAAATTCCCATAATGGCAATCATGAGGGTTTTACTACGCTGGATTACATTTTTGTCATCCATTTAATTTTTCTCCTTGTAAAAATAAAAAATAAATAATTCCGTAATTTGGCTAATTAGAAATATTTTTTTAATTTTCAAATTACGGATAAATTATAAGCAATAATCAAATATTAAATATTTGAACCGGTTCAAATATGATATTAAATCTAAGTTTTTTTTTTTGCAAGCGATTTATAAAAAAGATTTTGGGCCAGCAGATTGGCGCCAAATTAGTTTGGTATTTAAAATATGGGGTTTAAATGACGTTAAATTAGGACTTTTAATTCGTTTTAAAATAATTTCACCAGTTTTTTCTCCCATTTGTTTAACTGGTTGGGCAACGACGGTTAAGGGAGGATTAATAACTTTAGAAAGATCATAATCATCAAAACCTACAAAGGCTAATTCTTGAGGAATTTTTAAATTTAGGTCATTAATTGCATGAATTGCTCCTAAAGTTAAATAATAGTTAGTCGTATATAAGGCAGTAATTTTTCGGTTACTTTGCAGTAGTTTTTTTGTAGCTTTATAACCAGAAGTTTGAAAATAATTACCCATCGCAATTAAATCAGGTTGGTAGATGCCTAATTTTTTCATAGTAGCAACATAGCCCTGAAGGCGTTGAGAAGCTACATAATCATGAGAATTACCAGCGATAATTCCAATTTGACGATGACCTGCTCGATAGAGATTTTTAACAACGTTTTCGGAAGCATGGTGATTATCCGTCAAGATTGCATCACAAGGGAAGCCCGCAATTGGGACATCTACTGCAACAATTGGAATTTGTTGCTTTTGCAGTTCGTAGAGGTAAGATATTGGTTTTGATAAATGAAATATAACAACTCCATCAACATTTCGAGAGCTAAGAAATTGTAACTTTTGTTTTAAATTACTAATATCATTTTGATAATCACACATGATTAATTCATAATTATTTTTTTCAAGATAATATTCTAGTGGGGTGACAATCGATGCCGCGAAAACGTCAGTTAAAGCATTAACTACGACGCCAATAGCATGACTTTTTTTAGTTTTTAGGCCTTTAGCAAGGTAATTTTGTTTGAAATCTAACTTTTCAATTGCTTTTTTAATTTTTGTCATATTTTCTTCTTTTAAGGCGTAACCATTAAGGTAACGCGAAACACTGCCAATTGACATCCCTGCAGCTTTGGCAACATCCCTGATTGTAGCCATGTTCATTTCTCCTCTATATTTTATATTTCTCGTTTGCTATAAATTAAAAGCTTAATTAAAGTTAGAATATTTATAAGTGTCAATTTTTAAACTTTATTGTTATTCTATCGTTATTTAGAAATTAAGAATAGTTTTTATGAAAATAACTAGGAAAACCCTAGTGATAATAATGAAAATATTTTTAGATGAATTAAATAATTTACTTTTTGAATATTATTTTAAATGTTAAAATGATCGCCATTGATTAGAAAAGGATAAATATGAAAATTAAACTTCCAGCAGTAACTTTATTTTATGAACAAAAAGGTCAAGGGGATCCCATCATCTTTCTTCATGGTAATGGTGAGGATCATCAGATCTTTGATGCACTAGTAGCAAAATTTGAAAAATTCTATACTACTTACGCTTTGGATAGTCGAAATCATGGTCAAAGTGAACAAACTGACATTTTCGATTATCAAGTAATGGCTGATGATATTGCAGATTTTTGTAATCAATTAGCATTACCATACATTAATTTAGTGGGTTTTAGTGATGGTGCAATAATTGCTTTATTATTAGCATTACAAGGTAAAGTTAAGATCAATAAATTAGTTTTAATGGGGGTTAATTTATCGCCGCAAGATTTTACTGCAGCAAATTATCAAAAGCTACAAAAAGCTGTGGCAGAAAATCCTAACCCTTTACTGCAGTTGATGTTAGATCAACCAAATATACCTTTGGCAAAACTAAAAGATTTAATGGTTCCAACATTAGTAGTTGCGGGTGAATATGATATTTTTAAAAGTCAAATGTTTAAAAATATTGCGAAAACTATACCTTATTCTCAATTATTAATCGTACCGGGGCAAGATCATGAAAGTTATGTTGCAGGTACTGATTTGCTTTATCCTGATCTTTTAGCTTTTTTCAGTCAACGTTAACCACCTATTTTGAGAAAGAAAGGTAATTTTTAAAGAAGGGTTATCTCAGCTTTGTAATTGATAATAGTTTTGAAGCATCGTTGCCCTTGAGTTATTTCTATTGCCCCATCTTTTTATTTTAAAAATAAATTTGATATTTTGAATACTAAAAAAGTACCAATAGTAATTGTTGGTACTTTTTTTGTTAAAGAAAAATTGAAACGAATTTTCAAAAAATTTAATTTTGATTGTTAATCCTGGAACTTTCAGCCAAAATTGGCGGAAAAGCTTTTGAGAAACCGTTTCCGCTTTATAATTTAGATGTCAATTGAGTAATGTTCTTCTTAACGGCCGAAAGGAAATATTTATGATATTAGACAAAATACAAGCTGCTGCTAGTTTAACGGTGCAAGAAAATAGCGCTTGGGAATATATTAAGCACCATCCGCAACAAGTTTTAACGATGTCTATTAAGCAATTAGCTAAAGCTAGCTATACTAGTCCGGCAACGATTGTGCGGCTCTGTAAAAAAGCCGGGGTCAAAGGTTATGGTGAATTTAAATATTTATTGGCAGCACAGTTACCAACAATGATTCAATTAGATGCTGATTTACAGGTAACGCCATTTCATGGTAATGAAAAATTAACAGATATTTTGCAAAAAGTGTCTTTAGTTCAGCAACGAGCCATTAGTTATACCCAACAGACTTTCAATTTGGCTAAATTAAATCGCGTTAGTTCTTTAGTGCAAAAGGCGGCTGAAATTGAAATTTATGGTGATGGTCTTAACTACGCTTTAGCTCAATTATTTTGTTGGAATTTTGAAGAAGTCGGAACTCCCGCTCAAGCCTTTGACTCCATTAACTTAATGCATAGTCAAAGTCCTAAAAATAAACGTTTGGCATTTATTTTAACTCATACAGGCAATAACCCGCATATGTATCGAATTGCTTTGAAGTTGCACTGCCAGCATTATCAAACAATTGCGGTTTGTGATAGTTATCAAAGAAAAGTTAGTCAAGTGTGCGATGAAACATTAATTGTGATGACAACTAAAAATACTTTGGAATTAAGTAATAGTGTTTACGCCACTTCATTGCAATATTTATTTGATGTTTTGGTAACAATTAAAATGCTACAAAATTATGACCAAGTAGCGCGAAAAACGAAACTAGTAGATCAAGAAAAGGAGCAGTAAGATTGTTAGATTCTAATTTTTTATGGGGTGGTGCTGTTGCGGCAAACCAATATGAAGGAGCTTGGAATGTTGATGGCAAAGGACCAAGCGTGGCTGATGTGATGACAAAAGGCAGCGTTAATCAACCCCGTCAAATTACCGCTACAGTTTTGGCAGATAAGGATTATCCCAATCACTGGGGAATTGATTTCTTTCATCATTATTCCGAAGTAATTAAACTTTTTGCGGAAATGGGTTTTAAGTGTTTTCGATTAAGTATTGCTTGGTCAAGAATTTTTCCTTTAGGCGATGAAGCAGAACCTAATGAAGCCGGATTGCAATTTTATGACCAAGTTTTTCAGGAGCTAGAAAAATATAAAATTCAACCTGTAGTTACATTATCTCATTTTGAAATGCCATTACATCTAGCTCATCAATATGGCGGTTGGCGCAATCGGAAGCTGATTAATTTTTATCTTAAGTTTGCCCAAGTTTGTTTGCAGCGTTATCAAGATCAAGTTAAGTATTGGATGACTTTTAATGAAATCAATAATTTAATTGATACAGATAATCCTTTTAATGCTTGGACGGGCGCGGGAGTGATATACCAAAATGATGAAAATATTCTTCAAACAATGTATCAAATTTCTCATTATCAATTTGTAGCTAGTGCTAAAACGGTGCTTCTGGCGAAAAAGATTAATCCCCAAATGCAAGTTGGTTGTATGTTGCATTTGGGACCAATATATCCGGCAAGCTGTGAGCCTAAAGATATGATGGCTAGTGTTAAAGCTATGGATCGACGCTTTTTCTTTAGTGATGTGCAGGTACGCGGTATTTATCCAGCTTACACGCAAAAAATCTGGCAACGGCAACAATTACATTTAGATATTACTGATGAAGATTTAGCGACCATTGCTCAAGGGACAGTAGCTTATTTGGGTTTTAGCTACTATAAATCTACAATCGCTAAATTTGATCAGTTGCATGATTTTGTGGAATTAGCTAACCCACATGTTCCTAAAAGTGATTGGGGCTGGGCCATCGATCCCGTAGGGTTACGTTATATTTTAAATGTGACTTACGAACGTTATGGTTGTCCGGTTTTTATCGTTGAGAACGGTTTTGGAGCTTATGATCAATTAGAACAAGAAAAAGTTCATGATCAATATCGGATTACATATTTAAAAGATCATGTTGTGGAAATGTTAAAAGCCATTGAGTTAGATGGAGTTAAGGTCTTGGGTTATACTCCGTGGTCGGCTATTGATTTAATTAGTGCGTCTACCGGGGAAATTGCTAAACGTTATGGCTTTATTTATGTTGACTTACCAGCATTAAAAGCGGGTAAGCCAGGATTTTATCGTAAGGATTCATTTAAATGGTATCAAAATCTTATTAAAACTAACGGTGCTAATTTAAAAGCTGAAGTGGGGCAGTAAAATGACGGATTTTATTAATCAAAAAATAATTCCCAAAGTTGTGAGGTTTACTAATACTAAAGCCATCAAAGCATTAAAAGACGGCATGATGTATGTTTTACCTTTTTTAATTGTTGGTTCTTTATTTCTTTTATTAGCAAATATTCCAATTCCGGCAGTAGCTCAATGGTTAACTAAGAATGGTTGGTCTGAAATTTTTAATCAAGTTTACCAATCATCCTTTGCCTTAATGGCAATCTTTGCGGTAGTTGGCATTTGTTATACTTACATTAAAAATGAAAAAATTACCGGAGCTTTTTCCGGTAGTTTAGCAGCACTAGGGGCATTTATTTTATTATTACCATTTGAAATTAAAACTCCTAAAGGTGAAATTATTCCTAATGTTATTGCTAAAGATTGGACTGCTGGTAAAGGAATGATTTGCGCAATCTTTATTGGTTTAGCTGCTGGTTATATTTATAGTTTTTGTGTAAAGAAGGATTGGCGGATTAAATTGCCAGATAGTGTTCCGAGTGCTGTGGCTGATTCATTTTCTTCATTAATTCCTACAGCAGCTGTTTTAATCACTGGCGGAGTTGTTTTTGCAATTTTTAAATTCTTGGGCAAAACCAATTTTGCTGAGTTTATTTATTCAATGATTCAAACACCACTTCAAGGAATTACTGATTCATTAGGTGGAGTAATCATCATGTCAATTGCGATGTCTTTATTATGGTGGTGTGGAATTCATGGTGGTTCCATTTGTGGCGCGATCTTAACGCCAATTTTGCAATCTAATTTAGCTAGTAATCAAGCAATTTTAGATGCCGGGAAAAAATTAAATGTGGCTAATGGCGGTCATATTTTTACCCAACAATTTTGGGATAATTATTTATGTATGACTGGTGCGGGAATTGTTGTCGGAATGGTAATTTATTTAGTCTTTTTTGCAAAATCACAAGCACTTAAAGAGTTAGGAAAGTTATCAATTTTTCCCAATTTTTTCAACATTGATGAACCGGTAATTTTTGGAGTACCAATTGTGATGAATTTCTATTTATTGGTGCCATTTGTTCTTTTTCCAATGTTAGTCGGCATTGCTAGTTATCTTTTAATGCAAATTGGCATTTTACCACTATTTTCTGGGGTTATGGTTCCTTGGACAACACCACCAATTGTTTCCGGATTGCTCATTGGTGGTTGGCGCACAGCTATTTGGCAATTAGTCATTATTGCTTTATCAGTAATAGCATATTGGCCATTTATTAGAAAATATGATGATTTTTTAGTAAAACAAGAATTAGGAAAATAAAATAAAAAAGCCACAGTTAATTGTGGCTTTTTTAGATCTCAAATTTATTTTGAAGTATTGGCAGCTTTTTGTCTAGCTTGAGCTTCTTGAATTAATTGAGCCGCATCAGGATAAGGTTCCATTCGCCAAGTAATTGTATGTTCACCATTTTCATCATTTGCTTTAGTAGTCCAATCTTGAAAGGCCAGTTTTTCTTGTTGAAATTGGTAAGGAATGGCAATACCAATTGAATCAATTGATATTGTTTTTTCAGTAACCAAATAAGATTCATCGTGGGGATAAAAATCTCCAGAAATACCTTTTACCGCTACGGTATCATTTTCTTTAAATAGTAAAAGCTGGGCGCCATCATGGACTAGATTTTGCGGGGCTTTATTTTCCCTCATTGCTTGATCAGTATCTTCACCATCATATAACAGAGGGATAATTCGATATCCTTGATTTATCAAGGCTTGTTGAACATTTTCGATTGAATTAGTGGAGGAAGATGAATCATTTTCCGCGTTATCGTTTTGGCTTTCGGAATTTCTGGTATCATTATTAGCTTGGCTACTAATTTGAGCTTGTGAGCTTTGGCTTTGAGAAGTATCAGGGGATTTAATTGACTCAATCTTATGACTAATTGTGGTATTAATCTTATTTTTAATGGGATTATCGCCATAAAATTCGATACCAACAATAAAAACAATTAAAGCGCAACCGATGAATAAAAGAGCTTCTATCCGGCGTTGGCGGCGCACTTCAATAAAAGCTTGATGCCAACGCGGGTCATATCGCCGATCTTTATAAAACTGATAGGTATGAATTGAATTGCTATGACTACTTGCATATTTTCGAGCCAATTGATATTTATTTCCTCCTTAATAAGCGCCTTCATTTTAGAATAAAAAAATACCCTATTGCAAGGGCTTTATTAAAATAAAACTTTAAAAGTATTAAATGGTTCATTTTTTAATCTAGACTAATGAAGTTTTGAGATTTTACGCAATATCATTAATTTCTGAAACTTATTTGATTTTGAAAATAAAAAATCCCGCGTCTAGCGGGATAACTTTAATTATTGTTTACGAAAAGATTTGGTTGTAAAAGCGATTATTAAAGCAATAATTGTTAAGATTGCAGGTAAAATCAATGCCGTATGAATTCCTGCGGTGAAAGCAACTTGGCTGGAAGCAGCGTTACTGTGGGTTCGACCAATTACAAGTAAACTAGTTGCTAAAGCGGTAGCAATTGCACCAACTATTTGTTGTAAGGTATTAATGATGGTACTTCCATCACCTGATTCTGGTCCTTTTAGTGCATTTAAAGCATGGGTTTGCGCCGGTGTCATTGCTAAAGGACAGCCAATCATCATAATTACATGAGCTGCAATAATTAAGCCGACGGGGGATTGACTATTAGAGGTCATTAAAATTCCAACACCTACTAAAGAAATTAAAAAACCAAGTCGAGTTAGCCATTTAGCTCCAAAATTATCAAATAAACGTCCTGAAACTACAGAAACCAAAGCATTAGTTAAACCGCCTGGTAGCATGATAATTCCGGTAAGAGCAACAGCAATTGCTAAACCGTTTTGTAAATACATTGGTAAGATGTACATTGCGGAAAGAATAATCCCAAAATCTAACATTACCATTAATGCTCCGTCGCGAAAGGCCGCATTTTTGAAAATTTTTAAATTTAAAATTGGTTGACTTAAGTGAAATTGCCGATAACTATAAATCACCAAGGCAATAATTGATATAACTAAAAGTCCTAAAACTAAAGGAGAACCCCAGCCATGATCACTGGCAAAACTTACCGCCATGACTAAGCCCCCAAAGCCGATGATACTAGTTAATACTGATAAAACATCCACTTTTTGATGAGTTAACTTGCCAACATTTTCCAAAGAAGTAATTGCACAAATTAAAGCAATGGCTAAGAAAGGAATAAAAGACCAAAAGATCCAATTCCAAGATAATTTAGCTAAAATTAATCCAGTTAGAGTTGGACCAATTGCCGGAGCAAACATAATTACTAAAGCGCACATTCCCATCGCAGTTCCGAGTTTTGCTGGCGGAAATACTTGCATGGCAACAGTAAACATTAATGGTAAGATTAATCCGGTAGCAATCCCTTGAATCATTCGTCCAATTAAAAGAATGGCAAAATTAGGAGCTAGTGCCGAAATCACGGTACCAACGATAAAATCGCCAAGCCCAAAGATGACTAATTGGCGGGTGGTAAACCATTTAGTTAATAAACTATTTAAAGGTAAGATGACCCCAATCACCAACATATATCCTGTAACCAGCCACTGTATCGTGCCATTAGATACTTCCAAATGCTTCATTAATTGGGGTAAAGCAATGTTGAGGGAAGTTTCACTAAACATTCCTACAAAAGCGCCAATCAACATGCTAGCCATAGCTAAGGTAGGATGTTTGACGATTACGCGCGGTTTTTGATCCGCGACAGTTGCGGTTTCATTCATAAAAAAAAGACCTACTTCCATTTAAATTTTTTGATACAAATGATTACCTTAACAAAAAATTTAAAATTCTGTAAGTCTTTTCTAAAAGTAGTGAAATTTTTCAGTAATTTTTTTCAGCATCTCTAAAAGAGATGGGATTAATATTTATAAAATTTATTTGTCGCCTTTAAGTTTATCTTTAACATCATCGACAACGTCTCCGACTTTGTCTTTAGCG
>CALYPJ010000034.1 GCA_945273735.1 uncultured Lactobacillaceae bacterium
CAAAAATAATACATACTATAACTATTCACTTTAAAAATGACGGAACTATGGTTCAAAAAGAAGAACAGCTAAATTTAGCTAAAGCGGATTCTTCCTCTCATAATAAAATTACTGTTTATTCTGGAATTTCTGAATTAAATGGTAACATTTTGCGTGTAAAAGTAAGTTCTTTAGTAGAAGCAATCTACAATTCAGCAAAGAAGTTAAAATCAAATTATCCTTATGATGTTCGAGCTCGAGGTGAAGCTTTTAATTACCCCTTAAATAAACAAGATCCTTCTTATTTTTGGTTTTCTCTCAATGAAAATAAAATTTTTGCAATAACTTCTAATGGGCAAATTATAAAATTGGTAAAATCCAAACAAAAATTATCAAGTCTACCAGAATATGCCAAAATTTTTGGTAAAAAACGAGATCAGAATCAACAAGCAGATCAAGAACATAAAAATAATTCTATTAAGAGTCAAAACAACCTAATTCAAACTCAAGAAAATAGTGACGGTGTTTACTTTAATTTTGGTTATTTTAGTAATGGTTCCGCTGATCAATACACAATTGATATGCAAATTGCCAATCCTACTAATAAGCCACAATACGTTACACTAAACAAAATAATATATCATAGTAATTCAAAAACATATCAACTTAATCCTAATTATTACGGACAAACAACAATTCCAGCTTTTAGTTCCAAATATTTTCCTGCTTTTTTTGATAATCTAAAATATGATGATATTTTTGGACAGTTTCAAATTTATTATGGTGAAACTACAAACTTAATTATTAAACACAATAACAAAGAAGACTTTCCAGTAAATTTTAGCGAAGGCCAATTAGAAAACTCTGGAGTTTGATTTTTTCATTTCTAAGACAGTACCATTAATGATCCCTCCAGTAATGATCATTTCACCTAATGCATTAAGCCATAAAAGAAAGACAATAACAGCACCAATAGTACCGTAACTTTCCCAATTTTTTCCAAAGTATTTTAAATAGATCCGAAATACTTGAGAAAGTAAAATCCATCCTGTAGCCGTAAAAAAGGTTCCCGGTAAAGCGTCGCGGATGCGTAACTTTTGATTAGGCATAAAAAAGTAAATAAAAAAAAGTGCTCCACCTAACATAATTAGAACTAAAGGCCACTTTAAAGTATTGTACAAATCAATATATTTTTGAGAAATATTAAAAATTGGAGCAATCATTTTAATAATCATTTCTCCAAAAATAATTGTAATCGCAATAATAACAACTACAGCCATTAATAAAAAAGTATAAAAAAGAGACATTGCTCTTTTAATAATAAAATTTTGATCCCAGTGAGGATTATATAATTCATTTATCCCTTGGTTAAGCACATTTAATACTCTACTCATTGCCCACACAAAAACCAAAAATGAACCGATTAATAATAAAATATTTGATGAATAACGAATCGATTTTGTAATATCAGTGAGTAACGAAAGTGTAGGCTTAGGAATCGCATAAACAAGATAAGAAAGTAATGAATTTAAATCAATTCTTAAAAAAGCAAAAAGATTACCAATAAAAATAAGTAAAGGAAAAAAAGAAATCAATAAATAATAAGCAAATGCCTTGGAGAGTACCACAACATTTGCCCTTTTAAATAATTTAGTAAATTCTAAAATGAATTGCCTAATTGGGCTTAATTTACGATTTATTTTTTCTTTACTTATCATAAGTACTAACTTTATTTTAAAAGATAAGGTTCATCCTCTGGATCCCCTTGACTGGTTAAAATTTTAGGACCATCTTTAGTAATTGCTAAAGTATGTTCATACTGTGCAGAAAAAGAACCATCTTGAGTTACATAGTAACTCCAATCTTCTTTTGGAACTTGTTTTGCTCGAATTTCCCAAGTACCAGTATTAATCATCGGTTCAATTGTAATAGTCATTCCCTCTCGTAAACGTATTCCTTGCCCAGGTTCACCATAATGAGGAACAGCTGGCTCTTCATGGATTGACGGTTGAATTCCGTGGCCAATTAAATCTCTGACATCACCAAAATGATGCTTACCTTCAGTATATCTTTGAATTACTGCACCAATATCACCAATTCGATTACCGATTTGTGCTTGAGCAATTCCCAAATAAAGTGACTTTTTAGTTACCCGCATTAATTCCTGATGCAATGGTGATATTTCACCGACCCCATAACACCAACATGAATCACTCTGATAACCTTCAAATTCTACGCACATATCAACTTTTACAACGTCTCCATTTTTTAAAAACAATTTACGGCGAGGTATGGCATGAGCTACCTCATCATTTACACTGATACATGTTGCGTATTTATAACCATCAAATCCAATTTGTGAAGGCGTTGCCCCATGTTCATTAATATATTTATTAGCAAATTCTTCAATATCCCAAGTAGAAATGCCTGGTTTAATTATATTTCGCAAATTCCGATGAACTCCAGCTAAAATCTTTCCTGATTTAGCCATTCCGGAAATTTCACGAGGTGATTTTATTGTAATCAATTTATCTAAGTCCTATCTAATCAAAAATGTTATCATTTTAATTGTACCTTTCAGTTGCTTTTTTACAAATAAGAATTCAATTTTTTTCAAAAATTATGTTGAAAGGCTAACTCAATTAGCTATATGATTTAAAATATTAACTAAAAAAAAGGAGTAATTATGACTAGTGCTTTAGTAGTTTACGCAAGTATAACGGGAAATAACGAGGAGGTTGCTGAAATTGTTAACGAAGAACTTAAAAAATTAAAAGTTAATTCAACGCTTAAAGAAATTTCAATCACTAATGCGGATGAATTTGAGAATGTCGATATTTGTGTAGTATGCCCTTATACTTATGGTGAAGGTGACTTACCAGAAGAAGGAATGGATTTTTATGAAGATCTACCAACACTCAATTTAAAAGGTAAAGTATTTGGGTGTGCTGGTTCCGGTGATACTTATTATGAAGAATTTGCAACAGCAGTTGACGATTTTGCCAACGCTTTTATCAAAGCTGGGGCCCAAAAAGGAGCGGAAAATTTAAAAATAGATTTAGCTGTAGATGAAAATGATTTGAAAAATATTATTAACTTTACTAAAGAGCTTGTTGCTACCTTTGAAAAAGTTAAATAATTTTAAAATTAAAAATTTTCTCATCTACGCCTTCTTTGGCTTTTTAGCGTCTTTAGTTAACGTAGTTTTATTTCAACTGTTATATCACAACTTACGTTTAATTAATCTAGTAGCTAATTCAATTGCATTCATCATTGCCAATGTTTTTAGTTACTATTTAAACCGAACTTTCGTTTTCAAATTACCTCGTGGTAATTTGTCAGAGTTATTTATTGAATTTACTTCATTTATTTCCTCACGTACTCTAACTTATTTTTTAGATATAAGCTTCATGTTTATTTTTGCAACTTTACTAAAAATGAATACTGCCAATGAGACATTAGTTTTAAAAATAATTGATCAAATTATTTTAGGATTGATTAATTATTTTATATCTAGATTAATCTTTCAAAAAAGTGAAAAAAGAATTCAAAATCGAACAACTAAACAAAAGCATTAGGCCGACAAGGATTTAAATCAAAATAATATTTTATTGCGGAAACAATGCGCTGTGCTGATTGTCCATCACCATATGGATTTTTAGCTTCAGCCATTTTTTTATATTCAATTGGATCACTAACTAATTTTCTTAAAGCGTGCTCAATAGTATATGGATCAGTTCCAACTAGTTTAATAGCCCCTGTTTGAACAGCCTCCGGGCGCTCCGTTGTATCTCTTAAAACCAAGACTGGTTTATTCAAAGCAGGTGCTTCTTCTTGTACACCTCCAGAATCAGAAAGAATCACAAAACTACGTTTAATTAAATTATGGAAATGAACAACGTCAAGTGGATTAATTAATTTTACTTGATCTTCATTATTAAAAACATCATAAGCAGCTTTTTGAACAGCTGGAGATCGATGTACAGGATAAACTAACAAAAAATTACGATCACTTTTAACTACATTTAAAATTGCTTGAAACATTTTTTCCATTTTTTTACCCTGATTTTCTCGTCTATGGGCAGTTAATAAGATTATCTTTTTAGAAAAATCAATGTCATTAAATTCAGGTGAATCAAAAGAATCATTAACCGTATATTTTAAAGCATCAATTCCTGTATTGCCTGTAATAAAAATTTTGTTTTTATCTTTATGTTCAGAAATCAAATTATCATAATTTTTTTTAGTCGGGGCAAAATAAAGATCAGATAAATCGTCTACCATTTCTCGGTTCATTTCTTCTGGAAAAGGTGAATATTTTTGCCAAGTTCTTAATCCAGCTTCTACATGTCCAATCGGAATTTGTTGATAAAATGCGCTTAAACTAGTAGCAAAAGTAGTTGTTGTATCTCCATGAACTAAAACTAAATTAGGCCTTTCTTTTTGAAATATTTCTGCTAAGTCTTGAGAAACTGTAACTGTAATATCTGAAAGAGATTGATTTTTTTTCATAATGTTAAGATCAAAATCAGGTTTAATTTTAAAAATTGTTAAAACCTGATCTAACATTTCTCGATGTTGAGCAGTAATAATATTTTTTGTAATAAAACTTGCAGATTCTTTTTCAAGTTCTTTAATCAAAGGTGCCATTTTTATTGCTTCTGGGCGAGTCCCAAATACAGTCATTATCTTAATCTTGTTTTTCATTTTCTATTCCTAGTTTTAGTTTAATTAATTTTTATACATCCTATCACATGTCCCTCATCGTTCACATGATATAAAGGTTTACTTAAAGAATGTCGATTACTAATTGGAAAATCTTTGGGGATTAAATCAAATGTCCCACCATTTATTGTTTTAACCTCAAATTTAACATCCTGTACTTCATTTAGTAAAAAATAAGTAAAAATTTCTAATTTTTTACTTGAATTCTGACGAGTTACTTTAACTCCTTTTTTAGCTCTAGTAGTTAGCGGAATATCATTTAATTTTAAATTTTTATACTTGCCATCATTTTGCAAAATTCCTAAATACTTAAAAGTAGAATTTAAAACAAAAATTTGTAAAATTGTATCTTCATTAGCCAAAGACATTAATTTTACACCACCTGAACGACCTTTTTGCAGTGGAACCTCCGATACATGAAATTTTAATACCATTCCTTGCTTGGTTAATGACAACAGTTCTGCATCCTCTGTAGATACTTCAGTAATATTAGTTACTCGACTTTGCTTACTTTTAAATTTAATAAAAACAATACCTCGATGCAAGTAACGACTTTTGGGACGTAAATCAGATAATGAAATTTGTTTAACATAACCATCTGTGGTGGAAACAATCACCCTTTTATTAGGATGCTCTTTAGTTAAAGCAAAAACTGCTAAAATTTTTTCGCTAGGTGCAAATCCCATTGATTGGGACAAATGAGTACCTAGATCTTTCCATTTTTCTTCAGCAATTTCAAAAACTTTACGATAAATCATTTTTCCCTGGTCTGTAAAAATAAAAATTTCATCATGAGTTTTTAAATTAGCTTCCAACAAAAAGCGATCCCCTAATTTAAGTTCTGTTTTACTACTTTGTGCACTTTTAATTGAAGATCGTTTTAAATAACCTTCCTCTGTAATTCCAACATGAACTTCTTCAATTGGAATGGTAACAGATTTAGTAACTTTTAAAGGAATAATTTTTGATTCAATTTTTGTTAACCTAGGGGTACCAAACTCATTACTAATTTTTTTAAATTCTTTTATCATTACTCGACCTAAATACTTAGGGTCCGACAAAATTTTTTGATATTCATTAATTTTTTTTTGTAAATCTTCAAGTTCAGTTTCTAATGTAATAATATCAGTATTCGTTAGACGATAGAGTTGTAAATTGACAATTGCTTCACTTTGTTCTTTAGTAAACTGATAATTATCCATCAAATTTTGCATAGCAGCTAAACGATTTTCACTAGCTCGAATTGTTTGAATAACTTTATCCAAAATAGAAATTGCTTTAACTAACCCATTAACAATATGAGTGCGTTTTTGAGCTTTGTTTAAGAAAAATTTTGTTTGTTTTAAAATTACATTTTTACGGTGATCTAAATAAGCACTTAAAATGTCTCTTAATCCTAACTGACGCGGTTTCCCATCATCAATAGCAATCATATTAAAATTATAGGAAACTTGTAAATCAGTATTTTTAAACAAGAAATTCAAAATTTCTTCTGGATCAGAATTCTTTTTTAAATCTATTGAAATTGATAATCCAAAACGATCGCTCTCATCACGAATATCTCCAATTCCTTCTAATTTTTTTTCTGCCTTTAAATCTTCAATTCGCTTTATTAATTGAGCTTTGTTTACATCAAATGGAATTTCTGTAACAATGATTTTACGCTTTCCTTTGTCTTTAATGACTTTAGTTTTACTTCGTACAATTATTCGACCACGTCCAGTTTCATATGCAGAAATTAAGCCTTCTTTGCCTTGAACAATAGCTCCAGTTGGAAAATCAGGCCCTTTAACAAAATTCATCAGTTGTTGTGTTGTTGCATTAGGATGATCAATTAAGTAAATTAACGCATCAATGACTTCACATAAATTATGCGGAGGAATCTGAGTAGCATATCCAGCAGAAATACCAGTAGCTCCATTGACTAACAAATTAGGAAAAGCTGCAGGCAATACTACAGGCTCATAGAGTGAATCATCAAAATTTAGCATCATATCAACAGTTTCATTATTGATACCCGATAATAAATAATTTGATATTTTACTCAATCTAGCTTCGGTATAACGCATAGCTGCAGGCGGATCACCATCGATTGACCCATTATTTCCATGCATTTCAATTAGAGGAATCCGATTTTTCCAGTCTTGGCTCATTCTAACCATTGCTTCATAAATAGAAGAATCACCATGAGGATGAAAGTTACCCATAACATTTCCAACTGATTTTGCAGCTTTACGAAAAGCTTTATCAGAAGTATTTCCATCTTCATACATCGCATAGAGAATTCTTCGCTGGACTGGTTTAAGACCATCTCTTACATCAGGAAGAGCTCGTTCTTGAATGATATATTTTGAATAGCGGCCAAAACGGTCACTAATTACATTTTCTAAAGGTAATTCTTTAATTCGATCTGGCAATTATCTACTCCTATCTTGAAACTTCTAAGATATTATCATTTTCATCATGATCTGAAAAATCGACATTTCTTTCAATCCATTTTCTACGAGGACTTACTTCATCTCCCATTAAAGTTTCAACTTCTTTATTAGCATATTTTAAATCTTCAATTTTTACGCGAAGCATAGTACGAGTTTCAGGATTCATCGTCGTTTCCCATAATTCATCAGCATTCATTTCTCCAAGTCCTTTAAAACGCTGTAAATTATACTTTGTTTTTATATTTTTTGTTCTTTCAGTTAATTCTTCTTCAGTCCATGCATATTGAATCTTAGGCTTTTTTATCCCAACTTGAATTTTATAAAGTGGTGGCATTGCAATGTAAACCTTTCCCGCCTTAACTAAATCCAACATATATCGATAAAAAAAAGTTAACAATAATATTTGAATGTGAGCACCATCGGTATCAGCATCAGTCATAATAATAACTTTATCATAGTTGCTATCTTTTACTTGAAAATCTTTACCAGCTCCTGCACCAATAGCATAAATTATTGTATTAATTTCTTGATTTTTATAAATTTCTTCAATAGAAGCTTTTTGAGTATTTAAAACTTTTCCACGAAGAGGTAAAATAGCCTGAAATTTTCGATTCCGACCCTGTTTTGCAGAACCTCCGGCTGAATCTCCCTCTACTAAAAAAAGTTCATTTTTTTTGGCATCATGTTTTTGAGCTGGAGTTAATTTACCAGAAATTAAACCATCACTTTTTTTACTTTTTTTACTTTTTCTAATGGTATCTCGAGCTTTTCTAGCAGCTAATCTAGCCATCTGAGCTTCTTTTGCCTTAGTAAAAATCTTTTGCCCAAAATCTCCATGTTCTAATAGGTAATATTTTGTTTGCTCATAAATTAAGTTTTCAGTAATTCCTTTGACTAAGGGTGTCCCTAACTTTTCTTTAGTCTGTCCTTCAAATTGCAACATTTTTTCGGGAACGTGTACTGACAGGACACCAATTAGTCCTTCACGTAAATCGCTACCTTCAACATTTTTCTCTTTATCTTTCAGTAAATCACTATTTCGAAAATATTCATTAAATGCACGAGTTAAACCAGCACGCAAACCAGATTCGTGAGTTCCTCCTTCAGGAGTTCGCACATTATTCACAAATGAATGAATTTGTTCATGATATCCAGTATTGAATGCACCAGCAAATTCAATTTCTACACCTTGATCAGTTCCCGAAAAGTCAAAAATTTGTCCGATTAATTCCTTATCTATGCTTAAATTTTCAACAAACGTCTTAATTCCTTCAGGATAAATAAACTCTTCTTTTTGATCATTTCGACGATCTATTAGCGTAAAACGAACATTTTTTAAAAGATAAGCAGCTTCTTGGATTCGTTCTTTAATTACATTAAAATTAAAATCAGTATTACTAAAAATTTGATCATCAGGAATAAAATTAACAGTTGTACCATTAGGAGATTTAGTAGGACCCAATTTTTTTAATGTCCCTACTGGATGACCACCGTCTTTAAATTCCTCCATGAATGATTCTCCATCACGATTTACTTTAACTATAAGTGATTTAGATAAGGCATTTACAACGCTAGAACCAACGCCATGTAAACCACCAGAAGTTTTATATGATGTACTATCGAACTTTCCTCCTGCATGTAAAACTGTAAAAATTACTTCAATTGTAGGTTTACCTGAACGATGAATACCTGTTGGAATACCCCTACCAAAATCTTGTACCGTAATTGAACCATTTTTTTCAATTATGACATTGATTTGCTTTCCATATCCAGCTAGAGCCTCATCTACTGCATTGTCAATAATTTCATAAACGAGATGGTGTAAACCATTAGTATCAGTTGACCCAATATACATGCCTGGCCTTTTTCGAACTGCTTCCAAACCCTCAAGTATTTTAATATTATTATCACTGTAACTATTCATATTTTTAATTCGTACCACCCTGTTTATTTCTTATTGTTACTGATTATCAAATATAGCGCAACACTACCTCAAGATTCAATAGCTATCCTAAGTTTTAATTTTTTTTTACTATAAATCACGTTATAATTAAAAGTATCATTATTCATTGAGGTAAAATTAATGCATAAATACATCCTTTTTATTATTCTTTGCATAATCGCTTATTTTTTTGGAGCAATTCCTTTTGGATTATTGATTGTAAAATTATTTAAAAAAACTGATGTACGAAAATATGGCAGTCATAGTATCGGAACAACAAATGTTTTTCGAGTATATGGATTTAAACTTGGTTTTCTAGTTTTAGTTTTAGATACTTTAAAAGGAACTATTAGTGCATCATTGCCAATGATCTTTGATAATTACCCTCACTATTATGTAATAATTTGTGGTTTTTTTGCAGTAATTGGTCATACTTTTTCAATTTTCTTAAATTTTCGAGGTGGCAAAGCTGTTGCGACAGGTTCTGGAATTCTCTTAGCCTATGAACCTAAACTATTTGTATTAACTTGGACGGTATTTTTAATAACTCTTTTTCTTTTTAGTGCAGTTTCAATTGCAAGTATTGTTGGATTTATATTTGTTAATTTGATGGCTTTTTTTATCTTAAAAGATCATATTCTTAGCATAATTGCTTTTATTTTATTAATTGTAGTTATATATCGTCATCGTGAAAACATTTTAAGAATAAAAAAAGGACAAGAAAATCTTGTCCCTTTTGGTCTAGTTTATTGGTATAAAAATAAAAAGGATAAATGATCTAATAAATTTCTAGATATTGCTCCTTTTCCCACTCAGAAATATTTTGTGAATAAGCAATCCACTCCAATTTTTTTAAGTTCATGAAACTTTTATAAATATGTTCACCTAATGAGTTTACTACAACTGTATCTTTAGAGAGCCAATCTAGTGCCTCATATAAGTTTTGTGGTAAGCTTTTAATATGATTTTTTTGTAACTCATTATTATTCATTCGATAAATATTCCTATTTATTGGAGCTGCTGGTTTTAAATTAGATTTTAATCCATCTAATCCAGAAGCTAAAATTACACTAAAAGCCATATAAGGATTAGTTGTAGGATCTACGCTTCTCAATTCTAATCGTGTTGAATTTCCACGATCAACTGGTACCCGAATCATTGGTGAACGATTTCGACCACTCCAAGCAATATAAACTGGCGCTTCAAAACCTGGAACCAAACGTTTATATGAGTTAACTATGGGATTAGTAATCGCAGTAAAGCTAGGGGCATGCTTTAATAATCCCGCTAAAAAATGACGACAAGTATCCGATAGTTCCATTTCTTTGTGTGAATCATAAAAAACATTGTTTTGATCCCTAAAAAGTGACATATTAGTGTGCATTCCTGAACCATTAACACCCTGAACCGGTTTTGGCATAAATGTTGCATGTAAATGATACTTACGAGCAACAGTTTTAACAACTAATTTAAAAGTCTCAATATTATCAGCAGCTTCAATTGCATTTTCATATTTAAAGTCAATTTCGTGTTGACCAGGAGAAACTTCATGATGAGCAGCTTCAACATCAAAACCCATTTTTTCCAAAACTAAAACAATATCTCTTCGACAATTTTCTCCTAAATCTAAGGGAGCAAAGTCAAAATAGCTACCCTTATCATTAAGTACATTAGTGGGATGATTTAAATCATCCATTTTAAATAAGAAAAATTCTGGTTCAGGACCTATATTGAAAGAACTAAAACCCAATTTAGTCATTTCTTTTAAATTTTTCTTTAAGTTAACTCGTGGATCGCCCAAAAAAGGAGTATGGTCAGGATTACATACATCACAAATTAATCGAGCAACTTTTCCATGTTCTGTTCCCCAAGGAAAAATTAAAAAGGTATCCAAATCAGGCTGTAAGTACATATCACCTTCTTCAATCCTAACAAAACCATCGATTGAAGATCCATCAAACATAATATTGCCATTTAAAACTTTATCTAACTGAGAAACAGGTACTTCCAAATTTTTTAATATTCCATTGATATCAGTGAACATTAACCTAATAAAACTAACATTTTCTGATTTAACAATTGCTCTAATATCTTTTTCTGTATAATTTTTTCTGGACATTTTTACCCTCAATCCAATTTATTTTTACCGACTTCTAAATCACGCATCATTTCGTCGCGAAAAATTTCCCTAGCCTCTTGATCGCTAATTGTTTTAAAAGTAAGGTTGTGTTGCATGTTTTTATGTTTATGCCAATAGTTTTGAATGTTTTTAATACTTTCTCCACTTTGTAACATTTCTTTAATAAATACAAGTTCATCAAGATCATTTAAAGAAAAAATTCGTTGATTTCCTTTACTACGATGATAAGTAATCAGTCCTTTTTTTTCATAATATCTAATTTGGCGAGCAGTAAGACTAGTTAAAGCCATTATGACGTGCAATGAAAGAATGGGTAAATCACGTTTAATTTCTTTATTCATCTACTTTCCCCCCTTTTAATAAACTATCCTGAATTTTGATAAGTTGCAATATTTTATGTCAGGTTTGCTTACATTTATTTAATAAGCCAAGAATATAAATCATTCAAAATTTGTTCTTCAAAGTTTGAACACTTAAAATCATACCAATTAACTGACATTTTATTATGAAACCAGGTTAATTGACGTTTAGCATAATTACGCGTCTTTTGTTTTAACAGATTAATCGCTGCTTCTAAGTCCTGCTTACCAGAAAAATAATCAAAAAATTCTTTATAAGCAATTGCCTTACTTAATAACGGATATACATTTTGTTTTTGGTAAACTCTTTTGGCTTCTTCAAGTAACCCTTGTTTAATCATTAAATCAACTCGTGATTCAATTCTTTGGTATAGAAGAGATCGATCAGTATTCAACCCAATAAGATAAACATTATTACTAATTGAACCTACTTTTTGATCAAGAATAGAATTATTCGTAATCCGTTTAATCGCTAAAGCTCGTAAAACTCTTCTTGGATTATTTGTGTCAATTTGGTGATACGCTTGTGGATCAACCTCAAATAGTTCTTCTTTCAACCTTGACTCTGATTTATCCGCATTTTCATGAATAAATTGATGATATTTGGCTGAATTTAAATAACCTAATGTATCATTTCTTAAAAAAGAATTGATATAAAAACCTGTACCGCCTGCAATTATTGGAATAGTACTTTGAGTGTCAATTATGGCGTTAGCCTTTTCCTTAAAATCATAAGCGGAAAAATTTGTTTCTGGTTCTAATAAATTAACTAAATAATAAGGAACCGTAATTTTATTTAAATCTGGTTGAGCTGTACCAATATGAAAATGGCGATAGATTTGCATTGAATCGCCTGAAATAATGTAAGTTTGAAGTTTTTTAGCTATTTTAATTGCTAGTTCTGTCTTTCCAGTAGCTGTAGGACCAACTATCGCAATAATTTTTTTATTTTTTTCCATATATTGTATAATTACACTTGTAAGTAATAGAAATAGGAGATATTATTCTTCTAAACCTTATCATAAATTAAGGAGATTATTAATGACTAAAAAATTTGTTTCTGGTTTTGTTGCTGGAAGCTTAGCTGCTTTAAGTGCAGTAGCTGCAGCAGTATTTACCTTTAAAAAAGCAGTTATTGAGCCAACTGAGGAAAAAGCTCAGCAAATTGAAGATAATCGGCGTAGAGCCAATCGAAAAAGCCACCAAGCTCATATGGGATAACTATTTTTATCACTAACTGAACAAAATTATTTTTACTAGTTTAAAAGCAAAGTTTCAAAACACGAAACTTTGTTTTTTTGAATTAAAACCAAAATTATTATAAATAAAATTTTTAAAATTGAATCTCTGCAAATGTCAGCCCTCTTTGAATTATTTTAAAAATCAAATGCTTAAGGATTATTATCTTTATTGACTAAAGCAAGCTTAATTTAAATAAAACTATAATATTTTTTAAAGAACTATTATTCAAGTTTTTCATCGATAATTCTTATGGCTAATTTTTAACTAAGTATTGCGTTATAGATAAACCTTCTTTAATATTTTCATTCATTGTTCCTCTAGAAAATTAAAAAAAATTTTCAGAAAAAGAAACTTTAAATTTGGAAAATACAATTCGACTTGATAATAATTCTGATTTATCTAACTTTAC
>CALYPJ010000035.1 GCA_945273735.1 uncultured Lactobacillaceae bacterium
GCCTTTAAGTTTATCTTTAACATCATCGACAACGTCTCCGACTTTGTCTTTAGCGTCAGCCAATTTATCTTTAGCTTTGCCCATTAAACCTTGAGCTTTGCCTTCGGCTTCTTTAGCCTTGCCTTGTACTTGATCTTTAGCGTTATCTACTTTATTATCCATACCCATTTTAAAAACTCCTTTCTGAAGTCTATTTAATTTAATCTTTAAAGGATTAAATTATGGTTAAATAATTAAAAAATTAATTATTTACTACATCTTATCACCATAAATATTCACTGTCAAAATCTTTAATTACATTATAATTTGTAAAAAAAAAGAATGATTTATCATTCTTAATTAAAAGAGTTTAGCGCTTTCTTGATCATACGGCCCATCACCTTGGAATGCGGCACGAACCATGATTCGATCAACTTCGCCTTCTGTTGGTGAAGCACAAGTAATTAAGGTTAGAGTTATTTCATCTTTACTATCATAAATCCAGTTAACCTCATTTTTGTTAATTATTTTTTTATAATAAGTTTTATATTTATATACCCGCTTTAAGTCAGTTAAATAGATGTAATCACCATTAGAAATATTTTTAAGTGGCGAAAAGAGAACGCCTTGATTAGTCATATAATGACCTGCTAATGCATAATTTCCTTTACCCATTTTTTGATCAGGCTTCATGGTTCCAGCACCAAGAGACAAATTGTTATTTGCTAAACCTTTTAAAATCGGTAACTTCAATCCTACGGCAGGAATAGCCATTTTACCTAAGGAGGGAGCTTCATAGCCGCTAATCATGGTCATAGTAACGGTAGAACTACTTAAGCTTTTAACTTTATTAAATTGAAAAGTCGCTTTTGCTTTTTGTGCTTGTTTAATTTTTTCACGGGTCACTTTTTTCATTGTTTGATTGGTCATTTGCTCGATTGAATAAATTTTAATTTGTTCATTAAAAACGAGAAGCAATCCTAAAACAAGCATTATAAAAATAAGTATATTAATGATCCAATTTAAATGCCGACGTTTTTTAATCAATTTATTAATCCTTTCAACTTAAGTTTACCATGAGGATAAAGTCTTAACGATCAAATTGAAAAAAATAAATCATGAAATTAATACAATTTTAATTGGATTTTGGGCGCGGATCTGCCGTTAAAAAATTACTAGGGTCAGGAAATTTAAATTTTTCAGCTTTAATTTGGCGAAACTTAGGACCAATTTTTACTTGGTATAAATTACCTGCTTTGATCTGCGGATCTAAAATAATTAAAGTGGAATCTGGTGTTTGGGGAACAATAAATTGGATAAGCTTTAGCTGATGGTCACGAACTTCAATCGCCATTCCAGGTTTAAAATCACTAGAAATTTTGAGACCATTAGGTTGATTTAATTCTCTAACAGCTTGTGGTTGAATAACATAGAAGGTTTGATGTAAATGGTGTTTAATTAGGAGCGATTCTGAGTTAGTATCGGCCTTAACGAAATGTTGATTGGTGGCTCCTACCGTAGTGGTTCCGAAAATAGTTATAACAGCTCCACTAATTATTAATAACCTTTTTAATGAATTCATCTTTTTACCTCTTTAGACTTTTTAGTTGATAAAAACATCATAGCTAGCATTTATTAATAAAAAGTGAATTAAACCCGGTTATCTTTTAAACTTTTTGCGACAATTTAACGCGAAAATAAGTGTCTATTTTAAATAATGTTAAAATATTTAGAAAAGTGTGGTGAAAGTGAGTATAAAATGAGTAATTTGTTTGAATTAAGTCCATGGCATTTGATGAGCGGTAAATGGGATTTACAGAAAAAGGACCAATATCAGCAAGCTTTAACTCTAGAAAATTCAGTAATGGTAGTGGATGGTAGTTTTGAAGAAGAACCAGCTAAGGTTAAGCTTCAAAATATTTGGATTCCCCAAAAAGCTACCACCCCTTGTGGCTATACTGGGATTCAACCTGGCTTTTTAGACTTGAAGAAAATGATTATTTTGTTGAATAATGAGCCAATAGATTGGCAAAAAGATCAAATTAGTGATTTTATGATTGACTTAGATCTGCACAATGGCCTTTTAACACGTAGTTACGTTGTTTCGCGTGATAAACTAAAAGTTAGGTTGAAATTTGAACGTTTTTTAAGCCAAGCAATGCCTGATTTATTAGTTGATCGTGTGACAATGAATAATTTGGCAACCCAACCGATAGAAGTAGAAATTCATGCGAGTTTAGACACATACTTTAATGAAGAAACTCAAAATAATAATTGGGAGATTATCCCGCCTAAATTACAAACGGCAGCTTTAATTTTGATTACTAAACCTACTCCTTTTAATTCACAACGCTTTATTGCCGGGGCTCAGGCTCATCACTTGACGTCTTTACGTTCAGTTGCTAATCCGAATTTAACTAATTTCAAAGTAGAAGATTGGTATCGGGGAAATTTATTGCCGGATCAACCAGTAATCTTTGAAAAACGAGTTGTTGTAGCAACATCATTAGATTATGCCTCAGATCAAGCAATTAGTGAACGATTGGAAAGACGGAGTAATGAAATTGACAATTTAACTTATGAAGAATTATTAGCAGCTAATGATTTAGCTTGGCAAAAAAAATACCAAAATACTGATATTGTAATCAATGGAAATGTTGCATTACAGCAAACTTTGCGCTTAGCTAATTTTCATTTTTTAGCCGCACCTGATGTTAAATTACCACTTCGTTGGGAAAATGAAGCTTTATTTGTTCCCGCTTTATTAGAAGCCGGTCTAACAAAAACAGCGAAATTTTATTTAAAAGAACGTTTTAAACAATTAGCTGCAATGCAAGCTAATGCTAAGGCTACGGGAGTTTATGGTGCTTTATTGCCGGAATTAACCTTTGATGGCAATGAACAGGCAGAAAATGCCGATTTAGCACTATTTGGCGTTCATCGCAGTTTTGCTCTAGTTTTTGCAATTGCGCAATATTTAGCTTTTAGTGGCGATGAAAACTGGTTACAAGAAGAAGGCAAAACAATCTTGCTGGCAGTTGCCAGTTATTGGCATAGTCGGGTTCAGTATTCTGAATATTATCAAAAATATGTGGTTTTAGGGGTTAGTGGTCCTGACGCCTATGAAAATAATTCTGATAATAATTGGTTAACTAACTATACTATTAAAGAAGGAATTAATTATTTACTAAAAATGATACCTCAAGAACTTGATCCGGATCTAAAACAAGCATTGACTAAAATTAGTCAAGAAATTTATTTACCGCAAACTGAAATTTCAGGTCAAAAAATTAAACTCGAGAATGATCATTTTTTGGAAAAAGATTTAAATTATACCGCAGAACAATTAACGATCTTTGATCGACCTGTTTTTCAAAATTGGTCGCTGGATCATTTAGCACGTCAAGCAATTATCCAACAACCTGATGTATTTTGGGCATTTTATTATTTTCCCCAAAATTTTTCTCACGATGAGATTGCTGCTAATTTTAATTTTTATCAAAAATACTTAGCTCATGATACACCGCTATCACTTAGTTTAACGGCTTTAACTGCCGCTTTAGCGCAACAACCTGATCTTGCAACGCAATTTTTAAAGTCAGAAATGAATCATTATCTTATTAATGAACGTAATCAAGCAGCTTTAATTCGTCTAGTGATTACTCGAGGCTTATTAGGATTAAGCTTTAATGATAATGGATTAGTGCTTAACCCTAAAATTGCGGAAGATATTTCAAGTTATCAATTAAGTATATTTTACCTAAATAATTTATTAGAAATCAGCGTTGATCCAACAGAAATAAAATTTAAGTTATTGAGTAATTCGCCAATGCAACTAACGATTTTTAGTCAAAATTTGACTCTCAATCCGCAAGAAATTTTGCCAGTTTCTTGGCCTAAAAAGCAAAATTAACAAATACTTTATCCATTTTTGGTTTGTAAAATTGTCTGGCGTTGTTATAATTTATTCGTGACGATAAATCAATGAGGGGAGGCATCAATGATTTATAAGAAAAAGGCATCCATTAGAATGCGCCTGATCATTATTGTTGGGACCCTGATATTTGGTTTAACTGTTTTTACGGTTTCACATAGTAGTTTTGCTAAATCACTTATTGATGGTGGTGAAGCTACAACTTCAGCTAATTATTCGGTTCAAAATAAAGAATCGGTGGCTTTAGTTAAAGTTGATAACACAAAACACTATCAGCCACCGAAAACAGATGAAGTTCCTAAGACTCCAGAAAGTGGTCCTGTACATGTGCAAAATGCTAGTTATGGTAATTTGCCACAGACTTCTGATGCGGTTCAAAGGTATTTACCGCTTGTCGGAGCAATGCTGATCGTCGGATCTTTTGGTTTGTTGGTCACCAAGAAGAAGTTTAATCTTCTTTGAAGAAAGCAAAAAAGCAAATTTTTTTATTTGTTTTTGAAATGCTAAATTAGTTAAACATGTTATTATGTTTAGTGTAAGTTGAGTAAGTATATCTATACTTGCAAATAAATGTTTCTCATTTGGGAGGAGAATACAAATGCAATTTAATAAAAAAGTTCTTTTGGCTACTGCTGGCGTTTTAGCTGGTACATTAGCTCCAGCTGCAACAACTTTTGCAGCTAGTGGCTATGATCAAGCTGGTAATTCCGGTAGTGGTATTAATTTACCTGTTTATACATCTAATACTATTAATGACACTTCTGGATCTGCACAAGCTAAATCTGTTGCTACGGTTTTCATTAAGACAGGTTTCTTACAGCTTACTGCTGTACCTAACTTAAACTTTGAAAATAGTTACGCTGGTGGTATTTCTAAATTGAAAGATAATGCTGACTACACTGGTAGTGATTATAATGATGGTAATAATAACAGTGATGGAAGATTACAGGTAGATGATTCACGGACATCAGCTGCAAGCGGTGGAACAAGTGGCACTACTCCATTAAATGGTTGGTATTTACAAGTATCTTTAGGTGATTTTAAATCAACAGATTCATCGTCAACAACTCCTGCTGCTAGTGGTTGGGTTTTGAAAATAAATAACGGAGTAGGTGCTCAAGCTACTGCTGATGCAGGTACTAGTCCATTTGTACCTAAAGCTGGTATTACTGTAGCTCAATCAACACCAACAGGTGCTGATGGTCGTGCTGCTTCTACTAGATTAGTATCTGGTGCAGCTAGTGGTACCACAATGTGGCAAGCAGCAAGTGGTCAAGGTGCTGGTACAACTACTGGATACTTCCATACTTCAAGAGCAGCTAATTTGAGTATTCCTCAAAGCGTAACCGATGGTTCGTACTATGCTCCTATTACTTGGACTCTGAATGCTGGTGTACCATCAACAACTCCGTAATAGTGATATAATTTAGTTACTAAAGTCAAAAAGAGCAATTTTAATTGCTCTTTTTTATTTGGTTAAAAGCTGAAATTTGTTTTGAAAAATTGCAGAATATTATAGGATTTTTTTGTTTGATAAATCTTAAAGTTGCTTTTTCCTATGTTATTATAGGAAAAGTGAAAAACTCGGAGGCCTTTTAAAAATTGTTAAAACAAAACAAAAAGCAAGTAGTAAGTAAGTCTAATTTTCGTTTGATAACTTGGTTAACTTTTTTCGCATTATTAATGGTTTCATTTAATTCTTTAAAGTTAAATCCTGTTTGGGCTGATAGCAATTTAACTAGAGCTGATTTTTTTGTACAGCCGTATTTTGACAACAATGCGTCAGCAGGAGCTAATTTTAAGGATCACCCAGATAATCTTTGGTATGATAACGTGAAACCCGGATCAAAGATTCCAGTTTCCGTTTTAATTACTAACCAATCAAAAGAATCACGTAATTTTCAAGTTTCGGCTTATACTGCTTCAACTAATGATAGTGGAACAATTACTTATTCATTAGTTAAACCTAAAATGGATAGTTCTCAAAAAGTAGATTTCCGTACACTTTTTAAAAATAACGAAGTAAATGTTAAAGTGCCCGGCAAAGATACTAACAATGGTCAAGTTGCCGTAACTTTAATAGCACAAGTTCCTAATAATTCGTTTAGTGGTTTAGTTCTAGGGGGTCTTAATATTTACGCTTACGATCCTACTAATAAACAAAAAAAAAGCCAGACTTCTCTAGTTAATAAATTCCGTTTTGTTATCCCGGTAGCTTTTGAAGTGAATACATCATTTGAAAAACAGCGGGTAAAAAAGCAAGATGCCTTAAAATTGGAAGCTGTAGTACCTTATGTGGAAACTCAAGGGCGTGATAATGTAGTTAATGTTAAGGCGGGTATTCATAATACTAAATCTGCAACAGTAGGTAATTTTCAAACTTATGCGGCGGTTACCCGAAAAGGTGAAAAGAAGATTCAAGCTACAGCTTCAACCGAAGCTAATCAAATAGCTCCTAATTCAGTTTGGAATTTTCCAATCTTGTGGGGCGATCAAGGAGTTAAATCAGGGACCTATCATCTCACAGTGAAGTTTAGGTCAACTAATAATGGACCGGTGAAAAATACAACCCCAGTCTCAAAAAAATATGATTGGAAGCTAGAAAAAGATTTCACGATTACCGGAGCTCAAGCTAATCAATTTAACCGTCAATTAGGAATTAAACCTAACTATCTTTGGTTATGGATTACTTTGGGCGTATTGCTCGCAATTCTGATAATTTTGTTAGTATGGTATTTAGCTCGAAGAACTAAAAAAAATAAACAGGTCTAAGTAAAGAAATTTCTGAATTCAATTTGAAAGCCGAATTCAGAAATTTTTGCCCTAGAGGGTTTAGTCTATACGAGAGGTATAACTAATGGAATGTCCTAGATGCGGTAAAATAATTCCTAATGAAGAAAAAGTTTGTCCGTTTTGTCTTTACCAATTAAGTAAAGTAAATTTAATAGATGATAAATTGTTATTGCAAAATACAAAACGATCTAAAGTACCGCATCGCAAAGACTTGAACAATAGTCAACGGGTTAAAAAGAAACGAGAAACGCGTCCTTTTTCTCAAACTAAAATTGATGCACAGTCGAAAAATAAACAAATTGTTGAAAATGATAAAAATATTAGTAGAACTTCACCAAAAATTTTCAATAATTTTCAACAATTTACTGATTCAGATCGGATAGATGCTAAAAATGATAATAAAAAATTGTTAAAGAATGTCCAGATTGCTAAACAGAAGAAATCAAAATCGAAAAAGTTGGATCAAAAATCCCAATTTTGGCGTTATTTTATCCGAATTATTTTAATTGTAGCATCGCTTTTAATTGTTTTACTTTTAGCTTTTTTAATAATTCACTTTGTTATGAAATTTACGATTGGTGGTCAAGTGATTAAGACCAATCAATTTAGTCAAGTTCAAGTCACTTTTAGTAGTACAGATAATGAAGCCAAGAGTTTGAAACAACCACGGCAGTTAACAATGAATTTAACAAATTTACCGGCAGTTAAAATCCCATTGAAAAATATTGAATTAAAATCAAATGGGAAAAAAATAAAATTTAATAGTGATGTTAATACAATAGCTGATACTAACGGTCAATTTACCGTAAAAGGACAAATCAGTCACCTTCAGAAATTTGAAAATAATTTCAATATAGAAATTTTTAGTGATCAAAAGAAAAAAGTCTTTCAAAGCGGTAAAACTAAAATTAATTTCCCCATTGTTCTGTCTGGTAGTTATTGGCAAGTTGTTTATAAATCCGATGTTAATAGCCCAGAACGGACATTGAGATTATTTTTTAATTCAGACCAAAGTTATCAGCAAAATTTAAACATTGATCAAGTACATTTTGCTGATAGTAAAAAGCAATTTCAATGGTGGCAAAAAGCAGCTCAAGGGGTTCTTCAACCGGCAATTTCTAATGATGGTAGTAAGCGCTTCTTAACTAATCCGCAGCAAATGGTAGAAACTGAGTTTTTATCAAACTATCAAAAAGGGAAAGCTCCAGTTACCCGATTTGCTTATGATAAGAAAAAATTGCCAAGTAATCTAAGTGATTATCAATTAGAGATTCGCGAAAAAAATAACCAACTTTATTTCTTTTTGCCAGGAACAAGTCCGCAGGGAAAAACCCAAATTTTTTTATTTGAACAGATTGGCGCTAATGATTTTAAGAGATTTGATCAAATTGTATCTTTACCTAAAATTCAACAAAGGGGTATGTTATCTCAGCCCCAAATAGCAATTACCACCCGGCGAAAAATTTTAACTAATTTTGTTGAACAGCTACCTTATGACTTGCCATTGAAAGATAAATCTCATTTAGATACCGTATTTATTGATAATCCTAATGGCCAGCAAACTACCGGTTTAATTACGTATTTCACAAATGGCAAAGTAGTTAATTTAATGAAATTTATTTTGTATCGTAATGGGCGATTAAGTGTATATCCTTTAAGTTCTTCTTTTGATGTACCTAAAGCTTATACTCTTAATTTATATCATGCGATAAAAAATAATAATTATGAAAGTTTTCCTGATTTTAAAAAGTAACTAATTGAGAGTAAATGGATTTTGAATCTTTCAAATAATGTTAATCAACAACCACACTATCATCGAAAAAGAGTAGATAAAAAGCAAGCGCGTTCTAAAAATAATCGGACAAAATCTTTAAGTCCATTGGTTTATTTGCCATTGTTATTTTTAGGAATTTTAATCGTAATTTATGCAGTTTGGAATCCTTTTAGTTCACCAGCAGTAACGATTGATCATCAAGCAGTAAAAATTACTGATTTCAAAAAATTAAATGTTAAAATTAAAACAGCTAGTGTATATCCTGAAAAATCAGGGGGAAGGGCTGTTAAACTTTATTTTTCGGGAAATAAAGTTGAGGTTCCAATTTCTTTAAAAGATAATCTTACTGTTATTAGTAATCATGGGGTTTTGACTTTTAAAACGAATGAAAAGTATCTTGATTTAAGTAATGGCAAAGATAGTGTGACCGGGACGGTTTATGGGGTAAGATTGCCACAAGAAAAATTGGCGATTCAAATTTTTTCCGATCAACAGAAATTATTGGTTCAATCAAATTTTCAAACAATTACCTTTCCGTTAAAAATTAAGAATTTATATTTACAGGGAAGCTATCAGAAAAGTCCTCAAGACCCTCCAAAACAAATTGGGTTATATTTAACAAGCAATACCCGTTATGAAAGTAATGTTTCTTGGGATGAAAAAAATCCAGATTTAAATCGTACGGATCACTATTTAAATGTTACCAATGGTTTAATCGATACTTCTATCAAAGGACAAATTATTTCTTATTACTTAAAACCAGAGGAAGCAATTCAAGCTACTTTTTATAATGACCCTTTAACCAATAAAGACGTCACAACGAAATTAAATCGTTACGTTGCCGGGATTGAAATTCCAAAAGATTATAAATATTCTTGGAAAATTGAATATCAAAATAATCAGTATACTCTTGTTTATGAAGACAATAACAAAAAGGAGCAGCGTTCAATTTTAAAAATGACACAAAAAGGAACTTTTGAGCGTTTTTCGCAAGCACTTGATATTCCTGACCCAGTGGTTCAAGCGACGCAAGTAGAACCGGTAACTCAAACAAACAATATAGTTTCATCAACACCAAAAGATAAAGTTAGTCAAATGGATTCGCAAGAGGTACAACAGCGCCTTTTAGCATTGTTATTAAAAAATTGGCCTACACGATTAAATCCAAGTCAAGTCAAATTATTTACGGTACATCCTGAATCAGATCATGGTCAAGTTACCTATACCTATACTACTAATGGTAAAAAAAATTCAATTCAAGTGATGCAATATCAGTTAAAAGAAGATGGAACGATTAACTTTAAAGCAACATCGCGTTACTCCCCTAATGATTTTACGAGCAATATTTTTACTGGTATTGATAAAGATGTGCTCAAAAATTTTTTTAATAATTAATTAGGTAAAGGGGAATTAATAGGTTTGTAACAGTGATGTAACACATGATTTGTTATACTATACGGGAATAAAAAACCGAGGATATCATGCAGCTAAAAAAATTATTTATTTCAGTAATCGCATTAAGCACTTCAACAGCTTGGGGAATTGCTCCTGTAAGTGCTGATTCTGTTTCTGAGAAAAATGCTCAGATCCAGATCAAAAAAATTGAATCAAATTCTTTACTTAAACAAATTAATGATGCACAAAATCAAGTAGCTAAATTGAACAATCAAGTTTCGGATAAAGTTGTAGCTATCAATGATACTGAAGGTAAAATTGATGATGTTAATAATGAGATTGTTACTTTAGGCAAAAAGATTGATCATAAAAAAGTTGAAATTGGTCGACGTAAAGATAACTTAAAAGATCAAGTTCGGTCTTTGCAAGCGGCTAGTAATAATTCAGTAACGGGGAATACTTTTTTAGATTTCATCTTAGGTAGTACAAGTTTATCTGATTTAGTTGGCCGTTCAGTAGCAGTTAATCGTTTAAATTCGGCAAGTCAAAGTGCTTTGAAGTCAGTAGAAAAAGCAACTAATGAATTGGCGGATTTAAAGAGTACTAAAGCAGATAAGAAATCTGAATTGGTTACGATGAAAACAAAATTGGAAAAAGATCGTGATCAACTTGTTGTTTTAAAGAAAGAAGCTCAATCAAGTGCTGATAAATTAGCAGATCAACTTAGCGCTCATAAAGACGAATTGAGTAAGCTTGAAAATGAGTTAACAGTAGCTATGGCTGAGAAAACTGTCGAAGCTGCAAGAGCTCAAAAGGCAGCAGAACAAGCTGCAAGGGCAACTACAGTTGCTGTGAACAATAATCAAAGTAACCAAGATAATCGAAGTAGTCGTCAAGAAAGTGCAGCTACAACTAATAACACAGCTCCGGCTGAAACAGCTGCCGTAGTTACTCCTATAAGTACTCAAAGCAATACAGATACGTCTGATGATACTACTAATTTGGTTGCTACAACAGCAAATAGTGGCGTTTCGGTACAAAGTGGCGGTACTTCTGGTGGTGCGACTGCTGCGCCAAGCCATCCTTCAACTTCTGGCGGTGTTGTTGGAATTGCAACCCAATATCTCGGTGTACCATATGTTTGGGGTGGAACTACTCCTGCTGGATTTGACTGTTCCGGTTTCGTTCAATATGTATTTGGTCAAGCAGGGATAAGTTTACCAAGAACGACTTATGCTCAAGCTAATGTAGGAACTCCAATTTCAGTTGGTGAAGCTCAAGCTGGCGATTTGTTCTTCTGGGGTAGTGCAGGTAATTATTACCATGTTGCAATTGCTTTAGGCGGCGGCCAGTATATCCATGCTCCGGCACCAGGACAATCTGTATCTTATGGTTCAGTTGCAGGATTTGCTCCAAGTGCTGCACGTCGACTTTAACCAAAGCTTTATTATAAATAAACACGAGAGATCTCCATATTAGGAGATCTTTTTTTATCAATGAGGTAGGAAATGAAAATTACTTATTTTGGGCATGCTGCCTTTCAAATTAAATTAGATAATGGTTGTACAATTTTGTTCGATCCTTTTATTTCACAAAATCCTTTTACGAAAACTGAAGTAAAAATGCTGAATCCTAATTATATTGTGTTAACTCATGCTCACTATGATCATTTAGGTGATGCGATAGCAATAGCTCATCAAAGTAATGCCTCAATTGTGGCTCAAACTGATTTTGCAAATGTTTTAGCAACTACGGAAAAAGTTAAAGTTTACCCTAATTTGAATTTCGGAGGTACTTTTAATGGTCCTAACTTTAAACTGAAATTATATCCAGCATGGCATACTGATGCCATGAATTATCAAGGTATTCCTTTACCAATGGGTGTTGCTGCAGGTTTTGCCTTAATGGCAGAAGGTAAATTATTGTATGATGCAGGCGATACAGGTTTGTTTACTGATCTGAAATTGGTTGCGCGAAAGCAACCTGTAGATTTAGCTTTTCTACCGATTGGCGGTAGTTTTACGATGGATGCTGAAGATGCTGCAGTAGCTGCTGAATTTTTACAAGCTCGAAAAGTAATCCCAATTCATTACAATACTTTTCCGGCAATTAAAGCTGATCCTAAAGCTTTTATTAAGAGTTTAAAATCAGGAGTAGGAGAGTTACCAAAAGTTGATCAAGAATTTCAATTCTGACTTTTACTCAGTGTTAAAACATAGTATAATAAGAAATGGTCTTTGTTTATCTCCACAATAAGCCCCGGAATCTTATAGTAGAGAAGACAATTAATAAGGAGTAATAATGCGATCCACATATTTAGCTAAGAAATCTGAAGTAGAAAAAAAATGGTATATTGTTGATGCAACAGGTATTCCGTTAGGTCGTCTATCTTCAGTTGTTGCCAGTATTTTACGTGGCAAGAATAAACCAATTTATACCCCAAATGTTGATACGGGTGACAATGTAATTATAATCAACGCTGGTAAGATTGCTTTAACTGGACGTAAAGCAACTAAGAAAATGTATTATCGTCATTCACGTTATCCGGGCGGACTTAAATCAATTACTGCTGGACAATTATTAAAACAACATCCAGTAGGTTTAGTTGAAAATTCGATTCGGTCAATGTTACCTCATAAGACTACTTTAGCTCGTCAACAACTTTTGAAATTGCATGTTTATGCTGGTAGTGATCACCCACATCAAGCACAAAAACCAGAAGTTTTAGATATTAAGAGTATGATCTAGGAGGTAAGTTGATGGATAATAATAAAGTAATGTATCAAGGTACAGGTAGAAGAAAAGACTCAGTTGCTCAAGTTATTTTAACTCCTGGTACTGGTAAAATTATGATGAATGGTAAAGAAGCAAGTGACTATTTTCCTTTTGCTAGTTTAATTAAAGATTTAAACCAGCCATTTGATGTTACTTCAACTGCGGGTACATTTGATGCCCGGGTAAACGTTCATGGTGGTGGCTTTTCTGGACAAGCGGGAGCGACTCGTCATGGAATTGCTCGAGCATTGTTACAAGTTGATCCAGATTTTAGAAGTGCTTTAAAGAAAAATGGTTTCTTAAAACGTGATCCTCGAATGAAAGAACGTCGTAAACCAGGACTTAAGAAAGCCCGTAAAGCATCACAATTT
>CALYPJ010000036.1 GCA_945273735.1 uncultured Lactobacillaceae bacterium
ATGAAAAAACTGTAGGCTTATTTACTAAATTGAATTACTAACTATACAAATTCATTCATTATTTTAAAAATATTATTAGAAAACTATATTTAAGTCAGAAAGAATCTAACTAAAAAGCCAGAATTTAAAAGTTCTGACTTTTTAGTAAATAAATTTAATAGAAATATAGCATTTCTAGAGAAATTAATAAAATATTTATTATATATAAAAAATTATAATATATTCCAAAAAAATGTAAGAATGCACTTTTAATATGGCTGCATTATTTTATCAATAAGTAATGATTAACGTTAAATTAAAGAATACATCATCATAATTGTTTTTTCATTAGTTACCGTTTTATTTAAAGGGACAGGTAACTAAAAGTGATCGTTCATCATTTAGTAATTCACCTAAAATTATAGGAAAGGATTTTGCTCTTTCGTTTACGGGATACCAGATAATAGCAGCAGTTGCATAAGCAAGGGCAATTTGTTGCCAGTTGTCATAAGTATTTTGGATTGGTTCTTTAATTTGGCTTATATAATAATAAAATTCCTCTTCATTGATGTAATTACAATTTAAAGCCCAGCGGCTAATATTTACTAAACGGACTGCATCCCAAGCTAATAAGCTATCAACCTGAATATAATCACCAATATTCTTTTGATAAAGATCAAGATATTCTATAGCTATTTGGAGAAGTTTGCCAAAATATCTATAATTTAGATTATCGCTATTTTTGATATCACGAATGTGATTCTTATTTTTCTTTTGATAATAGGATATTGCTGAATCTGGGAACATTTTAAAAAGAATTCTAAAAAAAGCGTTGGCATTTTCAATTTCAAAACGGTACCTTTTAAGTAAATCAAGTCTAGGTAAATATTTTGTTCGATGCCCTTCTTCAATTAACCAATTTGCAGTATCTTTGAAAGTTTCATTGTCTTTAATATCCCACATTTTTGACAAACCATTTTCAATCCATTTTATATGATGATAAGTTTTTAAATCATTAACGTAGTCGCCGTTATAAGCGCTTAAAATAGATCCTAAAGCAATATACCATTCGTATTCTTTAGGAAAGTTGCAATCATTTGAAAAATATAAATGTTTAGAACTAGATGAATTAGCTGACATAAGTAATCCCCCGTTTTTTAAAAAAAGCAAATAATATAATTAATTTTAAACTTATTATATCATAATATAATGAAGAAGATTTTTAACAGCTTAAACTGTGCTTTATCACTAATTAGTCATAATATTAATTTAATGGATTTTTAAATAATTCTAATTAACCTTTTTGCTGAAACTAATCGGAAAAAATGGTGTTAAATAATCAAAGAGGTAAAATTACCTGATAAGAAAAGTAAGCTTAAAAACTTAAATGAAATTTTAGTATTGATAGAAAACATAAAAAGAAACTTAATTTATCAATTAAGTTTCTTTTTTTTATTGTTTATTTCTTAATATGTAAAATATTAAATCGTTTTTGTTTAAAATATTGAACAATAATACCATTTATTATATAATTCGTATTGTATATAAAACTAAAAGAAATGAGAAAATTTTATGAGCGATTTTAGTTATTTAAAGCAAGCAATAAAAAGAAAGAGATTATCCTTACAAACAGTTGCTGATTCCTGTCAGATGACAAAGGGATATTTAAGTCAACTTATCAATAACAAAATTAAAAATCCAAGTGCTCAAAAATTGGAATCGCTTCAACAATTTTTAAAGGTTGAAGAACCTGCTAAAGATAAAAAAATTGGGGTTATTTTTGGTAAATTTTATCCTTTACATACTGGTCATATTTACTTAATTCAACGGGCAATTAGTCAAGTAGATGAACTTTATGTAGTTCTTTGTTCAGATATGAGTCGCGATGAAAAACTATTTGAGCAAAGTGCTATGTCCCATCAACCAACAATTAATGATCGTATTCGTTGGCTACTACAAACTTTTAAGTATCAGGAGAATGTTCATATTGAATTATTGGAAGAAGATGGTATTCCTCCCTATCCTAATGGTTGGGTAGAGTGGAGCGAACGAGTAAAAAATCTATTTCAAGAAAAGGGAATTAAACCTAATCGCATCTATTCAAGTGAACCTCAAGATGTTGCAATGTATCAAAAATTATTTAATTTAGATACTATCCTTATTGATCCTAGTCGCCAATTTATGCCAGTTAGTGCTACCCAAATTCGTCAAGCTCCATTAAAGAATTGGCAATATATTCCCACGGAAGTTAGACCTTTTTTTGTGAGAACAGTTGCAATTTTAGGAGGCGAATCAAGCGGAAAATCAACTTTAGTTAATAAATTAGCTAATTTATTTAATACGACTAGTGCTTGGGAATATGGTCGACATTATGTTTTTTCTCATCTTGGAGGAGATGAGCGAGCACTACAATATACGGATTACGCTAAAATTGCGATGGGACATGCTAAGGATATTGACTTTGCAATTAAACATGCTAATAGAATATCGTTTATTGATACTGATTTTGTTACTACTCAGGCTTTTTGTAAAAAATATGAAGGTAAAGAACACCCATTTTTACAAGCAATGATCAATAATTACCATTTTGATTTAGTAATTTTATTAGACAACAATATGCCTTGGATTGCAGATGGGTTAAGGCATCTTGGTAGTTCGGATCAACGTAAGGATTTTCAAAAATTACTGATTTCAATTCTAGAAAAGAATAATATTGCTTACATTGAGGTTTCTTCAAATAACTATGAAGAACGCTATTTACGATGTATTGATTTAGTTAACCAATTGATTAATGATGAGGCGTGCTACCATGAATAAAATAAGCAAGGTCATAATTTCTATTGGTCGTCATAAATTGTATCCGTATTTTTGTATTATTTGTGTTACCTTTGCTTTTCTTTACACTGATCCTTTTTCTAATTTCAATTTTCGGTATGTTATTTCCTACATTGGAGCAATGTGTGGTCTAGTTTGTGTTATTTTGTTGGCTAAACGAAAAAATTTAGGTAACGTTTTAGGAATGCTTGCTAATATAGCCGAATGTTGTGCTAATTTTTTGGGCGGTAATATTGGTGCTGCTTTACCATCTTTCTATTATTTTGGGACACACATTTATGGTTTAATTACCTGGCATAAAAACGAAGACCGCAACAAAAATGTTAAAGTGCGTTCACTAAGTGAAAATGCCTTTTTATGTGCTTTAATTTTCTTAATTTTTGCAGTCTTTTTAAATGTTTATTTAACGGAAGCTGTTGGTGCCAAAAATACGATTTATCAGTTAATTACTAATTGCTTTGTATTTGGTTTAGGGGTCGTGGCCCAATTGCTATTAATGATGCGTTATTCATTTAATTGGTATTTATGGGTAATTTTAAATGTATTAGTTGTGGGCTTAAATCTTTATACAAACAATATCATTATTGCTGTTCAATATTTAATTTATTTATTTAATGCAGTTTTTGGGATTTGCGAATGGAAACTATCATCAAAAAAGGCTTAAATTTATTGTTTTAGATTTGCTTTAGTAAAAAACAAAGGATAAATTATTTTTTAGAATAATTTATCCTTTATTAAATTTTTATCTCAAAGAGGACCATTGCCTTTTGAATTTAAGAAATGTTACTAAAATCGCAATGATAGATATTTTGAAAAGTAAAAGTGTTTTGTTCAAATGTAAATTTTAAAATACAACAATTATCGAGGATTAATTGTTCCGGGTTAATTTTATTTTTGTGCCAATAATGAGTAAAGCTCCGAATCGAATTACCATGCGAAACCACAAGAATCGTTTTTGCAGGATCATGATGCATGATTTCTAACATAGTTTGATTAAAGCGCTGTTGAACTTGAGATTCACTTTCACCACCAAAGCTAGCAAAAAATTCGGTATCATGACCTAGCGGATATAGATAATCATGTTCCGCTTCAAAAACTCCAAAGTTCCATTCCCGTAATCCTTTTAGCCGTTTGTATGGCAGTTTAGTAATAAGTTCAATGGTGTCACTAGCTCTTTCAGAAGTTGAGCAATATGCACTTTCTAACTTTATTTGATGATCAGGAAAATAATGTGCTGCAATTTTAGCTTGCTTAATACCTTTGGAAGTTAGAGGTGAATCACTCCAACCTTGAATTCGATGTTGTGAATTAAATAAAGTTTCTCCATGACGCATTAAGTAAAGTGTTTTAGCCAATTAAAATTCTTCCCCCTTTTTATATTTAGGATTAAGATAACATAAGATATCTTTTTTTAGTTAAAATTATTGCTTTTATTTTAAAAATTTGGGAAAGGGAAATCGTTTTGAATTCAGCTATTAATAAATTAAAGCAGCATTGGGAACAAAATTTAGTTCAAGACCGTCAAAAGTTTTATTATCAACCCCAACCTAGCGGCAGTCGCTTGGAAACGGACTATAGTTATGTACCTCATGGTACGAGGTATCAACGTCTAAATCTTTATTATCCTGAGAAAGCAGGAAACGGACTTTTACCAACAATTATTGATATTCATGGTGGTGGTTGGATGTATGGCGATTGTAATTTAAATAATAATTATTGTCGTTATCTGGCTAGCCAAGGTTTTGCAGTGATGGCAATGAGTTATCGATTATTCCCAGAAGTTGGGATAAAAGCCATGGTGCAAGATATTTTTTCGAGTTTACATTGGTTGGCTAAGCATGGTCGTGGGCGTGGTTTTGATTTAAAGCGAGTACTTTTGACCGGTGATTCTGCTGGTGGTCATCTTGCGGCTTTGGTGATGGCAATTCAGCAACAACCAAAGTTACAAGAAATTTATCAAGTAAAATCACTTGATTTTACCTTTAATTTAGTAGCAATTACTTGTGGCGTTGTTGAACCCCAAAAATTAAAACAAGTCTCTGATCCTTGGTTTCAGGAGGTTGCTGAAGATTACATACAATTATTTGCACAAGACCAAGTCCCTTATAACTTTTCCGAAATTATTGGTGATGGTACAGTAATGCCTAAAGTAATGGTTATTGGTGGCGGTCAAGACCGCTTTATTTCGCAAACTGATTTCTTAATTGAACTTTTACAAAAAAATCATTATCACTTTATTACTAAGCTTTGGACCAAAGATCAAGGAACACATTTAGGTCATGTTTTCAATGTAAGTAACTGGGAGTGGCCCGAAAGTATGGAAACTAATCAAGCAATGTTAAAGGAATTTAAAGTAACCTATGAAAATTAGGAATTATCAACCTAGAGATTTTGATTTTTTAAAGCAAATGTTTTCAATGGTAACTTATGAATCTACATCTCTAGATTTTGACAATGCCCCAAATTTGAATATATATTATCAAAATTTTGGTCAAGGTGTTTATGACTATGGGCAAGTTATAACGGTTAATACGGGAAAGCCAATTGGAATGATCTGGTGTCGTTTAATTAAGGGATATGGGTACGTTCAAGCAGATCTTCCGGAACTAATAATGGCAATTAGGCCCCAGTTTCAACACCGGGGATATGGCACGCAGCTTTTAAATAGTTTTCTTAACCTTACAAATCAGCATAATTTCACGGGTTTATCCTTATGTGTTAATAAAACAAATAATGTTGCCGTTCAGTTATATGAAAAAGCAGGTTTTGAAAGGGTGAAAGATCAAAATCAGATGTTAATTATGAAGTTAATTTTTTAAAATTTGTAATTTTACACTTTTTTTCTTCAAAAACATTGTTAATGTGAAACCGCACTTATTTAGTTATAATAAAGATAATCCTATATAAGGGGGCAAAATTATTTAATGGAACCATTATTTTTATCACCTTTTTTTCTTCCTAAAATTTGGGGCGGTCGTAAATTAGAAACCGTTTTTGATTATCAAATTCCTGATGGTAAAATTGGGGAATGTTGGGCAATTTCAGCTCATCCTCATGGGTTAAGTAAGATAAAAAAAGGGCCTTTGGCAGGAATGCCTTTAAATGAAGTTTATCAAAAGTATCCTGAATATTTTGGTAATCCTAAAGAAAAAACATTCCCATTATTAACTAAAATTTTAGATGCTAATGATAGCCTGTCAGTACAGGTTCATCCTGATAATGAATATGCTGCCGTTCATGAACACGAATTAGGTAAAACCGAATGTTGGTATGTTATTCAAGCTGATCCAGGTTCTTATTTAATTTACGGGCATCATGCTCAAACTAAAGAAGAATTAGTAAAAATGATTGAAAATGGTGATTGGGAACATTTGTTACGTAAATATCCAGTTAAAACAGGAGATTTTGTATTTGTTCCCAGTGGAACAATTCACGCTTTAAATAAGGGAATTATGGTTTTAGAAACTCAGCAATCTAGTGATACAACTTATCGTTTGTATGATTATAACCGTGTTGATGAAAAAACGGGAGAAAAGCGAAAATTACATTTAAAACAATCAATTGATGTTACTACAGTTCCTAGTGTTGATCCAAAGTTGAATATTGAGACTGAAAAGAGAGGAAAATCAACATTTACGACCTATGTAAAGCCGCCAATATCACCACATTTTTGTGTTTGGCAATGGCAAATTAGGGATCGGCAAGAATTAATTCATCAACAAGCTGCTTATACATTGCTTTCAGTTATTGCTGGTCAGGGTACTTTAATAACAAATCAAGAATCTTATCCTTTAAAAAAAGGTGATCATCTTATTTTGCCAGCAGGTATCAAAAATTGGGAATTAAATGGTAACTTGCAAATCATTGCTTCGGAACCTTGTGCTGAATAATTTAATTAACATCTAATATTATTAGGTTTAAATTAGGTTACTGATATTAAAAATTATAATTCATAAACACAAAAAACCCGTTTTTTCGAGGATTGAAAAAGCGGGATTTTCCTTTGCGAAGTGATTTAATTTTAATGGAAAAATTTAAATTCATGAATCGCGGTCAAAACTAACTTTAACTAATTTAAAAAGGAGAAAATAACTGGATGAGCATTAATCTTGTGCCGATTTATATAAATCAGGCATTGAACTCTGAAGGACTTTTCTTGCAAAATCACGATCGTTTAACCATGGTTTGATCTGAGATTTTTTTAAAATTAAAGGCATCCGACTATGGATTTCTTTAACTGAAGGTGTTGGAACAGTGGTCAATAAAATACTTTGAGGGTTGTCCTTAAAAAAATTATAAAATCCTGCAATGTAAAGCGCTTGGGGTTTTTTAGTGTAATTAAACCAGTATTTTTGATGTTGGGGACTCCATTCAAAAAAACCAGTTGTTGGATACACACAACGCTGAGTAAGAAAGGGTTTAGAAAATCGGGGTTTTTCCAAAACCGTTTCACTACGAGCATTAATTAAAGCTTGATGGGGTTTAAAACCTGGGAAGCCCCATTGCATTGCAACAACGCTAATTTTGTTGTCTTTACTGATAACTAATGCCGGGTCGCTACCAGGAAAGATTTCACCGGTTGCCGGTTGGTAACCATTTTGTTTAGCTAATTGATAGATTTTATCAATTTCCTTAACTAGGTTTAGCTCGAAAGTATAGCGCCCACACATTCTTGCACCTCCATTAATTATTATAACATCGTTTTAAAATGATTCAATATATTTTTATTAAATAATTTAATTTTCACACCATCCGGCAATGTCTTGGGGAGTAAAATGATAATCTAATTTGCTCCCATAGGCTTGTTCATAAGCTTGACATTTTTGCTTGTAATCTTTGGCCATCATTGCATTAGTATTAGCTTCAATATTTTTTTGCGGATCAGGATAAATTGTTGGTAAGACATGAACAATATAGTTAACTTTTTTGAATTGATCATTGTCTTTTTTTACTTGATCTTTAATTTCAACAAAGCAAGAAATGATGGGGACTTGCATCTTTGCAGCGTAATAATAAGCGCCTCTTTTGGGTGGTCGCGGTTTGCGATAGTTGAACCACATTTCTTGTTCAGGGTAGATTAATAAATAATTACCTTTATTAAAGACTTTATTTAGTAACTGGGGCAAAATTTTTCCAAGATAGGCAAAACTATTACTTAGGGGAATAATATCATCATAATTCATTAGGAATCCTAGGATTCCTGTCATTTTTAAATTAGTAGGTTGGCTAAGTACAAAAAGTCGCCGATGTTTTTTTGCAGCCAACTTCCTAATTGTAGTATTATCCAAAGGATTAAAATGATTACTAGTAATAATTGCTCCTACTGGTAGATCTTTTATTTTTTTGGCAGATTTAATTTTAGTGTGATAATTAACAAATAAAGTAACCATCCGCATTATTGAACGGGCAATAAGATTTTTAAACCAATATTCAAGAGTTTTTCGATGTTTTAGAAAATCAGTGATCAATTGTTTCTCGTCAGTTGGGTCTAAAACTGGGTCACCTATTTCGACTTTGTCATTGAATTTTTGCTGGTTAGCTTTTTCTTTAATGTTGTCAATTACCGCTTTTTTATTACCGCCGATAATCATACGCGAATATCCACGCCTTTAGCAGCAATTTTTTTAAAGGTTACTGCAGTATCAGGGGTTGAAATAATTCTTGACATTAATAAATCTTTACGTTCATGATCGTGCTGTTTTTGCGCTTGAGAATACTCGTTTTTAATTTTTAAGACTTGATCATAGTATGGCGTTTTTTTAGAAGCTTGCCAAAATAGGTCTTCAAAAGCTACTTGATCATAATTCCATGGTTTACCAAAAAGGTTATAGTGAATTAAGTTAGGCTTAAAGTCTAAAGAAATAATGTGTTCAGTTTGAATATCCCAACGAGGATCAAGATAAAGAACTTTACCAAAGCACATGGCGTTTAAATAATCTTGATCTGGTGCAATCAATTTAAAATGATATTTGTTTAGTAAATTTAGGAATTTTTCGCTAAAATGTTGCAATCTTAATTCTCGGAGATTCATAAGTAAGACTCCAGAATTGATATAAAAATTTTTATCTACAGCTAGAGCTTCTTGAGCATAATGGCGTCCGTGAGGATCATGCGTAATAAAAGCATCTGGTACGGCACCAATTAAGTTATCTCCTAAATCTTGATTAAAAAGATCTGCAAGATTGCGATTAATAATCGTATCTGCGTCAAGATAAATGCCTTTATCATATTGAGGGAACATATCGGCAATGAATAAGCGATAGTAAATGGTAAAAGTTACAAAATCAGCTCGCAACGGATTTTGGTCATTATTTAAATCATTTTGCAAGTCACGTTCTAGTTTTTTAAATTTGATCTGAATATTATCTTGTGCAAGTTGAGCTAATTTTTCTTGATTAGCTGGTGCTAAATCTTGGTGGATAATAGTAATTTCATAATGGTCATTTGGTGAAGCATGATCGATTAGTGAACTTAAAGATGCAGCGAGAAAAGGTGCATATTGATCATTGATGCCAAAAAAAATGGGAATAACTTTATTCATTTTATTGATGTTCCTTTACTTTTTTTAAAATTTGGTATTGTTCTAAAACATCATCAAATTGATGTTCTTTTAATTTATTATGCATGCGATTTACTTGCCAAGGTTTAACTTTTTGTATGTGGAAAATTGGCCAAAGATGCAAGCTGGTAGAAAAATGACGAAAAACCGTTTCACTGGTAGTTTGATGTTGTTCGTTAAATTGATCACCAACGATGCGTTTAGTGTGGCAAAGTTTATTGATGGCCGTTTGGTCTGGCATAAACATCCAATGATTGCGACAGAGTTTACGGCATTTGGCAAATAATCCAGTTTTTCGGATTAACTCTAAATTTAACAATAAAACACCGGAGTTTAAGTAATCAAACATTTGCGCTTGATGATGAAACCACCACTTGCCATAATGATCCAGGGTTCCTACAATTTCTACATTATCTAAATTTTGATAGTAATAATCACTAAAATCCTGACAGCACATTACATCAGTATCTAAGTATAGAATTCGTCCAGGAATTTGAGAAACTTCATCTGCATATAAGCGTAGCATGCAATAAGGGGTAAAGACTGTTGCCATATTGACGGTTGGCTTTTCACGATTAAATAAGTAAGTTAAATCCACTTTAATAACTTTATTTTGAGGATTTTTCTTTTTTACTTGCTGATCTAAAAGAGCAATCGTTTGGTCGTCAATCGGTAGATAATGTTTCTTTCGGTAAGTAATTTGTGCGGTTAAAACATAAATATTTAAATGGCTCGCAACATTTTTGATGAGCGATAGAACTGATGTCGTTAACCCATCTTGGATATTGCTATCACCGCAATATAATATGTTCAAGTTTTACTTACCTCCTTACTAATCAATAATTTTTTGGTACTTAATATATTCATAGGTGCTTAATTGACTACGCCTTTCCATTTGTTTTTGTACTTTATCTCTTAGTTCTCGTTCTTGGGCCATGCGTGAGTGCTGGTGGTTCCACGTAATCGGCCCGTCAAGATAAACGGTAACCTTTGGTTTCTTGCTAAATTTACGTTTTTGAAAAGTTGTAGTTTTACAAAAGACAGGAGATTGAGTTTCTACTGGATAGTGAAAAGAACTTAAAGATAAAGGACGAATTTTTTGATAGTATGGCCAAACATGAGCTTCCGGATAGATGAACATTGCTTTTTTTTGGGCAATTTTAGCATCTACTGCTTGATTAAAAGCTAAAATTTGTTTTCGACTATTAGGTATGGGAACAGCTCCCCCATAAGGTAACAATTTTCCTAATATGGGAATAGCTAAATTTTCTGGTGCAACAATTGCTGCAACTTTTGTTAGGGGAACTAGTAGAAATATAGTAAAACCATCACCTTCAGGTAAAGTATGGTTACCATAAACAAAATAACCAGTTTTACGATATGGCTTCAATATTTTTTGATTTTTAAAACTTAAATGTAAAAAGAATTTAGCATAAAACCATCCTAATATCCAAGCTAATAAACTCACTACGGGAGCTAAAAGTTTATATGACCAACGCTTAGTATCGTAATTATAATTTAATGGCAGTTGATAATCTTGATGCTTTAATTGGACTACATCTTCGTCAAACTTGTGATAAAAAGTAGTTTGGGTTTTCTTTTTATCTTTAGAGGGTGAGGTAAACATTACGAGCAAATCTCCGAAGATCTTTTTCAAAATTGTACTTCTGGTGCGGAGCTAATTTAACTACTTGGATGAAGTAACTAATCAGTTGAGTTACGATTAATTCGACAAAATTATGAAAACCAGCTCTTTTGTTACATTTGGTGAGATCTTTGTATTTTAACCACATCAAACGCATCAATTTATCTTGCTGTTTGTTAAAAGCTTTGATTATTGCATTTTTGATATCATCATTAATTAAAGCTTGTGACATAATAATAATTACTACTTCTTTGTTCTGATATAAAAAGTAAAATCTTTCTCGGAGCAAATAGTATATTCCCTCTTCAGCTTGGTCAGGAGTGAACTTCATTTCCTTCATTTCCTTAAGAAAGGTGTCAGCATAAACTGGAATTAAATTTTCAATGATTGGCTGTAGGATACTTTGAAGTAGTTCTCTTTTACTGTGGAAATATTTGAAGATTACTGCCTGGCTTACTTCAGCATCTTTAGAAATTTCGAGCGTACTCGTTTTATCGTATCCTTGTGTCGAAAATAATTTAATTGCAGAAGCTAATACTTTTCTTTTACTATCAGGCATTTGAGCGGTTTCATACCAATAATTTAAGTCAGTATTCAACCTTTTTTTCATTAAAATCCTTTCTAATACTTAAGAGTGATTAATTACTAACCGCATGATATCAAAAAAAAGAATAAAAAACAATTTCTTTAGTAGTTGTGCAAAAAGCTTCAACTTTATTAATTAGTCCCTGATTTAAAATCCTTTTATTTAAAGATCAAATCTAATTTTTTATCTCAGGTTGAAACTTTTAAAATTATAGCAGATTTTAAAAAAAGA
>CALYPJ010000037.1 GCA_945273735.1 uncultured Lactobacillaceae bacterium
TGTCCCCGCTAATCCCCATTTTGACGCCATTTTGGAATAAATTATCATATTCAGAATATTTACTCCGATCAAAAGTACCTAATTGCGTTGCCGCTGATACTTTTTCACTTTTCTTAGTGGTAAATGCTGAATTAGCACCATACCAACCAAGAACATTGGAAACAGTTGGCGCAACCACTGGAGCTGCAGCTAGCAGTGTTGCGGAACTAATTCCAAAATACTTAATTGTATTTTTAATTCTTGAAGATTTCTTCAAAATTTCATCCTCCTAAATATTTATCAGGAAATATTTCCTTAATAAACTGATTTATTCAATATATTTTTTAAAAAATAGTAATTGAACTTCAGTGTACTAACGATAGTATTATAAGGCAGAATGACAAGCATTGCAAAGCCTTACTTTTTAAAAAAACTTTACTTTGTCAATAAGGTAAACACCTTAATATCAATGAACACCTTTAAATTTAGTTATTAAGTAAATTAATAAAAAAGATTAAGGTTATATTACAAAAATGTTTCTTTACTGTACATGTACCAAATAGTATCGTTTTTTACCTAATTTAACTACCACGTATTGGCCATCATATTTCGCATGGGGATCAACCGTATAATCTAAATCCCTAACTTTTTCCCCATTAATCGCCAAAGCGCCATTTTTAATATCTTCCCGCGCTTGCCGCCGACTTGGTTCAATCTTGGTTTGATCGACTAACCAAGTAACCACATTTGCGGTTTGATCACTTACTGTAAGTTGCGGCATTTGCGCTAAGGCTTGTTTAATCTCGCCAGCAGATAGTTCGCCATATTTACCCGAGAATAAGGCCACACTAATTCTTTGGGCTTGTTTAGTGGCTTCACTGCCGTGCACAAAAGTCGTTACTTCCGTGGCTAAAGCTTTTTGGGCTTCGCGCTTTTCGGGTGCTTCTTGGACTTTTTTAGCTAAATAGGCAATTTGTTCTTGATCTAAGAACGTGAAAAACTTCAAATAATTAACGACAACACTATCAGGTTGGTTATACCAAAATTGGTAGAATTCATAAGGACTCGTCCGTTCTGGATCCACCCAAACACTTTGCCCATCAGCCGTCTTGCCAAACTTAGTGCCATCAGCTCGTAAAATTAAAGGACAAGTTAAGCCAAAAGCGGTCGTCTTAGGTCCTAAATGGTGGTGAATGAAATCCACTCCGGCAGTTAAATTCCCCCACTGATCGCCACCGCCGATTTGTAATTCCACGTGGTGATCGCGACGGAGATTTAAGAAATCAATTGCCTGTAAAATTGGATAACTAAATTCCGTAAAGGATAAGCCCCCTGCTAAACGATTTTGGACGGAATCTTTAGCTAACATCGTACTAATATTAAATTGTTTCGCATAATCTCTTAAAAATTCTAATAAATCAATCTTACTTAACCAATCATAATTATTTAAAAAAACAAAACCATCTTGGCCAAAGAAATTTTCTAATTGTTTTTTTAATGATTGGGCATTTTGTTCGATGACTTCCATCTTTTGTAACACACGCTCACTATTGCGACCTGAAGGATCCCCGATCGAGCCGGTACCACCGCCAATAACAATGTAAGGTTTATGCCCAAATTTCTGAAAGCGTTTCAGGATCATTAAAGAAACTAAATGACCAATATGTAAAGAAGGTCCTGTCGGATCAACCCCTTCATAAAGTGAAATTTGGCGCTGATTAGTAATTTTAGTTAAAGCTTCTTGGTCGGTAACTTGATTAATTGCGCCCCGCCAAGCCAACTCAGCCATAATATTTTCTGCCAAGATAAATCCTTTCTGTGATTGAGCAAAAAAACTCCGAACCCGGAGTTTTTACTTGACTAAATTTTCTGTTTTATTTCAGAAATTCCTTATTGGTGACTTTAAGTTCCGGATCCAAGTCATAGACAATAGGTTGACCGGTAGCAATTTCTAGATTCAAAATATCATCATCAGAAATATTCTCCAAATATTTAGTTAAAGCGCGCAAAGAATTTCCATGAGCCGCAATAATTACGTTTTTACCGGCAATCAAATCAGGGGCAATATGATCTTCCCAAAATGGCATTACTCGTTCCAAACAAATCTTTAAGTTTTCACCTTGTGGTACTTGTTTGGGATCTAAGTTATGGTAACGGCGATCGTTAGCAATTGAGAATTTTGCATCTTTCGGTTGCAACGGTGGTAAAACATCATACGAACGACGCCAAATATGAACTTGTTCGTCGCCCCATTTTTCGGCAGCTTCTTTCTTATTTTGACCTTGTAAGTCGCCATAATGCCGTTCATTTAAACGCCAAGATTTGGTTTCTGGGATCCAAAGTTGATCGCAACCTTCCAAAGCTAAATGTAAGGTGCGAATGGCCCGCTTTAAAACGGAAGTATAAGCTTGATCAAATTGAATTTTTGATTCTTTTAATAATTCACCGGCATGTTGGGCTTCCTTTACTCCTTGATCTGAAAGATCAACATCCCACCAACCAGTGAATAAGTTTTCCAAGTTCCACTGGCTTTGGCCATGACGAATTAAAACTAATTTTGACATTGCAAAAAGACTCCTTTATTTTTTGTAACTCACAATGAAATCATACACCAAAAGGTAAGATTTGTCGCAGCTTTGAGCAAAGAAAAAACGCATCGGTTAAAACGCGTTTATTTAAAGCTAATTACTAGCTTTACGATACCCTGCTTGTTGCGCTTGTTCTTCCGAATCAAACCAAACCCGATTTTGAGGATTTCCGGTATTATAACTGGCTTGACCAGGAACATGATACACATGCGAACGGGTGTTACCCCAAATTTTTTGGTGATTTGGTGGCGCTTGGCTAGCGCTTTGATTTTGATTATTTGAGCTTTGACTGCTACTAGCAGCACTTTGACTAGGATTACCAACGCGACTATAACCGGTTTGATAATCAATTTGCATTCCCGCTTGGATATTAAAGATATAACGGTTAAAGCGGATCCGTTCATCAGGAGATTCCGCTCGCATCCAAACGCCTCGTGGAACCAATTCATCCCCGCGATATACGGGTTCCACCGCATAGCGGACAAAGTTATGCGGGCTTTCTTTTAAATAAGCGGCAATATCATCTTCATTGGCCAACATTTCCGGATTATTCAAACTGGCCGTTCCCGTAATTAAATTCTTGGGATTATTATTTTGACCGGTAAATTGGTACCCAATTAAATGACTCCGATTATATAAGAACCGCCCGTTTGGCATTTGCTTATTATGCCAACCTGTCGGATTCCAATATAAAGGTTCTCGCTTAACTCGAGGCATCAAACTTTGATTTAATAAACCTTCAGCTTTAACCGCCCGATTCAACCGATCTAAATTGGCATAATTAGCCCAAGGCTTCTTTGCGGTAACTTCATCTCGGGTAAAATCAGGCTGATCGTGATTAATTACAATTTGTTGTTGGTTTTGATAATTTAGTTGTTGCAGTTTAGCGTAAGTTGCTTGATTAGATTGCTTAACTGCCGGAGCCGTTGGACTTTGTACCTTTTGAAGCGGGGATTGGCGTTTTAAGACCACCGTCCACAACAAAACCGCAACTAAAATTCCGACAATAGTTAACCAGAACCAATTTTTCTTCTTTACCATCGAATTTTCCTTTTCGAAAACGCTACTTTAATGTCTTTAAATTGGTGTTGGCGTAAAAAGTCTTTAATCACGTCCAAATAGGCCCGATGATCAATCGGTAAATTTTCGGTTTGGGGTGATAAAGTAAGTTGATTAATATTTTGGGCAATATGCGGAATTGGTAATTCAATATACGGACGAATATATTGCTGCCCTTGCAACATCTTCACGTCAAATTTATTAGTAGTTTGTTTGGAATGTTCTAAACTCGGATTAAAGTAAACAATCCGAATTTCACGCTCGAATTTATAAGAATCGTTCTTTAACGCGGCTGATAGCATGATAAAGAATAATAAAACATCGGACTTCCAAGCGTATTTTTCCTTAATATATAAGTCGTTATTATAAACTATCCGAAAGATTTCATTAGGATCCATCTCCGGAGTAATCACTTTTTCCTTTAAAGTTAAATAACGCAAACTGTAAATGTAACTAGTAATGAAGTATTCGGTATACTCCCCCATATTCGTTAAATCAAAAACTGACGTATCAAAGCCTTGTTTCTTCAAGAAAGCTTCATGTAAGCCAAAAATATCACGACTCTTAGCTGTCCGTAAGAAGAAATTACCCAAACGCTGGGGCAAATTCATATTAGTGAGATCCATTTGTTCATTAACATAAGTTACATCCGTTAAACCCAAAAAAGCCGAGTTATCCGGCTCTAAAGAGGCTGACAAATCTTTCACAAAACCCGCAATATCTAAAGATAACTCCATGCCGCCGCGACCGTAATAATTCCACATGGGAATGGCATCAATATCGCGCGATAAAGCCATCACATAAATATTTACGTGATTTAAGATAAAGCGCAAATAACGTTCAATGGGAGCTTGGTGATAAATTTGGGCCATTACACTAGCTTGGTCGCCCCCAATCGTTTGCACCATTTGATCAATCTCGCGCCGGTGGGTTTTGGTAAACTTTGAAATAAAAATATTAGAAATCCGGGTATCCGTGGGGTCATTCAAAAATTCCGAACGAGTCAAACGAATCCGCCCCGTCGAAATAATCGAAAAGAAGCTTTCAACCGATGTATAATGTTGTCCCCAACGTAATTTTGTTAGATCACTATTTGTATTATCCATGACTTTATTATAGGCATGAATAACCCCTTAAAGTCAACGCATTAGATGATTTCCCAATTGAGGTATTTTACTAAATAACCGCGCTTAATTAACTCCAAAGTTAATTCATTAACCGCTTCGGATTTAACCATTAAATCTAAGTAGTGCTCATCTTGTTTTAAAATTGTAGCATCCATTAGAAGATAAGGTGGTAAAGTTTCCGCATAATCAGTCCGCTCAAAAATTAAATGCGGCCGCAATAAATCGGTAAACTCCACGTCTTGGACTAATTTCAAATTAGCATGAGAAAGTTCATAAACTTTCGTTGCTTTAGCCTCAAAGATTTTACTCATCGCAGTAGCAATAATTATCGCCGTGCCTATTTCATGTACTTGCTGTAATAAATGCAGAAACGCCGTTATTTCCGGTGGCGTTAAATAAATTAGTGGTTCATCAAAAGCCAAAACGTCTTGCGGCACCAAAAAGCCCTGAGCTAAACACCCCAGTTGATAAATACTTGGCGCTAAAGTAGCAACATTTTGTTTTAAATAAGGCTGAAAATAAAGTGTTTTACTTAATTGGCGGATGCGCTGTTGTAAGGCAGCCCCCCTTAAGCCTAACTTGTGACCACTAGCAATTAAACTTTGTTCTAAAGTTCTACGATAATGCAAAAAGCGGTGCTCAATTTTTAACCGTTTGAGATGCGGTTTTTGTTCCAAATGCCCAAAATTGGGCTTATCTTCCCCAAACAATAAACGCAAAAGCGTGGTTTTTCCACTGGCGGATTCCCCCGTCAGCAATAACCAATCTTTAACGTGTACTGCTAAATTGACCCCCGAAAATAAGACCTCTTTTTTAAGGTCTTTTCTTAGGTCAATTGCTTTGAGGTAAAAATTATCCACGCCCGGTTTCCTTAATGGCATTAGCAGCTAACATTAAACTTACTGCGGCATCAGGCGATAAAATTTCTTTAATTTTGCTAACCTCCATCACACTAGCTAATGCCGCTATAATCGCCAAACCATATTGCACAATATTAAAATCTACCTTAACGCTATATTGTCCCCCTTCATAAGGATCTTCATGGCGATATTCTAATTTCAAATTCTGATCTTTCACCGAACCATCAGTGTGGCTAATAATCATCCGGTCCATTAATTCATTGACGCGATGATTGGAATAATCAAAAGAAAAATGGCCATCACTAAATTTTGTCGCATAAACATCTTGGTTCATTCTTAAAATACTGGCAATTGGTTGGGGGAAAACCCCTAAGTCATTCACCAATTTTTCAATTTTAGCTACCGGATATTTTTGCAACTCATCTTCATAAGCAAAACGATCTTTTAATAACTCTTCGTATAAATTCTTAATTTCTTCAGTTTTCATAACAGAATCATAATCCTAAGAGCGCTCAATTGGCAAGTACTATAATAGAAAGAAACGAGGAAAAAAACTATGCCTTCATTTGAAAAGTTTCACCCCTTACTAACCCCCCACTACCGCCTGGATTGGCCTAATACCGTTCCTTTAAAAAAATTAGTCCCCTTTTATTCACCGGTAGCAATTGCTCAACTACCGCCTTTAATTAATCAACAGCTACACGCCATTATGCAAGGGAAAGCTTTACATTATGTCATTTGCTTAAAAAATGACACTCAAGTTTTAGGAGTCATTAGTTGCGATTTACAGGTCATGCATTTTAAATTACACCCCCAAGCCGTGGCAATTGATGAAATTTTTAATTATTTATTTAAATTTTTAAAGATAAATTTTAAAATTAACGAAATTTTTTTAATCAAAAATGAGATTGCCAACTTATCAACTAAACAAAAAGCCTTGCTGGACGTGGCTTTAGCGTCAGAAGATTTAATTATAAAAATAAAATAAAAAAATTCTAGCACTCTCTTGACATGAGTGCTAAATGATCTATAATGTAGTCGTAATTGATAAGAGAAAGGGGTTCTTAAAATATGGCACATGAATTAATGAATCGTAATAATGATTGGTTTGGTTTTCCTGAAGATCCGTTCTTTAGTGATGACTGGGATCGGATTTTCTCCCATTCATTCCCACGTACTTTGAATAATATGTTAACTGATGTTAAAGAAGACAAAGATAAATACAAAATTGCGATTGATATCCCTGGTGTTGATAAGAATAAGATCAGCATTGATTATCATAACGATGAATTGAAAGTTTCCTATCACAATAATAAGAAAGTCGAAGATAAAGATGCCGAAGGACATTTAATTCATTCTGAACGGCGTTATGGCTCCTTCCAAAGAGTATATACATTCCCTGACATTGACGCTAAGAAGATTAGCGCTGAATATCGCGATGGGGTTTTACATGTAACCTTGCCGAAGATGGCTCCTGAAGCTAACAACTCTAAGAGAATTGAAATTAAATAATTAAAATCAAAAAGCCGTCACCTTCTTACCGAAGGGACGGCTTTTTTTATGCTTTTGAATGGTGATCATGTTTTTGATGCCACGCTTTAATCCGGGCTTTTCGTTCTTTAAAAATTTTTTCTTGATTTAAACCATCAGGTTGGTAATATTCTTTTTTTGGTACACTTGGCGGCCAAGGATCCAGGTCAGTTATTTTAGCGGCATAATCATGGGCATATTTATATCCCTTACCATAATTCATTTCCTTCATTAACTTAGTTGATGCGTTACGAATTTGGAGGGGTACGGGATCGTTAAAGTGTTCGTGAACGTCTTTTTTAGCCGCCAAATAAGCTTTGTACAACGCATTAGATTTGGGGCTTAAAGCACAATAGATTACTGCATGGGTTAAGTGAACACTACATTCCGGCATGCCAATATATTTACAAGCTTGAAAAGCATTAATAGCAACATTTAAAGCATTACTATCAGCTAATCCAATATCTTCCGAAGCAAAACGAACTACCCGTCGGGCTACATACAAAGGATCAGCTCCTCCTTCCAATAAACGCGCTAACCAGTAAACTGCTGCATCATCATCGCTATTGCGCATGGATTTATGCAATGCCGAAATTAAGTTATAAAATTCTTCACCATTTTTATCATAACGTAATTGGCGGCCAGCAATTATTTGAGAAAACAGTTGATCGGAGACCAGAATTTTACCATTTTTCCGTTCAGCATTCAGATAGACCATTTCCAATAGATTTAAAGCCGTCCGAGCATCACCGTTGGCCGCATCAGCTAAAATATTTAATTGTTTCGCGGGTAACGTAAAATCTTCATCCCCATATCCCCGACTACTAATTAAAGCCCGTTTTAAAATTTTCAAAATTTCTTGTTGACTCAATAGTTGAAAAACGACAACCCGACTGCGTGATAATAAAGCACTATTTAATTCAAAGGAAGGATTCTCGGTGGTAGCTCCGATTAAAATTACCGTCCCATCTTCGACAATAGGTAATAAAGCGTCCTGTTGGGTTTTATTAAAGCGATGAATTTCATCAATAAAGAGAATGGTTTTCTGTCCTTGTTGATGGCGTTTTTGCGATTCTTTTTCAATTGTTTTTAATTCTTTTAGACCACTAGAGACGGCAGAAATGCTAATAAATTTAGCTTGTGTCATTCGCGCAATAATTGAAGCCAAAGTAGTTTTTCCGGTTCCGGCCGGACCAAAGAAGATTAAAGAAGATAGTTCATCTTTTTCAATTAAATTGCGGACAAAGGCTCCCTTAGCGACAATATTTCCCTGTCCCACAAATTCATCAAAATTTCGGGGACGCATCCGCGCTGCTAAAGGCTCTTCTAGTTCATTTGTTGTAAATAAATTCCCTGATTCGTTCATTTTTCCTTTTGCATGTTTCACGTGAAACATTTTTATAAAATAATAATAGACATGTTAAATAAATTCGTTTATTATACTATCACTAAAGGAGATAAATTTGAAAAAAATAAGTAAATCGCTACTTTTAAAGCTACCGCTAATTTCTGGCGTTAGCATTTATAGCTTAGCCCATTATTTATATCGTTACGCTTTTAAACGGGCTGATCCCATTTCACAATTAGATGAAAGCATGAAGCCGTACGAAAGCGAATATTATTATTATTTAAATTGGTTACAACATTACCCGCAACAAGAACTTTGGCAATTGAAAAGTCGTTCTCACGCTACTAAATTAGTTGCCCTTTGGTTACCAACTTCGCCCTTGAGTTCTAAAACCGTAATTATCGCTCATGGCTATAAAGATAACAAAGAGACTATGGCTAATTTAGCCTATATGTATCATCATTTAGGCTTTAATGTTTTAATTCCGGATAATCGCGGTCATGGAGCCAATAACTCACCTTATATCAGCTTCGGTTGGTGGGACCACTATGATTATTTAGTTTGGTTAAAACTTGTTCAAAAAAGAACGGGTTTGAATAGTCAAATATATGTTCATGGAGTCTCGATGGGTGGCACAATTTCCCTTTTACTTTCGGGAGAAAAACTGCCATCAACTGTTAAAGGCATTATTTCCGATTGTGCTTTTTCCTCTTTATTAAAAGAATTTGAGTATCTCATTCGTTCAAAAGTAAAGGTACCCGTGAAACCTCTCTTAAAAATAATTGATCAGATAAATCAACGAAAGAATGGTTTTTCTTTAACAAAAATAAATTCGCTAAACCAAATTGCCAAAAGTAAGGTTCCTATTTTTATTATTCACGGAGCCAACGACAAATATGTTCCGACGGCTATGGGGTATGAAAATTATCAAGCAATTCCCCATCAACGTAAACTTTGGATTGTCCCCCATGCGGCTCATGCCTTAGCTTTTTGGGTTAATCCCCAAGCTTATCAACAACAAGTTAAGAGTTTTATTCAAGAAACAATTTGAAATGTTTCACGTGAAACCATTTTGCGAACAAGTGTTCTCATGTTATAATTAAACTACAATTTAGCAATAACTGGTGAACATTT
>CALYPJ010000038.1 GCA_945273735.1 uncultured Lactobacillaceae bacterium
ATGCTTTAAATTATATACCATCTCGCTCCTCTTTGTAAATATTAAATTCAAAAAAATAAAAAAATAAATAAGTGATCATTGATAAATCAAAAATTTTAATATATTTTTTTTAAAATTTCATTTGCTTCTCTGCTTCTTTAATCCATTTTGGTAAAGCTACCCTTAATGGTGCAAACCCCAAGTTTAATTGATAACTAGTATAAAAATGCTTTTTAAAAGGCAGCTTATTTGCATTCTTTTTTGTCCTTTTTTGTCCTTGATTAAATACCCGAATCGATAAAGATATCTTCTGATTATACTCATCAACATCTATAACCATTGTGCGAATACGTTCACCAATCTTAAACAATTCCTTAAGATCTCTAACATAACCATTTTTAACTTCAGAAATATGGATTAATCCTTGTTGATGACCCTCTATACTAACAAAAACTCCATATTTTTGAATGCCAGAAACTGTTCCATAAACAATATCACCAATTTTTACATTACGATTTAACAATTTTAAAATCCAATCCATTAAAGTTTAATTCTTGTGCTATTATACACATTAATGAAAGATAAAATTAAAAAAATATATGACATGATTATTATTGGTGGTGGACCAATTGGAATGTTTGCCGCCTATTACGCAGGGTTAAGAACATTAAAAGTACAATTAATTGAATCTTTAGGAAAATTAGGAGGTCAGTTAGAAGCACTATATCCTGAGAAAGAAATGATTAACGTTCCAGGGTTTGCTAAGGTAAAAGCCGCAGACTTTATTAAGCTACTTAACCAACAATTAAATAATTATCCAGTTGACATTAAACTTAATCATACCGTCGAAAATGTTAAAAAATTAGATGATGTATTTCAAATTAAAACAAATAATGAATTGTTTTATGGAAAAACAATTATGATTGCAACAGGAATCGGTCCTTTTACACCCCGTAAATTACCATTTGATGTTGGGCAAGAGGTAGAAAATAAATTTATTTCTTACTATGTAAAAAACCCGAAAAAATATAAAGATTTAAATGTAACAATTGCTGGAGGGGGTGATGGAGCAATTGATATAGCACTAGAACTACTTGATTACGCCAAAAATATTACAATAATCCATCGACGTGATAACTTTCGCGCTTTGGAATCAAATATGGTTAAAGTTTATAACTCCCCGATTGTTTTAGAAACTCCTTATTTAATTAAAAGCATCGATTATAATAATAGTAAAAATTCTAGTATAACTATTGAAAAAGTACACGAATCTGATAAAAAGAAGACAATTTTAACAGATCATTTAATTGTAAGCTATGGTTTTAAAGCAAATAATCGACTTCAACAAAACTGGAATATTGAATTACAAAGGAACCTAGTCAAAGTGGATCAAAAAATGGAATCAACTTGCCCAGGTATTTTTGCAATTGGTGATGCAAATATATACCCATATAAGCAAAAAATTTTAGCAAACGGATTTGGTGAAGTACCAATTGCAATTAATAATGCAATTAATGAATATTCTTTAACGGCTAATCGTAATATCCATGGAGTTATTCAATAATAATTCTTTTTTTATTTTAAAATGTAAAAAACAATTAAAGCATAGTAAAATTACTAAAAAAATCACAACAAATAAAATAACTTCAACTTTAAAAAAATCTTCCGGCATAATAGTAATTACAGGATCTTTATCGGGGTTGAAAATCCAATTAGAATTATGGAATAAAATTTTATGAAAAGTAATGAAAATTTGATTAAAATCAAAAAAGACTAATAATCCAGCCAGTAATAAAGGCAAAAAAGAAAAAAGATGAATTGACTGTCTTAAAGTTAACCATCTTTTTTTATTATTTGTTTTTTTAATTAAAATTATGGAAATAACTAATCCAATAACTAATACTAAATTATTTATAAAAAAAAGGTTTTTAACATCATAAAAATGATTTAAACCTTCAGGAGATTGAGTGAAATTAGGTAAATTTAGATTTCTTATTAATGGATTTACTAAATAATTAAGGATAATTAAAAAATTATTCATTATTTGAGAGTTACTAATTCCACTCATTTTTGATAATTCTAATGGCTTTATTAAAAAGCTAAAAATTACAGGTGAAGTTATGATCACAAGAAAAATACTTAAAGTTAAGCCTGTAATAAAAAGAATTAATGATTTAAAATAATTTTTTATTTGATCAAACAAAATGCCACTCTCCTAGTTGATCTAATACATATGAAGGTTTTTCTTTAAAATTTTTTAGATCTTTTAAGCTTGTCACACCTGTTAAAACTAAAGCTGTCGCAATTTTAAAATTTAATCCAGCTTTAATATCAGTTTGATAGTTATCTCCAAAAATAATTAACTGCGATAAAGGAATTGATAATTCTTGAGCTATAAGATCGAGCATTATAGTTTTAGGTTTTCCAATAATTAAGGGTTGTTGATTGGTTGCGGTTGCTACTAAATTGATTAGTGCTCCTGCACTGGGAATTAAACCATCTTCAGTTGGTATTGCTCGATCAGGATTAGTACCGATAAATTGTGCTCCTTTTTCAATAGCTAAAGTAGCAGTTTTAAATTTATGATAAGTTACATCAGTATCTAATCCAATAACCACATAATCAGGATTAATTTCATTATAAACAAATCCTCTTTTATAAATTTCTGTTTTTAATCCATTTTCACCAATTACATAAACTCCAGGATTAACTTTTTTATTATTTTTTTCTAGATAATCAGCTGTAGCTAAAGCTGCTGTATAAATACACTCTTGTGGAACAACAATTTGATGATACTTCCGTAAAAAATTTTGAATTGCTTGGGGTGTACGCGTTGTATTATTAGTCATTAACCTAAATTTAATTTTATTTTTTAAAAGATAATTTATAAATGACGACGCTTGAGGAATTTTTTCTTTTTGGCGATAGATTGTTCCATCTAAATCAATAATATAACCCTGATATTTTCTTTTTTTCATTTGTATATTCGTTACTTTGTGCTTTTTAATTTTTTAAGTAAAAAATAAGGACAATCAAATGTACCAAATTCTGCCAGAAAATCTGCACAAGTTGCTATATTTTTTTCCCCTTTTTTTCCTTCATAATCATAAAAACCGGTCAATCGTAATTGTTCTCCACTCATATCACCAAGTATATAATCAAATTTAGAAAAAAAATTGATATAACGTTTTCGTAAATTTTCTAAATCAAGAGCATGGTGATAATTATCAATAACTTGATAGCTATCAAAATTAATTATGATTAAATTCTTGTTTACTTTTTTAATTTTAGGTTCAGAAAAAATAAAATTTGAATATTTTTTTTGTTCCATAACTTAATTAATTCCATTTTCTTTTAAAATACGTAAATAAATTTCATTAATTTTTAAATCCTTTTTTTGCCAAACTTTCCAAGTTTTTAAATCGTAATCTGGCATTTGGTAGTTTTCATTAATATATTTTTCATAAATTTCAACATCTTTGGAATGAAAAATATTTAATTTTACAATTCTTACTCCTTTAATATAGCCTTGATTAAGAGCATATTCAGCAATTCCATTCAGAAAAATATTAGCTAGTTCAAAATATTGAGTGCCATCTAACAAAGTAATTTCTTCAATTAAATTAAAAACTTGATACCCGCGATCCATATTTCCTTCTAAACTAAATAACTATTTAATAAAAAGTATAATTTATCTTTTTCAACCAACTCCCAATTTGTATTATTTAATTTATCAAACTCATAAGGAGCTAAAACGTAATCAGTAATTAAAATTACATGAGTATTTTTTTTAATTGGGAGCGTTGTTAATCTTTTTTTATGGTAACAATAGACTATATATTTTTTTTGCCCCTTTTCCATTGAAAGATCAAAAACACTATCTTTAATTTTTGTTACCGATGTATAATCCATTTTTATAGCTAAATGGGCAATTAAATCAACAAACTCTTCATAACTCATTTCCTTTATTTTTTTATCACTCAAATTTAAATAACGAAAATGATGTTGATAAAACTGCTGTAAAATAATAAACGAACTTGTTAAAAGCAGAATATAGAAAAAAAAATCCACGAATTTTTGCCAACTCACAGTCAATAAATCGTGAATGAAAAAACTATAAAAAACAGTTAAAAAAAGAATCAAAATTGAAAAAAATATTTTTTGTTGAGATTTATTTTGAAATTTATTCATTATTTTAATTTTTTACTTAAAGCCAAAATATACTTTTTTAGACCATTTTTTATTTCCGGATGTTTAAGACCATATTCAATATTAGTTTCTAAAAAGCCTAACTTATTTCCGACATCATGACGTTCACCACGAAAAACATGAGCGAATACTCTCTGTGTTTGATTTAAACTATCAATCGCATCTGTAAGCTGAATTTCTCCATTTTTACCAGGTTTAGTTTTATCAAGATAATCAAAAATTTCCGGAGTCAATAAATAACGTCCAATAATTGCTAAATCAGAGGGAGCTTTATCGATTGATGGTTTTTCAACAAAACGTTTGACACTATATAAATCTTTTCTTGTCTCTTTAATCGGATCAATAACACCATATTTTGATACTTCTGAATGTGGTACTTGCATTACTGCAATTGTGGAAGCATGAGTTTCTTCATATGCATCAATTAATTGTTTAGTTAAAGGAATATGATCGCTCATCAAATCATCCCCTAACATAACTATAAAAGGTTCATTGGCTATAAAAGACTTGGCTAAAGAGACAGCAGCACCTAGTCCATTTGGGTATGGCTGACGAACAAAAAACATATTGACTCCAATTTTAGTAATTGATTGAACTAATGCTAAAAGTTCGTCTTTATGCTCTTCTTTTAACTTTATTTCTAATTCTGGAGCTGAATCAAAATGATCTTCAATTGAACGTTTTTGTTTTCCTTCAACAATCAAAATGTCTTCAATTCCAGAAGCTCTTGCTTCTTCAACGATAAATTGAATGGTTGGTTTATCAACTATTGGAAGCATTTCTTTAGCTTGTGCCTTAGTAACTGGCAAAAAACGAGTTGCTAAGCCAGCGGCAGGAATTACAGCTTTTCTTACTTTCATTAAAAATCTCCTTTTAAACTTTTTCTATGACTCATCATACCAGCATAGTGATAATAACGGGTAAGATCTATTTTTGTTTTTACTTTACCATAGCGACTAATTTTTTGTGGCAATATCCGTTTCGGAGAAACAACAGTTAAAATGGCTCCTTTTTTCTGAGAAAAATATTCATAAGTTATGATATAATCTCCGATCTGGATCTTTTTAAGATTAATTCCAGATACTTTAATAACCTTTTGATCAATTAATCTCGAAATTTGCTTGTGATCTAATTCAATACCAATTGGTGATTTTACAGTTTCAATCAAATCAAGGTACCTAAAAGAATCACCTAAAGTAATTTTTTTATTATGTACTTTTAAGGAACTAAAGTTTTTTGTTTGAACTTTAGAATTTATCTGAAATTTTAAAAAGTTACTTTTAAAATTTTTCATTAGATCTGCATTTTCGCCTACTGCTAAATATTGAAGCTCTCTAGTCATGTGATAGCCTACCTTCTCCACATTCATTAATTTTAAGAATATCATTAAAAATAATTAGAAAAAACTAATTTTTATTAACAATTCATAATAAATGCAAAAATTAAGGAACAACCAACATATATTTCCCTTCAACCCATAAATTTCCTCCCAAATTGAACCAATATGTATTATTAATTATTGCTTTTTTAAAAACTTTCCATCTTGTTTGATCTTGCAAACGACGGCCAGTAAAAATTCGAGAAGGACCATATCCTTGCCATAAATTGATCCCATATCCTTTGATATATTTTACTGTACCAACAGGAATTCTTCCATTTATCTCATTTGTTAAATAATCATTAGAAATCCATTGATTATTTCCTAAATCAGACCAAATTCTGCCATTAATATCATGATATTGTCGACTTATTTTCCAAGACGTTCCATGAAAAGCAAAAATATTGCTCGGATTTTCTCCTGGTTTCTGATATATTCTAACCCCATAATTAGGTAAATAATTAATATAAACAATTTTGCCTTCATTACTATAATCAAAATTATTACTTATCGATTCAGACAAATTAAAAAAATTAACCTTATAAGAATAGTTATCTATTTTTTTATTATTAACCATAGATTTTAAATTTAATTGAGAAAAATCTATTTGATAAGGTTCATCTACTTTTAAGTTTATTCCACGAGGTAAATAAGTAAAAATGGTGTTATATCCACCATACTGACTTTCATAACTAATATCATTAGGCAAAATATTAGTTACTTGATGAGTTTTTAAATTTGTTAACTTTATTTGAGGTTTATGTTCTGGGATAATATTTTGTGCTTCATTAAACGCAATACTCCAATAAACAGGCTTCAAAGGATTATTACTATTTAAAAATTCTAATGGAAATACATTATTAGCTGGATAGGTTAATGGTTCTATTAATGGAATGTGATATTCATCACTAAAACCTTCTCCCCAATAAAAAACTTGATACCCCACAGCTAAATGTTGGGAGCCCTGGTTAATAATAGTTTGAGAACTTTGAGGATTTGTATAAAGAGTTCCAATACCATAGCGATTTAAAGCCTGTGATAGCATCCAACTACGATGACCAACACTTTTAGGATCATAATTATTATTATCAACAACAAAATCCAAAATATTGTCCATAACAGTTTGCTTCGCATAGTTGTTAAAATTATGGGGCACAATGTTAGCAATATTACCAAAACGTGTTGCTGTAATTCCTTTTCTCCAAGTTTCATCGTTAACATAAGAAGGTTTAGGTAAATTACTCAAGCCATGTTGTACATTTGAACCATCATTGCGAGGTACAGCAGCCATATCATAAGCACCCGTCAAAGAAGTTTGATTATCATCTTGACTTTGAACTACTGGATCTAAACCAAAAAGTAAACGAACAAACTTATAAGCTTGATCATAGTTTTGCTGATAACTGCGACTATTAGAACCAATTAACGAATTCGAAGTAAAATTAGGTATTTGATTATATATATTTTGGTAATTATAAACCGTTTGGTCTAATTTTTGATATTCATTTTTAAATAAAGAAATTTGTGCTTGCTGCTCATTAGTGTATGCATCAGCTACAATACTATTCGAAGTCTGTAAAATGGTAACCAATAAAATTACCATTGAAATTTTTTTAAAAAATTTCATACCAACCCACCTTTTAAGTTCAATAGCTTAATTATATAAAAATTAACTGAAGTTTTAAAGAAACTTGAATTTATCGCCAAATATAATCTGTTAAAATTGTTTAATGCAACGAAATACCAGAAATCAAAAATTTAATCAACGTAATTGGTTTAATTTCCTTATAATTATGGGAACAATTATTAGTTTATTTATATTAGCATTTATTTTGGGACGTCTAAGTGCTCCAAAATCAAAAATTGTTGTTCAATCTAATCAACAAGTTAAAAAGACGGGAAAAACTTTTTTCCTTGGTAATACTTATTCAGCAGTTTATCAAGAAATTTTGCCACAAAATAAAAG
>CALYPJ010000039.1 GCA_945273735.1 uncultured Lactobacillaceae bacterium
TCATCACTAGTATCTAAGTAAAATACTTTTTGAATTTGATTAGCGTTTAAAAAATCTCCACGATTTTTCTTATACCCAATACCTTTTCCCATAATAATTGCTTCGCGTTCACCTCCAATATTTACGAGCACACTGTTATTGTTAAATATGGTTTTAATTTCAATCATTTTTTCACCCCCTATCCCGGACAAATAAAAACTACCAGTATCCGGAGAGTTATCTCTAAATAACTCTCCGGGTGCTGGTAGTTTCGCCTAATTTAATAGTAACAATCTGCCTAATAATAATTTTAATTTAAAACTATTATTACACATTTAAAAAGCAAAAACAAGCGGTTACAAACAATATCCTTTTCTAGTCGATATAGTAATATTTGACTTTAAATTTAAACATCTACATCAGCTAATACTTTAGCAAAAATAAACCGAACAAATGTGTTAAAATTTAAAATAGGGGCTGAGTAAATTAATAAGATGCTTAAAGTTGTTTGATTTTTTATATCAATTTATTTAGTTGAGGACATTTTAACTAACATTTATATTCAAATAAAATAGCTTAATAAAGTAAGTTCAGCATTCTTTTAATTATGCTAAGAAGTTACTTTGGTTTTTCAATATTTCTTTCTTAATTCATTCCTAACATTCTAATTTGTGGGATTTAATCTTTGAAAGCTACTAGAATTAAGATTCTTTTTTATTTACTTAAGTGATTAGGGGTGAATTGTAGCTTTTAATTAAATTATTTTCGAATTAATCAAAGGCATAAATTAATATATTTTTGCGATAGTAAAAAACAGCTTGTTTTGCTGTTGAGCTGCGTATTATTTTTTTACATCTATATTTATCTATTTTAGAAGTAGCATAGTTTTTATTTATCTCTTATAATATTAAGATAGTATATTCTTAAAATAGTTGGCAATAAAAAAGGGAGTGATTTTACGGTTTTTTTAGAAATGTCACATATTCGTAAAGTTTATGGTGATAAGGTTGCAGTTAATGATTTTAATTTAAATGTGGAAAAAGGCGAATTTATTTGCTTTATCGGTACTTCAGGGTCAGGAAAAACCACGACCATGCGAATGATTAATCGCATGAATGTACCAACCTCGGGAACGATTAAAATTAATGGAATGGATATTCGTAAGCTAGATCCGGTTAAATTAAGGCGCCAGATTGGTTATGTTATTCAAAATATTGGGCTTTTACCGCATATGACTATTAAAGAAAATATTTTATTAGTACCAAAAATGTTGAAATGGTCACAAGAACGCTTAAATGCTCGAGCTATAGAAATGATTAAGATGGCAGAGTTGCCAGAAGAATTTCTAAATCGATACCCGGATGAACTGTCTGGGGGGCAGCAACAACGAATTGGAGTTGTTCGAGCTTTAGCTGCTGATCAAGAATTGATTTTGATGGATGAACCTTTTGGCGCTTTAGATCCCATTACTCGTGATACTTTGCAGGATTTGGTTAAAGATTTACAGGAACGATTAGGAAAGACTTTCATTTTTGTTACGCATGATATGGATGAAGCAATTAAACTATCCAATCGGATAGTAATTATGTCTCATGGTGATCAAATTCAAGTTGATACACCAACAAATATTTTACGTCATCCCGCAAATAAATTTGTGGCTAATCTTATTGGTGAAGAACGGTTAATCCAAGCAAGGCCAACAATTACAACAGTTGGTCAAATTTCTAAACGTGCGATTTCTATTCTAGATACGGCAACATTACGGAATGCTTTGAGTTTGATGCACCATGAAAGGGTAGATACCCTTTTAGTCACTGATCAAAAAGGCGTATTACGAGGATATATTGATTTAGAAATGATTAATGATCAATATAATCATCAAAATATTGTTAAAGATGTTATGGATCGTCACGCCTTTTTTGTTCGTAAAGATTCAGTTATTTCTGATACCGTAGATCGAATTTTAAAACGGGGTTATCGTAATGTTCCAGTAGTCGATAGTCGTGGCGTTTTAACAGGTATTGTTACTCGTGCTTCATTAGTAGATATGGTTTATGATGCGTTATGGAGTAGTAACGATAATGGAGAAGATGAGCAATCATCTCAATCGCCAGTTGGTATTACTAGTACTCATCAAAAGGCGGCCCAAGCAGCCAAAGGGGCTACGCAGTATGATTAACTTTTTTGCAGAATATGGTGGGCAATTAGTTCAAGCAATTTTTCAACATATTTATATTTCTGCAATTTCTTTAATTTTAGGGATAGTAGTTGCCGTACCCTTAGGCGTTTTATTAACCCGAGTAAAAAAAATTGCAGGATTTGTCATTGGTTTAACTAGTATTTTACAGACAATTCCAGCAATGGCTTTACTGGCAATGATGTTACCATTTTTTGGCATCGGAATGGTACCAGCCGTCATTGCTTTGTTTATTTATTCATTAATGCCCATTTTGCGAAATACTTATATTGGTATGACTAGTGTTGATCCCAATCTATTAGATGTGGCTAAAGGAATGGGAATGAATAATTGGCAATCAATTTGGAAAGTAGAACTTCCGCAAGCAGCCGGAATAATTATGTCTGGTATTCGATTGTCCGGAACTTATGTAATTGCTTGGACTGCTTTGGCTTCTTATATTGGTGCTGGGGGTTTAGGTGATTTAATTTTTAATGGATTAAATCTATATCGAGCTGATTTAATTTTAGGCGGTTCGATTCCAGCCATTATTTTAGCTTTATTAGTAGATTGGCTTTTGGGAAAAATTGAAGAGCGGGTAACTCCCCGTAACTTGGAGGTTTCCAATGATTAAGCATTTTAAGAAAAAGCTAGCTTTGATCTTTGTAAGTTTAGGTTTAATCATTGGATTAACTGGTTGTACCTGGCCGGGATTAAGTGGAACTGGTAGTAATACCATTAAAATTGGTTCGCAGAATACAACTGAAGAACAAGTTATGGCAAATATGATTGAGCAGATGATTCAACATTATTCTAACTATAAAACAACTATCGTTAATAATTTAGGTTCTGGTAATGTTAGCTTTGAGGCACAAAAACGTGAAGATACTGATTTAACAGCAATTCGCTTTATTGGAACGGATTATCAAACTATTTTAAAGCTAAATGGGGAAACGAATCCTGATAAAATTGACAAAATTGTAAAAGATGATTTTAAAAACAAGTACCATATGACTTATTTCCCTTCTTATGGTTTTGCTGATACCTATCAATTTATGGTTCGACAAGATTATGCTAAGCAAAATAATTTAAATCAGGTTTCTGATATGAAACGTGTAGCAGCAAATATGCGTGTTGGTATTGATCAAATCTGGGCTAATCGTCAAGGTGATGGGTATAGTGCTTTTAAAAATATGTATGGTTTTAGTTTCGGTAAAGTTTATCCAATGCAAATTGGTTTAGTTTATGATGCTTTAGCTACCAAAAAAATGGATGCTATTTTAGGCTACTCGACTGATGGTAGAATTGCCAGTTACAATTTAAAATTACTAAAAGATGATAAGAATTTCTTTCCCCCTTATACTGCTAGCGTCGTTGTAAATGATGCTGCATTGAAAAAATTTCCTAAATTACAAGGTATTTTAGAACGACTTAATGGTAAGGTTAGTTTAAAAGTGATCCAAAAATTAAATTATCAAGTAGATAATAATTTGCTTGAACCTGAAGTTGTTGCTCGTAATTTTTTAGTTAAACATAATTATTTTGAAGGGGATAAATAGTAAATGGAAGATTTAAATATTTGGCAACAATTAATTTATTATTTTACCCATAATGGGCAATACATCTTAAATGAGTTCTTACGCCATTTTTTAATTTCAATATATGGAGTTTTAATTGCAGCAATCGTGGGAATTCCCATTGGAATTTATATTTCGCGCCACGGTAAGTTAGGCAAATGGGTCATTGGGATTGCCAATGTAATTCAAACTATACCATCATTAGCTCTAATTTCGATTATGATGTTGGGTATGGGTTTAGGTGTAAACACGGTAATTTGGACGGTATTTTTATATTCACTATTACCAATTATTAAAAATACGGATACAGGTATGCGTAATGTTGATCCGGATTTATTAGATGTTGGTAAAGGTATGGGTATGACTAAGTTACAGCGATTGCTTCAAATTGAAATTCCTCTTTCAATATCCGTAATTATGGCAGGATTACGAAGTGCTTTGGTTTTAGCAATCGGAATAACAGCAATCGGTTCATTTGTAGGTGCCGGAGGTTTAGGAGATCTTATTATTCGTGGTACTAATGCGACTAATGGTGGAGCTATTATTTTGGCTGGTGCTTTACCAACTGCGCTAATGGCAATTATTTCAGATGGGGTGTTGGGCTTTTTAGAAAAACGTTTCTCGGCTCATGTCCATCAATAAATTTAAGTTTTAAAAAAGTTATAATAAATAAAGTTCAGATTAATATACTACCTAATGATACTAATTTATTTTGTAATCTGGATTTTTGATATTCAAAAGGCGCTTTAAAATATTTTAAAGCGCCTTTTTTGTAAATTTAATTAAATTTTATACTTATTTTTGATTACGATTTTTTCTTAATTCAATTTGAGCTTTTATTAATGCTTGACGTTTTTGGGGATTAAAAACCTGATCAACTTTTAGTAAACGATATAAACTGTATATGGTGATGATTACTTGAAAAATACGAGCGTAAATATTTTTGGAGCATGTTGCTATAATACTTGCTAAAATCACAATAATTGCCCAAAAAATATAAGTATTACGACGTTTTGTATTACTCATTGTAAACTAACCTCACTATAGTTACTTAAAAACTATTATAAAAAGGTTTAATCTCTCTTGCAATGCTTATTTAAGAATTCCAAACTTATAACCGTGATCCCGATAATATTTAATAATTTGCGGTAACGCAGCAATAGTTACCTCTTTACTATTATCATCATGCATTAAGACAACCTTCACGTTAGATGCAGGGTAAACTTGTAAAGACATTTCATGATAATTTAAAGATGCTGTTATATTTTTAGGAGACTTACTTCCTAAAGCATCACCATTTGCAGCATTCCAGTCAATCCAGGTATAATTATTTTTTTGAAGTAAAATTTCACTTGTTGCGATATTTTTCCATGACATAGAACCACCAGGATACCGCCAGACCCGGCTATTAAATTGGGGCCCGAGAAATGATTTTAAAATATTTTGAGTTTTTTGAGCTTCATTTAAAACAGTAGTTGAATTTGGTACGCCTTTTGGATATAAGATACTGTAATCATGAGAAAAACTATGAATACCAATACCATTTCCTTGTTCGTATTCTTTTTGGATGAGTTTTTGAGTTTGGGGATTAATTCTATTACCTACTAAAAAAAAAGTGGCATGAACTTGATTTTGATTCAAAATGTTCAAAATTTTCGTGGTATTAATTGTGCTAGGTCCATCATCAAAAGTTAAAAAAACCACTTTGGGTTTTTGAGGGTTTAATGGTCCTTTCATGGCCAGGCGAACATCTTCAGTTAAGTAGGCATAGTTATCTGCTTGCGAAATATGATTAGTGGCGGCTCGTTTAATTTTGACTGGAGAAATAATTTTTTTTTCTTTAGTTTCTTTAGAATGTGGTGAGTAATTAATGGTTTTAGAAGATCGAACTTTGAAAGTTTTTACTTTACCCTGAGATGGATGGTTATAATCCAATATAATCCAACCGATAGCCACTATTCCTATAATGAAACAAGTTATAAATAAAAAAATAACTAAGTATTTCACTTTTGATGATGTTAATTTCTGTTTCATTTTTATGCTCGTAGAATTATCTTTTGATTTATACGGTCTATTATATAGCAGTTTTCAATTTGTAGAATATAAAATATAGTTTTTACCATGTTGTTTACCAAAAAGTAGATAAAATATTACGGTTATTATATTTAATATAATATATTGTGTAAAATAGTATTATAAGGAGATAAGTAATTTGGCAATGCAACTTTCTTCGGAAATTCTTGAAGGGGGCAGTTTTGGCTTTTTTAATCCAAGAAGATTTATATGGTTATGCTTTAACTAAAAAAATCCAGATAATTTTGGGGGTATCTGAATCTACTATTTATCCGATTTTGCGTCGCTTAATGAAAAATGATTAATGATAAATTGTTTCAAGAGCGAAATCGAAGATATTATCAAATTACTGAAATTGGTAAATTTCGTTTAGTTTTAATTAAAGATCAATGGCAAAGCTATCGAGAAAAATAGATGAGGTATTAGATAATCATGGTGGAAAAATATATTAGAGAACTGCGATCATATTTAAAATCGCTTAATCCTATGGAAAGAGCAGAAGCAAGTAGGTTTTATGAAGAATATATTTTGGATGCTAAACTTATAAGTCGTAAAGAAATTGAACATGAATTAGGGACTCCCAAACAATTAGCTCGTAAAATCTTAGCTCAGTATTCGCCAACGGAAATAGAACCGTTTTTGGATTCTAAAAAAGCGCAAAATAAAAATACCAAACAAAGCTTGCATGTAATCTGGCGGATTTTGTCAAAACTCGGATCAATCCCTATCGGTATTCCTTTAGCAATAATCATGATAATCTTTATGGTTATTTTTTTGCTATTTTTTTAGCAATAATTACTTATAGCGGTCAGGATTGGAATTGGAATTTTACGGCTGCCGCTGGTCTTTACCAATGATTGGGCAGCATTCTATTGGGGTTGGTGTTTGATAGTTTTTGCTTTAATTTTAATGTTAGAACCTTTAGACATTCGCTTATTTCATTGGTTAGTTAATTTTGTTGCTAATTTAGTTCGGACAATTGAAAAATGAATGATCCTGATTTCATTAAAGAAATAATAGATCGAAAGGACTACCAATAAGAAAATATTATTTTGCTAATTGTATAGTTCTAATTTTAGG
>CALYPJ010000040.1 GCA_945273735.1 uncultured Lactobacillaceae bacterium
CTGATAAAATTATATTTCCCAAACTGAAGCATCGCCCAATTACTAAAATTAAAAGAAAAAAGCAAAATTAGTCCATTTTAGAATTTGAGATCCCAAAAACAGTCAAGTTTAATTCTTGGCTGTTTTTTATTTTAAAAAATTTGGAAGCTTAACAACAATTGCCCTTATGTTCAAAATTTTCCTGGGAAATAATAAAAAATTGGAGTTTAACTAGGGATATACAAGATTTTACAATCTATTAGCTTTTTAAAAGTAGTAAAAGGCAAATTTAATCTGTTTAAGTAAAAAAAATAATTTATTTAATTATTTTTATCAATGAGGATATTATTATTGTAATCGGTTGCAATAATAGATAAAATTATTTTGATAAAAATATTATTTTTTTCTGATGAGATTAACAAAAAATAGTTAAAGGAGGAAGTGATGGATTACCAAAAACTAGCTGCATCTATTATTCAAAACGTTGGTGGCGTGGATAATATTATTCTTTTAACGCATTGTATGACGCGGTTACGCTTTAATTTAAAAGATGATAATTTAGTTAATAAAGTAGCTTTAGAAGATTTAAAGGGTGTTGTCGGGGTAATTAGTGCCGGTGGTCAGTATATGGTCATCTTAGGGAAAAATCTTTTGCCCGTATATGAAAGTATTACTAAAAATTTTGCGGTTAAGACAGGAGCCCCTGTTGCCGAAAATTTAGATAATACAACTAAAGAACCGTTAACTTGGAAAAATGTTGGTAATAAAATTGTGGGTTTTGTATCAGCAGCAGTAACTCCCGTTGTTCCCGGATTAGTTGCTGGCGGGATGTTAAAGGTAGTGATCTTATTAATTGTTACTTTTATTGATCCGGCTTTTAATAAAACGACTAGTTATCAGTTAATTTCCGCGATTGCTGATGCCCCTTTTTATTTTATGCCAGTACTTGTAGCTTATGGTGCCGCTAATAAATTAGGAGCGACCCCGGTTTATGCGATGGTTGCCACTGCAGCTTTACTTCATCATAATTTCATTGATTTAGTAGTTAGCGGTAAGCCTATTACTTTAATGGGAATAGGGGTCCGACCTTTGAGTTATGGAACAAGTCTTTTACCAGCACTGTTGATTGCAATTGTTGCTTACTATAGTGAAAAATTTTTAAATAAAATTGTTCCTGGTATTTTTAAATCAATTTTTGTCGGAATGGGTACGATTTTTATTGCCGGATCTTTAGGGTACTTAATCTTAGGACCTATAGGCAACATGTTAGGGCAGATTATTGCTAATATTTTCATGTTTTTAAATACTTATGTTGGACCTTTAGCAGTAGGCTTACTAGCGGCAGCATTGCCATGGCTCGTTATGACCGGTATGCATACAGCTTTAAGTCCGTTTATGTTGCAATTATTAGATAAACCTGGTTATGATCCAATTTTGCGTTCAGCATTTTTAATGCATAATATGGCTGAAGGTGGAGCTAATATTGGCGTGGCTTTGAGAACTAAAGATAAAGAATTTAAAAGTGAATGTTGGTCATTGGCCGTAGGTTGTATTGTAGCTGGGGTAACCGAACCCGCGATTTATGGCGTTAATTTAAAATTAAAAAAACCAATGTATGGCGTAATGGCTGGTGGCTTTGCCGGAGGCATGGTTGCTAGTCTTTTAGGCGCTAAAGCTTATATTATGGGTTATTCTAATATTTTGGCTTTACCAATCTTTGGTAAAACCGTTAGTGCAATTGTGGTAGCGATCATTATCGCAATTGTAGTTGCAGCGGCAGTGACTTATTTTGTTTATCAAGAAGGGACTCAAACAGCTAGTTCTAAACCAAAATCAGCGATTAAAGCTAGCGATCAAGATATTGTAGCGATAGCAGATGCTCAATTATTACCAATTACGACGACGAAAGATCCCGCTTTTGCGGATAAAACTTTAGGTGATGGCGTTGCTTTTGAACTCCATAGTGATTTAGTTTGTGCCCCGGCAAATGGGCTTTTAGCATCGCTTTATCCGACGGGTCATGCGTTTGGTTTAATTACTGCTTCGGAGGTAGAAATATTAGTTCATATTGGGATTGATACAGTAAAAGCTCAAGGTGAAGGATTTGAACTTTTAGCAAAACAAGATCAAGAAGTTAAAGCCGGGCAACCGATTGTTAAAGTAGATCGTCAAAAATTAAAGCAAGCCGGTTATGATTTAACTACAGTTTTAGTAATTATGGATGCCAAAGACCAGCAAATAAAATTATTAGATCATGGTAATGTCAAAATGGGAGCAAAATTAAATCTTTAAAGGAGAAAAAAATGGATCAAAAAAAATTACCTGAAGGCTTCCTTTGGGGTGGTGCAACATCAGATTTTCAATATGAAGGTGGATTTAACGAGGGTGGTCGTGGGATTTTAACTCATGATTATGAAACTAATGGATCGGTGAAAAATCCTCGCCATCATACGATGCAAATGCCGGATGGCCAAATCATTGAACCAAAAAGTTCATTTATTGCCGCAGATGATGTTCCCCTAAAAGCTAAACCGGTCTTTTTGCCAGATCAATACTACCCCAGTCATCAAGCAGTTGATTTTTATCATCATTATCAAGAAGATATAAAATTGATGGCAGATATGGGCTTTAATGTTTTTCGCTTTTCTGTTTGTTGGAGTCGAATTTTTCCAACGGGTGAAGAAGAAAAACCTAATTTAGCAGGTCTAGAATTTTATGATGAAGTAATTGATGAAATGGCTAAATATCAGATGCAACCATTAATTACGATTTGTCATGACGAAATGCCAATGCAATTAGCTTTGAAATATGATGGTTGGAACGATCGGCAATTAATTGATTACTATTTAAAATATGCCAAGACGCTTTTTGAACGCTATGGTGATCGTTGTAAATATTGGTTAACTTTTAATGAAATTAATGCAGTGCGTGGTTTAGGTCCAACTGGCGTGCATCGCGCTCAAGGACAAGATCGTTATCAAGCGGCGCATCATATGTTTGTAGCTTCGGCTAAAGCCGTTAAATTAGGGCATCAAATAATGCCTCACAGCCAATTTGGGGCGATGTATGCGATGAGTGAAATTTATCCCGTTACTTGTAAGCCAGCGGATATGTTTTGGCGATTACAAGAACGTCAAGAAAATTGGTATTTTATTGATACTATGGGGCGAGGTTATTACCCTTCATATGCGCCGACAATCTGGCAACGGCATCAGATACAAGCTCCAAAAATGGCTGTAGGTGATGCTGAAATTTTACGCGAAGGACAATTAGATTTTATTAGTTTTAGCTATTATCGATCTAGTACGGTTAAAGCCGGTGATCCGTGGTTTAATGTGGGTGGTAATTCTAATCCTTATTTAAAAGAGACTCCTTGGGGCTGGCCGTTAGATCCCTTGGGTTTAAGATACTGTATGAATGAAATTTATGATCGCATTCAAAAACCGCTTTTTGTTGTGGAAAATGGTTTAGGAGCAATTGATCAACCTGACGAAAACGATTATGTTACTGATGATTATCGGATTGCTTATCTAAGAGATCATTTATCGGCAATGGCTGATGCGATTAATTTGGATCATGTACCCTGTTTGGGTTATACCATGTGGGGTCCCATTGATTTAGTTTCACTTTCAACGGGAGAGATGAAGAAACGTTATGGCTTAGTTTATGTTGATATGGATGATTTTGGTCAGGGAAGCTTAAAGCGGACACCAAAAAAATCCTTTAATTGGTTTAAGAAGATAATTGCTACTAATGGTGCTGCTTTAGCTGATAAAATTGATTGAATTCTAAAAAAACCTCGGGTTAAAAACCCGAGGTTTTTAATTAAGATATTTTTTTGAATTCAGTTGGTTTATTTAAAGCCGGCTCCGTTAACAAAAGAACGGTATCATTTTTAATTTCAATTGGTAAAAGTTCATGAGCGTAAAGTCTTTCTTCAACAAACATTTTTCCCTGCGCATTTTTAATTACGGGGTAATTCCATTTACCAATAGTTACCATTAAATTGTTATCTTTTTCCAGTAAAGTAATTAACCCATATCCGGGATTTTGATAATTTCCAAGCAATTGGCTTTGGGCTTTAACCGGTTGAGAATCAGAACCAATAGTTTCATTAAGCTTTGCTTCACGATTTTTAATTTTGGTGTTCATGGTTTTACTAACAAAATCTGGCCAATCAAGGTCATTGATTCCTAAAGCTTCATCGATCATTTGATAAGCTAAGGCAAAGATGGCGTCAGTTGAATCTAAATTGGTTGTAACAACGAAAGCTAAATCAAGATCCGGAACAAAACCTAAGAAAGAACAATAACCGATGTAAGAACCACTATGATAGAAATATTTATGACCTCGATAGTCTTCCATCATCATTCCTAAGCCATAAGCAGCAAAGTTAGCGCCACCATATGCGCGATTAGGAGCCATAATTGATTGAGGTAAATAGCGTTGGGCGTCATTTGGCCCTTGAGGTGATTTTTGTGATGCTAATTGGAATTTAGCCCAATTTAATAAATCAGCAATTGTAGCTAACATGCTGCTAGCGCCACCGACTTTACCGGGGGCAATAAAAGGCACTTCTTGAGTTGTATGCTGATCTCTAATATAGGGCTTTACAATTCGCTCTTTTGGTGCTTCATGATGGTTAATATAGGTATTGTTTAATTGAAGGGGTTTGAGTAAATTTTCGTGTTCATAAGTACCATAATCTTGAGCAATTGCTTGTTCCATGACGTAAGTTGCAGTAGCAAAAATTAAATTACTATATTGCATTTTATAGCGTAGTTCATGATTAGGCACTAAATAACCGACACGTTCAACTTTTTCTTTTAATGTTAGATCATGTTGATTTAAATTGGTGAAGCGCATTAAATCATGAGCAGGTAAGCCGCTTTGATGACTAAGGGCGTCACGCCAAGTTAAATGATCTTGGGCATATGAATCTACTAATTTAAAATCAGGCCAATATTTTTTTAAAGGGGCGTCTAAATTAATTTTACCAGCATCTGCTAGTTGACATATTGCGGTAGCCAAAAACGTTTTGGAAATTGAGGCTAGTGGGTAAAGACTATTTGGTTTGGCAGCACCATAAACTTGACTGAAACTTTCCCCATGATGATAAACGCCAACTCCTAAACTTGGTAAATGAAAAATTTTGCAGACTCTTTGCGCCAAGTTGGTAATTTTTGTTTCATCCATTATTATTTCTCCCTAAGTGCATAAATTTACTTTTCAATATAACCATAATCGGCTATAAGGGTCATTATAAACTAGTTATAATTAATGCCCAAATGAGTAAGGAATTTTTGGTTAAAGATTGATCATGGTAGAATGAAAGACATTGTTAGATAAAAATTATTTATTCATTCAATCAAATACTACTCATTGAAAGAAGGACAAAAGTTATGCAAACTGGAAGCAAAATTATTACTTTAGCTAATGGTTATCATCTTTGGACGAGTACTCAAGGTCAAGGAGATATTCATTTATTAGCTTTGCATGGGGGACCAGGGGGAAATCATGAATATTGGGAAGATGCTGCTGACCAATTAGCTAAACAAGGGTTAAATGTTCAGGTAACGATGTATGATCAGTTAGGTTCACTTTATTCTGATCAACCAAATTATGATGATCCTAAAATAGCCGCGAAATATTTAACTTATGAATACTTTTTGGATGAAGTTGACGAAGTTCGCGAAAAATTAGGATTGGATAATTGTTATTTAATTGGACAAAGTTGGGGTGGTTTATTAGCCCAAGAGTATGCTGTGAAATATGGACAGCATTTAAAGGGAACCATTATCTCCTCAATGGTGGATGAAATTGATGATTATATTGCTTCAATTAATCGCCGGCGGCAACAGATTTTTCCCCAAACAGAAATTGACTTTATGAAAGAATGTGAAACCAAAAATGATTATGCTAACAAGCGCTATCAAGAAGATGTACAAATCTTAAATATTAATTTTCTGGATCGTCGGCAGCCCTGCAAGTTATATCATATTAAGCGTATCGGGGGGTTGCCCGTTTATCATGCTTTTCAAGGTGATAATGAATTTGTAGTAACTGGTAAATTGAAAGAATGGCATTTTCGCAAATATTTAAAGGAAATTAAGATGCCAACATTGTTAACTTTTGGCGAAGAAGATACAATGCCTTTAGAAACGGCGCGGATTATGCAACAAGAAATTCCCAATTCACGTTTAGTAACTACTCCTAATGCAGGACACCATCATATGGTGGATAATCCAGAAGTTTACTATAAACATTTGGCCGATTTTATTCGTGAAGTAGAAGCCGGAACCTTTAAAGGAGAATAATTAGTTTTTAAGAAATAAATTGGTATTGGCTTTGATCAGAATTAAAGTCTGATAGCAGTATAATTAAAACAAAAATGAGGAAAGGTTTTAATGATTAGACAAGGCCAATTAAGCGATATTTCAGCAATTCATAAAATTAATCACGAACAGTTACATTATGATTATCCCTTAGATAAAACAACAGCTAATTTTCAAAAAATTCTAGCAGATTCTAAACATCATTATTTATTAGTTTTTGAAGATGAGGCTACCAAGCAAGTTTTAGGCTACGTTCATGCCGAACTTTATTTAGAAACTTATGAAGATGTAATGTTTAATATTTTAGCTTTAGCTGTGGATCGTGCGGCTCAAAAAAAGGGGATCGGAAGCCAGTTGATGATAAAGATCGAAGAATTGGCTAAAGCACAAGGTATTTCTCAAATAAGATTAAATTCTGGTGAAGAGCGATTAGGAGCCCACCGCTTTTATGAGAAAATGGGGTATGTTAGTAATAAGAAACAAAAAAGATTTTATAAAAAATTGATTTAAAAAAGGTAAATTGAGCCATCAGGTCTTTAAAGCTTGATCAATTTTTTTATTAT
>CALYPJ010000041.1 GCA_945273735.1 uncultured Lactobacillaceae bacterium
ATTTTTTTATTATTCATTAATTTATAGATGAAATAAGTAAATAAAGCTGGTAAGTTATATCTAAAACATCAGTCTGAATATTCATTGAAACTTTGCCAAATTTGAGCAGTTGCAGGATAAGTACCCCACTACCAACACTATTTCCGTGAGAATCCGTACCAAAAGCCCCTAAAGAGCAATAGCTGTGATTTCTATTCCTCTATCAATTAAGAATTACGGGCTTAAAGGACTATTTATTTCTTTGATTTTTGTTATAGCAATTGGGCTAATTGACAGATATTATAAGTCAAAAAATGATCAAAGTAGGTACAACTATAAAGTAGTTTTTCCGGTTCTGTTGCAAAGTTATAAAAGAAATGACGCAAAGAAAAAATAGAATAATTAAAGGAGCAACTAAAATGGCAAAATGGTATGAGGATCGGATCAGTTCTGCTATTAATGGAACTAATCCAATGGTTATGGCGGAATTAAAGGGAGGTTACGCAGTTTTTGGTGATGTCCAGTTTTTGCCGGGATACTCAGTTCTGCTACCTAAAAGAAATGTGTCATCTTTAAATGATCTGGATCTAAGAGAAAGAACCGCTTTTTTAAGTGATATGAGTGTTTTAGGAGATGCGCTTCTTTATGCCTGTAAAGCCTCAAGAATTAATTACGATATATTAGGAAATACAGATAACTTTCTGCATGCTCATGTTTTTCCAAGATACGAAACAGAAGATCCACAAAGATTAAAAAAACCGGTTTGGTTATATAGCCCCAATCATTGGTATGACTCTAAATATCGTTATAATCCTCAAAAACACGATCAATTAAGAAACAAAATAACTAGTTATTTGCTTAAAGTTACTGGGTAACCATCTATTCAAAATTTAAATCATAAAATACAGTCTTAAAGGAAAAGGCGGAGAAACTATTTAAAATTTAGTTCTCTGTCTTTTTAAATTCCGCCAGATAAGGTTAGACTTAATTACCGTTTTAAAAATCCTCATTAACTAGAAATTCTGTTAATGAGAATTTTTAATATTAAGAAAGTATTTATATTAAAATAACTATTTCTAATGATTTTTTATTCAAAATATGGTAATTTATTATTATATTATTGCGATTTATGAAATAAAAGTAGTTGAGGAAAAGATGCTATTTGGGACTCCGATACTTTTTAGATTAGCCTATTTTTTCACAGCATTTGCACCAGCATTGTTATTGCTTGATATTAGAGCTAGTCAAAAATTATTTAAAAATTTTAAAATTTTTATTTTTAATGCCGGTGAATTAATGCTTTTAGTAATGGCTATTTTAATTATCCTTTCCGGATTTTATCTTAAAAATTATTTAAAAAAGCAACAAGAAGATGAAGATTATCGTGTTAATAGAATTGCGATTAGTTTTAATTTAAATAATGAAAAGTTATTGCAACATAATTATCAAATAATTGAAGTCCAAAAAGGGGCAAAAATAAATTCCGGATTTATTGCTTTTGCAATATCAATAGTGACACCGTCACTTTTGTTTGATCGTTTGAAGAATGATGATTTTTTAATTGCTTTAGGCATTATTATTTTATTTTTTTTGCTTTTAATGATGAGTAATGATGTGTTTCCTAATATAGTTTTGCCAATTTTTGGAATCCAATTGATGGTTACGGCTGATAATTACAATATTTTTTATTTTTCAAAGAAAATACAAATGTTATCAGGTATTAAAGCTTTAAATTATATTGGTACAACCAAAGGATTATCTCGAACTTTTGTGATTACTGATAGAGAAATTTATGATGAGGAAATTTTAAATAGCTTGAATAAGGATCAAGATGGAATATAGTTTTTACGCTGTAGGTTGGCAACGACCGCAAAGAGGTCAAATTGTTGGAAAAGTAAAAAATTTCCGACAAGCTTATGTTGATCAGGGATTAGAAGAATTCTCTTCCCAAATTCAATTTGCTAATAACAATTCAGAACCTTCAAATTCTTTAATTAAAAAATTTGAGGAAGCAGTCAAATGTTTAGATAATTTAAAAACTAATGGAAACACTACCGAAGTACCATTTTACCGAGAAATTGATTTTAACAAACCGAATAATGAAACTGCTAGAATTGAACTAATAACATCTAAATTAAATGAAAATATGAATGCTTTAAGAAATTTTGAGGGCATTCGTTTTTATATTTTAATTGTTACCGATCAGACAATGACCTATCGTTTTTATATAAAAGCATTGAGGACTGCTAAAGTAGGGCGATTTTCTTTAGTTCGTGTGGTTAACGGTCATTCTAAAATAATTGACAATGAAAATAATCAAGGCAAAGTTTTGCCTTACATTGTAAGCTATGCAGAAACGGTCACCGATCAGAACCAAGTTGTGCAATATATTTTTAATGTTCAAGATTACGAAGACATGTTTGGATTAAATGATTCTAAATTATTAATTGCTAAAGAAATTTTAACCAAATTTTTAGGTTCCGGTGATGTAGAACCCGAATATAAGGTTGCTTCAGGCTATACGGTTAAAGTTCCTAATGGAGAAAAGTTGAATATTTATAAGAAATTAGAAATTAATCGCAAATGGGTTAATAAATTAGTTAATTATGCCGGAGAAGCTGATGCATATGAATGGCATGATGTTAAACGGGCTAATGAAATGGCCGAAGATTTTGGCCAAGTACCCTTTGCATATGATGAAGTAAAAAAACAAATTATTTTAACCGCTGATGGATTAGAAGCTTTTATTTCAGTATTATTAAATACGAAAAAAATAGGAGTAGCTAAGAATGAATGTGAGGATAGTCTTGCTAAAAAAAGAAAAGTCAAAGATAGTTTAAAATAAGTTACTTTAAGGTTGTTAATTATTTAAAAGCAAGAAGAAATATTAGGTTCATTTTGGGGGCTTAAATCTCATCTATTTTTGGATTAAAAGTTTCATGTTTCTTTAAGCTCGCGTTAATTATTGGTGCGACTTCACGAATTGCGTATCTAAAAAGCCAGAACATCCAATGATGTTTTGGCTTCGTAAGTAAAAAGCTAATTACTGAAAATTTGGTAAAGCTCATTCCTATTGAACGAGAATCATCTTATTGTTATTATAATTTGCCACAGCTGGTTGTAGATTATTATTTTCTCCCATTTATTTTTACCAGTTTTGTGATAACAATACCTAAAATAATTAAGAAAATAATTAAAATAATTTCGTATTTCAAAATAGTTATATTGGTAAAATGAGTACCATTTGGAAAATTAAGCAATACTCCATAATCTGTTTCATAATTTATTCTAATTTGGCTTGGTGCATGTTTAAACACTAAGTTTAACGAATCTTTCATAATAAGTTGCTTAACAAGTGAACCCAAGGGGGTCAATGGGAACCAAGTTATAATATTTTTAATTGGTCCTGAGACGGAACCAATTGAAATATAGACACCTGTTAAGAAGCCAATTATGGTTCCAATAATTGTACTAAATGCCGAAAATTGTGCATTAGTTTTAATAAAATACATAAATGGATATACAATTAATAGCGAAATTGCTGATGAGATTAAGATAAGAAGCATCAATTTCACTGTTGCCATAAAACCGATTAATAATCCTCCCCCGCCAATAAGTACAATAATCGATATTACATATAGTAAAAAAGTAATTAATGATCCAATGAGTATTGCAGAAATCATATAACAGATTTCAATTTTAATGGGACTAAGAGGTGTTAACATAAAATCATCAACTCTATGGTGCTGCCGATCATCAACTGATACCCCATATGCTCCTAATGTTGATGACATGCTGGTAATTATAACTAATCCTGAAACTAGCCAATAATTTACCATTGTCACCACATCTGATGACGCATTATTACTTCCCATTGCCTCTTTAATACCATCAATTTGAATTTGTCCTAAAAATACTTTATACAAAATTAATAGAATAAATACAGAAAGCAGCGATAAGAAAAATGCCATTCTATCACGCACAAAGATTTTTATGTTTCTTTTAATTAAAGCTATCATTGTATTCCTTCCTGAAATGAATTATTTTCATTATCTAATAAGTTTAGATAAGCCCTTTCTAAGGAAGCATGACACATTTTAAAATCATTAACTTTGGCCATTTTATTAATCCTATTTAAAATGTTAATCATTTCTGAAGGATCCTGACTTGAGATTGTCAAGCTAATATCCTTTAAATTTTCTTCATATTCGATATTTAACTTTTTCTCAACGGTTTTAAGATCGGATACATTATTTAGTTTTACCAATAAATTCGTTTTAGAATGGCTTCTTATAAAAGAATCAACGTTTCCCATATAACGAACATGTCCATTTAAAAAAACAGATATCTGGTCACAATTTTCCATCTCTTCAAGATAATGCGTTACTAGGATTATTGTAAGATTACTTTCTTTATGAATTCGAGAAATAGCCTGCCACATTCCTGACCTAGTTTTGGGATCGAGTCCAGTTGTTGGTTCATCAAGTATTAAAACTTCTGGATCATGTAACAGCGCCCTAACAACCTCACATTTACGTTTTTGTCCTCCTGATAAATCAGAATATCTTCGTTTCATAATCTTATCGAGGTTAATATACTTATTTAAATGATTAATCTTAGTATTAATTGACTTTTTACTCATTCCATACATTTTTCCTCTAGAAATGAGATTTTCATAAACAGATAATAAAGGATCTAAACGATTATCCTGAAATACAACACCTAAAGATTTTTTAATCTCTAGTTCGCTAAGCTTGCCATCATTATTCATCCAATTACAAGTACCACTATCCGATGAAATATTTCCGATAATTATATTTATTAAGGTTGACTTACCTGCGCCATTTGGGCCAAGAATACCATAAAATTTACCACTTTCGAACGACAAACTTATATTTTGTAAAGCGTAAAATTCCGAGAATTTTTTAGAAACATTTTTAATTTCTATTTTCATTTTTGAGTTACCAAAATCTTTCTATTAGCCACCATGTTATTATTTTGGTTTATAACTTTTGTTTGAACCAGCTTAGTATTATTTTGTGATTCTTTCTCTATTACGGTTATATGGGGGCATGTCACCTGGGATGACTAGTTTCAAAAATTTAAATTTATTAACACTTGCTACATGATTTGAAAATTTTTTGGATCCGATATATAGGTGAGTGGCTGCTGACGCTACACATTTAATAGTTATCCATCCTGGTAAAATTGAATGTTCAAGCAAATGTTCCTGAAAAAGGATTATTTATAGTTACATTCTTTTGACAGGTAATTTGGTTGCCATCAAAATCTTCAATTTATTAATAAATATCATTATTAGTTAAATAAAAAGATGCCCCACTAATATTGTGTTCTACCATAATAGATATCTTATTTCAATAGATATCTTTTTTTACAGTTAAATTAATTTCTGAATTTATCCGTTCTCTTGTATTTTTCACTTTATTCTTTGCTAAAAAAATATTTTAAATGGTATTTTCTAATAATTTCTTTCTTAGCTGGTAGTCGCCAGCATAAATAAACCATGCACTCCTCTTATTAGCAAAACGTTTAATTTTAACAATTAATAATTCAATAAGAAACTAAATGTTTTTGTATTAATAATATAAAAAAATGCTATGATTAGATTGGTATTTAATTGAAATATTAGGAGGTATCAAATGACAAAAAAAATTGGAATTAATGGTTTTGGTAGAATTGGCCGTTTGGCTTTAAGAAGAATCCTTAAAGTATCAGATAATTTGGAAGTAGTAGCGATTAATGATTTAACATCACCAAAGATGTTAGCGCAGTTGCTAAAATATGATACGGCTCATGGCAACTTTGAACATAAAGTTGAGGCTGCTGATCAAGCAATTATCGTTGATGGTAAAAAAATTCCAGTTTATGCTGAAGCTGATGCTAGTAAGATTCCTTGGGTGCAAAATGATGGAGTTGAAATTGTATTAGAGAGTTCCGGATTTTACACTTCTAAGGAAAAAGCGCAAGCTCATCTTACAGCTGGGGTAAAAAAAGTAATTATTACTGCACCTGCTGGTGATATGAAAACCATCGTTTATGGTGTAAATGATGATCTTATTACTAAAGATGATCAGATTATTTCTGATGCTTCTTGTACTACTAATTGTTTGGCACCATTAGCTAAAGCGGTAAATGATGCTTTTGGGATTGAAGTTGGGACAATGACAACAGTTCATGCATATACTAATACTCAATCATTGCAGGATGCACCTAAAAAAACGATGCGTTTGGCTAGGGCGGCTGCTGAAAATACCGTACCTTTGCCAACGGGAGCAGCTAAAGCAATGGGTTTAGTAATTCCGGAGTTGCAGGGTAAGTTAAATGGTTATGCTTTAAGAGTTCCAGTTATTACTGGGTCATTAACCGAACTTCATGCGGTTTTAAGTAAAAAAGTAACCGCTGATGAGCTTAATGAAGCAGTTAAAAAAGTTACAGATAATAACCCTTCATTTGGTTATAATGCTGATGAAATTGTTTCTTCAGATATTATTGGTACGGAATATGGTTCTGTTTTTGATCCGACGCAAACGCAAGTAGTTACAGCACCCAATGGGTCGCAAATGGTTAAAGTAGTAGCTTGGTATGATAATGAATCAGGGTTTACAGCTCAATTAATTCGGACTTTAGAAAAATTTGCTAGTTTGTAAAATAATTTACTTGTTAAGATGGTAATTTGTTTTAATTCATCATCTAGTTATCAACAAAAGAAGCAAAAACAATGGTTTTTGCTTCTTTTATTTTAAACAATTGGACAATTTAATCATCATATTTTGTGAAATTACAGGGTATTTT
>CALYPJ010000042.1 GCA_945273735.1 uncultured Lactobacillaceae bacterium
ATTTTTTAAACGCTAATCAAATTCAAAAAGTATTTTACTTAGATACTAGTGATGAAAAGAAAACATTTCATACTTTACTTCAAAATATTCCCCTCGATCTTGTCTTATTGGTCTATGAAATCATTGATCACGCTGTTGCTAAATATCAATTTAAGGTATACGACTACGCTTATTTAACTTTAAGTGAACACCTTTACTCAGTTTATCAACAAACTCTGAATGGTAAGTATCAACCCAACCTAATTCCCGACTTGCAACAACAATATCCCGTTGAAACGCAAATTGCCAGTGATGCTCTTGCATTAATCAATCAAAAACTCAAGGTTAATTTTCCCTCTGAAGAAATTAAAAGTATTGCTTTGCACTTTATTAATGCCCATGATCAAGCTTTTAACCCTCAAGAAATAGCTCAAAATTCTGATCATAATCCCAAAGTTATTCAGAATAAGTTAATTGACGTAATTATCAAAGACTTAGACCAAAGAGGTATTTTTCGAACTGCACAAAACAGTAACAGTTTTAATCGTTTTATGGCACATTTACGTTTTTTAGGTGAAAGAATTAGTCATGCTTCAGAAAATAAGGATGATTTCGATTCAGATTTTGAACACAAATTGATTAAAATGTATCCCCAATCGTACCATATTGCCAAAGAAATTTTTGGCAAGTTAAAAAAAATATTCAATTACCAAGTCTCCAATGCAGAATTAATTTATTTTATTATTCACATTCAACGTATTATTAGTGAAACTTCGGTAACTTCAAAGGAGAACAAACATGGCAACTAAAGAAGAAATTTCAATGGCAGGTTTTGAAATTGTCGCCTATGCTGGCGATGCCAAAACTGCTTTAATTCAAGCTTTAAATTCAGCTCAAAATGGAAAGTTTGATGAAGCCCAAAATTTAATTAAAAAAGCTAATGAATCCCTAGTAGAGGCTCACAATGTTCAAACTAAGTTGATGAGTAAAGAAGCTAATGGTGAAGAGATGGAAACAACTTTTATTATGTCTCATGGTCAAGATACTTTAATGACAACGATGCTTTTAAAAGACATTATTTCCTACTTTATTGACCTTTACCAGAAAAACTTAGAATTACAAAAAGAAATTGCGGATTTAAAGAGGTAAATCAAGATGAATTCGGTAATTAAACAAATTGAAAAAGCCCAGCCTTTTTTCCGGAAGATTGCAGCCAATAAATACCTTCGAGCGGTGCGTGACGGATTTATTGGTTTAATGCCCATCATTATTTTTTCAAGTGTTTTCCTATTAATTGCTAATGTACCAATGATTTGGCATTATTCATGGCCTAAAGGTGTTTCTGATGCTTTAAATATGTTTTACAACATGTCGATGGGAGTTTTATCCTTAATGGCAGCTTCAACCGTTTCAAAAGCTTTAGCTGATAGTCTTAATTTAGAATTACCTAAAACTTCTCAAATCCCAGTAGTTGGAGTCCAATTTACAGCACAAGTATCATTTATCTTAATTGCTGTTGATACTTTCGTTAATCAAGCTGGTAATTTATACTTTTCTACTCAAATGATCGGTACTAAAGGTTTACTTTGCGCATTTCTAGTTGCTTTCATTACCCCAAATGTTTACTATCTATGCTTTAAGCACAACATTACAATTAAACTTCCTGATGCTGTTCCTCAAAACATTGCCGAAGCTTTCAAAAATATTATTCCCTTTGCTATTGCAACCTTTTTGTTTTGGGGATTTGCCTTAATTTTTCGAGCTATTACGGGAACAAATTTAGCAGCTTGGATTATTCAAGTATTATCACCTTTGTTTACTGCTGCTGATGGTTATTTAGGTTTAGCTGTTGTTTATGGCGCCATGGCATTCTTTTGGTTCATCGGGATTCAAGGACCATCAATTGTTGAACCAGCCGTAACCGCAATTTACTTAAGTAATGTTGAAGCCAACTTATCCGCTTGGAAAGCTGGCAACGCTGCTGGTGCTCATTATATTTTAGCTCAAGGTACCCAATACTTCGTTGCTACTTTAGGCGGAACCGGAGCAACTTTAGTTATTACTTTCATGTTTGCTTTTTGGTCAAAATCCAAAGAATTAAAAGCTGTTGGTCGGGCAGCTTCAATCCCAGTAGTCTTTGGTGTTAATGAACCAATTTTATTTGGAGCGCCTTTAATTTTAAATCCAACCTTTTTCTTACCCTTTATCTTGACGCCAATAGCTAATGTTTGGTTATTCAAAATTTTTGTTGACGTTTTACACATGCCTGCTTTTATCTACAATTTGCCTTGGACCACACCTGGACCTTTAGGTTTAATTATGGGAACCGGTTTTGCTGGATGGTCCTTTGTACTGGCCATTTTACTAATTGTCGTTGATGTCATAATGTATTATCCCTTCTTTAAAGCCTATGACGCTGAAAAATGCGCAGAAGAAGCAGCAAAAGAAAACAAAAAAACTACTCCAGATAAAACTTCAGTAAAGCCAGCCCCAACTACTGGCGATATTCCTTTAAGCAAAACTAAAGATGGTCATGCCTTAAATGTTTTAGTTTTATGTGCCGGTGGCGGTACTAGCGGTATCTTAGCTAAAGCTTTGAATAAATTAGCTAAAGAAAAAGATTTACCTTTAGCTGCAGCTGCAACAGCATTTGGTTCACATCATGATTTAATTAAAGGAATGGATCTAGTTATCTTAGCACCTCAAATGGATACGATGAAAGATGAACTAAAGAAAGAATGTGATCAAAATGGTGCACAGATGATTACTACTACAGGTAAACAATATATTCAAATGACCCAACATGCTGATCAATGTTTACAACTAATTATTTCTGATTTAAATCAAGGAGATGTGCAATGAGTTTATTAAATCGTATTAAAAAGTTACCTCAGAATTTTGTATGGGGTGGTGCTACCGCTGCTTATCAAGTTGAAGGTGCTACTAAAGAAGATGGTAAAGGTAAAACCATGTGGGATGATTATTTAGAACAACAAGGACGATTTTCTCCAGATCCCGCTAGTGATTTCTACCACCGCTATCCTGAAGATATTAACTTATCTCATCAATATGGGTTAAATGCGATTAGAGTTTCGATTGCTTGGACGCGAATTTTTCCACAAGGTTTCGGAGAACCTAATCGTCAGGGGGTTACATATTACCATCAATTATTTAAATATTGTTTAGATCATGGCATTGAACCTTATGTCAGCTTACATCACTTTGATAGTCCCAAAACATTATTTGATCAGGGGGATTGGTTAAACCGCCAAAATATTAAATACTTTGTTGATTATGCTAAGTTCTGTTTTCAAGAATTTCCGGAAGTAAAAAACTGGTTCACGATTAATGAATTAATTTCCTTAGCTTATTCCCAATACATTCAAGGTAACTTTCCTCCCAATCATCATTTCGATGTCACTAGTGCTATTCAAGCCCAACATCAAGAATTATTAGCTCATGCCCAAGTAGTTAATCTTTACCATCAGATGAAATTACCTGGTCGAATTGGTTTAATTCATGTTATTCAACCAATTTATCCAATTAGCGATACTCCCGAAAATATTCATGCAGCAAAATTGCAAGATGCTTTTATTAATCGTTTCTTATTAGATGGTACTTTTTTAGGCTACTACTCTGATGAAACTATGGCTCTAATTAATGAAATTTTAAAAGCTAACAACGCTAAATTGACGATTGAACCTGGTGATTTAGATATTCTCAAAACTGCTGCTAGTCAAAACGATTATTTTGGATTGAATTACTACCAAAGTCAATTTATTCAAGCTTACAATGGTGAAAGTAGCAGTAAGTTTAATGGTACAGGAACCAAAGGAACTTCTTCATTTAAATTTAAAGGTGTGGGGGAATTAGTGAAGAAGCCTGGGGTTCCAACAACTGATTGGGATTGGAATATTTATCCAGAAGGATTGTATGATACCCTTAAACGGCTGCAAAAAAATTATCCCAATTGTAAAACAATCTATATTACCGAAAATGGTTTAGGCTATAAAGATCAATTTGTCAGTCCCGATAAGGTAATTGATGATACTCCACGGATTGATTTTATTGACCAACATTTAGCAGCCCTACTCAAAGCTCGAAAAGAAGGTGTGAATGTCCAAGGATATTTTGTTTGGTCTTTGCAAGATCAATTTTCATGGGCTAACGGCTATAACAAACGCTACGGATTATTCTATGTTGATTTCAAAACGCAAAAGCGCTATCCGAAATTAAGTGCCTATTGGTTTCAAGAATTAGCTAAAACCATGAACTAAATTTAAGGTTTAAAAGCCAAGCTTATTTAAAATAAAAACAACAAAAAAGCTTTCTCTTAAAAAGAAAGCTTTTTTTAATATTTACACGATACCAAAGAATTTTAAAAATACCGTTATAATCATCATCATAGCATGGTAACGTGTCTGAAAATTAAATAAACTACCATTGTTACTAATACGCTCAAAACCGAAGGCATAGTTTTATCAAATATTGCTTGCAAAGCAATTGTATTGCCACCAACTTTACCCATGCTAACGAAAATAACCGAGATTATAACCATAAATGAGACCTCTTAATTATTCTGGATCAATTTTTTATAAAATAAACAGCATATAACGGCTCTTTTTCTTTAACACTCAATTTTGGAGTTAAATGTTAGACCTGGACCCAAATATG
>CALYPJ010000043.1 GCA_945273735.1 uncultured Lactobacillaceae bacterium
TCATTCCAGCAGGAAGTTGGGTTAACAGTTGACTATCAATTGGATTACCATTTTGATCAACGTAATTTAAATTAATGTATTTACGGTCAATAACTTTGATTGCAGCACTCTTAGAAACTTCGCCACCTATTGTTCCTTCTCTACCAGAACCATATTTATAAGTATAAGTAATTGTATATGTCCCGGGAGTTCTGGTGATGGTGTCCCAATTAATTTCAGGAATAACTTGGCCAGAAGCGTCTTTTATTTCCGTTTTGGTAATATCAGATGAGTTTAATGCTTCTCCAGTTACACTAACGCCACCAGTAAAGTTTGCAAAAGGCATAAATTGATCACCACTGTAGTATGTTTTATCAACGGTATTTAATTCAGCATTTGCGGTTAATTTCAAAAATTTCGTATTGGAAGAGGTGCCATAAGCATCTACTGCATAAACGGAAATCGAATGTTCATCTCCGGGTTCCATTTTTTCTTTTGGAATGGTAAAGCTATAATCTTGTGGTGAGGTACCATTAATCTCTGGTCCATTAAATTCAACAGGATCTTGATTATCAACGATGTAATAATATTTTAAAGGTAAGGCACCGTTATTATTTACGGGATAGGTAACGGTCCCATTTACGGTATAATCTTTCCCGATATAGTTATCAGGACTTGGATTACTAATTGTAATTATAGGAAGGATAGCGGTTGAAGAGGAAATACTTGCTTGGTAGTTACCTTCTCGACTATCACCGTTAGCTAAATCTTGACCTTTCCAAACCATATAAAGGGCAGAATCATCGCCACTATATGCCACTTTACCAGCAACCGCAGCATCCGGGCTGGACTTTTGACCTGCATCTTGGGGTGAGTTAATGCCAACTGTAGCAAAGTTCTCATCCCGCCACCGCGCTGCACCCCATCCGGTTGGCGCATTTTTAGAGGTGTAGTTAAATAATAGTCTATATCCACCGTGTTCCAAGTATATTCCCTGATTGTTACCAGAATAGTACATCGGAACCTTATCATTATTACCTAGCATCGTATCATATTCTGAACCAAACCAAAAGTTTGGTAATTTAGCGTCTTCGGCTGAAATTGATGGGTTAACTAAAGCAGTTACATTACGAATTGCTAAATTATAATCCACCATATTTCCGTTAGGTTTTAAAGTTATTGTAAAGTCTAGGGTATAAGTTTTGTCAGTTTTAAAAGTAAAATCCCCGGTAAATTTTAAGGTAATAATCGAGTTAAGGGGATCAGATGATTGACTAATTTCCCAAAATTTCCAATTCTTTCCATGATCAGCGGTTTTCCAATCATTATTTATACCGGCAAAAAATGGTGCAGATGTTGAAAGGCCCCCTTCTAAGTAAACCCAACTCCAAACATTGCCATTTCCCATTTTAATACTAAAATTAGGGGCAAAAAACAATGGTTGTTTGTTATCATCAATAGATGCAACTTCACCCCATGATCTACCGTTAAATTGTTGCTCCTTTAAATCAGTCCCATTAGAGATACCATTAAAATACTGTAATTGAAGATTTCCGGTTTGATCAGTCCCTGCATTAATATAGCCCGTTTTTACTGGAACTGTACTTAATTGCTGATTATCAAACTGTTGAGAGAATGGCTCTTCTGTTGAATAATTCTCACTAATTCCAGTAAACGGGCTCTCCGCGGCATTACCACTAACTAAATCACTAATTGCGATATCTTTTTGTTTATGATCTTTGATGGTGATTGGTGATTTGAGGGTTTGTGATTCCGCTTTTACGAGATTTGTAGGAATTCCAATTCCCAAGCATAAACCAAAGGTAGAAATGCCAATAACTAGCCATTGTTTTTTTGATTTATGCATTTTGTAATGGACTTTTTGATCCATTAGAATATAATTTTTATTTTTAAAACTCAATCTAAATTCCTCCTAAATATAAGCAAATATCATATGATATTAAATCATTTACATAATAACACAATCAGTACAAAATGTATTTATTAATTTATTTAATAAAATAAACAAATAAATTTATGAAGCTTTTTTTTTTTATTTTTTTTTAAATACATTTGAAAAAGGTTAAATAAATCAAAGAAAAAAAGGTATTATTTATTCAAATAGAAGCTATATTACTTCTATTAAAATTAAATAATATAAACTAAGAAAATATTTTATATCCAGTTTTAGGATTGCTTTAAAACCACGAGTATTCAGGCAAAATCTGCTAATAACTTTTCTTGTGGGTAACAATTTTCATTTTATTACGATTTTAATAAAAAGCTCTTTAATTAATCATCAAGAAATTTGATCAGTTTTTTTAAAATAAAAAAACAAAAAATAGCTTTAATTGAATTAAATAAATAATGTAATCGTTTAAATCAATGCTTTTCTTTTATTTATGTGGTATTATTTATAGTTGTAAGATCAATATTAATTTTATTATTGTTTGAGTTATTACTATAAATTTTTTGTTTTTTAGATTATTTTTAAATTTTTTAAAAATAATCTTTTGTTGTACTAAATATTTTAGGTTTAAGTTATAATAAAAGCAATTTATTTTTAATTCTTATATTTATACATATTATAAGATTTTAGGAGGAATTTAATGAATTTAAAGCCAAATCAAAACTTAAGAAAGGAAAGTGTTAAATATAAAAGTAATAAAAAATACAAGTATTTATTATTTTCTGGTTTAGCACTTTGCTCATTAAGTCTTGAAGCTAAATTAAATAATGATCAGGTTAAAGCTGAATCTGAGAAGGCTCAAACTTCAACTAAATTAGAAAAGGATCCTTTAACTGGTTTTTCGAATACTAAAAACAATATTGCTTTCAATGATAATCCTTTATTACAAGTATTACAAGAAGATACAGGAAATACATCTTTTAACAATAGTTTGGTTACAGTTAATAAAGATAATTTTACCTCTCATTTTGTGCTTAATGGTAATGCTAAATGGTCTGTTAAGGATAATCGTGGAATATTACTTTTAACTGATGATAATCCACGTCAAGCTGGGAATGCTACTTTATCGACTAAAATTAGTGTCAATGATGAATTTCATTTAAGGGGTAAAATTAATTTAGGTACTAAATCACAAGGTCAAGGTGGCGCTGATGGAATTGCTTTAGCTTTTCATACTGGGGACAGTAACCAAATAGGAGATGGCGGTGGCTGTTTAGGAATTGCCGGTTTACCTTTTGGTTTTGGTTTTAAGTTAGATACTTTTTATAATAGTAGCGGAAAGTATAGTGATAATGGTGCTTATAAAGCGGATCCAACGCGATTTAACACTAAGGATGGTAATCAGTCATTTGGCGCTTTTGCTCATGATGAGATAGAAAATAATGTATCAACTGTTATTACTTATGACGGAGAAGATGCTCCTGCCCAAAAAATACCTGAACCTAGTAATAATACATTTCGTGATTTTCAAGCTGATTATAATGGCACAACTCATGTTTTGACCATAAAATACGATAACGATAAATTAACTTGGTCAAAGTGTATCGATGACTGGATTCCTACAGGTACTACTTCATTATCTTTTGCAATAACTGGAGTTACTGGTGCATCCTTTAATAAACAAGAATTTGAAATTGATGAATTTAAATATACTGGTTATGGGGTAGTAAATACCAATTTTGTTAATACTGACAATAATAATGCTTCAATAGCATCGATTCCTCAGAGTAATGCTAAGATTAACACTGAGATTTCATTAACTAACGCTAATGATAAGATCAAGGAAATTGAACAAGCTGGTACCTATTATTTAACCGGAGCATCGATTAAAAAAGGTGAAACAACTAGTGATTTTGATCCAAATAAAACTGAACTAATGGCTACAGAAGATCCGCAAACAATTACTTATAAGTTTGCTCCGGTTAAAACTGCTCTGGAAACAAAAGCAGACCCTGTTGTTATATATGCAGGCGATGATTTTAATCCCGAAGTTGGATTTGAAAGCGCTAAGGATAAAGATGGTAGTTCTCTACCTTTCAATAAGATTACGGTTGATAATAAGGTTAATAAAGATACGCCAGGACAATATTTCGTTAACTATAGCTACACTCCTAAGGGCTATAAGGATATTGATTTACAGAAGGTAAGTAAAGACGTTAAAGTTAATGTAATTGATCGAAAATACGTCAACCTGAAATATGTAGACCAAAATGGTAATGTTATCGATCCCAAGTATTTAGCCGATGTTTCTGAAGCAATGAGCTCCGGTCAACATCGTGGGGCGTATGGTTCCCAATTTACCTTGAATCCAAGTAAAACATTAACTCTTAAC
>CALYPJ010000044.1 GCA_945273735.1 uncultured Lactobacillaceae bacterium
TTTTTTTAAAATTATATTAGTCATCCTACCATTGGCTCTCACATCAATTATAATTTAACCATTTTATAACGAAACTAAAAAGACAAAGGTAATAACCGTTTGCCATCGATGTAAAAACCCAGAAAACTATATCTTAAAAGTTAAAAATATATTTTACTTAATAATTGAAGGAAAGATGGTAGCAACGATACCTAATTCTAAAAAAGTAAAATATGAAAGCAGCTCATCGCAGCTCATCAATAAAAACTGCTAAAGTACTCGATGATCGGATTCATAACAGTAAAGATTTCATCAAAAATAAATAAAAATAACATAATCCAAAAATTTAACTTGCAAAAATCGCAAGAGAAAGCAAATTTGTTTAATAAAATTAATCAATCTTTAGATAATATTTAATTTTCTTTTCTAAAAAATTAATTTGTTTTTCAATTTCATATTGGCGATCATGTAATTGATCAAGTTGAGCAAATAGCATTTTTATTCTTTCTGGAATTGTTTCATCGCCTTGAGCTCGTAATTTAGCATATTTTTGGATATCTTTAATTTTCATTCCTGTTTTTTTTAAACGAATAATAAATTGCACCCAGGCAATATCTTTTTCATTATAAAAACGGCGATGATCTTTACCACGTATAGCTGAAATTAATCCTTGTTTTTCATAATAACGTAAAGTATCAATTGATAAGCCACAAATTTTAGAAAATTCTCCTATAGAATACAATATGATTCCTCTTATAATTAATTACTACTTACTAAGTATATCACCATTTATCTTTTATAAGCTTGACATGGACTGTACTCCAGGATTTAGAGTTGATATTAAATAATTTTAAGGAGATATGCTTATGAAAGACCAAGAACGTTATAATCGTGGTTTAGAAAAACTAGAACAAGTTGATAAACAGGCCGGTCGCGACGTAATTAATTCGTTAGAAGGATTACCTGAAGATATTGGACGTTACATTATCGAATTTGCTTTTGGAGATATTTATTCGCGAGGTACATTAGATTTAAAACAACGTGAAATGATTACTATCACTAGTTTATTAGTGCAAGGTGATACTTCACCACAACTTAGGGTGCATATTAATGGGGCGCTAAATGTTGGCTTAACCAAAGAAGAAATTATTGAAACATTTATTCAAACAATTCCTTATGTTGGATTTCCAAGGGTTCTAAATGCCGTAAACGTTGCCAAAGAGGTTTTTAAAGAACGATAAAAAAACCGTAATTAAAAAGCAGCAATTTTAATTGCTGCTTTTTTTTAACTTAACGCAATATATAAAATAGTATGAAAGCGCTGATCCGGAGTTTGTTTAGGGATTAAACTCAATTCATAATCATGAGTGAAAGCGCGCTTGATAATCCCATCATGACTTTGCTGCCAAACTTGCTGCCAAGCTTTTGGAGCACTATCGGCTATACTGGAAGCTACCGCCTCATATTTTTGATATTTTCCTGTAGCTACTTTAGCTTCAAGTTGTTGTAAATACACTTGATCAGCACCAATAATTGATAAATCATAATCGCCAGTTTCATCACTATCATAATTTTCGTAACATGAAATTGGAAATACATTTATTGCTTCACCTTTACTATCAAACAGTAGCGGTAATTTGCCATTAAAAATATCCTGCCAAATTTCATTCATTTTATCTATTTGCTCATTGTTGGTTCTAATTGTTACACTTTTTAAACTATAGCTCATTTTTCTTTTATCCCTATCTGTAAATTAATTTTATTATGCGAACATTTGTTCGTGATGTCAAGAATAAAATTAAGTCCAACTTTTAAAAAGCAAAATATTTTGTTAGAATCTTAATCATTCTTTTTTACTTTAACGGCAATTAAAGGCATTAATTTATTTTTTACTATAATGATTTTTCCTAATTTAAAAGTTTTTAACAATTAAGACTAATTTTGGATTATGATTAATAGTAGTATAGTATTTTAAAAAGTAAAGGAGTGTGCAAAATGTCATTTTCATTTTTAAAACGATCGACACCTAAATCGCAGTCAAAAAGAACCAAGCCAGCGATTACTAAATTGCCTGCGGTAACTAAATCAGCGAAACTTGATGCCATCTATCGTAAATATAATGTCTTTCCTTACGTCAGTCCTAAACGTACTAAAAAGGAGTTAGACGCCATGGCTAGTGATCCTTACTCAACAAGTATTGTTTCCAAAGCAATGATGCGTTACTTAGGTAAAACTAAATTACTCCGCGGTGACATTATTGCCCTCTGGTGGTTAATCAATCCTCATATAAAAAAAGATCAAGTTCCCGAATATTTTGAACGACGTTATGGCGTTAATCTTAAAACTGAAATTGCAAAACTTAAAAAGCTGGGTTACCTCAATGCTGCTAAAAAAATTACCGACGCTGGTAAAGAGCTTTTAAAGAAAAATACTCATATTATCGAATTTCATCAAACTCATAATGTTAATATGACTGAAAAAGAATGGGCTAATTTTCAAAAAGCTAAACAAGCTGATTTTGAAAGTCATAATGAATATTTGAGACGCAATGGACAAGAGAAATTAGCTGCCGATAATGAAGCATATCGTAAACGCGAATTGCAAAATCGTAAAAATGTCCAACTCATTGTTCGAGCAAAAATTTTAGAAAACGAGGGAAAGTTAAAAGAAGCTGCAAAGATTTTGCGGTCAATTGATCCCAAAACAGCTAATTCTCCAGCAGAACTTTACCACCGCTTAGCGATTAATGCTCGAAAACAAAAAGATTACGGCGCAGAAATTAAATACATTGAAGAATATCTAACTAATTTTAATCCAACTCCTAAATGGCAAACAGTTTTTCAAAATCGATTGACTAATGCTCAGAAATTACTCAAAAAAAATTAAACACGCTAATTAGTAGCGTGTTTTTTTTAGTTCAGTTACGCAATATGATTTATTATATTGGATCCAAATTTTTAACAAGAAATCTTTTAACTTTTGGTATTCTAAAATATCTTTTAAGATAAACAACTTTCAAAATGCTCAGTTCAAGTCAAAATTCAAAAATAACGAAATAATTTTATATATTCCTTAAAAAAGGTTATTACCAGAATTCTATTAGTAAAGTCCTGTTGTTAAATAAAAAAGATGCCCAAAACAGGCACCCTTAATCATAACATGATTCACTTCTAAGTTCGAACGGAGAAAGAGGGATTCGAACCCTCGCACCGGTTCCCCGGTCTATACCCTTAGCAAGGGCACCTCTTCAGCCACTTGAGTATTTCTCCAAATATAAAAAATGGGCCTAAATGGACTTGAACCATCGACCTCACGCTTATCAGGCGTGCGCTC